>CAVOUD010000004.1:0-43708 GCA_963699515.1 uncultured Methanoregulaceae archaeon | reverse complement strand
CACTCGGCCACGCCGCATTCTTTGGCATAGGAGCGTACGCATCGACGCTCATTGCTGCAAAGAGCGGGCTGTCCCCATTCATAACCATCTTCATCGGTGCAGCCGCTGCGGCATTTATCGGGATCCTTATTGGTCTTACCTGTGTCAGGCTCAAGGAATGGTTCCTTGCGATGGTCACCTTTGGCTTTGCCATCATCGTCCAGACCCTGACTGTCAGTGTGCTTGCTCCCGTTACCGGGGGCTGGGACGGGATTGCATCGACCCGCCTCGTGAGCCCGAATACCGGGCTACCAGCTGATTGAATACTACTCAATCCTGCTCATCACCATCGCATCAATCATCCATCTGGTATATCATGAAATCACGGATTGGCCTGGCTTTTCTCGCGATCCGTGAAAACGAACTTGAGGCCCGGGCCGCCGGAATCGATCCCGTCCGTTACCGTCTCCTCGCATTTGCCCTAAGCGCATACCTTGCGGGTGTTGCCGGGGCGCTTCAGATCCACATATCGGCTACCTCACACCCGAACTTTATGGTGTTGAAAACTCGTTCTGGCCGGTTACCTACGTCATACTGGGTGGGCTTGGCACTCTTGCCGGCCCGGTTATCGGGACAGTCGTGCTCACGATTATATGGGAAGGACTCAAAGGCCGGGCTTACGTTCGGGAGGTACGTCATCGTCGGAGTAATACTGATCCTCGTGATCATATTCCTGCCCCGTGGGCTCGTAAGCCTGCCCAAACAGGTGCAGGAATGGTGGAAGGAGATAAAAGACCAAAACCTGACCGTCCTTCTGCAGAACCTGACGTTTAATTACTTTTGAATATACTTTAATTAAAAAATAGTAATCCATCATGTGTTGTTTCAGAACCCAAGATATGATTTCTGGATGCGCGGGTCATGCAGGAGTCTTTTGCCTTCCCTCCTTTACGATCCTGCCGTTTTCGAGCACATACCCGCGGTTGCACATGGCAAGGGCATTGCGGACATTCTGCTCGAGAAGGAGTATCGTCATCCCTTCCCGGCCAGTTGTTCGAGTGACCGGAAGACCTGGCCGACCAGGAGAGGGGAGAGTCCCGTTGATGGTTCATCGAGGATGAGCAGCTGGGGTTCGACATGAGTGCACGTCCGATGGCAAGCATCTGTTGTTCGCCACCGGAAAGTGTTCCTGCCATCTGCCGTTGTCGTTCCTGCAGAATGGGAAAGAGTGAATAGATATGGTCAAGAGTGGCAGCCTTGTCGGTGTCATCCCGTGCACCGAGGAAGAGGTTCTCGATCACCGGCATCGTGGGGAAGATCTCCCGTTTTTCGGGTACGAGGGCAAGTCCTTTCTCGAAGAGATCGTACGGGTGCATGCCGAGAATATTTTCACCATCAAAGGTAATCGATCCGGTGGCCTTTTGGTTGAGTCCTATGATCGTCTCAACCGTGGTAGTCTTACCGGCACCGTTTGGCCCGATCATGGTGACCAGTTCGCCTTTGTTGACATGAACGATGAGATCCCAGACGACCTGCAGATTCCCGTGAAAGACATTAAGCCCTGAAACGGAAAGCATGAAGGTGCATTTTTCAAAATGCGTCGATATCTCCGAGATAGGTATCGATGACACGCTGATCATTCACGACTTCGTACGGCTGCCCTTCTGCGATCTTCTCTCCATGATCAAGTACGACGATCCGGTCGGACACTCCCATGATGACACTCATCACGTGTTCGATGATCAGGATGGAAACTCCTTTGTCCGGATTTTTTTGATAAGTTCCACTGCTTCATTGCTCTCCTTAGGGTTGAGACCGGTAGTGAGTTCATCTAAAAGGAGCAGTTGTGGTTTTGAAGCAAGAGCCCGTGCAAGTTGCACTCTTTTCAATTCAACCACATTCAGATTTTTAATGGCAGTCTCCCGTTTTTCGGCAGGAAAATTTACAAAATCAAGAATCTCTATCGCTTCTTTTTTTGCATCCCCCATGCTGATCTTTCGGTGGTTGCCAAACAATGCTCCGATCATCGTGCATTCACGGGCAGTAAGTCCGGGAAAAGATTGGGCGATCTGAAATGTTTTTGCGATCCCTTTTTTACAGATCTGGTCAGCTTTTAACCCGGTAATATCCTCATGAAGAAAGTAATCGTTCCCGCCGTTGGGGTACTGATGCCGGAGATCATATTGAGGAGCGTGGTCTTTCCCGCACCGTTTGGTCCTACAAGGCCGACTATTTCGTTTGCCCCAAAGAAAGATCTACACTATTCACTGCCCTCAGGCCGCCGATCTGTTTTGTTAAACCACGGAGTGTGAGCATAAGGAACACGTTGTTGTGCTAAAATTAGCATAGTGCGTATTAAAGATACGCCGGACATTCGTTAAGGAAGATGAATCAATGACCTGATAAAAACTATTCTAAGATTGTCGATTGCAAGACGAGATTGAAATTTCAGAAAAATTATATGTTAAAAAAAAACAGGAAATGACTTGATTATTTTCTATGCCCGAATATAACTATACGTTGTCAAGAATAAAATATCCCTTAAAAGGAACGGAAGATTTTCCGACAACCAGTGTATCAGGAAGAATTCTGCCCTTCTTTTGGCAGGTGAAGGGTAAATGTGCTGCCGGTATTCAGGATACTCTCTACCGTTATATCTCCGCCGTGCATCAGCATGATCTTTTTTGCTATTGAAAGCGAGAGTCCTATACGATCATAACGACGTGAAAGTTTTGCTGCATCTGCAAGTTGGAATGGCTCAAAAATTGAGGAAAATGCACTTTCGGAAATGCCGGTGCCATTATCCCTGACAGCAATATGGTGGCAGTTATCATTGTCTTCCGAACGGTACATAATCGTAACTTTACGTGGAGGACTGGAGAAATTGATCGCGTTTGAGAGGAGTGAGTCAAACACGCCAAAGAGCCGGTCCATATCAGCGATGATAATCAGGTTATCGGGAATCTCTATTGTTATATCGGCTTTCGAGCAATACCCGCTTGTATCCACCACACTCTTCAGAAGCATTGAAAGCGGGAATTTCGAGTAGCTCAGACGGAGTTTGCCACTTTCAAGGACTGATAGATTCAAGCATCTGGTTAATTATCTGGCGTTCACGGTCAACACTGACAAGACAGCGTTCAAGTATTTTTTTTGTTTCATTGGTAATACCATAACCCTCGGGGTCATCGATGAGCAGGTTGAGATAACCAAGAATTGGCTGGAGGGGTGTGCGCAACTCGTGAGCGATGGTAATAATAATTCCCCGGCGTCTCGTTGTCAAGATGGATCTTATCTTCGAACCGCTGTTTTTCAGATATGTCCACCAGATTAACCAGGATTGCCGGTTCGCCACCGTGTATAATCGGCGTTGTGAGGACTATTGCAACACGTATATGTCCGGATTTTGTGATAAAATGGAACTCACCCCGGTCTGCGTGTCGGGGTTTCATTTGCACACATTTTGTGAATCTGGCGAATTCCTGATGATCTGATGAATCAATAAAGAAAAAGAGATTTTGTCCGATAATTTCTGTATCTTTATACCCGGAAAAAACCAAAAATGCGGGATTTGCATAGAGGATTCTATCATTCCTGACGATCAGGATGCTGGTTGGTGAGGTTTCCGTGAGGTGCCTGTATTCCATCAGCAGTGCACTCCAGGACAGGTAAACGTCTGCAACAGTCATCCTGTTTTGTTGCAGAGTATTCTGGAATATCTGACCATGGTCTTACATCCTTATTATCTACGCCATTTGAACCTCTTGTTATTTTAAGATATACACCTCTGAAACTCCTTAAATACCCTGAATTGGTGAAGAATAGTTGTTTTCAGGTGCAAAATGCATCATAATAACCTTGTACGAGCCGGTTTTTTCAAATCCTCAACGTGTTCTCATGATTTCACTGTAGGTTTCATCGCTCGATTTTTATGAGATTTTCGCAGGGCATTCCAGAGAGAGATCAGTGGGTTCAAATAAAAGGCCGGGTAAAAACGGTACGCTATGCGCCCGCATGTCATCGTCAACGTTGCAATGAGCGCTGATGGAAAGATATCCACAAGAGAGCGCAGACAGGTCAGGATATCGGGTTCGCAGGATTTTACACGAGTTGACAGGCTGAAAGCCGGTTGTGATGCGATCATGGTTGGTATCGGGACGGTCCTCGCCGACGATCCTTCGCTGACCGTAAAATCAGAAGAGTGTCGGGAATATCGCAGAAAACAGGGGTGGGATGATAATCCTGTCCGTATTGTTGTGGACAGTTCAGGTCGTACACCTCACGACTCCTCATTTCTTCAATAAAGGTCAGGGAAAACGGGTGGTCGCCGTATCCAAAAGAGCTGATCCCGAAGATATCTCTCCTGAAAAAAAAAGCAACGGTTATTATCGTGGGAGAGAATGAAGTGGACCTCTGTCTTTTATGGATAATCTTGGAGCCATGGGTATCCACCGCATCATGGTGGAGGGTGGAGGGACGCTGATTGCAGGGCTCATCAGAGCAGGTCTTGTTGACGAGATTTACACGTTTATTGGTAACATCATCATTGGGGGGAGAGATGCCCCAACATTCGCTGATGGGGAGGGATTCATAATTGAATCATCATTTCCCCGACTCACGCTTCTGGATGCATGCAGAATCGAAGAAGGTATACTTCTTGCACTGGATTGTTCTGAATCCTGAAGGAAAAATAGTAAACCTCTTTCGTGTAATCTTACAATCTAACTCGCACGTGTCCACCCCCGCCCGTGCTCCCCCATGTGATACCCCCGAACTCTGCCTCACCTCGTGCAGGTTATTAGGGTACACACTATCTCCTCCTTCATCGTCCAGCATTTTGTTGTTCCGAGAATTTCCCGGAATTTCTGCTGAACCAATAATTGTATTATCAGTGGTGATTTTCCAATTTAACTGCCACCAGCTTCAGTTCACGATCATTTTTTTTGGGACACTACAACTTTCTCCGTGACAATCCAGACAATCAGGTGACCCTGGATTTAAAATGTTGGTGATGTAATCCGTCTTAAGGGTATCCTTCAGGTTGAACCTCAGCGATGGCGACCCCGTGATCTGACAGAATATCAGGACTCTCCTCGTGCGGATGACTGTGATTGGATATTCAAATGCCAAGGCTCATCACCCATAACTAAAAACATTATCTTACGTATATTCCGGTCATCATTCTTGCTGCCGTATTCCTGCTCATTGCAATCCGGCAGGTTGGGGCATATAATCTCAAAATCTGGCAGATCATGCTCGGCGGAGCCCTGGCCGTCCATCCTGACCGGGCAGATATCTCTGCCCGATGCACTGGGTGCGATTAATATCGATGTGATGCTTTTTTTGCTGGGAATGTTCATCGTAGGTGAAGCAATGGTGGAGAGCGGGTACCTTTCCATGCTTTCCTGCCGCTTTTTTTCCCATGCCCGCACGCCGGATCAGGTGATACTTTTCATACTGTTCGGGATGGGTTTCCTTTCCGCACTCCTCATGAATGATACACTTGCGATCATCGGGACACCTCTGGTTCTCGGGCTTGCCAGCAAAGTTCCGTATCTCTCCAAAACTGATGCTTCTTTCTCTTGCAATTGCGATTACGACCGGCAGTGTTATGAGCCCGATCGGAAACCCGCAGAACCTGCTCGTTGCGGTAAACAGCGGGATGCAAACACCGTTTGTTACGTTCGGCATGTTACCTTCTCATTCCCACGCTGATCAGCCTTGGTGCTGGCGTTTCCTTGTCCTGCGATTACTTCTTTGATAGGAGTTTTCTGCCCGGGCACTCGACCATGAAACGGTTCCTGTCTGTGACCGATAAAAGCTCCTTCCGGTGAAATGTTCACTTGCCATACTCCTGATCCTTGCTGCGGTAAATATTGTCGCCTCCCTGTCTGGAGGAAAACTTCTTGTCCCCCTTCCGTTTATTGCTCTCTGCGCTGCAGTACCTGTCCTGCTGTTCTCGTCCCGACCGGGTCGAGACTGCTGAAAAACATTGACTGGTATACGCTCGTCTTCTTTGCCGCGATGTTTGTGCTGATGGAGAGCGTCTGGCAGACCGGATTTTTCCAGTCGTTTGTTTCGACCAGAGCTGGTCACTGTCCAGTTCCCGCGATCCTTGAACAAGTGTAATCATCAGCCAGTTCATATCCAATGTTCCGTTTGTTGCCCTGTTCCAGCCGATGATCCTTCAGGCTGGTGGCACAACCTCCAGATGATGGCCCTTGCCGCGGGGAGTACAATCGCCGGAAACCTGACTATTCTTGGTGCTGCAAGCACTGTGATCATCATCCAGAATGCAGAAAAACAGGGTGAAACCCTCACATTTCTTGAATTTGCCCGGGTTGGTATTCCGCTGACCGTATTGCAGGTCGTGGTATACTGGGTCTGGCTGACTCTTATGCCATTTTAAAAAACGGCAGGAGAGATACTCTGTCTAAGCGGTTATCGAGACCTGACACATGATGTAAAGATTTCTTGCGATTCACGAAACATGCACGGAATATGAGCTAGTGGGCGTAACAGATATTACCGTGAAATGACCAGGATATAAACATCCTGCATCAGCATCCACAGAGCGGAGGGATTCATGGCAGAATACAAACTGGAATACTCCAGATAAACCCGATAAAAAACGCGAAGAACTGAAAGGAAAAGTCCTGCAGTTAAAAGATCTGGTGAACTATAATGAAGGCACTGTTGCAAGCCGGATGATTATCTCGCGTAAGGCAGGAAATATCACGATCTTCTCATTTGACGAGAACGAAGGTCTCTCGGAGCATACCGCACCGTTCGATGCGGTGGTTACTATCCTTGAAGGTGAATGTGAGGTCTGGGTGTGCAGGAAAGACCTTCACGATGAAGGAAGGAGACACCATCATCTTCCCGGCCAATGTCCCTCATGCCCTGTCAGCGATTACGAAGTTCAAGATGTCACTTACCATGATCAAGGAGTGAGAAAGATGGGTGGAGATGACAAAGACGGGTATTATTGTTCGATCTGCGGGGGAATTCCCCCGGACAAGATCACCACAAAACGGGTGCTCATTGATGGCAAGGAAACCGGTATTGACCACCTTGACTGGATCTTTGATGAAGTGAAAAAGTCTCAGTCCTGATGATGATGCTGTCACTCACCGAGGAGCTGTTAAAACGGGTAAAAGAGTTCAATTACGTGCCGACGAAAAAGAGCAATGTGTACGCTGTGGCGTTGCTTGCGGAATACAAAAAACAGCGTTGCTGAATACAAGAAATGTCATCGGAGAATATCCCGACATTGACAGAGTATATCAGACTCTCTTTTGCCAGCAGATCGTGGGACTATACTGCCCTGTAGCTCTCAATTCATAATGTACTGTGATTCCACGATCGTTATGCTGCTATTGATACCCTTTTATCGATCCTGCTCCCACGTTCTGCTATACCAACGAGGAAGTATCCTATGAAAATTACCGATGTTGCAAAAGTCCTGTCAGGACCAAATCCTCACCATGTGGACGCACGTAAAATTTATGAGTCCCCGCATGCAGTCGCTGTTGTTATTACCCTCAAGCCCGGTGAAGCACTAAAAAAACATATCACCCCGGTTGATGTATTCTTCTACGTGCTTGAAGGATCCGGGTTGTTGAAATTGGCGATGAGAAACAGACCGTGGGAAAAGATATGCTGGTTGAAAGCCCTGCAAGGATCCCGCACCGCTGGAGTAACGAGAGTACTTCGGTCTTCCGCGTCCTGGTGGTGAAAGTTCCAAAGCCAACCGAAGAGACAAAACTGCTCTGATCCATACGAAGATGGGAGGATCCCATGGCCGAACCGGAAAAAAAGAAAGCAGAATTAAAAATTTCAGGAATGCACTGTGCGACCTGTGCCATCAATATCGAAGAGTCCCTTTCGCAGATCAAGGATGTCTCTAAAGGTCCAGGTAAATTTTGGCACCGATACAGCCCATGTTGAGTTTGATCCCGAAAAAGTCTCGCTGACCGAACTGGAAAAAGCAGTGAAGACTGTCGGGTATGATGTGGTGAACCGTGAAGTCACCCTCAAAATCGGGGGGATGGTCTGTGCTACCTGTGTCCAGACAATCGAGGCAGCACTGCGGGCACTTCCCGGTATCATGTCTGCAAACGTAAACCTCGGCACAGAAAAAGCGTATGTCAGCCTACAACCCCTCAGTTTCAGCAATCCCGGAGATGAAAAAAGCCATCGAAGATGCAGGTTACCAGTATCTTGGGATTGCCGGGTGAGGTGAGCGAGGAAGCCGAAAAGATCGCACGGGAAAAAGATCTGCACGACAAATTTCTCCGGTTCACTGTCGGGTTTGCCGTAAGTATCCCGCTCATGCTTGCCATGTGGGTGCCCCTCCCGCTTTCCATGCAGACCCTTGCGTATGTGATGCTGGTCATCTCCACACCGGTGTTTTTCTATGTTGCCTATCCCATCTTCCGTGCTGCATCCATGGCGCTGCGCAACCGTTCGCTCAACATGGATGTGATGTACGCGATGGGTACCGGTGTTGCATTTGTTGCGAGTGTGATGGGAACCTTCGGCATCATCCTCACCCATGAGTTCATGTTTTACGATACTGCGATCATGCTTGCCTCATTCCTCATGCTCGGGCGTTACCTTGAGGCACGGGCAAAAGGGAGAACATCAGAAGCGATCAGGAAACTTGCCGGGCTCCGCGCAAAGACCGCTACGATAATCCGTGAAGGCAAGGAAGAGGAAATTCCTGTTGAAGATGTAGTTGTCGGGGATATTGTTGTGGTAAAACCCGGCAGCAAGGTCCCGGTTGATGGTGAAGTTGTTGGTGGTGCAGAGTTATGTCGATGAATCGATGATCACCGGTGAACCTGATTCCTCCCCTCAAAGCCAACGGAAGCCGGGTGGTTGGGGGCACCCTCAATACCAACAGCGTTCTGTCGGTGAAAGCCACAAAAGTCGGCAGGGAAACGGTACTTGCCCAGATCATCCAGCTCGTAGAGGATGCACAGGGATCAAAACCGCCGGTCCAGCGGATTGCTGATACTGCAGTGACCTACTTTATCCCTGCGGTACTTGCCATTGCGGTAACTGCCTTTATCGTGTGGTTCTTCTGTCCTCCACTCCACCCTGCTGTTTGCGCTGACTGCATTGATCTCTGTCCTCGTTGTTGCCTGTCCCTGTGCACTCGGGCTTGCGACACCGACTGCAGTGACCGTCGGTGTGGGCAGGGGTGCTGAGCTGGGTATCCTGATAAAAAATGGTGAAGCACTCGAGGTTGCCGAAAAAGTCACGACCGTTGTTTTTGATAAGACCGGCACACTGACAAAAGGAAAACCGGAAGTGACCGATATCATCCCGGTTGGCATTTCCGAACAGACCCTGCTTGGATTTGCTGCAGGTGTCGAGAAGAACTCCCAGCACCCGCTTGCCCAGGCAGTTGTACGGAAAGCCAGGAGTCAGGAATTGCCATTGAACCAGGCTGATCACTTTGACACCTATGGCGGCAAAGGTGTCGTGGCAACGGTGCTTGGAGAAACAGTCCTTGTGGGTAACCGCATCCTGATGCAGGAGAAAGGAGTTGTGATCCCGGAGGAGGTCGAAGCACGGATCACTGCATTTGAACAGGATGGCAAAACCGCGATTCTTGTCGCTGCCGGCAACCAGATGGCCGGAGTGATCGCCATTGCAGACACCCTCAAGGAGACAAGCGGGGAATCTGTCCGGCAGCTCAAAGCAATGGGAATTCATGTCGTCATGATCACCGGTGACAACAAACGTACGGCGGATGCAATTGCCCGCCAGATTGGGATTGAGCGGGTAATTGCCGAAGTGCTCCCGCAGGACAAGGCTGCAGAAGTAAAGGCTCTCCAGGAAAAAGGTGAGATCGTGGCATTTGTGGGTGACGGGATCAATGATGCACCTGCACTTGCACAGGCAGATGTCGGGATTGCCATTGGCAGCGGTACTGATGTGGCGATTGAAAGCGGGGACGTGGTCCTGATCAAAGATGACCTGCTTGATTCGGTGGCAGCGATCCAGCTCTCCAAAAAAGTGATGGGCAGGATCAAGGGCAACATCTTCTGGGCGTTTGCCTACAACACTGCACTCATCCCGGTCGGGGCGGGTGTGCTCTATCCGTTCTTTGGTTTTATGTTCAAACCGGAACTTGCCGCCCTTGCAATGGCCCTCAGCTCGGTGACCGTTGTCAGCCTCTCACTGCTGCTCAAAAAGTATATACCCGAAGCAAAGAAAGGGAGATAACTGAGGTGAAAGAATGGCAATTGATCCGATCTGCAAGATGACCGTTGATGAAAAAACGGCAAAGTTCACCAGCGAGTATAAAGGTAAGAAAGTATTACTTCTGTGCTCCCGGGCTGCAAAAAGAAATTTGATACTGATCCGCAAAAGTATGCAGTAAGTGAACCGGGCTGATTTATCCGCGCGATCACGGATTCATCCCCACATTTCTCTTTTTCATGTATTTCCGGATAATCTTGATATAGAAACAGGAATCACCTTGATCAATCGATAAAAAAAATTACGATACGCCAATGGGGCAGAGGTGAAAAATTGTCGTTTTTTATCAATCCTGAAATTTACACCTGGGTAATTCTCCCGCTCCTGATATTTTTCGCCCGCATCTGCGATGTGAGCATGGAGACAATCCGGGTCATCTATATCTCAAAGGGGATCAAGTATCTCGCCCCGATCATCGCGTTCTTTGAAATTGTCATCTGGCTTCTTGCCATGGAAGTGGTGATGAAGGATCTTTCCAATATTGCCAACTTCCTTGCATTTGCGTTTGGGTTTGCCATGGGTACGTATATCGGGCTCGTGATTGAGGAGAAACTCTCGATCGGTATGGTAATCCTGCGTATTGTCACCACAGAAGAATCCAATGAAGAGATCATCTCTTTCATGCAGTCAGAAAATTACGGCATTACTACCATCGATGCCACGGGTTCGACGGGGGAATGTAAAGATGATCCTCTCCCTTGTCAACCGTGTTGATGTGTCCCGGATTACAGAACATATTCAGGCAACAAATCCCCATGCATTTTTCTCCATTGAGGATGTGCGGTATGTGAACGAAGGAGTTTTCCGCCCAAAAAAACCCAACGCTATCACGGGTCTGTTTCATTCGTTCATCCGTCCACGGAAGAAAAAATAATGTCTGAATAATCCAGCGAATAATTGCCTTTTACGAAAGCATTAATAAAGGATAAACCAATCATCGATAAACGGAGGTATTAAAAATGATTTCCAAGACCATGGAACAAGCTTTAAACAAGCAGGTCAACCGCGAATTCTACTCCGCATACCTGTACCTTGCGATGTCTGCGTATTTCGAATCTGTCAACCTGAAAGGATTTGCAAAATGGATGCGAATCCAGGCAAAAGAAGAACAGATTCATGCATTAAAGATCTACGATTATATTATTGCAGAGGGGGAAAAGCAAGTCTCCTTGATATCGAAGCACCCAAAGCCAAATGGTCCTCTGCCGGTAAAGTCTTTGAGGAAGTGTACGCCCATGAGCAGAAGGTCACCGCCATGATCAACGGGCTTGTTGATCTTGCCATCAAGGAAAAAGACCATGCAAGCCTTTGAGATGCTCCAGTGGTTTGTCAAAGAACAGGTCGAAGAAGAGGAGCATGCAAGTGCAATTCTTGCACAGGTAATGTGCATCGGTGATATTCCCGGCCATCTCTTCTATCTTGACCACCAATTGGGAAAGCGGGAATAAATCCCAATCTTTTTATTTTTTTGCAGCGTTAACATCGTTAGGTTACAGTATGCTGTCAGTCCTTGTTATTGATGACCAGAAACCACTGCTTGAGGTTATACGTCTTTTTCTTGAACGTTTCGGCAATATGAAGGTAAAGACAGCACTTTCTGCAAAGGAAGCACTGGATCTCCTGGTGAGCACTACATTCGATGCGATGGTCGTTGATTACGACCTCCCGGAGATTAACGGTATCGATTTTTTAAAGATGCTCCGGGCAAAGGGAGATACCACCCCGTTGATTATTTTTACCGGTGTTGGCAGGGAATATGCAGCAATTGAGGCGCTTAATTATGGTGCAGATTTTTTCTTAAAAAAAGGTGATGATGTCCAGGATCAGCTCCTCGATATGGTACATATGATCCGTCAGGCTGTTGACCGGAGAAATATGGGGAGGGGACCTGGCACGACCCAGAAGATCCTTTCAGATGCGTTTAACTTTTTTCACCAGCCCGCATATGTCATCGATCGTGAAGGTAAAGTGATCGTATGGAACAAGGGAATGGCAGCAATGACCGGGATCAGAGAGGGGGATATGCTTGGAAAGGGAGACTGGGAGTATTCGATTCCTTTTTTCGGGCACAGGTCCCCGATGCTCAGTGATCTCATCTTTCAGGATGATGCTACACTCCTTGAAAATAACTACACCATTATTGAAAAAGAGAAGGGGACCATCACTGCATGGACAAAAGCGACACCAGAGGAAGGTCGCCAGACCGTTTTATGGATGAAGTCTACCGCACTCTATGACAGCAAAGGTGTGTTCATCGGAGTGATGGGAAAAGTAAGAGATGTTACTGAAGAGATGGGAGCAGAACTTTTAACCAAACCGCAAACAAGTCGCGGGGTCTTCAGAGTCCGCCTCTTTCTACCAAGGCTGGCATGTTTGATAAGATACTGGGGAAGGCAAAAAGCAATTACCGGAAGGGCTGCGACTCTCCTTCCGGGAAGGGAAGTATGCTGAGGCGATTCCGTATTTTGACCAGGCGATTGAGATTGATCCGTCACTTGCTTATGTCTGGCATGACAGGGGTGTATGTTACCGGGAAGCTGGGAAAGGACGCAGAAGCACTCCGAAATTTTGACCAGGCGGTAGAACTTGCACCAGATGATGAAGAATTGATGTTTTCCCGTGCTGAGATGCTAAAAACAATCGGGATTCTGCGCCAGCGGCAGGATCTCCTTGAATCAGCGGTTCAGATCCTGAATCGTGTGGTAGAGAAGAACCCGAACCATGCAGAAGCATGGAACAGTCTTGGGATCTGTTCCAAGGAACTGGGAAAAGAGCTGTTATCACGCCAGTATTTTGAAAAGTCCCGGGATTTAATCAAGCAGGGTAAAAACAGGAAAAAAACCCGTAACTTTGATTTCCTTGTCCTGAAGGTAACGATAGGTTTTACATATCTCCCGTAAATATCCTCTTTTTAACTGAGGATATTTATATGAAAAGTGCGGTCTATTTTGCAAGTCTTCGGGCATATTCAGATCAGGAGAGCACGACGGTAAAAGTGCAGCGGCTCTTTGACCGTGCCGGGTTTTCAGATGTTGTTGCACAGAATGACAGAACTGCGATCAAACTCCATTTTGGTGAGCGGGGAAATGACGGGTTTATCAGTCCGGTCTATGTCCGGCAGGTTGTGGAAAAAGTGAAAGCATACGGGGCAATCCCTTTCTGACCGATACAAATACGCTCTATCTTGGCAGCCGTTCGAATGCAGTAGATCATATCACGACCGCAATTCTGCACGGGTTTGACTATGCGGTAACCGGTGCACCGATAATTATTGCAGACGGGCTCTTTGGAAAGAATGTGGCGCAGGTAAAAATTGATAAAAAACATTTTAACACTGTTATCGATTGCCGGAGATATCGCTCTTTCAGACAGCATGATTGTGATGAGCCATTTCAAAGGTCATATTGTATCAGGATTCGGTGGTGCCATAAAAAATCTTGCCATGGGTTGTGCACCTCCTGAAGGAAAACGGGCACAGCACAATGCCCGTCCGTTCACTATCACGGATAGGTGCTCCGGATGTGGAACCTGCGCTGAAGTCTGCCCGAAAACAGCGATCACGATTGAACAAAAGAAATCCGTCATCGACAGAGATGCTCTGCATCGGTTGTTTTGAATGCATGCATGTCTGCCCGGAACATGCGATAGATATTGACTGGGAGACAGAGATTCCGGTATTTATGGAACGAATGGTTGAGTATGCCTATGGTGCGGTGCAGGCAAAGAAAGGAAAAGTTGGGTACATGAATTTCCTCATCCGCATCACTCCTGATTGTGACTGTTTCCCGTTCAGCGATACACCGATCGTACCGGATATTGGCATCCTCGCATCAAAGGATCCTGTGGCGATTGATGCAGCAAGTTATGATCTCGTGAACCAGCAAACAGGGTTTACCGATTCGCTTCTCACCACTCATCATCATAAAGGAGAGGACAAGTTCAAAGGAGTTCATGCACAGACGGATGGATACCGGCAGGTACTGTATGCTGAAGAGATTGGGATGGGAAGCGCTCATACGATTTAATTGTCATTTGATTGTCTGGTCAGTTTTTTATAAAAATCCTAATTTTTTGGTATATTTCCTGATTTTTGATCCATTTTTTCCCTAAAAATAAGTGAAAACGTATCACCATCATGGTTCAAAACAGTAAAGTTTAAATGAGGGTGGAAAGCAAGCGCTTATTAGTGAAGGAGTTTTAAATCAATTAGTTTGAGATCGATTTTTCGCTCAAACCCTATCTTCGTCGTAAATCGAAGGTCATCCAGTTATTCCAATGGAGTGTATTCATGAATCTTAGACAGCCAAATGCAAACGAAGCAACGGGGACTGTAAACCGTTCACGGGATGTTGCTCCGTGTTCAGGTATCTGTACCCGTTGTATGGACGGATGCAAAGGCAGTTGTGAGATCTGGTTATCATCGTTCCGGGGCAGGGAAGTTCTCTATCCCGGTCCATTCGGTGAGATCACTGCAGGTGCCGACAAGAACTACCCGATTGATTATTCCCATCTCAATATTCAGGGATATGCGGTCGGTGCACGGGGACTTCCTGATGGCGTCGAAGCCGGTCCGGATACAGCGGTCTTCTCAACCGTGGATACCGAGACCGAGTACGGGTGGGACAAAAAAGTCAAGATGCGCCTGCCAATCTTCACCGGAGCTCTTGGATCAACTGAAATTGCACGGGTAAACTGGGAACATTTTGCCATCGGTGCAGCAATATCCGGTATCACGTGTGTCTGTGGTGAAAATGTCTGCGGTATTGATCCCGGCCTGAAACGCGATGCCAAGGGTAAAGTTATTGAGTCTCCCGAAATGGATCGCCGCATTAATGTCTACAAGAAATTCTACGATGGCTATGGAGAAATACTCGTCCAGATGAATGTCGAAGACACCCGGTCTGGAACAGCGGAGTATGTCGCGAGCAAACACAACCTGGATACGATCGAACTGAAGTGGGGACAGGGTGCCAAGTGTATCGGTGGCGAGATCAAGGTCAAGTCTCTTGAGCGTGCAATCGAGCTCAAGAAGCGAGGCTATATCGTTCTGCCCGATCCGACTCTTAAAGAGAACCAGATGGCTTTCAAAGCAGGAGCGATCAAGGAATTCGAACGCCACTCCCGGCTCGGTTTTGTCACCAAAGAAGGATTCTTAGAAGAAGTTGACCGTCTCCGTGACATCGGTTTCAAGCGGGTCACCTTAAAGACCGGTGCATACTCCATGGTCGAACTGGCAATGGCCATGCGCTACAGTTCCGAGGCAAAGATTGACCTGCTCACCATTGATGGTGCACCCGGTGGTACTGGTATGAGCCCGTGGCCGATGATGAACGAATGGGGTATTCCCACGTTCTACCTCCAGTCACTCGCCTATGAATTTGCCTGCAAACTGGACAAGAAAGGATTCCGTGTACCAGATCTGGCGATGGCCGGTGGTTTCTCAGATGAACCCGGTGCATTCAAGGCACTTGCCATGGGAAGCCCCTATTTCAAGGCAGTCTGCATGGGCAGAGGACTCATGATCCCCGGCATGGTCGGTAAGAATATTGAGAAGTGGATCAAAGAAGGCGATCTTCCCAAGACTGTTTCCAAGTACGGAAACAATATCGAAGAGATTTTTGTCTGTTATGAAGAGCTCAAGGAGAAGTTCGGTGCACGTATGAAGGATATCCCGATGGGTGCAGTCGGTATTTACACCTACTCCCAGAAGTTCAGGACCGGTCTCCAGCAGATTATGGCGGGCAGCAGGAACTTCCGGCTCTCGACCATGAGCCGTGATGACCTGATGGCACTTACTCCGGAAGCAGCAGAAGTATCCGGTATTGACTATGTCATGGGTGCACGGTACGATGAGGCGATGGGTGCCCTGCTCGATTGAATAGAGTAAAGGAATTACTATATTTTTTGGGAACTATTCCCGATTTTTTTTTAAAGAATACACTCCTTTAATGGAGTATTTTGTCATGAATCGCGCATGAAAAGATTTTTAAACAGACTTTTTAGATAAAAAGACTCGAAGCGGAAAAAGACGTGTTATTCATGGCTATCTCGTGGCAACTCTTGCACAGTGCTGGATATCAAAGAATGGATAAAATTCAACTCCATTGCCCTACTATTGAGTAAGGCTTTCTTTTGATTGCATATTCAATGAGATTCAAAGATTGGTACATGAGGAGGACCAACTTCCCACAACTAGAACGGCGAATCAATTGGTTCTTTTGAATGATGTAGGAAAATTTGCAATTAGGGTGATTACGGCTGACCTATCATCCTCATTTCCCTACTCTTGAACCTCATCCTTCTAACTGCAGGTTCGTAGCATTATTTCTAACGGTAATTCCAGTTTTCCGATTTCAAAGATTTGCGGGAACCATTTGCTTCGCACAAGTTTGAGAGCCGCCACTTCTTGGCATTTCACTGATGTGGCGTCCACATCAGCGGCTTTGTAACCTTTCGGTAATGTCACAAAAGCAATGAAGTACCCTTTGCTGGCAATGTTCAGGGGATTCGGTAGAATTTTGACTTTGACCGGCACTGGTGGTTCGCTCGCTGCGATTGCGGTTATCTTAAGAGAATCTGCAGTTGTGCTTTCGAGTCCCAGGTTATCTGTGACTGTGAGTGAGATGATGTAATCACCAGTCTTATCTGGAGTGAAAGTTGGTTTTGCTGCAGTTGTGCTCGAAAGCACTGCGTACTCCCAGACGGTTTATTCACTATGTCCCATGCATACGTAAGCGGGAGATTGTTGTCTGGATCAGAACTGCCAGTACTATCCAGTGTGACTATGGTGCTAACTTTGACTGTCTGATCGGGTCCAGCGTTTGCTAATGGGGGTTGGTTTTTGGATTCGATTATAACTCCAGTTCGGATAAGGTAGCATCAAACGTATCAATTTTCCCTGCTACTGTTTGACCTAAATAAGAGAATGATTGACCAGGAATACCTTCTGAATTAGTTGATTCAATCAAGAATGTATAAGGACCTGTTCCTGTTCCAATTATATCAATCTTATATTTTCCTTTTTGCGGATTTGGTATATACATTAAGAATGGTTCATCGCCCGGTTCTCCAATAGTCATCGGAAATTCCTTTATTAGACTACCCGTTTGGGAGTCGTATCCAGCATGAGAACCATCTGGAGCTGTTACGTAAAGAACCGCTGGTGATAAAATTGCCACATTCATGCCATCAAGATTTAATATTGGTTTCGATAACGCTAGCTCAAACGTGAATTTATCTTCAGTAAAGGCATTGTTCTCAAAAATAATTGCACCAGCACGGGTTTGAACTTCGTGTATTCGGTAAACGGGAACGGTATCTTGAGCAGTGTATACAAAAGTTTCAACAAGAGTATTATCCCCAACTTCAGGTACATATGCAAGATTCTGGAACCACCATGCAAGAGATTGAGCTAAAGAGCAGATTACTCCCAAATAACCATACTTCGGGGGCGAATGGGATGTCTATGCTAGGTTTGCTCATCTCTTCTAAAAAATTTCGTTCTCTGTTTTTGTCGAAATTGGTTTTCATCTCTGATGTTATTACCTGATGATGTGATTCCATTGTTGAATCAAAAATTTTAATTGGTTCACTACTCACCGGGAGATTCCATCACCTTTAGCTTTTACAGTAAATGTTAAACTCCTGATTTCCGAAAAAATGTTGCTTAATGGATATTTAAGATCCATTTTACCATTTTCATCAGTTGTTCCTGGCCAGTCTTCTCCTTTAGGTGTATCTGTGGTAATCAATTGTTGCTTGTTATTGATATTGTTTGTGAGTACGTATTGGTTGTCCAGTACCATCAGCGTTCACAACAGTAAATCTCGAACTTAGGCTTGTTCTTTTTCGGCATTAAAATCGGATCGATAAAGGCAAACTCTGTCGAACCATCGACGGATAGTTCCAACTGAAGATATCCCTTTATTCCTGGGTCCATTTGTTTAATTAACGATTAGGGTTCGGTTGTCCTTCAACGTTCGCGTTCATGACATTCCAACAGTGGCCTTTTGGGTCAAGATCCGCATTGGACCAAGACATCTTTGAACCGTCAGGTGACCAAACGGGATTTATATCTGCATCATCTTTTCTACATCTGTTAGTTGGGATTAACCGTTCTGAGTTCATTCCGATTTCATCATCGCCCGAGCTGATCGGCATCGCTTTGCCGATTGGAATAAGTAATCTTCGAACCATCCGGTGACCCGGAGGATATTCGTTCACTGTAAAATATGCATAATGGGAGGTGGATGTCAGCTGGGTCTGCCCGGACCGTCCGTTTCATCACCAGGACATTCTCATTATTGCCAGTCCGTAAATCATGTATAAGCAATTTTTCCTTCAAGTATCCGCAGCTGCTGCGGTAACAATAATTACCAAGCTGGCAGAGCAGAACGATAATATAAAGGATAGCAACCACGTTTTTCAATTTTGTTCCTCTACATCAGAATGCTTCTAGTCACCCGCAAACCGAAAATCCCGCTATTTCAGATTAAGGTTATTATGATATCTCTAGGTTTATTTTTCCTGATTATTAATAAAATTTTCGAAAATAAATTAAAATTATTTTACATTGAAAACTATTACGTAAATTTTCTATCCATCTAGTTAAATTGCCCTCTGAAAAATTATTTATAGTCTTTTTAAAACAGTGGAGTTATTTTTGCCCACTTTGCGGATGTGGACGCACCAGCCATCCTTCCACTTGTCACATTCAACCTAGGGACATGGTGGTATTGCAGGATCTACTTTTTTGCCGTTACACGATCTGATAACAGGATACAAATGTCGTTCAAAAATAGAGATAAGTTTAGATTTTTTCAACTCCACTTCCCTATAAGTGGCGTAAAACCGGTTGCATCCGAAACTATACACTTTGGTATTAGCAGTCCAGGTACCATTTCCTAGGTAATCCAAATACCAGGCACCGTCCTTGTATACCCCTATCTTGGTCCTGCCGTCGCCATTCCAGTCGCCGACAACAGGAGTAAAGCCGGAGCTCCGAAACTATAAACTTTAGTATTGGCGGTCCAGGTACCTTCTCCAAGATAATCCAGATACCAGGCGCCATCTTTGTATACCCCAATTTTGGTCCTGCCGTCGCCATTCCAATCCCCAATAACCGGTGTAAAACCGGTTGTTCCGAACCCGTAGACTTTGGTATTTGAAGTCCAAGTTCCTTCCCCAAGATAATCCAGATACCATGCACCATCTTTGTATACCCCAATCTTTGTTGAGCTTACAATCTGGAACTGGAGTTCGGTATAGGTGTCGTCAACGTTTGGTTGGTTGATTCCCTGCACAAGTGCTTCGACTGCATCGAAACCCTGCAGGCTGCCGGTCCGGTGATCTTGAAGAGACTGACAGGTGTTGTTCCGCCATATCCGCTATAGTCATAGACGTACTCTGCTGGGCCTACCAGCCCAATCAATATCGTATATGCCGTTCGTTCCCGGGTGTTGGACAACAACGAAGTACTGACCGCTGTTCATGGAATTGGTTGTGTCCTGCCTAACCTCGTAACTGAAGGAACCATCAACGTTCACGGTTTCCGTATGTTTGAATACAAAGTTCTTACCGAGAATCCAGATTGCAACAGAGGCTGGCTGGCCTTCTGCGGTACCATTGATGAAAATTTTGTCACCCTGTGCTACAGTAGATGGGGATACCGTTGCCGCTACATTTGCTGCTGCACTTGGCATAACCAGTAACAGAATGCATAGAACAATGACTATACAGAGAATAACAACTATCTTTTTCATTTCTTATCCACACTCCTTCTCTCCTCCGCTATCAATTGATTACTTTTTATAAAATGAGGCGGATGTGTGATACTCGTATCGTATTACGATAAACATTGTGATTATGTCGACAGATAATGGAGCAAGAGAATTAATTCTATACTGAAGGATCATCTGCTAAAAACTTGTGGGCGTTCTGATTTCCCCACTTTGCGGATATGTGAGCACTCCCCATTTCTCCAAACAGCACATTCAGACTTTGAGGCAGGGTGTTAGTGCAATGGGTAATTTTTTGCCATTCATCATGTCAATAATTGAATTTTTTTGAGTGCACCAGTAGGATTCCATGAATCATCAAGCGGAGATTAAAGGTATCAACAGTTTGCAGGAAAGGGGTGAATGTGCAATCATGAACTGCAATCCAGTGGCAGTACTGCAATGCGTGTGGGTTGATTCTGCCTGACTGAAAAGGTGATTTGTGAGAACTACTACAATCTAACAATTATTTTCCAATACCAACAATTCCACGATATACTTTCAACAAAAACCCATCCTATTGCATAATAAACCAGAAGCATTACCATTGAAATTAACAGATTTCCAGCTGTGATTTCTCCATCTGCTCCCCGAACCTCTTGACGGGTAATTCATTATTAGGCATGAATCACAGGAGTGAAATGGGGGCAGGCACTGTCCCTTCCTTCATTATATTTGTACTTAATACTTCATAGTACCGCAAAAGGAATTTTCATGAGCGAAAAAAAGACCTGCTCATTTCCTGGCCTGCCGTGTAATGGTGAATGACTCCAGCAGCTGGTGAGTAATCCGTGTTCCAAGACTTGGCTGAATGGCTTCGAGCCAAAGGAAAAAACCTACTCTTGCTGGAGTTGGCCGTTCAAATTTAAAATGGCCATCCTTTGCCTGGATCATTTTGTGGTACTCTTTTTTCTGTCGTGAACGAAGGTAAATGATCAGTTCATAACTGGGAAGATCTGTTGCAATGATCGCCTTTGAATAATACTTTGAAAAATCCTCAAACTCAATCTTTTTACTTTTTACCGTCAGACCGTAGGAATCACACAGTAATTTAACAGACTGGGGGAACAATCCCCCGTAAAGAACTTTTTTTACAAGTTGTCCGGTCTGGGTGGTGATCTGTGGTAGTTTTCGTTCACCACCTTTTCCAATGTCACTGAAAATCTGGGTGCGCACTTCATCATGGTACCGTTTGTAGTCAAACGGGTGCTTCATCGGGAAATCTGTCGCCGGGATCAGGTTGGGGTGATTTTCCGGGTTGTTATAGAGTATCCGGGGACGATAATGCTTAAGAATCGACTTTATTTCCTCGCAGGAACTCGTATGGATAATTGCATTAGTTTTATCCTTTGCAAGCCTCTTGACAACAGAATAGTTGGAAAGGTCAATGGATGAAACAAGAAGAAAAGGCGTGATCCTCTGGTCGTACAGGTACCCGATGAGTCGTTTCTTGAATGCGATCTCTTCTTCAAACTCTTTTAAATCTGAAGGGGATGTCACCACTTCGGCAAATGCAACATGCTTATCCGAATCAACGAGCAGCATATCAAATTCTGCAAGATCCTGCCCGTTACCCCTGACGGTGATGTCGCCATATTTTGAATAAAAAAGACCGTTCTGTCCGAGTTTAACGTCTTCCCTTTTCCGGGGTGCATCCGCGCCTTTGCGTGCAAGGTATTTTATCCGGTCTGATTTTTTTGATATATCCAGAAACATCTCATAGACTATTGCTTCAAACCACCTGCCCTCTGCAGTTCGCATAGGTTCGATATCCGGGGAGAAAAGTTTTTTTCGCTCGATCTTGTTCATATGACGCGTGGCATTGAGGGCAATGGCAGCGTTGGGTTTAAAATTTTTAAAATTTGCTGAAAGCCACGGGATCATGATTACAGTTATGAATTTCTACCGTCATTGTAGATAACAATCTGCATTTATCGTTACGTTATCTGGTAGAGCGCTACAGGAAAACCTAACAAAGAAAGAATTTAATCCGGAATTAAGGAAAAAAAATATTTATTATTGCAGGTTTTTTTGTTATCCTTAGGTCTCCATCTCACCTGTACGAATCCTGATTGACTTTTCTATCGGAATGATGAATATTTTACCATCACCGATTTTTCCGGTTACGGGCCGCTTCAGTAATTGTTGCAACGAGATTATCGACATCTGTGTCCCGGACCACAATTTCCAACTGAATTTTTGGCAGGAAATCAACCGTCATCAGACCGCCGCGGTACTCGAGAGTGATTCCCTTCTGTTCGCCTCGTCCTTTGACATCAGTTATGGTCATACCGATGAATCCTTTGTCTTCAAGCGCTTTTTTTACGAACTCGAACCGTTCAGGTTTGATAATTGCTTTTACCATTTTCATAGTAATCTCTCCGGATTAGCACCGCTCTCCATGCTGGGAGATGTCAAGACCGACATACTCTTCTTCTTCAGTGACCCGCAGACCGATTGTTTTGTCAATGATCACTGCAAGGACATAGGTTACCACAAACGCATAGATAAGGGCTGCGAAAGCACCAACTGCATTTGCAACGAACTGGTGGACATTCCCTTCAATCAGTCCTGAAGCGCCGTTCACCGCTGCAACAGCAAAGATACCTGTCGCAAGTGCTCCCCAGAGCCCTCCCATACCATGAATTGCCCATGCATCAAGGCTCTCATCGAGACCTTTCCTGATGCGGAAGAGCAGCATGCCATAACAGAATGCACCACCAATTGCACCAATCACCAGGGCTCCCATGGGAGTCACATACCCGCATCCGGGTGTGATCGCAACAAGTCCGGCGATTGCACCGCTGACAAAACCGAGAGAACTCGGTTTTCCGTGAAGCCAGCTGATAAGAAGCCAGGATATTGCTCCCGCAGCTGCTGCAATGTTAGTAGTGACAAAAGCCTGAGCTGCAAGACCATTTGCCCCGAGTGCACTGCCTGCGTTAAACCCAAACCAGCCGAACCAGAGAAGTGCGGCACCAAGGATGGTCAGCGGAATGTTGTTTGGTTCCATCGCATACTTGCCAAAACCGACACGTTTTCCGATGACAAGTGCAAGTGCGAGCGCTGCAAACCCTGAACTTATGTGCACAACGGTTCCACCCGGCAAAGTCCAGTGCACCAAACTGCGCAGCCCAGCCGCCACCCCAAACCCAGTGGGCGAGAGGATCGTATACGATCGTGGTCCAGAGAAGTCCGAATATGAGAAATGCACTGAATTTAATACGCTCGGCAAACCCTGATGTGACAATTGCCACCGTTACCGCTGCAAAAACGAGCTGGAATACCATATACAGTAATCCGGGTATTGCTGGACTGTAGGATCCGGGTTCCATACCCACGTTGTTCAGGCCAAGATACTCAAGATGCCGATAAACCCGCCAATATCGGGACCGAATGCGAGTGAGTACCCGAACAGTACCCACTGGATACTCACCAGTGCGAAGGCAACGAACGACAGGGTAATCATTGAGATGAAATTTTTCCTGCGTACCAGTCCGCCGTAGAAGAATCCCACGCCCGGCGTCATGATCATGACAAGCGCCGTTGAGGCGAGAATCCATGCTGTTGCTCCTGTGTCTAAAGCCATTTTCTTTTCACCTTTAATTCATGTGATTTGCATGCAGGGGATCATATGAACGTTCCTGTTCTTTTTCAGATTCCTGCCGGATGAAAAGTCCGGTGGTTCTCTTTTGTGATCCGGCTGCTGCAACCAAACAACGTGCGAAACTCTCGCAGGAAGGAAGTTACATTCCTATATTTATAAATATTATCTATTGTGAAAAAAATTATCTGCCGTCAGAACATATAACAAATCCGGAGAAAAGAGAACAAAAAAAAGCCGAGCGCGCATTGATGGTCGGTTTGAAAAAACCGGGAGCCTATCAGCGTTCCATCTCACCGGTCCTGACCCTGATAGCGGTATCGACCGGCAGGACAAAGATCTTACCATCGCCGATCCTTCCGGTCCTTGCAGCACCGATGATGGTTGCTATCAGTTCGTCCACCTCCTTGTCCCGCACGATGATCTCGATCTGAATCTTAGGAAGCATGTCAACAATCATCTGCTTTCCCCGATATTCGAGCGTAATTCCTTTCTGCTCTCCCCGTCCCTGGACTTCTGTGGCAGTCATGGCAGTCACTCCTTTTTCCTCCAGTGCTTTTTTTACGAGTTCAAACCGTTCCGGTTTGATGATAGCTTTTACCATTTTCATAATGATGACCTCAGACCCGCTCGCCATGCTGCGATATGTCCATCCCCACGTACTCTTCATCCGATGATACCCGTAGTCCCATGGTACGGTCAATGATACTAGCGATAATATAGGTGATAACAAAGGAAAAGACAAGCGCTGCCAGTGCGGAAATTCCATTTATCATAAACTGCTGCGTGTTACCTTCAAACAGACCTGAGATTCCGCAGACAGCCATCGCCGCGAATGCGCCGGTGGCAATTGTCCCCCAGAGGCCACCCATACCATGGATTGCCCATGCGTCAAGGCTCTCATCGAGTCCTTTTCTTATCCGGAATAACATTGCCCCATAGCAGATCAGGCCGGCAACGATACCAATCAGGATCGAAACCATTGGCGTAACATATCCGGCTGCGGGTGTAATTGCAACCATGCCGGCTATCGCCCCGCTCACCATGCCCAGCGAGCTGGGTTTTCCGTGATACCAGTCTGGCTCCCATCCACGCAAGTGTGCCTGCAGCCGCAGCAGCATTGGTATTTACAAATGCAATAACTGCTAATTCGTTCACTCCAAGTGCACTGCCCGCATTGAATCCGAACCAGCCGAACCAGAGCAGTGCAGCCCCAATCAGAGCCAGGGGAATATTGTAGGGTTCCATTGAATATTTTCCAAAGCCTGCCCGGCTCTTGATCACCAGGGCAATAGCAAGTGCAGAAAATCCTGAACAGATCTCAACTACCGTTCCTCCGGCAAAATCCAGAAGTCCCATCGATTGTGCCCATCCCCCTCCCCATGCCCAGTGGGCAAGCGGGCAGTAGACAAATGTTGTCCAGAGAATCATGAATAAAATAAATGAGGAGAGCCTGACGCGTTCTGCTACACCGGATGTAATGATGGTTAAGGTCACTGCTGCAAAGAAGAGCTGGAAGACCATGAATCCCAGCGGAGGATATCCCTTCTCTCCTGCATCTGTTCCGACTCCGTTCAGGAAGGCATAATCGAGGTTTCCGATAACTCCGCCAACATCCGGGCCAAAAGCGAGCGAATACCCAATCACCATCCAGAAAATACTGACGACAGCGAGAACGACGAAAGAAAGCGCGATCATCGATATTATATTCTTCCTGCGAACAAGTCCTGCATAGAATAAACCAACACCTGGTACCATCAGCATCACAAGTGCTGCAGATACCAAAATCCATACTGTTGTTGCTGAATCGAATGCCATTTTTCCACCTTAGTACCAGTGTTTGAGGGAACAGCAGATCACGGGAAAAGGGGCTTCAGAGAATCTGGCTGACCCTGTCATGTCGCGCAGAAAGCAACCGGGTCGGGCTTTCATGATGCCTTGAAAAGCATCTGCTTGGTGTTATGATCATAGTGCCATTTTTCACTGATCCAATTCCCGTTACCATGCACAATCCCGGATAAAAAGTCCGGTGATAACAGGCTGGATTGAGAAATTTCCGAAGTTTC
The DNA here is from genome assembly GCA_963699515.1 of uncultured Methanoregulaceae archaeon. GTDB lineage: Archaea > Halobacteriota > Methanomicrobia > Methanomicrobiales > Methanospirillaceae > Methanoregula. The sequence goes on along the minus strand of CAVOUD010000004.1, from coordinate 18,008 downwards.
CTTGCGAAGAGACTGGTCGAAAAAATTAATATGTTGCCAGGTAGCGGTCAAGTTCCCACGGGTGTACTGCAAGACGGAATGAATCGGATTCCATCTGTGCAATGCTCGAAAGGTTTGTGACCACATGATCACCAAGGGTCTTGCAAAGTACCTCATCTTTCAGGAGTGCTGCATTGGACTCCATAAGGCTGCCGGGGAGCATATCAATATGGAGTTTTTTGCGTGCTCTCTCATCGAGATGATAGATGTTCGTGTTCGTGCTTTCAGGAGGCATAACCTTGTTTTTAATGCCGTCAAGTCCTGCTGCAAGCATGCAGGCAAAGGTGAGATACGGGTTGCACATCGGGTCCGGGCTGCGGAACTCAGCACGGGTGCTGTTGCCACGGGCTGCCGGTACGCGGACCAGGGCTGAGCGGTTGGCTGCACTCCAGGAAATATAACAGGGGGCTTCGTAACCGGGAACAAGCCGCTTATAGGAGTTGATTGTCGGGTTCGCTACACGGGTGATTGCTTTTGCGTGCTTCAGGATACCCCCGATGTAATACATTGCGGTGTCGGAGAGTCGATTCTCACCATTGGGATCGAAGAAAGCATTCTTACCATTCTTGGCCAGTGACCCATGCGTATGCATACCGCTGCCGTTGATGCCGGCAATAGGCTTTGCCATAAAGTCTCGCATGCAGTCCGTACTGGAGAGCTATCGATTTGGTTGCAAACTTGAAGGTAATTACACGGTCTGCAGTGGTAAGGGCATCGCCATATTTGAAGTCAATCTCGTGCTGGCTGTCAGCGACTTCGTGGTGAGAGGCTTCAATTTCAAATCCCATATCGCTCAGTGCCAACACAACATCACGCCGAACATCTTCTGCAGAGTCTGTGGGAGCAAGATCGAAGTAGGCACCGTGGTCCTCGAACTCAGTAGTTGGTATGCCATCGTACATTTTAAACAGGAAAAATTCGAGTTCAGGTCCCGTATTAAAGGTGAAACCCATCTTTGCTGCATCAGTGATGGTTTTGCGCAGGATAAACCGGGGATCCCCATCAAACGGTTTATTTCCGTAGGTCTGAACATCACAAATAAATCGTGCAACCTTTCCTTCCTGAGGTCTCCAGGGAAGAACCGCGTATGTTGCCGGGTCCGGTTTCAGCATCATGTCGGACTCTTCAATCCGGGCAAATCCTTCGATAGAGGATCCATCGAACCAGATACCCTCGGTCAATGCTTTCTCTGCCTGAATAACCGGGATCGAGACGTTTTTCGGCTGACCCTGGATGTCAGTAAACTGCAGGCGGATAAATTTAATTTTGTCCGCCTCGATTTTCTTTAAAAGTTTTGTTACGTCTGCTGGCATATTGGAAGACATGTTCCACCCATTTGTATTTATACTTATTCAACCAATCTGATTGAACGAATGTTCATTATGGAATGAACATATGTTCATCATTACAAGATCATTCTATATTGTGATAATATGTGTGGTATTATAGGAGTTCTGGACAAACACCGTGAAAGTCTGGATGGTGCCAAAATAAAAGAAGCACTCTCCATGATGAATGAACGGGGGAGTGGTGAGGGCGCAGGCTACGTGGCGTACGGAATCTATCCTGAATATAAGGATTATTTCGCGCTGCATGTTTTTTTTGATAATATCCGTGAAAACAAAGCATCACTTGATACCGTCCTTGAGAAATGGGGAACTATCGTCCATGATGAACAGATCAAAACGTATGAGCAGCCCAATATACGGAAAGTTCATACACCATGGCGTTATTTTTTCCGCCCGGACCGGAGCCTGATGCCGAAAAGTACCACACCTGATGAAGACATTGTTACCCACCTGGTCATGAAAGTCAACGCGGAAAAAAATGGTGCTCTCATCTTCTCTTCCGGTAAAAATCTTGGCGTATTCAAAGCTGCAGGCTGGCCTGAGGACGTTGCAGACTTCTACCGGATTCAGGACTATAAAGGATATCTCTGGCTTGCCCACAACCGGTACCCGACAAATACCCCTGGCTGGTGGGGGGGCGCACATCCTTTCAACCTCCTGAACTGGAGTGTAGTCCATAACGGTGAGATAACCTCCTATGGTACCAACCGGCGTTACATTGAAAGTTACGGGTATAAATGTACGATGTATACCGACACTGAAGTGGTTGCTTATCTTGTTGACTTGTTGATACGAAAACACGGGCTCTCTGAAAAGATGGCGGTGCGGGCGCTTGCACCACCTTTCTGGGAGGAAATTGACCGGATGCCGGCAAAGGAGCAGGAACTCAACAGGGCAATTCGTCTTGCGTATGGATCCGCCCTCATGAATGGTCCTTTTGCAATCTGTGTAGCAAACGAAAACACGCTGGTTGGCTTTACCGACCGGATCAAGCTGCGTCCGCTTGTTTCCGGAGAATATGGAGACCGGCTGTATATCTCCAGCGAGGAAGCAGCAATCCGGAGGATGGAACCGGATGTTGATAGTATCACAATGCCAAAAGCCGGTGAACCTGTCATCGGGAGGGTTATTGCATGACAATAGGCAGCATCCCTCTTCGCTATAAAGTTGATATCGACCCCGACCAGTGCATGCTCTGCGGGCGCTGTGTTGATAATTGCTCCTATGGCGTGTTCCGAAATGATGGTGATGCAATCCGGGTGAACTCCCGCAATTGTGTTGCCTGCCACCGCTGCACTGCATTCTGTCCGCGGGATGCTATCAGTATCTATGAGAAACCCACGGATTATCGGAGTCACCCTGTCTGGACGCGTGAAGTTCGTGAGAACATATTTAACCAGGCGAAGACCGGAAAGATTATCCTTGCGGGTATGGGCAATGCACTTCCCTACCCGATTATTTTTGACCGCCTCGTACTGGATGCCTGCCAGGTAACAAATCCAAGCATCGACCCGCTTCGTGAACCCATGGAGCTTCGGACGTATCTTGGGAAAAAGCCCTCATCGTTATCCATTAAAGAAGTCGCAAATGGTGATGTAGAGCTCTTAACAAAACTTTCCCCAAATCTTCAGATCGAGACCCCGATCATGATCGGGCACATGAGCTATGGTGCAATCAGCTTAAATGCGCAGACCGCGCTTGCAAAAGCGGTAAGCCGTATCGGGACTTTCATGGGGACGGGTGAAGGCGGACTCCACGAATCACTCTATCCGTACCAGAAAAATATGATTGTCCAGGTTGCAAGCGGGCGATTCGGTGTGGATATCAACTATCTCGAACGTGGTGCTGCGATTGAGATCAAGATCGGGCAGGGTGCAAAACCGGGTATCGGCGGGCACCTGCCCGGTGAAAAAGTCTGTGCCGATGTGTCGTGCACACGTATGATCCCGGAAGGAAGCGATGCGATTAGCCCTGCACCCCATCACGACATTTATAGTATCGAAGATCTCAAGCAGCTCGGTACGAGGGTTAAAAGAAGCGACCGAATGGAAGAAACCTGTCTTTGTGAAGATCGCCGCAGTGCACAACTCCGCTGCAATTGCAGCAGGAATCGCACGTTCTTCTGCAGATGCTGTAGTGATTGATGGATTTCGCGGTGGTACCGGTGCTGCTCCACGGGTGTTTCGGGATCATGTCGGGATCCCCATAGAAGCAGCAGTTGCGAGCGTGGACGCTAAACTTCGCCAGCAGGGAATCAGAAACAAAGTTTCCATTATCGCAAGTGGCGGGATTCGCGAAAGTGCCGATGTGGCAAAGATCATCTGTCTCGGTGCAGATGCTGTATATATTGGTACTTCCGCTCTCGTTGCGATGGGTTGCCGCGTATGCGGCACCTGCTACCGGGGGCAGTGCGCATGGGGTATCGCCACCCAGAAACCAGAACTCACCAAAAGGCTTGATCCCGATATTGAATCCGTGCAGGTCGAGAACCTGATTCATGGCTGGACTCTCGAACTCGCTGAACTGATGGGTGCTGCGGGTATCAACAGTATTGAGAGCCTGAGGGGCAATCGCGACCGGCTCCGGGGTTACATGCTGGACGAAGGACTCTTGAACGTTCTCGATGTGAAAACGGTGGGGGCGTAATGACGACATCAGTCAGGATTGATGCAAAATATCTCCACTACACACACCTCAACCAGCAAATCCGGGCGGCGATTACTTCAGGGGCAAAAGAGATCGTGATTAGATAATGTTCTCGGGCAGCGATTCATTGGTGATGGGATCCGGGGTGAAGGAGTTACGCTCACGGTCAACGGAGTTCCTGGCGGGGATCTCGCCATGTTCATGAGCGGCCCGACAATCATCGTTCATGGGAATGCTGACCATGCACCGGGAAATACCATGGATATGGGAAGGATCATTATTCATGGTAGTGCCGGTGATGCAGTCGCTCACAGCATGCGTGGCGGCAGGGTGTACGTGAGGGATAACATCGGGTACCGTGGGGGTATCCACATGAAGCAGTACACAGATAAACGCCCGATCCTTGTTGTCGGAGGAGCAGCACGGGCATTTCTCGGTGAGTATATGGCAGGTGGTCTACTGATTGTTCTTGGATTAACCGGCACTCCTGCCATTGCAGAACGTGGCATTGGAAGCGGGATCCACGGTGGTGAAATCTATGTTCGGGGCATTGTCGACAAGAATAACCTCGGGGTCGGTGCACAACAAATGCCAGCGACAGAAGCGCAGAAGACAATGATCCAACCAATTATTGAGGATTTTGCACGAACGTTCGGTATTGATCCGACACCACTACTGACCTCTGATTATTCGAGGATTTCTCCTGCAAGCGCACGACCATTTGCGAATAAATACACATGGGAGTGATGGTAATGGCTGCAAAAAGTTATCTTGATTTGAAAAACGAGGTCTGGGACACAGGTAAATGCTCGGGATGCGGTGCATGTGTGGCGGTCTGCCCGGCGGATGCCATCTCATTTGATGAAGGAGGAATGGCAATAAGCCCAAGAAGTAACGGGTACTGCAAACAGGCTACCGATAATGTCAATTGCGGGGCATGTTATGCAGTATGTCCCCGGATCTGTAGCCAGCCAGCAGAAACACTCGGGAATTATCTCGAACTTATGAGTGCAAAAGCGACATTTGAAGTCCCCCACAAGCAAAGCGGGGGAGCAGTCACGTGCAATTCTTGCCAATGCTCTGGATGAGGGACTGATAGATGCGGTTGTGACGGTTACAGAGGATCGCTGGACCCTGAAACCATCCTCTGTTGTGATCACGAAATCGGAGGTGCTTGTTCAGCAGGCAGGTAGCCGGTACAGCTGGTGGGTGCCACTCCTTGCTGCGCTTAAGTATGCTGCAATTGAGCACAAGTACAAACGGATTGCAGTTATCGGTGTTCCCTGTGCGGTCCAGGCAGTAGCACGAATGCGTGAAAGTGATAATGATCTTTTAAAACCGTACGGGAAAGCGATTCGCCTTGTAATCGGACTCTTCTGTACAGAAACATTCGATTACACTGCCCTTGTTCAGGGAAAACTCAAAAACCACTACAATCTCGAACCCCATGAAATTAAAAAACTCAATGTGAAAGGAAAATTAGAGATCCTGAAGCATGATGGCAGCACCACGATTGTACCCCTCGCAGAACTGGAAACCTGCATCCGTAAAGGCTGCCATTTCTGCACGGATCTGACTGCACTATTTTCTGATATCTCTGCAGGTGCGATAGGAAGCCCCCCAGGATCGACAACACTTATTGTCCGCACACTGACCGGTAAAGGGTTTGTTGACAATGCTGTACAGAACCGGAAACTGGCTGTCACGCAAGGTATTGATACTGCAGCCATTGAGAAACTGGCTTTAGCAAAAATAAAGAAAAATTCAAAAAAGTAATCTTCAAACCCCCCCATTCCCTGCCCATGTGCAGAAGGGTATTACTACAAAGAGTAAATGTGAGGATATCTGTTTTATTTTTCCCGCCGTATCCGTGAAAGTGGTGAGCACTGGTCAAAGAATTCCGCGATGAACGGTGCAAACTCCTCCTTCCAGCATTCGGATCCCTCATAAAGGGTCCATCCCTGTTCCAGCGACTGTCGCACATGTTTTCCCAGGCTCACACTCATGAGAGCATCCGAAGACAACAGGCTTTTTGCAGTCTGATATTCCCTCGGCACCTCCATCACGTACCGCCCGTCTTCAATGAATGGCCGGGACTGATGTTCCGCATGGTGCTTTTCACGGAATTTATCTGCATTTACGTGGTTCCAGAGTGGCGGCCCCATATGCCGGCGTATTGCCGGAAGGTCCCCCACAAGCAGCTCAAGAAGGATCATGCATTCCTCTGACTGCATATCATACGAAGCATGATGGACGGCAAACCCGTTTCGCTCCAGTAGTTCTCTGATTGCCGAAACACTGCGCTTGAGCTGTGGCACAATAATCTCCGGAATGTATTGGGGTGTTGCAAAGATGACAGCAAAAACATGTGTCCTGCGTTGAGCGATTGTCGCGGCAAGTTCTTTTTTCAGGATACAGCGTTCCATCGGATGCAAAAAGAATTCGGTTACGGGTTTTTCACCATACCCCCGCGCCAGTTCGACAAATCCTGCCATGCGATCCAAGGATACTGCTGCTGCCACGTTGCGTTTCGGATCAACCGGATCGATCACGACCAGTGGTTCGTCAAATTTTTTTGCCGCATGGTTTTCAATATCGATAACAATCCCGGGCCGCCACGATGCTGCTGCCTGGATAAGGGGGGTAAATCCGCCGTAATGGAGGACAAGGAGTTCGCAGAGATACCCGGAAAATCCTTCGGTCATCTGGTCTGAACCATAAATACCCCCGGCTTTGGTGAACTGTTTGAGCAGGAGCACATCATCGATCAGGCCGTTGATCTTGTCGGTGATATACCGGGTGTGGAACGGGGTGCGGTCGACGGCACTCTGGATCCGTGTCGGCACTGTCCACGTTATAACAGGGAACAAGATCCACATCCACGTCATCGATAGTTGCATTGATGTACGGATGTTCGGCATACTTTTCATGGAAATGGTCGGTGAATGAGGCTGCAATGCTGCGCGCGAGTGCAAGTCCTTCTGTTTCAAGTTCCTCGCGGGACAAGCCCGGGTCAAAGAGCATGAATACATCGAGATCCCGGTCTCCACGAACCCATGTATGCCGGGCAATGGAACCCACGACCATCCCCTCGGCCTTCCCGCTCTGTGCAATTGCGGCAAGCAGGCGTTTTGCAAGACCGCAGACATGGTCGCGCTCCTCTTCGGTCGGACGGAGATTCATCAAGACATGCTTCTTCAAGGGGCAGCCGTTTCACCATATCACCTCCAGCAGGTCTTCGTAGACCGGGCCCTGTGGCAGGAGGGTACTCTTTTTTAAGTTTCATACCACGGATCATGCAACTGCCATACGTTTTATCTTTCAGGCTATTCAGCGCGGATAACAGAGAGGATGGATCGGGGATTTCACCCGCGCCAGTGTTGCATGGGGGGTGAACCGGCGCGTCTCCCGTTCAAACCCGAGTGGTGCAAGTGACATCCTCAATAAGCTGGAATAAGCGCTCTCCCTCGCCCGCCATCCTGATTGTACACCAGACCGTATGCGGGCGTTTTGGATTATTCACCGTCACGTTCCCAGCGGTAACGGGAAATGGCAGGAAAGGAGACTGCCTGTAAGTGCATCCATAGCTTTCGGGAGTGTTTTCTCTTCAACTTCCCCGAGAAACTTTACGGTGATGTGGATATGTTTTGGATCCACAAAGGTAAGGCGGGCTTTGCACCCGCGGAGCGTCTCCTGCGCTGACGGCGAGCTGATCCTTGATCTCCTTTGAAAGTTCGAGTGCTATAAACGCCCTTACCATTACGGTACTATTATTTCATTCCACTACTAATGGTAATCGCTTATAAGCGACGACATCAGATGGAATGCACAAACCATGATTTTTTTATCTCACATAATGCCTATTGGATAGATGACAGAGTGAGGGTGTTTTTTGTGCCGAAAAAATCGCAATTGATTGTATATACGCTTGAATATTGCCCGAATTGTGACATATTTAAAGGGATTTTTGAAAAAGAGCGGCTATACGTATTTCGAGCGCGACCTTTCTTCTGCGGAATCACTTACGGAACTGCGGATGAACGGGGTGTTTGTAAACGAAGCCCCGGTTTTACAGAAAGACTCTGATTTCTACACCTCTGCAGATCTTTTTCCCGCAGGCAAACTGGATGGAGAGCACCTATCAAGGCTGATATCAGGTGAATAATGGCGCGCCGGGAGACCAAGCAGCTTACCTTTGAGGGAATCACCGTTCCCGTACCTCCCCTCCGTCCGAACATCTGATGGGCATATCATCGAATGGGACCGCAATCGTATCGTCCGCCAGATTGTTGAAGAGACCAAACTTGTCGAGACATTCTACGGGTATGAAGGTGCAGACGAAGAGACCGCGCAGGAAATCGCCCTCGATGTCGAGAACCGGATCAAGAACATGGGCCTGAAGTCCCTCTCCGGCCCGCTCATCCGCGAGATTGTCAATATCACGCTGCTTGAAAAGGGCATGATACAGTACCGCAATGTCTCCACCCGTGTCGGTACACCGGTTTTTGATGCGCACCAGATCGATGTCGGGCAGGGGATTTGAAGCGCACGATAATGCAAACCTGCAGGAAAATGCCGAGACCTCGCACAAGAAGAAAGCAGACAAGATCTCAAAGGAACAATACCTGCTCCAGCTCCCCCCGGATCTTGCCGACCACCACCTCTCCGGAGAGATGCACATCCACGATCTCGAGTATTTCGGTACCCGCCCGTTCTGCCAGGACTGGGACCTGCGCTACTTCTTCTACTATGGTCTGATGCCTGACGGCAATGGCACGAAGGCTTCGGTTGCAGGCCCGGCAAAACGTGCAGAAGTGGCAATCCTCCATGCGGTCAAAGCACTCGGTTCTGCCCAGACAAATTTTGCCGGGGGACAGGGTTACTACAACTTCCTCACCTTCCTCGCGCCCTACATGGAGGGAATGGCCTATGACGAGATCAAACAGAAGATGCAGATGTTCGTGTACGAGATGACCCAGATGATGGTTGCCCGCGGCGGTCAGCTCGTCTTCTCGTCCATCCAGCTCTCCCCGGGTGTCCCGACCCTCTGGCAGGACAAGCCCTGCGTCTACAAGGGAAAGATATGGGATGGGAAATCTGCACCCCTGCGGACCTATGGCGAGTTCGAACGCGAAGTGCGCCTGCTCTTCAAGGCACTCATGGAAGTGATGCTCGAAGGGAGACTACTGGGGAAAACCCTTCAACTTCCCAAAACCGGAGATCTCCATTGAGCCCGATTTCATGAACGAACGCGAGGAGTTCAACCGGAAGAACCCGGACCTGCCCACGTTCCAGGAATTATACCTGATGACGTTCGAGCTCGCGTCAAAGTTCGGTACACCGTATTACGATAACCAGCTTCCTGCTTACCGGGGTGCGGGTAAAGGGATTTCCTGTTACCAGTGCTGTGCCTACCAGTTCTCAGCGGTTGCAGACAAGGATTCGGATTTTGACAAGAAACTGTTCTTTGAAGATGGCAGGCACTTCTCGATGGGTTCATGGCAGGTTGTTTCGGTGAACTGCCCGCGGGCGGCGTACAATGCTGAAGGAGACGATGCCCGCCTTTTTGCTGAACTCAAGACACTCATGGATGTTGCTGTCGAGATCTTCAAGATCAAGCGACGCTGGATGGACCTTATCCGGGCAAACAGCCGGATGCCGTTTGCCATGCAGCGCCCAAAAGACCCGAATACCGGTGAACGTGGTGCGCTTGCCGTTGACCTTGAAGGACTGGTGTACACAATCGGGGTTGTCGGTGTCAACGAGATGGTCCAGCACCATACGGGTAAACAACTCCATGAATCAAAAGAAGCATTCAAGCTCGCCATCCGGGCGATGACCGAGATGGAACTCTATGGTCGTGAACTTTCACAGAAGAACAACATGACCATTGCGCTTGCCCGGACACCTGCCGAGACAACAGGGCAGCGGTTTGCGGTTGCCGACCTGCTCGACCGGCGCTATCACGATTTTGCAGTAAAGGTGATCAAGGGTGATCTTGAAGAAGGCCTGGAGATGCTGGGCAAGAGCCGCGATCTCCCCATCTACTATACCAACGGCACCCATGTTGCACCGGGTGCAAATGTCCCGCTCACCAAACGCATGGAGATCGAACATGTATTCTTCCCGATTGTCGATGGTGGGAACATCTTCCATATCTGGCTTGGCGAAGCACGCCCGGATCCCCGGGGACTCATGGACATGGCGATGAAACTCTGCCGGAATACCCAGATCGGGTATTTTGCGTTCACCCGTGACATCACCGTCTCGCTGCGACAGTTCCACGAAATGCGATCAGGCAAGAAGTCCATTACCCCGTGGGTCTTATCGGATTTACCGGTTAAGGTATAATCCTTTTCAGCATTCCCGAAGTCATTTTTTTTACGCAGGAAATACGGGTAATTGGTTCTTTCTTTTCAATACGAATTGATGATTTCCTTTTCGTCATGCGGATGCAAACCCCCTTTTTATTAGCTTTTAAGAAGAGTATGATGTATGGGACAAAAATTCTGTACCGCATGCGGAGCACTATTATCGGAAGAGATAAAATTCTGTGAAAGCTGCGGGACACCGGTTGATCCGGAAATACCAGCACTGTCGCTTCAACCTCCGGCATCGGATGGTCAGGAACCACAGATACTCCCAACCAGTTCCTCTCCTGCGGGAACTCGTAGTGCAGGAAAGATACCGATAAAAATCATCGCGGGAATTTTTGTTGTTCTGATCATCGCAGCAGTAGTAGTTTTGAGTAGTAGGACCAAAGATATCACTTGATCTTCCCCCATTTCAACCGGCCTTCCTCCATCAACTGGCACAGTCTTCAATCACACCGTCCCTCCCAAAAACAACCGTGACTGCCACTGCTGCACCAACCCCAACGCCAGACCAGTTTCCGAATGCACTTCCTCTCAAAGAGGGTTTCCTGTTCGGCGAGGATAAAATTGCAAGCGAAGGTACGGTGTACCGTATCTGGATAAATGAGACGTACCTCTGGCATAACGATATGGATAATAAGTATTACCTTCAGAAACCAAAACCGGGAAACAAATACCTGTTTGTTTTCATTAATGTTTTTAACAAAGGTGACACCCGTATCTGGCCCCCAACTTCCGGTAATATCGATGTCTACTATGATGGACAAAAATATTCTCCGGATCCTACCCATTACCTTCCCGATAAATCCTCAGATCGCAAGGCAACAGCAATTGAAGTAAAGGAAATCCAGTATTTCTCAAAACTCTTTGGTACTGAATACGTTGAGGATTTCGGGTATTCGCATGGCTCGCAGCTTGCCTACCTCTATCCGGGCAGGAGCAATGCAATTGATGGGTATCTTGTGTATGAGGTTCCTGCTCTGCTTACTCCGGAAAAAGCGTATGCTGAAATTGTATTCAATGGAAATACCGTAGGAGTCTGGAAACTCGGGTAGGTCGAAAGGGTTTCAATCTATCAATTTTTTTAAACTCAAAGAAAATCAGGATTGTTTTACCTTTTTCAGCGTGATATCCATCACACCCCGGTGGATCCGATAATAACTGTGAATTCTGTCTATAGGATGTTCGAGCATGATGGTAATGTCACGGTTGTCAATACAGATATATACGCTGTCTGTCTGGATATCAATAGAGGGAGCGTTCTTTGGATTAGCGGGCATCGTTGCAGTAATAAAAATCATATCATCAGATTCCACGACTTCATACGGAATTTCCTCATCATCGCCAGGATCTCCTGCCTGGAAGATCTCGGGGTCACCGTTTGAAGGGTGCCGGGTAATTATCGTGTATCCTACTATGCGTGCATGCTGGTTGTCCGGCATGTTCTTTACGATGTCTTCAACGATCTTTGCGAGGTTGTTAAAAACATCGTCGTAAGGACTGTTTGGATTATTCTGCATATACGCCTCGGAGTGATACTGGTCTTTTATCCGTCCCGATGAGTCCCTTACGCTCGAACCGTTTCAGGATTTCACCAAGATCTTTTTGTGACATTTCCGTTACCTGTTCCAGTTCCTGAAACGTAAGAGAGTCATGTGAGAGTGCAATGATTACAGTAATCTCTCGATCGCTCCTGAATAAATCCTTATGGTTTCGGGCAAGGTCATTAATCTTTGTTTCGATATCATGGTTTACCTGTTCGAGATTTGAGAGGATCATATCGTGGGCTTTAATCATTCTCCCCAGCATGATGACCGAGTTTTTAAGTTGGTCGTTCTCTGTTTTATTGCTCATCAATTACCTCCAGTAAGCACCCGCACTTGTTTGAGATTGATGTCGATGAGAATGTCATTTTCGAGATAATAATATTTCCGGCGCCGGTCGTCCATCTGGCAGGAAAGGATTGCTTCCCGCTCCATCATCTGGAGATGATCGATGACCGCTTTGGGCGAGAGCATCAGGGTCTCTGAGATTTCGGTGACAAAACAGGGTTTTTGTCGCAACAATTCAATGATCCGCCTTCGGTTCCGGTTCCCGAGGATGTCGAGCAGGCGGGAAACCTCAACAGCATCGTACATCTTTACGTAATGTTAGTATTGAAAATATTTAAAATTTATTCTACATAAGATGGTACTCTTGAGAACCACCCTTTGAGAAAAAGATGGTATACCCCCTGTTCAATGATGAGATCTATGAAAGGATGATATCTTTTTTTTTTATTATTACCAAGCATTATCTGTTGAAAGCACCTATAAGATATGGTGATTTATGTTGGAAAGACAACCCGTTCAATCCTGTAACCTGAAAACGGTAGGTTACGATAATAATTTAAAGAATTTAGAGATTGAGTTCCATTCCGGGATGGTGTTTCAATACCAAAATGTTCCTTCGCATATCTATGCAAATCTGTTAAGTGCTCAATCGACCGGGACTTTTTTTACTGACAAGATCAAAAACCGGTATCGATCGGTACGCCTGGACAAGGTCACCGTCCGGTGATTATAGGGATTTAAACGTCAGGATAGATCCTTTCTCTCTTCTTTTTTCAAATTTTATGTTTGAATAACAAAAAAATTGGGAGTGTGAATACTGGGATACGATTCCAAAAACCCATTAGGTCTGGTTTCTCTATCTGTAGTGTTCTTAATTTTTTTTACTTCAGCAGGCACGTTTCAGATCCTATGGTATTAACAGGTTTTTCATTCAACACAAAATTCTCATGATTAACTATAGTTAAAATAAACCCGGCCAGCGTTGACAACTAAAAGATATAAAAAATGATAGGGTCAGGCTGCACCGGCAATATCATAAAGCAGGCATATATAACGGGCAAACAGGAGTGCTATCGGAGCAATGAGACAAATGTAAATAATAATGCCCAGGTACGGGATCATCGTCAGGATCCCAACAATAATTCCAATAATAATAGCAACAACAATAAGGACGATTAGTGCGATGATGTACGGTACCCAGCCTATTTTGTTGATTGTTGCAAGAATTGCGGATATATTAAACGCCTCACCGATGCTTCCGGTTCGGGCAAAGCGGACTATTCCGATTACTTCAAAGACTGAAATGATGATTGCAAGGACGAACATGACCAAAACGCCGAGAGCCACAGCACCAAATGCTGCCATCATTGCTGAGTAATTGCCGGACATTATAAGCCGCCGCCGATGCTCCCATAACCAGAACCCAGACGATAATAATGGTATTGCATAGATCAGGGAAACGATAAGATATTTTATACCGTCAATGAAGAGTGTGCCCCAGTCGTCGACTTCAGGTGCGGGTTTTTCACCCCTCAGAACCTTCATCACATATCCCATCAGGGGAATTCCGAGAAGGATAGTTGCGATGATCAGCATCAGCCACTTGTTCCATTTGCCAACAACAGCTTCCTTTGCATATTCAAAGGATTCACCAACCATACTACCGTAATCCATATCTGTAAACCTCTTGAAAGGCAATTTCTGCCAATCATCCATGACCTGTTCAGCCACAAACGATTTAAATAAGCTATGATTATTTCGCAGAATATAAATTTATCGTAAAAATTGACGCAAAATTAAAAAAAAGAGCACAAATCAGTGCCTGAAGTAACGCACGCCCGTAAATATCATTGCCATATGCAGCCGGTTTGCAGCATCGATTACTTCGTTATCGCGGATAGATCCACCCGGTTGCACCAGTGCAGTTGCTCCTGCCTGAGCAGCAACTTCGAGCGTATCCGGGAATGGCAGGAATGCATCTGAAGCCACAGCAGAACCTTTGAGTGAAGCACATGCTTTCTCAATTGCAATCCTTGCTGAATCCACCCTGCTCATCTGGCCGGCACCGATTCCCAGAGTGCGTTTCTGGTCGGCAAAGATGATCGTATTGCTCTTGGTATGCTTGCACACCTTCCAGGCAAGCTGGATTGCATGCATCTCATCAGGAGTTGGATCCCGGTCGGTGATCACTTCCCAGTGTTCCTGGTAGAGAGGTGTCCGCTGGACGAGAACACCGCCATCGATTGACCGGATCTCATCACCGTCGGATTTTCGCGGGATTGCAAGCACACGCATATTCTCCTTTTTGCCATGATCCCACGGGCCTCTTTTGAAAATGAGGGAGCGACAAGGACTTCAACAAACGTCTCTGGCAATCTCTTCTGCCACTTTTTTGTCAATTTCCCGGTTCAGGCAGACAACCGATCCATAGGAAGAAACAGGATCAACTTCACGGGCTGTGATATAGGCATCAAGCAGGTCTGATACCTATGGCAACCCCGCAGGGATTATTGTGCTTGATGATAACGGCAGCAGGTTCATCAAACTCGCGGAGAAGTGCGACACCAGCATTAACATCAAGATAATTATTGTATGACATCTGCTTTCCCTGAATTGGTTCCGCACCTGCAATTCCGGAATTGCCATATACAGCAGCCTGCTGGTGCGGATTCTCTCCATATCTCAGGGTCCTGCCATGATTGAACTGCACGGTGAATGTTGAGGGAAACGGGGAATCAAGCAAGTAGAGGTAATTGCTAATCGCTGCATCGTAGGCAGCAGTCCTGGCAAATGCCTTTTTTGCAAGTTCAAGCGTTGATCCGAAGAGATCTCACCGTTTTGAATTGCCTGTGATCACTGTCTTGGTAATCTGCAGGGTCAACAACAACAGCGACATTTTTGTAATTTTTTGCCCCTGCACGAATCATTGCCGGTCCGCCGACATCAATAAATTCGATTAATGCTTCAAGATTCATCTGCTGCCCGGACATCTTCTCAAACGGGTACAGGTTTACCACGAGCAGATCGATCCGGTTGATGCCGTGCTTTGCCATTACCGCATCATCAACCTGCCGTCTTCCCAGTAAACCCCCGTGAACTTTTGGGTGCAGGGTCTTTACCCGTCCCATCCATCATCTCGGGAAAACCGGTATAACTGGAAACCTCGGTAAACTTTATACCGGCCTCTGCAAGTGCCTTTCCGGTTCCTCCCGAACTCATGATGCTGTATTTCTGTAGTAAGAAGGTCCTGTGCGAGCTCGATGATACCTGTCTTGTCCCAGACAGAGAGCAGTGCCCACTTCATGGTCTAGTGTATGCAGGACAGGAAAGAAAAATGTATGTAGTTTATAGTCCTGAGAGAATATCACCAGTCATCTATCGATTACGGAAATGATAGGTAACTGTATCCCATTCTATAATCCTGTGTCCCATTATCGTCCAGATGGCATTCATAAAATAATCTTATAAAAATGCCTGAATATCGAATTATTCGAATAATTTCGCCCTAATTATGAAAAACAGGTAATATTCAACCGTTCTCTTGGTGGGACGATTATAAAACTATATATAGAACCACAATACAATAGATATTGGAACATCGAATGGGATGTACTATGCACGACGCAGAACACAGTACAGAACAAACTGAAATACAGGATTCCGGTACGGCAGAAAATCCCTTGACGGAATCTCAGCAGCTTGCAGCTGAGCTCGAAGCGCAAAAGAAAGCGTTTGCCGAACTCAACGATCAGCTCCTCAGGCTTGCTGCAGACTTTGAAAATTTCAAAAAACGAACAGCTCGTGAAAGAGAGAACACAATTTCGCTTGCAAACGAACGATTCGCCATTGACATTCTTGAAGTGGTGGACAACTTTGAACGGGCATTAAAAACGGATGATACCCACCTGCGTGAAGGTATTCTTCAGATCCGGCAGCTCCTTAACGCCCAGTTGCTGCGCAATGGTATAACTCCCCTAGATGCACGAAAAAAACAATTCAATCCCGCAGAACACGAAGCCATCGCTCATATCACGTCAGAAGAACCAGCGGGTACCGTGATCGATGAAGTCTCACGCGGGTATCGCATGCATGATAAAGTGATAAGATACGCAAAAGTTGTAGTATCCAAAGGAAATCAGAAAGACCAGGAGGTATAAAAAATGGCAAAAGAGAAGGTTTTGGGAATCGATCTGGGAACAACCTTTTCCTGTATGTCCATCATGGAGGCAGGAAAGCCGATCGTGATCCCCAATGCAGAAGGAGGGAGGACAACCGCATCGATCGTTGCATTCACCAAAGAAGGAGAACGACTTGTCGGGAGTCTTGCCAAACGCCAGGCAGTAACCAATCCCCAGCGGACGATCCAGTCCATCAAGCGTAAGATGGGATCGACTGAAAAAATCAAAATCGACGACAAGAATTACTCCCCCCAGGAAATCTCGGCTATGATCCTGCAGAAGATGAAAGTCGATGCTGAGGCATATCTTGGTGAAAAAATTTCAAAAGCGGTTATCACGGTCCCGGCATACTTCAACGATGCACAACGGCAGGCAACCAAGGATGCCGGAAAGATCGCCGGTCTTGATGTCATGCGCATCATCAACGAACCCACCGCAAGCGCACTGGCATATGGTATTGATAAAGAACAGGATGCCACCGTCCTGGTCTATGACCTTGGTGGCGGTACATTTGATGTTTCGATCCTGACCCTTGGTGACGGTGTCTTTGAAGTAAAATCAACCGCCGGAAATAACCACCTTGGTGGAGATGACTTCGATAAACGCGTAACAGACTACCTTATTGAGGAGTTCAGGAAAAAAGAGGGTGTTGACCTGCGCAATGATCCATATGCCATGCAGAGACTGCGTGATGCATCAGAGAATGCAAAGATCGAGCTCTCACAGCGCCAGTCCACCAATATCAACCTGCCCTACATTACTACGGATACGAGTGGCCCGAAATTCCTCAACATCGATCTTACCCGTTCAAAACTCGAACAGCTCATCGGGGATCTTGTCGAATCCACAGTCGGGCCGGTGAAGCAGGCACTGAGCGATGCGAAGCTGGAGCCAAAAGATATCGATCACGTCCTCCTCGTGGGAGGCTCTACCCGTGTCCCCCTTGTCCAGGATACCGTAAAAAAGATTCTTGGCAAAGAACCCGACAAGGGCATCAACCCCGATGAGTGCGTTGCTCTCGGTGCAGGAATCCAGGGTGCCGTGTCTGACCGGTGAGACAAAAGATATTGTCCTGCTCGATGTCACTCCGCTCACGCTGGGCATCGAGACCCTTGGCGGTATCGCAACCAAACTGATCGAACGCAATACCACCATCCCCACACGCAAGAGCCAGATATTCTCAACAGCAGCTGATGGGCAGACCAGTGTCGAGATCCATGTGGTACAGGGAGAGCGTGCTCTGGCAAAAGATAACTTCACCCTTGGCAGGTTCCAGCTGCACCGGCATCCTGCCGGCACCCCGTGGGATACCCCAGATTGAAGTCACTTTTGACATTGACTCAAACGGTATTATTCATGTGTCGGCAAAGGATCTGGGGTCAGGCAACCAGCAGGCAATCTCGATCAAGGGAGATAAGAAACTCTCTGATGAAGACATCAAGAAGATGATGGATGCAGCCAAACAGTTCGAAGCTGATGATAAGAAAAAGCGCGAGGAGATTGAGGTGCACAACCAGGCGGATACAGCTATATTCACTGCTGAAAAGATGCTTAAAGAGAGCGGGGACAAGCTTGAAACAGCCGACAAGT
>CAVOUD010000003.1:0-883434 GCA_963699515.1 uncultured Methanoregulaceae archaeon | reverse complement strand
TCTCCTCGACTTATTTCCGAATGGCATCTCGAAGCCTACCGACACAAAATCCTTATCGCCCACGATCATATCGTTAATCTTGATACTTTCACCGTTATTACACCTCTTTCTGGTCCGCCCCGCCCTCATCGGCTACATCGGTCGGCTGAATCCGCGGAGAAAGGCGTCCAGAACTTCGTCCAGGCTCTCCCTGCTATCTTCAGAGACCGGAAGGACTTCCGTGCGTTCATTGGAGGGGATGGCCAGTTAAAAAATAGTATTGAGGCATTTCTAAAAACTGAAACACTCATGGACCATGTTGACATCCCAGGTTGGGTATCCAACGAAGATTACCCTAAATATCTAAACCGACTTATGCTTCTGCTCCCCATCCGAGACCCAGGGGCTTCCTTACACAATACTCCAGGCCATGGCCTGCGGGACACCAGTGCTAGTAACACCGGTCGGTGCGATACCGGATATAATTAAAGATGGGAAGACAGGGTTTATTATGGGGGATAATTCACCAGAGTGTATTGCAGAGAATGTAATCAAAGCGTTGAATTCTCCAGATTCGGAGAAGATTGCAGAGAATGGGAGACGGTTTGTGGAAAAAAATTTTACTTTCGAGAGAACCGTGGAAAACTGGGAAAAATTAATAAATAACCTATGACCAGACTTTGAAATAAACAATTCCATTTATTTATTAACATTAAACCAAAAAGTACATGCAAGATATGTATATAGTATATATTAAGGTGTAATTCGATGAATTTTAAACAATTTATTGCTAAATTCTTTCATAAATTCCGTGGAGACGATATACCTACACTTGTTAAGAAAGGTCTTCATATTGGACAAGATGTATTTATAGGATTTGACGTTTTGATTGATACTAATTTCCCTTGGTTAATATCAATCGGTGATTCCTGTACTCTGACAAGCCGCGTAATAATATTAGTCCACGATGCAGTAAAAAGGCACACAGGTTATTCAAAAATTGGACGGGTATCTATTGGTCATAAAACTTTTATAGGTGTGGGGAGCATAATTTTGCCAAACGTGAAGATTGGTAAAAATGTAATTATCGGGGCAGGTTCTGTGGTTACCAAAGATATCCCAGATAATTCAGTTGCCGTAGGAAATCCGGGCGAGTTATTGGTTTCACTTCTGACAATATCAATCTACACAAAAAAAATATGGAAAAAATGCCAGTATTTAATCAAGGTTGGACATTAGAAACGGGGATAACCGAACAAAATAAAAAAACTATGAATGAAGCGTTACAAAATGGAATCGGTTATATTATTTAATATAAATAACGAATCCAGCCCCTAATTATTTTGAACACGAATAGTATTTTTCACATCTTAATCCTATCAGAATCGTATAGATCCAGTTGATACTTTTCTTGAGATATGTGTTTGGAGCGTGTCAGCTTCAACATTGTCAACGACTTCAACCCAGACCTGCAACATTCCAACAAAGGATTCCAAAAAACGGTTGTTTCTTATGTACCTTTTCCTCGTTTTATACCGTCGGCACGAATCGATTTTTCCAGGATTTGCATATTCATCAAACATTAAATTGAGTTCGATCGAGAATAACGCTTACACCAGTTAAAGAAAATTGAATAGATCTGCGGATATATGATCCCAGTTCTGCGACCCCTTTTAATGCAATTTTTTTTGCATTTTTTAGATAAGGGAAATCGGAGGCTCGTAATAAATGGTACATCTCAACATAAAAGAAATAACCAAGTAATTGATTATTTTAATATAATATTGACAAATATGGTTAAAAGAACGAAAGAAATGGAGATAAAAAACTATTAAACGTTTTGAAATAACGAGATTAAAATGATAAAATTTGATAAAAATATTTGGTTTCTTAATTATATCATTTGCTTTTTAGTTATTTTTAATCTTGCATTATCATACAGGATACCACTTGTTCTTCCAATATTTGGATTAATTGTACTATGTATAGTCCCTGGTATTTTATTTTGCCTTCTCTTTAGAATCAAAGTAACTGACATTTATGAGAATTTTTTATATTCAATAGGAATTAGTATAGTATTCGATCTTCTTTTTGGTCTTTTAATAAATACTTTATTACCTTTTTTTGGAACTAATGACCCATTATCTCTCTCAGAACCTGCAAATTTGGTTTTCGATTGTAATTTTACTTTTAACATTATTGATCGTATATACTAATAAAGCGCCCATAATTTCTTTTAAATTACCAAAAATTCTTAAAATCGAAAAAATATTCCTTATTTTCGGATTCATAATATTAGTATTTATTCAAATAGGTATTTATTTAATAAATATTGAATATTACCAATCTCTTTTTAATTTTTTCAATTTTTTTAATCCCAATACTACTATTATTTTTAATCATATACCATAGTAATTCAATCAAACGTATTTATCCACTCATTATTTATTTAATAAGTTTTTCTTTGTTAATGCTATTAACACTTAGATCCAATTATATAATTGGAATTGATTCACATGAAGAATATTATTTTTTCTATACTACATTAATTCACTCTGTCTGGATTCCAGATCCTTCTTTTTTACTGAGTGCTGCATTAAGTATTTCGATATTGCCTACCATATTTGAAGAATTTTTTAAATATTGATCCACAACTCCTTTTCAAATTATTATATCCCTTATTATTTTCGATAACTCCGTTAATCATCTATGTAATTGTTAAAAAGTACGTTAATGAATTGTTAGCATTATTTGCTTCATGTTTTTTTATGTTTCAACACATTTTTATTTTTACTTCTATAACTAGTCGAACTTCATTAGCAATTTTTTTCTTTGCATTTGCAGTTTTGGTACTATGCGATAAAGAATTGCCAAATAGGAAAAAATATGTGCTATTTAATGTTATTTATTGCCGGAACAATTTTTTCTCATTACACAACTGCATTGATTTTTTTCGGTATTATTTCTCTTAGTATATTTAATAGATTTAATACTCAGTAGGTTTGAGAATCAAAAGGAAAATCGTTTTGTCAATTTACCGCTTATTTTTTATTTCTTAGTTTGATCTTTTTTTGGTATCAACAAATAATTAATAATGTTTTCACAACTGGAATGAGATTCTGCGATTTTTCGAATTAGCTATTTTTAATGATTTGGTAAAAAATGATGTAAGTAAATATATCTATACATCCATTAATTAATCCTTCATTCCTATGGAATTTTATAAATTTACACAAGGATATTATTTATTGTTTTAATCGGTATTGGAATTCTGTTTGCATTGTTATAGTTGGGTACGGAAAGAAATTCAAAGAAATTCATTTCCCAAATTTATCGTTAATATTAATAGAACTTTATTTTTCATGGGTCTTGTTGCATTTGGTATTATTATTATGTATTTTTTTCGCCCCATTCCTTTTTTTTGGATACGACACAGGAAGAATTAAGGAATTAATCTTATATTGTGCTACCAGTTTTTCTAATAATCGGAGCATATAATTTTTTCAATCTAGTATTATGAAGGAAAATTTACATTTTTCAAAAATGAAATTTCATAAAAAAATATTCAAGCGCTGATAAATTATTGTAAATCAATAAAAATAAGATAATTTCCGGAATTCTCTTGTTCTTACTAATACCCCAACTTTTATTTGCAACTGGAATTACTAATCAGTTTGATGGAATTCCTTATTCAATAATATTAAATTCTCCAAAAAATTCAAAAAATATTGACAATTTTGGATTTGCATATATTTTTGATCAAGATGCAAAGGCTTTGCAATGGTTTAAAGATAATTCTCATAAAAATGCTCAAATATTCTCTGACGGTTATGGAAATAATAAAATTACCAGTCTGATAACTCAACAATCCACATTATATCAAAAATCTTTATTGGAATTATCTGAACAAGACATTTTAAAGGGATATATTTTTTTAACTGTTTCAAATGAATATTATAATATCTTTTATGAGATTCAATAGAGAAGAGACAAAAATATCTTCATTCGAATATATTCTCAATCAGAAAAATAAAATATTTGCGAATGGAGCGTATTCTTTATAAATAATATTTCGGATTATGTTATAATAGATCTGTAATCCTAATCCTTTAGAGTATTAATTTTTCCAAGGGTATCAAAAAAATTTTTCCCTTTGTAATATATTAATAATATTCCGGTCAAATATGCACAAATCATTGATATCACCCCACCATATAGCCCTATACGCGGATAAAAATAATATTACCGGTAACATTAATCAATGCAATAAGAATTTGAATAGAAAGCACAATTTTTGAACCTTTTATTCCTTCTGAACTGAATAGGAACGCATATATGGCTGTACCAAATCACGATAATTGCCGCAAATGAGAATAGAAGAAGTAAAAAGGGTATATGGGATATTTATTTCCAAAGAATAATAAAATTATAAACTCAAAAATTAAAACTAAATGGCAGAACTAATAAAAATAGATACGGAATTAATTTGTGAAGTTTTTTGTATATGAAAAATTTATTCTTATACTGTGAGGCGGTCGGGAAGAAAACTGTGATAAATATTCCTGATAAAAATGTGCTTACGGTAAATGAGGAATAATAATACACTGAATAAATTCCGACATTATCGATCCCTGTAAAATAATTTAATAAAATTTTGTCAACATTTGAATAAAAAGAAAAGAATAAGCCGCCTAATCCAGATATTAGAGAAAATCGTGATAATTCTGATATCAGTCTTTATATCGATATTTAATTTTATGTATTTTTTCAATGTAAAAAATAAAAATTATTAACCCGATTATTCCATTAGAGATTAAAATTGGGTAAACCATTGATTTATAGGAAAATTTTTCAAATGCAATAAAAATTAGAAATATTATTAGGATTATAAAACAATTTAATGATTGAAAAAATGCATAATTTTTCATTTTATGAAGACCGTTTAATGTAGTTGATGTAAGGATAAAAATCACGAAAAAAACAGCAAAAATTATTGCAAAATAAAAAATCTCTTCCGATATTAAAAAAATTTTACTAATAGGAGAAGAAAAAAAGAAAAAAATTAATATTGAAATTGATGTTAATATCATCACGAAAATATAGGTTATCGATATAATGCGAGAGTGAATATTGAAATCACTTGTCTCAGGACAATACTTCACGGTTGCGTTATTAAATCCAAGAAGCATCGGGAGATATAAAAACATTGCAACAGATTGGATGAGTGAGAAAGTCCCATAACTTGTTGGATCAAAGAATCTGACTTCGAGAATATTAAAGGTAAAAGAAAAAATTGAGGCAAAAAGAGAGCCAAAGCCAACATAAGAGAGGTTATTTACAAATATCAGACCTTCTCTCCCAATGTTTTCATGAAAAATTTTAAGATATAAAATTGATACGAAACTATGTAGAGTATTTATTAAAAATTCTATAATTTGTTTAATCAGTATGTTCCCGACCTAGACTTATTCTACTATTCAATTGATAATTAAGTTATTTTTAGTGTTTACATTTTCAGAATTTCATTTTTTAGATTACTATCATAAATAATGAAACATAAGAAAACATAATTCGTCATGAAGTAATTCAGTAGAAGACATTGGCGATAATATAGGAAAAATACTTATTGACATTGTCCGCTAAAAAAGTCATATAATAATTTAGACCATTACATATCTAGTATTTTTTGAAAAGATATAGTTTTGTAAAAAATTTGGAAAACTATTGTATTTACCAAGAACATGAAGCTAATATAATAAAAATACTACACATAAGATAAATGGAATTCCAGATTAAAAAGTCTAATCTGAAGAGGTGTGTGAATTTAATTGGATAGCAAACATACGGTGATGTAATTGAAAAGGTTTGTAATTTTCATAATAATACTTGCGATTTTTTTTTCTATTATACCAACTGCTCAAGCGACAAATCAGCAAGAATTGAATTACTCTTCTATTAAAGAATGAATATATCAAGAACCATCCTGGACAGGCAATAATACCATATCCCTGGGAACCTAGTACTTCAATAAGAGTCCTTCCATTTAATTACGAAATTCCTGCAGCTCCAGGCAATAATTTTTCAATTACTGCATGCCGGAATCAATTTGAATCCGCCTCTTTTATTATTACTGCTCAAAAGGATCTCTCCGGAATTGCGATCAGTGTACCAAATCTTTATAATGCTCAAGGAAACAGCATCCCGGCAGATGCAATAAATGTCCGACTAGTAAAGGTATGGTATCAGGCAGGTGATGACGATATATGGGTATGATCACTCCATGGCAGATATTCTTAGCCCCGGAACTACTTCTCAAAGATGACAGTCTTGTTAAAGTGGATTATGTGAACAAGACCAATTATCTCAAAGTAACCATAAACGGTGTTGAGCAATATATTGATATCAGTAATCCTACTGCTACGTTTCCATCGAATGCCCAGATTCATGATGCTTCATCACTGCAACCATTTTCACTAAAGGCAAATGAGAATAAACAAATCTGGTTGACAGTTCATGTCCCGAGTAATACTCCAGCAGGGGATTATTACGGAAATATAACAATAACAACTCCATCTGAAGCTCCTGTGATGATGAACTTTAGTGTTACGGTTCTGCCCTTTGATCTTGAACCCGCACCTGTTGAGTATGGTCTTTATTATAGAGGTGTTAGCTACATCTACACGAACACATAAGTTGGAATAGATTCCGAATGGAAAACACCGGACACAATATGCATTAGAACTCCAGAATATGAAAGATCATGGAGTATTATATCCAACATTATATCAATCTGATGATACATAATACTTGGGACTGCACTTTCGTTAAGAAATCAAATTGGTCTTCCAACGGATCATATCTATGTTTTGGGTAGCTATTGGCATCGGCAATATGGCAATTCAACAGACCCAATGGTCTTACAAAACTTGCAAATAAAGTGGTAAATTGGAAAAATCATCACTTCAGCATATGGATATCGGGATGTCTATTTCTATGGAATGGATGAAGCTTAGGGGTGATATATTGCTATCAGAAAGACCGCATGGCAGACTGTTCATGAAACCGGGGCGAAGATGTTTGTGGCTGTATCAGGTAATCAGAATGCAGTCGATATTGTTGGAGATCTTTTAGATGTCGCAATTTTCGCCGATTCTCTAAACACAACACAAGCTGCAAAATGGCATAGTTATGGAAAAAAGATTTTCTCGTATGCAAATCCACAGGTTGGTGTGGAGAATCCGGAAATTTACCGCAAAAATTATGGGTTTGCCTTATGGAATGCGGGGTATGATGGTGCAATGGACTATGCTTACCAACATAGGTATGGTCAAGTATCTGGAATGATTTTGATGATCCATAGCACTATTACCGTGATCACGTATTTGCCTATCCTACGAGCAATGGTGTCATCGACACAATCCAATGGGAAGGATGGCGAGAAGGTGTCGACGATACGCGGTATCTGGCTACGTTAATAAAAAAGGAGGGAAGTGATACATCGGCCCGGGCTATAGTTTCTGATTCTTTGTCCAAAGGTGAAGACATGGCAACGATTAGAGAAAAAGTGATCGAAAAAATTTTAATTTCCTCGCCAGTAGCTAAACGAAAAACTAAAGATTGGCTTTGTCAATAGTGTTTGGAATATTACACGAAACACCTTTGGACTCCGCACCGGTAATTCAATTAACTAGAAATAGATGAAATAATTTTTCCCTCTGCGTTATAATCACCCATTATTTCTTATTGGAGAATCATTCAATTACAGTTCAGTACGATTTTGTTTTTCACTAATTGAATCACTAGATGTGAAATAGATTGTTTTAAAGAGTATTCCCTATTCTTAGTGAAATAAAGAATTTCTTTATAGTAATATTTTCAATTAAACTCTAAGAAAAATTTGGTGATTGCTTAATTTAAGCCACTGCTATAAACTAACTGAGTGATGGCGAGCAGTGGATGAACCTAAGTGAGTTGGCACAATACATCAGTGATGAAGAGAAGGCCGAACAGGTTTTACGTGAAATAGGGATACTTAAACGATATACCACATGTCCATTCTGCGGGGAGAATCATATCGGGAGAGTACGGAGATTCAAGTTTAAGTGCTATCGTTGTAACAAAGAGTGGGGAGTCCGCAGGGGCAGTATCCTGGAAGGGCTGAAAATCCCTTTCACAAAATTTCTCATGGCTATCAAATTATTCGAACTTGATACATCGGTCAGAGAATCAGCAAAACAGCTGGGTCTCGCATATAACACCGTCTATCATCTCTACCAGATACTTCGGCATGCTATCATTATCACTGATTCTGATAACGGATCATTCTCCGGAGAGATCGAGATGGATGAATCCTATTTTGGAGGGAGAAGAAAAGGAAACCGGGGCCGGGGACTGCCGGGAAGGTCCCGGTATTTGGGATCCTGGAACGAGGAGGCAAGGTTAAGGTCGAAGTTGTCGGTGATGTGAAGGGAGATACTCTGTTGGAATTGGCTATCAAGAAGGTTAAGAGAGGCAGTCTGATCTACACCGACCGGTTCAGAAGTTACAACGGACTCGTCTCATATGGATTCAAACACAGACGCATTGACCACGGTAAAAAGTTCGCTAATGGTAAAGTTTACATCAATGGTATCGAAGGTTTCTGGTCCTTTGCTAAAGAACGGTTGATGAAATATCATGGCGTGGATCCCATGAAATTTCCTCTCTACCTGAAAGAACTGGAATTCAGATACAACCACAGAGACCGTGATTTATTTAACGATCTGCTCCAAGTCTTAGTTGGTTATAGTCTCGTGGCTTGTACTGAGTAATCACCAAAATTTGCTTACAAAAACTATCAAATGAAAAGGTTTGACAATATGTTAATTACCGAAAGAAGATTTGGGTTTTTTTTTAATTTTGTGAATATCTATTTTGTAGAAGAACCTGTTACTAAAAATCTCCCAGATTGTAATGTGTTGACATATCATACATATAAAAATTGGGACAAGATTAAAGGATTTGAAATAATTCAATGCTTCACAACAACAATTAATCTAGGCCAAGGCATTGATGAAATCTGGGACAAGATGAATAGACAGACATAAACGACATATTCGTCGGGCTGAGAAAGAATGGAACAAAGGTAATGGTGAGCAATAACTTTGAGGAATTTTACCAGATTTAATCAAAGATTCATGAAACAAAAGAATTATCTCGCTCCTTTTGGTTTAAATATTCTTTCATCAAAATTCATGCAAAAGTATGGGATCCTGTTTATTGCTGAAAACCAAGGTGAAATATTAGGAGGCAATTTTTATGTCCACGATCAGGAGAGCGCAATATCACTACGAGTCTGCATACCAATTAGGAAATTCTATTGATAAAAAGAAACAGATCTCAGAATCGAATTGTTATATTCACTGGGAAGCGATGCAATATTTCAATAGCCTCGGTATTACCAATTTTGATTTCGGAGGTGTAAACTACTTTTCACGAAGTTTTGGAGGGGATATTATTCCTCAATATGACTATATAAAATTCAACTTTCCTTCTAATAAATTATTATTCCTGTCTTGGAATTTCTTCCAAACACGAAAAAAAAATAATTTCTGCCAAGATTAATCAAAATTCAAACGGAACCATCTGGACTGTTCACCATGGCGAGAGTTTATAATTTATAGAGAGTAAAAAATATGATCATTAAAAAGTCCGAGCACCCGCTCTCCCCCCTCGTAAAAACACTCTCCACCAACCAGTCCCCTCAATACGTGTTAGCAGGAGAAGTGCCCCGTATAAGAGAATTATTCCTACGAGCAGTACGGTGCTCGTTTGCTATCCCGAACACGTTGGGAATTTCTTTCATAATCCCAATCCCGAATCTTTTTGAGTTGTATTGGCCACAAAAATGCGTATCCGGGTTTTGCTATAAGTTCATCCGCAAATAAATGTGCGGCTATGCCAATAGCTGAACAGATCAGCCCGTCAACAAACCTGATACCGAAATAGCGGAGAACTCCGGCAAACAAGAAGGAAAAGACTATCAGAAACAGGACGTTGTGTAAATTGCCGTGATGAATTTCAACAGGAACATCGAACCAGTCCCATTTCTGGATCTCCTCAAGGGCAAAATCGATATCGGGTACAAACGCGACAGCAATAATGATCCATGACGGGTCCCTGCCGGGTTTTACCGGAGGTTTATCCGGCTATGGTTCGCTTTAGTCGTTATGAGGTACCATTGTTTTATTTCAGCCGGTCAGGTTACTCTATCAGTACTACCGGGCAGGATGCACCTGCTGCAGCAGAGAGTTTCTTGTCAGCAGTTACCAGCGTGGCATCACAACGGACGGATGCAGCGATAAAAAGGGCATCATAGACGGTTATACGCTGCCGGCATGCGAGATCCCATGCAGGAGTGATTATGTCATCTGCCGGGATAACATCACACGTCTCCCGTATGAATGCAAGGGCATCATCCAGGGATGCCTTCACCGTTTTTGCATCATGAGCGGCATGCACCGCCCGTTTCCATGCAGCATTTGCCACTTCAGTACAGGCAAGGTCGACCGTAATGCATGCATTATCAGCTGCTGCCTCAATGGCTTTACCGGTGATCGTTTCCGGTAAGAAAATTGCTGCAATAATGCATGAATCCAGTACGACCTTATCGTACATCCCGGTCCTCCCGGATCATCTGTGCTGCCGGGATACCGGCAGGCAGGATGTGCTGACGCTCCCGTGCCTGTGCAAGCAACTGCTCCTTTCGCTTCCTTCTCACCGCTCCTTCGATGAGCGAACGGATCTCTTCGGGCAGGTTCCGGTCCGGAATCTCATCAATCATCTTCCTGACCCGGGAATCGATCCGGATACTGTATACAGATGTCGATGCCATAGTAATATGTATACATTTATTGTATATCAATTATACCGCAGGGGAACGGGACTTTATCTCCCGTGCAGGTAAAATAAGCCCTGTCTGGGCTTCGTTCGATCAGGTGTTCTGGTGAACAGGATAGCGCGATCAACCACCGGGTGCTAGGTCATAATGAGCCTGCCGGGTTTTACCGGATGATTATACTCGATGACTTCCTTTTGTTGTTACGAGTTACCATCCATCGGCTTCGATTACCTTAATGGCATCCCGGACTTTCAAGGGGATACCTCTGATACTGCATAATTTTATGGGGTGTATCTGCACGTTAGGTTTCTCTCTCTTTTACATCCCTTCCCTCATCGCCCAATTATCGGCACTGTTTCCGTACACAGATACTCTGATTATATTCACGGAATATAAACCTGCATAATAGTACTGAGGGAGAGATACCTGGAAGCCGAAGAGCAGATCATCAAAGAATTGTACCAGGTGTCCCGGCAGCGCTATCGTGAGATCCTTGACTTTATCAGATCCGTACAAAACAAACATGCCAATGAAACTGCATATGCAAGCGAGTCCTCTCTTGCAAAAGACTGGTTGCGCAGTGAGGAGGACGAAGCGTGGGCGGATATATAAAAGGCGATGTGGTAGTTGTCCTCTTTCCCTTTTTGAGATTTAAGTAGTGCAAAAAAAACGCCCGGCACTCGTTGTCGCAGTGCCTGATGGTGATGATGTGATCCTCTGCCAGATAACAAGCCGGCAGATAACCGACCAGTACGCAATCCCACTAAAGGGACCAGCATTTCTCGCGTGGATCACTCCGGCAGGAAAGTAACCTCAGACCGAACCGGTTGTTCACGGCAGACAGTCGGATTATCCAATACCGGGCTGGTCACCTGAACGACGAACACCTGGGACAGGTGATTCAGAAGATAATCGGCATTCTCACCGGGTGAAGTGCTTGTACACTGTTTTGATGGTGACACCAGAGCTCAGGATACAAGGTATGTCTCTACCCATAAAATCATTCGTTCCTCACATAAAAACAAAAAGGAGGGGAGCGGGAAATCACCGTACTAAAAACACTCCTGAAAACATCAGGGCCACGGGGGGAAAGCAGATTATCTATAAAAATACGGCCAGGAGTAACGTACTGTTTCTTTGTGATTTTTACGATATCGCGTCCGGGTAGTCGATGACCCCGTGGATAAAACCCTATTCCTGGACACACCGTACCGGCACCCGCTCAAAATGCCGGTCGAACGTATAGATTTCATTGATACCTTCCTGTTCCATAATGATCAGGGCAAGGGCATCATTGACGCTGACAGCATATTTTTGTGCCCGCTGGATGCTGTTCCGGTAATCGTCTGCTGATACCGGCCTGACAGCAACCGAAGGTTTTGCCATCACCGCGGAAAGGAGATCGCAGGCAAATCCGATCCCCGCAGCATCCTCAAGGACGTTTGCCACTTCGCTGAGATGCACGGTAGTTGTTATAACGGGTTCGCCGTCATTTACCCGCAGGAAAATCTCTTTTGCTGCAGTTTTTTTCTGTACGACCGCGGCGGGAAGGGGCTTCTTTGGCTTGAGGACAGCATAGATGAACAGGTTTGCATCAATGAACCGCATCTTTTCTCAGTCCTTTGCGCAGCGAGTGATAATCGTCAAAGTGATCTGCCTCAACTTCTACAGCATCCATAAAGCGTGCAAGATCGTGATCAGCCGGGCGTATCTCCAGCCGGTCATCCTCATCGATTATCATGACCCTTTTTGTCTTTAACCGGTTACGCCAGGCTTTCGGCAGGATGATCCGCCCCTGGGCATCGACAGGTTTAATCTCCACTTTTGTCATATTTCACCAGAGATATTTATTTCTACCACATTATTAATTTTCCCCCAATTATAATGAACCGGCTCATGAACTCCTCACGATTGAGTCACGTGCACCTGCCTTTCGAGATTTTGTATATGATTGAGAGAACCATTCAATACTCAGAGTTAGTGCCCGTCTTGATCTCCCCTTTTTAGTGACTTCATCTCCCGAACGAAAAAATAAGCCTGAATCTGGCTCCATTTACGTATCAGGTGCTCTGGTGAACAGGGTAATCAGGCCTTGTTGTCCGCCGCGAAAGAAAAGTCCTTAATTATCACCCGGATTGACGAAATACGCTCTTTTCAGCAATAGAATAATTTCCCTTTCATGGTGTTTTAACAAGGCAATTTTTTTGACCCTGGTATCCATTGCAGATGAAATTATCCTGTCACCGGTTACTGCTCTGAGCTTTGTTTTGGACCGGACACAGGAAAATCCGGGGAATAGCGGTGGGTCGCCGAATCACGGGGATGATCGGCATTCATTATTACCCCACCGGGAAGGTTTGAGTATTCTGGCTGTCACCGACCAGCCTGATCTCCGGACCGGTATCGGAACATCAACTCTGTGCCGAAACGACACGGGGAGACCTTCGATTATACAAATTTTTAAATACTATCATGCATGAATGCATTGAGCAATGAAGACGATAACCATCCGGGATGATACCTATCACACCCTTCTTATGCTCAAGGAAGGTGAGGAAAGCTTCTCAGATGTCATCAACCGGCTGATCAGCAAAAAGAACCGGGACATACGGGAATATGCCGGAGCGTTACGGGATTCAAAAATACTGGATCGCCTGCACGTATCCACCCGAGAGATCCGTGATTCCGGGTGGGCACGACGGTGATCGTTCTTGACACATCGTACCTGATTGACTTTTTTAAAAAAGAAGAACTTAAAAGTCTCATTCCGGATAATGATAAACCGGCAGTAACTATCATTTCCTACTATGAGATTATGGCAGGAATGCAACGATTGAAGTCCCCAAAAGAAGAAAAAATTTTCCGGCATTTTTTCTCGGATATCGAAATTCTGGAATTCAACCTCCCTGCTGCGGATATCGCAAGCGGTATTGCGGCACGGATGGCAGCAACCGGAAACCGGGTGAATGCGTTTGATATTCTCATTGCAGGTATCGCTGTTTTTCATCATGCCGGTGCAATTATCACGGCAGATACGGATTTTATCGAAATTGCAAAGTATGCGGATATTGACATAATCCGCTATTGACCGGATTAAAAAAAATTCTCTTTCTCTCTCATCTCCCTTTTTTGTGACATCATCTCCGGTAGTTGAAAATAACCTCAAAACAGCCCCCGTTTCCCCTTCAGATGTTCTGGTGAACAGGGTTTTGGACGCCGTGTGTCCACTGAGGGATAAAATCCTCTAAAATCGACTGGATTGGAAAAATACGCTCTTTTCAGCAATGAAATAATTTCCCTTTCAGGGTGTTCCGATACGGCATTTTTTTGACTATACTATCCATTGAAAGGGATATAATCATGTCACCGGTCACTGCTATGACTTCTGTTTTTTTCAGGCCGGGAACCGGAAAAAAAGGTCAATAACGGGGGGTTCAATTAAAAATCCCTTCATTCAGGCGTGAAGGCCATTTTTGTTCTTTTCCGGCAACGCTTGCATTTCGCTCCGTTCTGCAATCATAGGGTAATAAGGCCTTTTTTTTACCTGGAAAATCGTATGCCTTCAGCAACACATATGTGTCCAGTTTCACATAAGTAGTAGTGCCATACGGCCTGGCACAGGGCAGGACGGCAACCGGCGAAAAACTCTCCTCTGGTGGTATCAGCGGATAGCGTACGCTCCGGATCCCGACACCAGGACCTCTGTCAGGTACGCAGGCAGGAAAAAGAATCCATGAAACTCAAATCGGAGCATCAACGGAACCGGGCGATGAACGGGAGCGGGTGTGGGGATCTTACCCTGCCTGACCGTTATTGTACCGGTTCAAAGAACGGCTATAGCGGACAGGTGGCATATCTGTCCCGTATGGCCAGGGTAACGAAGCGGGAATATCCTTCCTGTTCAGCAGATATCCGGTCAGCGATCCCGGAAGGATTTGGTAAGGAGGGAGACACCTGATGGCACGGGGTAAACGTCCGGTCGTTGCGATCGGTGAAGCAAAACGCAGGGCGATTGCGTGGGGATTTGCATTGATTGAAATGGTTATTGAAGTAGGGACTCCGGTTGATTTCGCGTTCCATGACAACGGGAGAATCAGTTTTGTGCGGGTTAGGAGGCTGAAGTATAATGCCTACCGGGTCGAGACCGTCCGGGTTTCCTGTGCCCAGGAGATCAGGGAGTTCCGGGAACTGGTCCTCCCGGAAGGGATTGACCGGGAACTCTGGGTACGAGGAATGAACCGGGAATGGCACCGCTACCGGATAGTACCGGACACGATTGAAGAAATAAAGGACGGCCTGCAAACCGGGCTGTTAAACGCCGGAAAAGAAACGGGCGAAGAAAAATGACTACCCGGGCAAAACAGGGCCCGGATAAACTTTTTTTGGGTTATACCACATTGTATGATCGGTGTAATAGTTTAAAAAAAGAAGATAATCTGACCTTATTCAAGACTGGACAGCAACAAAGGACGCAGAGGAATGTGATTTCGGTACCGGTATTCCGTCTTTGTACGATGCCCCGGATATGCATTTTGTATCGCTTCATGTATCCGTTCTTCAGCTTCTTCCCGCGTTTTTCCTGTTGCTATGCATCCCGGGAGATCCGGAGAATATGCCGAATAGTTTTTTCCGGCTTTTTTACAGTACAATCAGGAAAAATAATACAACTCCAGAACCGGTCATATAGTTCCAGGAAATGTACTACAATTCTTGACCAGGTACTACAACTCCTGAACACGTACAACAAATCTAAGAAAGGTACTACGTCATCATCGCTATGGGCAGGGGTGGTAAGGGGGGACGGGCACGGCTCCCTCCATCATCGTACCCGTACTTTGTATTTCATCTCATAATACAAGGAATTCTCCAGAGCCGGATAATGATAAAAAATCAAACTATTTCGCAGTGTTTTTATATAAACGTTAATAAATCCATGATTTACTATACATCTAACACAATATCTTCCACATAGCAAAGGTACATAATCTCGATTCATTTGTTTGACAGCTGATTATTGGCAATGTTTCTCACATTCGGCAAAGAGTTCAGGAATAAATATTTCGAATAAATCGTAGTGGTTGGATTCACCTTCTCCCCGGTTCTGATCTATTATTTACACGAGTGAAAAATGAAGTTTGATGTCACGGTTATCATCCCGACGCTGAACGAAGCCGAGACGATTGAAAAGACGATCACGCTTGTTGATGCAGTTCTCAAACAAGAGAATTTGAACGGGCAGATCCTTGTCGTGGACGATAATTCCCGTGATGGCACAATAGTGATCGTAAATACTATGAACGTGACGCACCCGAACGTCAACATCCTCGTCCGCCAACGGGATCACGGATTATCGCAGTCGATTGTTGACGGATTTATTGAAGCGGGAAAGACCTCGGACATCTTTATCGTAATGGATGCTGACGGTCAGCATCCGGAAGCGAAGATCCCTGAGCTCTATCGGAAGGTAAAGGAAGGCAATGATATTGTTATCGGCAGTAGGTATATCGCGGGGGGGAGAATAAAAAATTGGGGTTTTGCCCGGAAAGTCATCTCATGGGGTGCGACGTTCCTGGCCCGGTTGTTCTTCCCGCATATCACTGATCCAGTGAGCGGGTTCTTTGCAGTCAGGAGAGAGGTAGTTCTGGAAGCCCCGCTCAAACCGAAAGGGTATAAGATCCTGCTTGAAGTGCTCGGGAAAGGATACTGGCAGACAGTAACTGAAGTCCCTTACACGTTCGGCGCGAGAGAGTATGGTGGCAGTAAACTCAAACAGCAGACAATAATTGAATATGTTGAACAGGTATGGGATATTTTCAAATTCTCGGTAGCGCATACAGACAGTCACGGATATGCAGAGTTTACCCGAGTAGCGAAGTTCATGGTTGTCGGGCTGACCGGAATCATTGTCAATGAAGGGATCCTGTTCTTCCTGACGGAAGGTTTTGGGGTTTACTTCATGCTGTCAAGTCTTATTGGTATCGAAGCATCAATCCTGTCGAACTTTGTCCTCAATGACTTCTGGACGTTTGGGGATATCCCGGACAAAAAATTCTCGTGGGGGAGCAGGATCATCCGGTTCCATGCAGTATCGTTCGGAGGGCTATTCATTAACGTAAGTACCTTGTATTTCCTGACAACAGTATTCGGGATCTATTACCTCCTCGCAAACCTGGTCGGGATATTCCTGGCATTTGCGTGGAATTTCCTCGTAAACCGGAGACATACCTGGCGAAATGTCTGAACCGTCATGAGATCATCAGCAGAAC
Organism: uncultured Methanoregulaceae archaeon; assembly: GCA_963699515.1. GTDB lineage: Archaea > Halobacteriota > Methanomicrobia > Methanomicrobiales > Methanospirillaceae > Methanoregula. Next base: position 866,310 of record CAVOUD010000003.1, on the reverse strand, counting down.
CCGATTTTCTTATTCTTGGTGCTATTGCGATTCTTATTTAAGCGATTTTCATTATTATGACAAAAATCGTACACTGTTTTGGTGATACCTAAAAGTAACCCGTATCCGAACGGTCAGGGAGTTATGCACAAGGATTTCGAAATTCTTACAAGAGCACCACATTCTGGTCATGGATCCCGATGATTAGGAGGTGTTCACCTTTGTACATAATGAGACTATGATTATTTCCAATACTCTTCATAAAAATAAACCGGATTCAATCGTGGGGAGTTCCTGGCATTCAACAAGACCGTCTCGAGTCCGGAAGTGACAGAGTGTGATTGGATCAGTACGAATTACCAACCTTTATCAGAGGGTGACATCGGGGAAATTCCGGTCGTTTTTGTCACGGTGTATACCGATAAGGCACCCCTCTCATATGCCAACGCAATCAATACCAACGGTGTTCTCAGAAAACCGTCTGATGATGATTACCAAAGAATCGCGCTTGATTTGGGGGAAAAAATGGGTTCTGGAGAAATATGTTAAAAAATCTGAACGCTTACGGGGTTTCACCCCCGCCACTATGGCTCCCCCACATGCGATACCTCCTCAAAAAGGGAATACATCACTACCGTGCTCAGCGCAGGGGCGGTAAGGGGGATAGGCACGGTCCCCTCCATCATCCTTTCAGTTAAATCTCGATAACCGCATTATCCCGCTTTTTCCGGATGGCTTTCTGGAAGTCCTGGATAACATGTGCCATGATCCCGGTTTCTGCGGCAACCTTTGCTGCATCGGCCTCCAGGAGAAGGGTGGCATTGATGATACCGGCACGGGACAGTTTTTCAATCATCGTCTTATCGAGTCCTTTGATGGCCAGCAGTTCCTTTTTCCCCCGTTCGATCTGCTGTTTTGAGAATTTTTTCGGCACCGGTTTCTTCAGGTAGGTGCAGACCAGTTCAACGTGTCGCTGGACGGTGGCCGGAGACATCCCGGTGAGTTTACTCAATGAATCGGGCGGCTGGTCACAGAATGCTTCCGGGCTCGTAATACCTGCAGCGACATATTTTTTCAGGCTGACTGCAGGGATACCAATCTCTTTGAGCACCTGCCCGTAGTAGACGGTTTTTGCCTCGGCGAGGACCTGTGCCGCTTCCTCCTCACCGATGCCGGCTGCCTTCAGCATCGCGACATCAGCATGGGCAAGACCGGAAAGTTCGGTGATCCCGGCAGTTTTGAGGGCGGTCAGGATCTTTGCATAACTGCGCCCTTTCCGTGGGATCAGGTGGTCCCGCATGAATTTCCGGCATTCGGAGCGGCGGCGGAGTTTTTCCAGCACGGATTCCTGCATCGCTGATGAGGTTTTGTGCAGTTTCCGGGGAGAGATCAAGACGTTTTGCAAGAGACTCCGGGGTACTGCGTGCCAGTTCTGCGACCGTGTAGATGTGCTGTGCGAGGAGCTTTTTTGCGAGCGCCTCGTTCATGGACGGGATCTCGGCAAGGGACTCTGCGTTTGAGGTGATGTGGTGGCAGAGCGGGCAGCCGATATCCCAGGGACGGGCACCTTTCCTCACGAGGCGGACAAAGTTGAGGTTGATGCTTGTCGCACACCTCATCGGTACGCACCGCAAAACCCCACTGGGCCATGGGAAGACCGATGTTGAACGTGCACTCCGGGTAATTGGAACAGCCGATGAACTGCGTGTTGCCCCGCAGGTGTTTTATCGCGAGCGTGCCTTTGCAGACCGGGCACCTGCCCAGGTTCATCTCCTCTGCAGTCCTGCTCCGGATATCATCGCCGATCACGGCCTCGTTGGCCTCGAGCTGGTCAAATGCCTGGTGCAGCATCTGGCGGGATTCCCTGATCACGTCCTCCCGCGTCCGTGTGCTCTCCTTGATCTGCTGCATATGGGCTTCGATCGTCTGGGTCATGTCGGGTTTTGTGATCATGTCGGCATGCTGTTCCAGCGATTCGGTGACCACTCTCCCGACCAGTGTCGGGCGAAGGGGGGTGCCTTCCACGTATTTGCGGGAGACGAGTTTTGCGATCACTTCATGGCGGGTGCTCTTGGTGCCAAGGCCCAGCTCCTCCATCCGCTGGATCAGTTTGCTCTGGGTATAGCGTGCAGGAGGCTGTGTCTCCTTCTCTTCGAGAGTGACCTTCTTTACCGGGAGGTGTTCACCCACGACAAACGGGGGCAGGATCGTCTCCTGTGCCTCGCTGAACGGGTAGACGGTATGCCAGCCCGGTTCGACCAGTTGCCCTCCGGTGGCGGTGTACTCCTCGCCACCGGCATCGAACAGGACTTTTAAGGTCTTCCAGCGGGCATCCGGTGAAAGGGTGGCAAGGAAGCGGCGCAGCACGAGCTCGTAGATCCGGAAGATATCATCGCCCAGCGGCTCCCGGGTGGCAGCACCGGTCGGGTGGATGGGCGGGTGGTCGGTGGAGGATTTCTTGCCCCGGGTCGGGACAGCCCGGCGGTTTGCCATCACCCACTCCACGTCTTTTTTAAACGGGGAGGCGCGGATGGTCTTTAAGATCCCCTCAATATCCAGCGAAGCGGGGTAGACCGTGTTGTCCGTTCTCGGGTACGAGATGAACCCGTTCATGTACAGGTCTTCTGCAATCCGCATCGCGTTGGCTGCCGAGAACCCGAGCCGGGCTGCAGCGACGATATAGGTTGTGGTATCAAAGGGTGAGGGGGCCCGGTCCTGTTTTTCCCCGAATTTTACATCGGTAACAACAAGGGGGGCTTTGGTGCGGTCGCGGGCGAGCTCTGCCGGGGCTTTTTCATGGAACCGCCCGTGGGTGTGCCGGGCTTCAATCCGTTCGCCGGACTTTTCCGATCCAAGCGAGAGCTGCCAGTATTTTTCCGGGACAAACGCCTCGATCTCTTTTTCCCGGTCCACGATCATGCCCAGCGTCGGGGTCTGCACCCTGCCGACCGAGAGGATGTTTGCCCTCCCCGGCGGGCTGCAAGCGAGATGAAGCGGGTGAGCGCTGCGCCCCACATCAGGTCGATGGACTGCCGGGCTTCGCCGGCTGCTGCCAGCGCAAAATCGAGTTCCGTGGTATGGGAAAACGCGTGTTTTAACTCCTGCGGGGTGATCGCGGAGAACCGGGCACGGTCGATGGTGACCTTCGGGTTGACTGCCCGGATCAGCTCGAAGGCCTCTTTCCCGATGAGTTCTCCCTCGGTATCAAAATCCGTTGCGATCGTGACGCGGTCAGCCCGCTTGGAGAGTTTCTGGAGGAGGGCAACGATCTTCTTTTCGGTGGGGATCTTGATGGTCTTTGCATCGATCAGGCTTCGCGGGGTTGCCTCTTCACTGCGCCAGTTCTTGTACCGGGCTCAAAGTCAATCTCGACCACATGGCCCCGCAGCCCGACCGTGGTGGTGTCGCCGAAACTGTAGGTGGAAACCCCTGCGTCCTTATGCTCGGTGAGCTTCTTTCCTTCGCCCAGGATCTCTGCAATACGGCGTGCCGATATGTTCTTTTCCGCGACAATCAGGTGCACGGTTCTCACGCCTCCTTCTTGTTCAGTTCTTCGGTGAGCAGCCGGTTCAGTTCACCGGGATCTGCACATCCCCGCGTCTTCTTCATGAGCTGGCCGATGAGGAAATTGAATGCCCCTTTCTTTCCCTTCCGGAAATCTTCGACTGCTGCGGGATGTTCGGTGAGCACTTCTGCTATTGATGTACGGATGGGGTCGGCATCAGGTACGACTTCCGCTACCGGATTGTGCACTGGCCGCAAATGAACCTTTTCTCAGGTTCAGCCGGTCAACAATCGCAGACGGGTGTCTCGCAGGACTGGTTATTCAGGCGCTGGTCAAGCATGACCCGCAGCACCTCAATCCCGCTTTTGTCGGTAATGGTGCCTGCCTTGAGAAGCGCTAAGAGTCCGGTAAACCCGGCAGGATCCACCGCATCGATACTCATATCCCGGTAATTCAGCTCACCGATCAGCGTATCGGCAATCCACGTATCGGCCAGCGTGGCAGAGCCCTTCCGGATCTGCTGCAACAACCTTTTCAAAGAAGTTTGCCAGCCGGAGTTCACCGGTCAGGGTGCGGGCATGGTTGAGCGAGCACCCGTACTGGGCGATGAACCGCTCCCGCCGGGCATCCGGGAGTTCGGGGAGGACGATCCCGTCCACCCATGACTGCACATGGAGCGGGCGCAGGTCGGGTTCGGGGAAATACCGGTAGTCGTGCTCCTGCTCCTTGGAACGGGACGACTGGGTGACTCCCCGTGCCTCGAGATAGTGCCGGGTCTCCCGGTCCACCTTCTGCCCGCGGCGGAGCAGGCTCTTCTGGCGGGTGATCTCGAACAGGAGGGCTTTTTCCACGCCTTTGTAGGAAGAGATATTCTTGACTTCCACGCGTTCGCTGCCCTTGATCGAGATATTGGCATCCACCCGCAGCGATCCTTCCTTCTCGGAATCAAAGACGCTGAGGTACTCGAGCGTGGCCCGGAGTTTGTTCAAAAATTTCCGTGCCTCTTTGGGAGACCGCATGTCCGGCTCGCTCACGATCTCGATGAGCGGGATGCCGGCCCGGTTGTAATCGACCAGCGAGTACCTGCCCCGCTCGGCATTGCCCATATGGACGAGCCTGCCGGGGTCCTCCTCGACATGGATGCGGGTGATCCGGATCCGTTTCTCGCCTCCTTCATCGCTCTCGATCTCCAGGTACCCGCCTTCTGCCAGCGGCTTGTCGTACTGGGTGATCTGGTAGGCCTTGTCAAGGTCGGGATAGAAGTAGTTCTTCCGCGAGAACTCCGATTCGGGGAGCACGCTGCAGTTCAGCGCCTTTGCCACCCGCATCGCATACTCTATCGAGCGCTTGTTGAGCACCGGCATGGCGCCGGGCAGCCCGAGACAGACCGGGCAGACATGGGTGTTGGGGGCGTCACTGCGGTAATCGGTGGAGCAGCCGCAGAAGAGTTTGCTCTTCGTGTCGAGCTGGCAGTGCACTTCGAGCCCGACAATGACCTGGTCTTCGGCCATCTCAGGTCACCGCCTGTTCGTAGGTATACGCAACATCGATCACGCGTTCATCTTCCCATGGGCCTGCCCATGATCTGGAGCCCGACCGGCATGCCCTGCAGCCTTCCCGCAGGGGACGGAGATGGCGGGGATGCCGGCCAGGTTGGCCGGGACCGTGAGGATATCCGAGAGGTACATGGAGAGCGGGTCGCTCTTTTCCTTCAGCTTGAACGCGATCGTGGGCATCGTGGGCCCGGCAATCACATCCACCTCGGCAAAGATGCGGGCAAAATCCTTTTTCACGTTCTCGCGGGCGATCTGTGCCTTGGCATAGTACTTCCCGTAATAGCCCGAGGAGAGGGCAAAGGTCCCGAGCATGATGCGGCGGCGCACTTCCGTGCCGAACCCGGCCTGCCGCACGTCCCGGAACGCCTCGTGCCACGTCTTCTTCGTGTCAGGCCCGGGACCATACCGCACGCCGTCAAACCGTGCGAGGTTCGAGCTCGCCTCGCTGGTGCAGGTGACGTAGTAGGCGGCAAGGGCGTACTCCATGGAAGGGATGCTGCAGGGAACGGTGGTCGCCCCGAGTTCCTCGAGCCTGCCGATGGCCTTGTTGACCACGGCGGCCACCTGCCGGGTCGACCCCGGCCCCGAAATATTCCTGCGGGATGCCGATCTTCAGCCCCTTGATATCCGCCTTCGGGGTGTGGGTATAGGGTTTGTTATGGGAGGTCGAGTCGCGGCGGTCATGGCCGGCGATGACCCCCATGAGGGTCGAGACATCGGTGACGGTCTTTCCCATGGGCCCGATCTGTTCGAGCGAGTTTGCATACGCGATCAGCCCGTACCGCGAGACCCTGCCATAGGTCGGTTTCAGGCCGACGATACCGCAGAATGCCGCAGGACAGCGGATCGAGCCGCCGGTATCGGTGCCGAGCGCCATCCGCACCATACCGGCGGCGATCGCAGCAGCACTGCCTCCCGAGGAACCGCCCGGAACCCGCCCGGTATCGCAGGGGTTGAGGGTGGGGCCGAACGCGGAATTCTCGGTGGTGGTCCCCATCCCGAACTCGTCCATGTTCGTCTTGCCCACAATCGCTGCTCCTGATTGTTTGAGGAGCTCAACCACATGGGCATCGTAGGGAGGGATATAGCCTTTGAGGATTTTTGAGGCACAGGTGGTCTCGATACCCTGTGTGGAGATATTGTCTTTCACCGCAACGGCAACACCGGCGAGTTTTCCCGTGGCCGTGCGGGGCTTTTCTGCAGGTGGTGAGGAAGGCATTGATACCGGTCATCCGGTTCAAAAGTGATCTCGTGCCCCGTCACTACATCACCCGCGGCGCTTTGATAAATCCGTCTTCCTGTGCCGCGGCGTTCCGCAGCACCTCTTCCTGCGGGAGGGAGGGTTCGATCTCGTCTTCCCGCATCACGTTGTACAGGTCACGGGTGACCGCAGTATCCCCCGAGACCCGGTCGAGCATGTCAAAATAGTCCAGGATTGCATTGAACTGGTGCGTAAAGTCCCCAGTTCCTCCGTATTGATGCCGACGTCGGCAAGTTCTGCGATATGTCTGACTTCCTGTTCAGTGGCCATGGTCCACCCTGCTGATATGGTCTATGTAATCTTGCAGGGACACTTTATAACCATTTTTTCGGGCAAGCTTCTGCAGCACCTTCCAGACCCCGCTCCCGTACTGCATCGCTTTCTTCTCGTACCAGGCGAATTCCGGCGGGATATGGCGTTCTGCGACCTGCCGGAGCGGGACCTTCCGCCGCCCCCCCTGCACCTTCTCCTCAGCCGGGATCGCGCGTGCAGCGCGCACCACCCGCACATCCAGGTAGGGCATGGAAAGGTAGGTGCCATGGAGTGCGGCGATTGCCTGGTCGCGGTCGGCCTGCTGTTCGAGCCCGATAAAATCCCGCTCGAGATCCTCAGCGAGCGTTGGTGTTTCCAGATACCGGGAGTATCCCCCGAAGAGCTCGTCTGCACCCTGCCCGGTGATGATCCGCTGGTAGCCCTGCTCCCCGGCAAAGCGGGCAACAAAGTACTGGGTCAGGGCGATGCTCGTATTGACCGGATCCTTGACCGGGATGGCCCCGATAACGACGGGAAGTGCAGCTGCAATCTCCTGCGGGGTGATCGTGACATACGTGCAGGAAAGTCCCAGCGTCTCTGCCGCATGCCGTGCCTGCCGGAGGTCGTGGGAGTCCTCAAGCCCCACTGCCACGCACTCGCGCCGGGCAAGGTGTGCAACAAGCGTCGAGTCCACCCCGCCCGAGAGTGCAGTCACCCCCTGGTCGCTGCGGAGCCGCACTGCAGTGATAATCGCCTCTTCAAGCGGCAGGTCCGGAACCGCGGGATTAATCTGCCCTTTCACCACACCATCGCAGATGAGCGTCCCTTTCGGGCAGTTGCCCGGCATGATCCCGAAATGGTCCCGGGCCCGGCACCCGTGACCGGCGAAGAAGAATTCTCCGCCGAAACGGAGAATCTCGTCCGGGTGGTCTTTGTAAAATTGCCTCGATTTCCTGCGGTGTGAGTCGTTGCCCGTTGACCTCGACCCAGCCGGTCAGTTTCAGCATACTCATGGTGAACTCATCATTCTTTGATTGTCCTTCTTCAATACTCCTGCGATGTAATTGAAGGTAGCTTTTGGGGGAGGTATTAGGATTACTGAGCCGGGTATGGTTGATGATACCCTGACTCCCGTTTGGCACGCTACTTTTTACAAACTGATAAGGATATCATGAAGTATACCAGAACACGGGAAAATGGTTCTCGCAAGAGGATAGCGGAGGGGATCGTGCCTGTCCCCACTGCCACTGAACTGAGCGCGATAGTGTCGTATTCCCTTTTTTTGGGGTTATCGTAATTGAACGATGCCGTATGAGTAACAGGGCAAATCCCAACAGAAGTGAAAAGCGAAGCAATCTTTTTTTTTAGTTGTACGGTTAATAGTTCAGAGCGTCAGGATTGCTCAGCCCGGCTCATGTTGCTGGATCGAGTGAATTCAGACAGCAGTGTCAGAATACATAGTATTTGCGAGGGTAGGAAAGCCCGGCCAACTCCGATGGACTTAAGATCCATTCCTGTAGAGGTTCATGCGTTCGAATCGCATCCCTCGCATTTTTTTTAGGGAAAGAACAATCTTTGCACCTTAACCTCGTATTGATAGAGCTGTCAAATCTCCATCCATATCCCTGACAATGAATCCTGTCCCTTATCTTGGTTTATTCCCCTGCCATTAATTTTTGGTGATTGTAAAATATCAGCCCCTAAATAGAAAACGCGAAATGTAAAAACTCAGTCAATTGAAGTCAAAAGATTAATCGCACGAGAAATTCGCTCTTGGGGGCTCCGCCCCCGCCCCTCGGGCACTCCCCCCCTTTGCGATAGTGCTGTATTACCTGTTCTGGTGATATCGCAATGCGCCCCGTCCCCCCCGGGGGACTGGTGACGCAAGGGGGGGCAATCATGCCAAATGGTGTGGTTGTCACCTCATTTGGGGGCGGATTATTGATAATCACCTAATTATTTTAAGGGACAATTCTTTCGATTTGTATATGATGTATACTCATCCGCAGGTTTTTTAGGGTTTGAGGATACATTACAATGCTGCAATGCACCCCTGCCTTGCATTCTATTATTTTATCAGAAGTATATTTCGCATATGAAATCTTTTGACAACAGTGATTACTGTTTGTCTTTAGTGGAGGTTTGATAGAAATGAGAAAGACATGGATTATTCTGGCAGTTCTTGTCGTGTTCGCGCTTGTTAGTACGGTATCAGCGCAAGGACCGATTATTTTTCCGTATGATGGAGACATTGTTGTAACCTTTGTTTCGGATAGTGCAGGTTTCAATAATGAATTTGGTATGTATCTACCCGTCTCATATTCATTTGGCTATATTGATAATGAACCAGTGGGTCAGACCTATAAAGTCGGTCGCTGTTCCCCTACCACAAATGTCGTTTTGTATATTACCTCTCCAACTGATCATACGTATTATTCTGATCTGATAGCTTCCGGGGATGGGTTTAATCATGTAAAAGTAGACGATACTAACGGTGACGGATCACTCTATACGGTGAATTTTGAAAACCTGTATGGTACGGAAACTCCTGATTGGGATTTCGACGATGTTGTCCTCAGCGTCTCTTGTACAAAAGATTCCATTCCAGCCCCAGAGTTTCCGACTATGGCTCTGCCTGCAGCGTTAATCGTTGGAATGCTTGGTACCGTCCTCTTCATACGAAGAGACAGGGACTAATCATTTTTTATTTACCCACACCGGGGCAACGCCACCCACACTAGAAGGGGCAATCCCTTGTGTTTTGATAGGAGAGAACCGTACTATACCCATGAATTGTATAAAAAAATCTGATTTCACGGTTATTTTGAATTCTGTCCAGGTCCCCTACTTCTGCTCATAGAATTGAGTTTTTCCTGGTGATGCAAGAAATTTGTATTGTATTGCTGGAGTATCATCGTTCCTTGCATCTGTTTTTATTAAATAACGATGAAAATGATATGAAAATGTTCTCAGGACTGATTGGAATTCAAAAGCGCTTGAATCAGGAATAGTTTTTGTACTGCTTCTTGCATGCACAGGACCTGCAGAAAGGGATGGAGAGGCACGGTCCCAACCGTGATACAAGAAACAATCTTTTTTTTTGTCAATTGTTCAGAGCGTCAGAATCGCTCAAGCCGGCTCATGTTGCTGATCGAGTAAATTCAGATAGCATTTTCAGAATACATAGTATTTGCGAGGGTAGGAAAGCCCGGCCAACGCCGATGGACGTAAGATCCATTCGTGGAGAGGTTCACGCGTTCGAACCGGATCCCTCGCATATTTTTACGGTATTTCGCATCAGATTTTCCCCTGAGTTAATTTATCAGATCCTTATAAATATTGAGTACCTGTTCAGGAGAGGGTACCTGTCCAAAAGTAACCTGACGGTCTCTTTCAATTATACCGTGTGAAAAAAATCCGCCGTCATTAACACTAAATCCAACAAGTGATTGTGTATGGATGGTCTGCAGGTATGATACGAAACCGGGTTTTTTATTATGAGAGAAACATTCATCGAGCCAGTAAGTATCTCGTGATGCAGATACTGCCCATGCTCATGCAGGGAGCATGTATATTGAGTACGTGATACTGCAGAGGGGTTTAAAAAAAAAGTTATTATTCTTTCGTCCTCTGGATGAGGAAGACAGTCTCCAAGGAGCCCTATGATAAAGGTTACTGGGATGAACATAGTCGGGAATTCCGGTATACCGTCAGGGACCCCATCCCATGTTTTATATGCCAGGTTTGATACCTCCAGAACCGGGTCAATACCGAAAGTAGCAGACGCTTGTATCGTATCTGTACCTACCAGTGTGCTTGAATAACTCCATGTAGCAACCCCGTTAGCATCAGTAGTACCAGTTCCGGACATGCCGGCATTTGGCCCATCAGTAATGGTGAAGGTCACAATTATACCCTCAGACGGATCACCCGTGTTTGCCGTCACTGTGTGCTTTGTACCCACGTTATTTGTTGCAGTTAAGGGCAGTAACGTGAATTCAACTGGAACGAAGCTCCCCCTTTGAGGAATACATTGGAATCGAGGACATGGTCTCCGGCATCGGCGATTGCCAGTTTGATGTGATTTGTCTCCCCTGCATTTACTATCGCAGTCGCCGTAAAGACAGTTGTTAAACCGTCCATTTCGGTATTAAAGAATGGACCGCCATCATCAAGATCATTATTTCTGTAAAAGGCCGGGTTAACCGGAATAGGACTACCGTCACCGCCAAGATTTCCCATATTGACATTGTTGATGGCAACGGGTGTTGTTGTTCCCGGGATTAATGCGATGTTGTTAGTGATTGCATTACCGTTCAGGAAGAAACCGAACACATCGTTAAATGGGGTGTTTGCATACTCGTTATACTCATCCGATGTGAATACATAGTCAAATGTAAGGACATTCGTTGTTGGCACAAAGTCAAATTCCAGTGCGCATGCATCATAGGTTTTATATGTTGGAATCAATGCATCAAGATCAGGATCCCCACCCAAGGCAAGATCCCGACCTATATCATCCCACACATTCGGACCGACTACGTAAGCAATATCACCATTGCTGAGAATTACACCGGAAGGAAATCCGATAATTCCCTCATTATCGGTGAATGTTCCCCCACAATAGGCAGGATCGCCCGTGAATTGAGCATTCGATACCTCGATGCCGCTGCCAACCAGACTTTGGGCAAGGGAGTCCGCGTCGGTCATATATACTGTTGAAAGACCACCATCTGATGCCATGATAGACATCTTTTGGACAACTTTTTGTTGACCTACACGCTCTGCGGAAGCAACACCAATACATAGCATAAACAGGATCAAAACGATCCCAATCACCTTGGTTTTTTCAAATACAGATCGATGAACAATTTTTTCCATAATACACCCCTACCACAAAGGGAATATTTACAGATATATTTCAACTTATATAAGTTGTTGCAAAGCAATGGTGCATGGCACCATGTACGAGAAAAACAGGGAAAAACAATCCGGATTCAGCCAGAAAAATTTTTCAAAATCTTATTGACCTTATCTATAAGGAACTACTCCATAAATGCAAAAGGCATCAGTGCTATGCACGAATGCACTACTTGAACACTCGACAATTTTGAACCTGGAGGTGTCCATACCCGTCATCCAAAGAAATCAGGTGCAACTCTTACGGCAAGAAAAAATCGAAATAAGATCACCGAACTCACATTCACCTTGTTCATTACCAAAATTGCTCACAGGAAATTTGATACATAAGAGTGTATTCGAAACGAGATGACGTTTGTTTGAAGTTACATTCCGCCGGACTTATGTTATCGGACTGCAAGGGTTTGTATACGACATGTGTGCGAGGGGAGGAAAGCCCGGCCAACGCCGATGGACGTAAGATCCATTCGTGGAGAGGTTCACGCGTTCGAATCGCATCCCTCGCATAGTTGTTTTTTTAGGAGGACCAGTTTCGTATTGCGGTTTCTTTTCTTCGAGGGTTGGATCTGAATACCCTCAACCCTGTCATACATGGGAAGGAGAGCCTCGTTGTTTATCTCATAATCCACGCGGAGGGTACCGCCACCCGCAGCAGAATCCTGTTGAGGAAAAATGATGTTTGATTGACTTATCGTACTCTACATGATGCATATAAGATGTACTAACTCAAAAGATAAATTAATAAACTACCTTGTTACATAATATAACTCGCATAATACTATTAATTTATTATAAAATAATGCGATTTCAGATTATGTAATGCAGGTAATGCTTTGCATCGGCGCCTTGCATTTGTTTATTATTAGGTAAAGGAAATGAAACGATTAAATATGGAGGTATGATGAAAATGAAAAAAACAGGGATTATTCTTGCAATTCTCTTAGCATTCGCACTTGTTGGCACGGTATCGGCATACAGTGATATTAAATTTGATTATAATGGAAAACTTGTGGTTAATTACCTGAGTTCAAACGCATGGTATGACAATTCATTCGGTATCTCTGAACCTGGGCCTCAGCTTTTCCTTGGCAAGATACATGATGTAACACCACCTGTAGAATATTCAAACATTAATCGCCGCTGTTCGAAAGGTGAAAATGTAGCCTTATATATTACAACTCCAGGTCCGAATGATCCCGGAAATAAGGATCCGTTCGGCCCACAAACCTATTATTCAAACAAGGCTGGTGAGGATGGCTTTGATCATGCAACACCAAAACTCATGGAAGATGGATCATATAATATTGCTTTTGAAGATAGTTGGCAAGAATTGATTGATGACGATACCAACGATGTTGTCCTGAATGTTGCGTGCATTAAGGATCCCATTACAACTCCCGAGTTCCCGACCATGGCCCTTCCCGCAGCGTTAATCGTGGGAATGCTTGGTGCCGTCCTTTTCCTCCAGCGAACCAAAGAGAACTAATTTTTTTTCACCCATTCTATCATCGACACTTCGGTTACATCAGTCTGTTGTATATTCCTGGATATGGAAGATGAAGAGGGGTTTGTTTCACTAATCAGGTAGTTTGACGGATAGGATAACTCCCGGGTTAGAGGTATGGACGTTTTGCTACCACGATTTTACTCCCATGGGTGTATCAATTAATTATCTATTAATGTAATGCACTGATGTAATGCATAGCGAGATGCAAACGTAGTGAATTTCTTACCTCTATTACTGCGGTATTTCCACCAGGAATATCAGGAGGAATACATATGATGAGAAAAACACGGAATATTCTGGGAGTTCTTGTAGCATGTGCGCTTGCTGGCACGGTATCGGCAATGGGGGTACCCATTGTTTTTGACTATACGGGAAACCTTGATGTAACAATGGTTGAATCTGAAGCAGGATACAACAACGAATTCGGTATTTTCGTACCTCCCGCCATGTTCTCTCCCCTCGGAAAGATACAGGACGTCACACCAATCCCCCACCTGTTCCAAAATGTCGGGAGGTGTGAAAAGGCTGAAGAAGTCATCATGTATATCAAAACACCTGCAAACCAGGATGAGACGGGTTTTTCACAAACTTATACTTCAAATGCATGGGGTCCTGATGGAAGGGATCATGTAAGCGTTATCGCTCATGCGGATGGAACGTTCAGGGTTGCTTTTGAAGATAGTTATGATAATGCTATCGATGACGATACTGTCGATGTTGTCCTGAATGTAGCGTGTAGAAAAGATCCTATTCCTATCCCGGAGTTTCCGGTCCTGGCCCTTCCTGCAGCATTGATAGTTGGCATACTTGGTACCGTGCTCGTTCTCCAGAGATCCAAAGAGAACTAACTATTTTTTGCTCTGGAGAAATGCTCCATGAGTCAAGGACTCTGGCAAATATGATGAATAACCGTGGGTCTTTCATGGTAATTCCTTTTGCTAGGATATGAAATACAAAGTACTGGTTCGATAAAGGAGGGGACAAAAGCCTGTCCCCCCATACCGCCCCTGCGCTGAGCGATGATAATGTATATTGCCTGTTCGGGGGGTATCGCATCGGGAGAGCCACAGCAACGGGGGTGAAACCCCCGTGAGCGTTTCGCTCGTAATGGAGCATTTCTCCAGAGCCCTATTTATATATTTTTTACCATTCGAACACGAGGTAATACCTATCCCTCCCTCGGCTGCCCAGGTTCCCGGTTCAACAGACATGAAGCATATCTGCAGAGCCTTGTCGCCATACACCAGATCTCTGTGATGATACAATATTGCAATTCATCAGTGCCTTGCATACGTTGATAATGGAATATTCAAATGAATTGATTGCATATGTCTTTGTAGTAATCGAAACATAGGAATCTGAGGAATATGCAGTAATCAATACACGGGAGGAATTATGAGAGTAAAAATAACGTTAAACTATCTTGTCATTGTGATGCTTATAATCACATGCCTTATTGTTCAACCGGTCTTTGCGGTATCGGATAATACCGTACTAGGAACCGCACCAGTCACGCAGACAAATTTCCTGGCCAAGGCGTCAGCGTATCCGGTCACACCTCATTCCATTGTGCCGGAGATCACTGAAGTGGGAAAGATCAGTGCATCAATCAATGCTCTTGGTACATCCGACAGCTCCCGGAACGCTCACCATTGTAAAGCCAACAGGTGCAACGGTGAGAAGCGCCTACATGTTTGCGGCTACAACCGGCTTTACCTCTTATATGCTTGCAGCTGAGGACATTAAGATTGACGGAACACCAGTTACCTGGGGTATTGCTGATTTCCCAAACAGCATCGGGTCATATAACTATATGGGCGACGTTACGTCCATGGTAAAATCCAAGATCGACAGCGCCCCTGCAGGAGATGTTGATTTCACTATTACTGAAGGATCCGAATTATATATTGAGGGAGAAATCCTTGCTGTCATATTCGATGATCCGGCTCAGACGACCGATAACACTGTTGTCCTTCTCTTTGGTGCCCAGAACGTTGCGGGGGATGACTTCAATATCGGGCTTGGAGAGCCGCTCGACCTGGCTGACCCGAATCTAGCCCTTGATTTCTCACTCGGAATCTCGTATAGCTATCAGGATGAAAATCCCCAGTTCAGTCTGGTGGATATCAGTACGAACACTCTGGCTCCACAGCGCATGACTACCTGGGCTGGAGGTAATGATGACGGAGTCGACGCAAATGGTGCACTCATAACTGTTGGAGGAGTAGGTGACAGCACGGCGAACCCGCCCGATCCTTTCCTATCACCAGTAGGTGATCGGCGTTACGACGACGAACTCTATTCACTCCTGCCGTTCGTCGCAAATGGGGATACCCAGATCACGGTTCATACCCAGAACCCGTCTGAGAACGACAACGTGTTCTTTGCAGCACTCGAGCTGAAATCAGCAACAGCAGTTGTCGGAAAGGGTATTATCCTGAGTCCTGCATCCGCAACAAACCCACTTAATACACAACACACCCTGACTGCAAAAGTTCAGGATGACGATGGAAACCCGGTCGTTGGCGAAGAAGTGACGATTGAGGTTACCGCCGGGCCCAATGCAGGCACGAGCGGAACTGGACCCACCGACAAAGACGGACAGGTACAGTTAACGTACCTGGGAACTACTGCAGGGACTGACACGATTATTGCCAGCTTTGTTGATGATTCTGGAAAGACCATAACATCCAACGAAGCTACGAAGAAATGGGAGGGAGAAGGCCCTATCCCAACTCCCGAGTTCCCGTCAACCTTCCTGCCGGTAACCATGATAATCGGATTCCTCGGGTCTGTGCTCCTTATCCAGAGAACCAGGAAATAGTAACCTTTTTTTTCCCACTCCATCATCCTGGATTCCCGATAAAACCAAGAGCTGGTAAAAAATCATATATCACCCAAACCTCATATGGAATGCATTCCCCGCATGCGGTAACGCCCGAACAGGTAATAGACATCATCATCGCTCAGCGCAGGTGGCCTGGGGGGACAGGCTCATGTCCCCTCCGTCATCATACCAGTGCTTAATATTTTAGGGTAAACCGCTTATAAAACACCAAAAATAAATATCATACTGCGACGTAAAAATCGATTGATACAACCAAACTAAAATGAATTGGAAAAAAGTATCTCATTTTTTTCCGATATACTCGATGGTGTAAAAAAAGAATACGCAGTTCTATTGCATTATGGGGGTCGCCGCAACGGCGGGGGCTGAGGCAATGCCGAAGCCCCCAGGAGTGTTATGAGCCACGTATCCTGAGTGAGTTCTAAGAAAAAAATTGGTGCTAAACTGGTAGTTTACCCATATTTTATATCCTAGTAAAAGGAATTCTCCAGAGCCAAATTTTTTTTACGTACTATGATGAGGTACACTACACCACCTATTCAACCATCATATAACAGGAAGCACCTGTAGGGGGAATATCGGAACCAGTGACGTTGGGTCGGCATCACAAATGCGAGAGATGACTGAGCCCTAATTCCCCAAATGATTTGAAGGAGGGTAAGACTTGTCTGTGAAGCTTCTTACGAACATATAGGGTGTTATTGATCCTGGTAACAACGTATCACAGACATACCATTTTAATCACGACAATTGAATGTACTGGCATATGCTTTTCATGGCCCACCTTTTTATTGGCCTCGTTTTCGGGTGTATCCTGAATGAAATATACCATAATAAAAATATCATTATCTTCTGTGCAATTGGCAGCGTTCTCCCCGACCTGGTGAATAAAATACCCGGACACATATTCCTGAGCTCCACGATGTTCAATGCCGCCAGATTCTATATACAAAGCCTGGCATTATTCCTGCTTTTCTTCTTGGCAGGATTATTGATCTGGAAGGTATACCACTCAAATTCCTTTCTGTGCGTGGCTGTGGGAATTATCCTTCACAAGATAGCAGATATGTGGATGCTCCCAGAATGGTATTTTCCCTTATCAGGCCCATACCGGGCCGTACTTGGTAAAGGCTTCCTCCAGAACATAATTCTTCTGGAAATTACGTCGGTAACTGAATGGATTTTTTTTATTGGGATCATAGGTATCACGGTCTACCTGATTACCCAAAAATCCCCCGGCAACCAGGACGTGGAACCGGAACGAAAAAAGGAGCTTATCAACGGGATTTTTGGCATCGTTGTAGTGGTCTTTGTACCTGTTCGTGAGTAGTATCTCTATTCTGCCACAAGCGACCGCACTCTGGCAATAAGATCAGTATCCCATCAGGTAGGTGGTGAGCACCGCAAAGATACTCCCGGCAATCAACACAATAGAGGGCAAAATAATAGAGCCTGTTTTCCTGTAACCATTTCATGAACAGCCCGATGCTTGCATACCCGGCAATAAATGCAGCGATGATGGCTACCAGCAGCGGTGCAAATCCCGCGCCGGAAGCCGGTTCTTCCAGAAAGGTCAGCACGGCTGCAATCGTCATGGCAGGAATCCCGATCAGAAAAGAAAATTCAGCTGCGTCCTTGGGTTTTATCCCGAGGAGGAGTGCCGTCCCGATCGTGGCTCCTGACCGTGAAATGCCCGGGGCAACGGCAATACCCTGTGCCACACCGATCCACAGGGCACTTTTCGCATCAACCTCTGCCTTGCTGGTCCTTTGTCCGTGAAGCAATGAAGAGAAAAATACCGGTAACGATAATGAGGAGGCTGACGACAAACGGCTGGCTGAACAGCCCTTTAAAAAACTGTTTTCCAGCAAAACCGATAATACCGGTCGGAATTCCTGAGAGTACAATCAATGCGGCATAGGTAAGTGCCGGTCGTTCAAACGCTACTATGCCCCGCAACAGCAGGTAAATTTTTTTCCGGAAATACAGGATCAGCGCTGCGATGGTACCCATCATGATAACGATATCGAAATCCGAAGGAACGGAGATCCCCAGAAGTGACTGGAAGATAACCAGGTGCCCGGAACTGGATATGGGCAGCCATTCCGTGAATCCCTGGACCAGTCCCAAAAAAAGTGCTTCGGGAATCGTTATCTGGTGCATTATCGTATAATTATGAAAATCAAACTATATGTATTCTGATATGATCTTTGACCAGATTAGGGGAGTAACAGAAATATCAGTGAGAAATATCAGTGGAAAAATTGTTACAAATGCAAAAGTGCGTTTATCGCAGATTTATTACCAAAAATCCCGTAATAATCTTTAAAAAGCATAAATATAATAATAAAAGTACATGCCTTGCAATCCACACTAATATTTATATAAGTTAATAAAAATATACACTAGATAGACGGAAAGGGGTTTGTATGGAAGGGACCAACGGGGAACTCACGCAGATAAAAACCCACCCCTATGACCGGGAACTCGCCCGGATTAAAAATTTCTTAAAGGGGAGCGCCAAGGGATATACCGTCACGGAGATCTCCCATGCGATTGATATCAACCGCAATTCCGTGGCAAAATATCTTGATGTCCTGTGCATTTCCGGAGCTGTCGAGCTCAAGGTCATCGGATCGGCAAAAATATACACCCTGACAAAAAGGATCCCGATATCATCGATTCTTTCCCTCTCCTCGGATTATCTCTTTGTGCTCGATGATGATTTTGTCGTTACCTATGTCAATGAAAATGTGCTGAATTTTGAAAAAAAGACCATCCGAAGACATGGTAGGAAAATCCGTTGACAGCGCAGGTTTTCTGCTCTTATCCCTTCCTGATATTGACAGCATCCTCAAGGAATGTACCCAGGGAAAAGACATCCTTAAAGGAGATCGAGGTTAACAATGACGGGAAAACCTGGTATTTCCGTGCAAAGTTTGTTCCCAGCATCCTTGAAAACGGAAAACGGGGAATCCTGATTATCCTGGATGACATCACCGAGATTAAACAATACCAGCGCGATCTGGAAAAGACCGTTCAGGATCGCACCAAAGAATTAACGCAGACCTCAACAACCTTGAAAAAGGAGATCAAAAGTCACCGGGAAGTCAGGAATGCGTTTGAAGACAGTGAACGGAAATACCAGACCCTGATTGAACTGGCGCAGGAAGGCATCTGGACCTTTGACGCAGACGGTAACACTACGTTTGTAAACCAGAAGATGTCTGAAATTCTCGGCTATTCCGCTGATGAGATGCTGGGAAAATCCATCGTTTCCTGTACCGCTGCAAACGACCGGGCATATCTTGAAGAGAAACTCGCCCGGATAAAAACCGGGAGCAACGAGCACTTTGATCTCGTGTTTCTGAAAAAAGACACGACACCTGCCTATACCCGGTTGTCAGCCTCTCCCCAGCATGAGTGAAAAAGGCAAATTCATCTATGGCCTGTTTGTTGTTTCCGATGTAACAGCCCTGAAAAAAGCCGATGACGCACTCGTGGAAAGTGAACTGCATTACCGCACGATCATTGAAACGTCACCGAATGGCATTCTTGTGCTGGATCTTGAAGGTATCATACAGCTGGGAAATATCCAGGGTGCAACAATGCTGGGATATGCAACCACCGGTGAACTGGCAGGGAAAAATTTCTTTGATTATGTGACCCCCAATGACCTAAAAAACAGCAGGGAACATTTAAAAAAGACGCTGGAAAAGGGTTTTTCAAAATATTACGAATGCCGGCTGATCTCAAAGGATAATACAGCATTCTGTGCAGAAGTCAGTGTTTCAACCATTCCTGATCATACGGGCAGACCAAGCGGATTTGTCTGTGTTCTCTCCGATGTGACCGAACAGCGCAAGGCAGAATACCTGGTCCGAAAATCCGAGGAAAAACACCGCGCGCTTGTCGAGGGCATCAGTCACATCATATTTACCACCGACACCAAAGGACGGTTTACCTATGTGAGTCCGGTGATCCGGCAGGTTCTGGGGTATACCGCCACGGAACTGATCGGCAAATATTTCTATACGCTGGTACCTTCTGAAGAGCGACATATCCTGGGAGAGAAATTAAAAGAGGCCCAGGGAGGAAAACTCAGCCCGAATGATTTTGAGATGGTGGACAAATCCGGTGCCATTCACTGGGGCCGGATTATTGCCCAGCCGCTCATCGAGGGAGAGAAAATAACCGGGCATTACCGGGCTTATCGGGGATATCACGGAGCTCAAACACAGTGAAGAGGCATTGCGGGAGAGCGAGGAGAAACTCAAACTTGCAATCGAGGGCTCCGGTGTGGGCCTGTGGGACTGGCGGGTGCAGAGCGGCGAGATGGTCATAAACGATCGCTGGGCGCAAATCCTCGGTTACACGGTGCAGGAGCTCTCACCGGTAACCATCGATACCTGGACATCCCTGACCCACCCTGATGACCTGCAAAAATCTCGATGAATTACTCCAGAAGCACTTTTCCGGAGAATCTGCGGATTTCGCATGCGAATCACGCATGAAGCACAAAGACGGCCACTGGGTCTGGGTGCTCGACCGCGGTATGGTAACGGAACGGGATAAAACCGGCAAACCCCTTCGCATGACCGGAACCCACCTCAACATTGCCGAACGTAAATCAGCAGAAGAAGCACTGCGGCAGGTGAACAGGAAGTTAAACCTCTTATCAAGCCTGACCCGGCATGACATCCTCAACAAGGTGTCCGTGCTGCTGGGATACCTTGACAAAGCAAAAACCCTGGCACAGGATACTGACCCTCCTCGACTATCTTGACCGCATGGATACCTCAACAAAGGCAATCGGGAAACTGGTCAAGTTCACCCGTGATTATAAGGATCTTGGCATAAACCCCCCCCGTTGGATTGCCCTGAAGGACTGCATGAATGAGGTCACGGAATGGATTGATCCGAATGCTGTCAGGCTTACTCTTGATGTCGGTGAGTGGGAGATCTATGCAGATCCCCAGATTACCCGGGTCTTCAGGAACATTTTTGAGAATGCCGGGATCCATGGAAAGACACGTAACAGAAATTTATGTTGCCATGCATAAAAAATGACCGCGGACTGGACGTGATTATCGGGGATAATGGTATAGGTATACCGCAAGAATTGAAACAAGAAATTTTTGAACCCGGTATGATGCGGAACAGGGGACTTGGTCTGTTCCTGGCAAAAGAAATTCTTTCCATTACCGGTCTGACCATAGAAGAGAACGGTGTGCCGGGCAAAGGTGCCCGGTTTGAGATCCATGTCCCGTTAGAGTGTTTCAGGATGCATCAGACACCTGCCGGCGAAAAAAAGAAACTTACCTCTGTACGTGAGGCTGCACCATGATCCCGGTTCTTCTTGTTGATGATGATGCTGATATGCTCGACCTGATGCACATGGCGTTTTCGGAGAGCGGGAGTTTTGAGGTGACCGCATGCCTGGATGCACGGGATGCAGTTGAGATATTAAAAAAACAACCCATTGAAGTCGTAATTTCTGATTACCGGATGCCGGTAATGAACGGCGGGGTATTTGTCAGGGCTGCCCGGGAAACAGGGTATAAGGGTTTGTTTATCATCTATTCCGGGAGAGGTAAAGATCCCCTTATTGACCAGGCCCGTCGCGATGGTGCGGATGTCTACGTACCGAGATCCGGTGATTTTATCAAAGAGTTTTCGTCTATTAAAACGTTCATATATACTCATCTGACGGATTTGACCACCCAATAATGGTTCCGGTGATAGTACAGGTTACCGGTGAACAGGACCCCTGCGGTTATCCAGAGAGGAGGGAATGGTTCTGGAGAAGCAGACATGAATCAATTGAGTTCATACCCGAACCATGAAAATCGTACTCTCTGAAGGACCCCGCCTCAGGTCCTCTCCGATACACGGCGGGCAGTTGTTTCTTGAATTTGGGGGCTCTGGTGAATCCCTTTTGCTAGGATATGAAATATAAAGTACTGGTTTGATGAAGGAGGGGACAGTGCCTGCCCCCCATACCGCCCCTGCGCTGAGTGATGATGACGTAGTACCTGTTCGGGGGTTATCGCATCGGGGGAGCCAC
The DNA here is from genome assembly GCA_963699515.1 of uncultured Methanoregulaceae archaeon. Classification (GTDB taxonomy): domain Archaea; phylum Halobacteriota; class Methanomicrobia; order Methanomicrobiales; family Methanospirillaceae; genus Methanoregula. The sequence goes on along the minus strand of CAVOUD010000003.1, from coordinate 844,415 downwards.
AGCAACGGGGGTGAAACCCCCGTGAGCGTTTCGCTCCTCATGGAGCATTTCTCCAGAGCCCTATTTTTGGTCACTGATCCGCTGCAGGGGCACTTCGTCGGGGTGTGTGGCAATAATCAAGTGGTAATAATCCCCATATCATATCTGAATAATGGATTTTCATCGGAAATGTTTTTTTAAAAAACGAAAATGTTCACCGGGGTTTCATCCCAGGCTCATTGCCCCATAAAAATGTGATTACCCCCTTACAGGTACTGCATAACTTGCGCAACAAGCGCAGGGGCAGTAAAGGATGCCGGCCACTGTTCCCTCGTTCCTCTTACGTGGGCTGTGCAGTTCATCTCCTCATACAAAGAATTCTCCTGAGCCCTTACCCGTGGTTTTTTTCATTCCTTACCTAAGAAATTCTCCCGAATGCTGGGAACTACCTGACTGAATTAAAACACTATCCTAAAAAAAGAAACGGGTCTTGTCCCGGAAATTCAATAGGTCGTTATTTGGCCAAGGACCGGAGGATCAAACATATAAGCATAGCCAGAGGCAAAATTGAGATTCAGGGTAGTTGTCATGCGTTGACCAGCTTTCACGAGAGCAGATGCTTTACCTCGAGTAGACTCTCCCCCTCTCTGATCAGTCCTATCGTTTATAAATGAATACCCGATATTGACTTCCGCACCTATAGTGAGGTCTTTTGCAGTTGGATTTATGAACTCCACGACAACGGCAACGCCATTACCACTTCTATAATAATCGGTAATTCGCACGGTAGGGTTAGGGAACTCTATATCCTTTGTTAACCTTTCTTCAAAATCAACAAAGGATTTTTTTGCGAATACTATTTCGACAGTTTCATTCTCACATATCACACCCACACAGACTTTTATGGAACGGTTCCCCTCCTCTATCAACAGATCGAGGGGTTTTGCTCTTGTCACCATGCCAACGGACTGATTGTCTACAAAAACGGGAAGGTCTGCAGGATATCCGCCGATAGAAACTCTCAGCGGTCCCTTCAATTTTGTAATATTAACCGTAATATTTGCGTCAGGAATGGTTGTGTTTGTGCTTGTTACATTGAGGGAAGGACACACGGGGCAGACACATTTCTCAGGTACGGCATCCTTGTTCGTTTGACCTGTACACCCTGCAGTCAGTATGCATACAACAGTAATCAAAATGGTAAGAAGCGCGATCATCTTCATAGGCAGTTCACCATAATTGTTGAGGGGTTGCGTATCATTTGAGACTCTAACCTTCGAATAATTGGTATATTAAAAGGTATATATGTGTTTACTCGTTTTATTCTTTCTGAATCGTTTCCCTGAGACTATTTCCTCAATATCCAGTGCGACACATAGCTGTACGTTACTTTGTCTGATGACTTATAAAAAAAATACGGGAATGGCTGAAATAGAGCCGGAATTTTTTGATTCATAGCAATAATTTCTCATACTGCACTACTCTTTTCCCGTAGAATTGGACGTATGAAAACTAAACTCATGTGGAGGGAGTCGGTGATATTTTTCCCAAGAACCGAGGGGAGTACTGTATACCCCCCTGAATGAGAACAGAGAGTGAGGGGAGACCGTGAGGAGGGGAGAAATGTACCGCTTTGAGGAGCGGATCATTATAAAAAATTGAATACCATTAATTGTTTTTAAATCCCAATAAAGAATTAAAAAAATTGCTGGCATGTATGCGGCAAAGAAAATTGCACGTGCGATTGACAGATGATTGATTATGAATATCCATACTATACTCCGGCAGGACCCGGCACTATGGGATTTATTCACCCGGAAAGAGGAATACACCAGTCCTTTGCGGGACATGTACGACCGGTTCCCCTATTATGCGAGTAAAAACCGGGATATTTTCGAGCCGAAAGCCTCCCGATACCTGGTGGAGCAGGGGTATTCTCCAAAATATCCTGACGATGCGCCCTTCACCGTCTGCCTCACGCATGACATCGACGAAGTATACCAATCCATTCCATCCAAGGCGGTGTCTGCATTACGCTGTCTTAACGGAGGCAATCCCCATAAGGCAATGGATTCAGTCTTTCGGATGCGCTCAAAAAAGCTTCCCCTCTGCAATTTCTCCGCGATCATGGACCTCGAAGAAAAATATGGTGCGAAGAGCACATTTTTTTTCATGGTGGAAAGCTCAGACGAGCAGGACTACGAATATACTATCGAAGATCTTGAACCCGAGATCGGCACTATCATTGACCGCGGGTGGGAAGTGGGGCTTCACGGAGGGCATGCTACGTATCTTGACCCCAAGGAAATCAGGGAAAAGAAGGAACGATTGGAAAAAATTACTCACCGGCCAGTGCATGGATACCGGAACCATTATCTGCGCTTCAGGATCCCGGACACATGGGAATATCTCAGCCAGACCGGGTTCCACTATGATACAACAGTCGGGTACACAGACTGTGCCGGATTCCGGAACGGGATGTGCCATCCCTACAGACCGTTTAACCTGAATACAGGTCGGGAAATTGCAGTTTGGGAGATTCCCCTTATCCTTATGGATAACACACTTGGTCCTACCCATATGCGACTCGATGGTAAGACATCGTGGGAAACTGCAACAATGCTTATTAACCGTGTTGCCGATTGTCAGGGTGTATTTACGCTCGTTTGGCATAACACGTATATGGAGGGGAATGACCATGGAGATGACCTCAGATTGATTGAAAAGATCCTGCACTATTGTAAAAACAGGAACGCCTGGATGACAACGGGAGAAAACCTCGTGAATTACTGGATGACAAATAATGCATTTTAATAATGGGTTTTTCAGGAAAAATATAACAATTTCTGGAATCCTCTATCAGAAGTTCTATGAGTAGTTCTTTATCTGGCTCGGTTGAAATCCCTCGAGCAGCACTCCATCAAGGGGTAAAGGTCTAATTTTGACAAACAGCGAAAAAACACTCATCGCTGAAACCTGACACCTTTTTAAGCCCCGTTCTTTTTTACTGGTAAAGGACATAATAATAAAGGGTATAGTGCTATTTTAACTACCAACTCGTAAAGGAAATAACGAAAGAAAATATAATCAGAATAGTGTTCCAAAATTCAGATCGAAAAAGTGTTCCTGTTCAAAGGATCAAGAACGCAGACGCTCAAGGGGCTTCGCCCCGCCACTATGGCGCCCCGGTTGCGATGGCGTTATATAACCAGGGATCAGGTATACCGGTAATGCAGATGAATCGTATGCGCCCCCGCCCCCTAAGGGGGCAGGGCTGGCGAAGGGGGGCGTTCAATAAAACAAGAAATTAGTCGCTGAAATGTGACTATACCCATAATAAATAATCATGAGAGGCGGCAAGTAGTGAATAAAAATCCAAAAGACACAGGCTTAATATATTTTCCCGAACGGTACAAGCAGCAGATTGCAGCAAAGAAGCGACGACGCCTTATTAAAAAAATTATCGTAATCTGCACAGTTGTCGCACTCTGTGGCGTATTATTCCTGATATTGATTGGAGCACTTCCAAATTCATTGAACCGGCCCTCACATTTACCTCCCGGGTTTATAGTAACAGTTCCGGAAATATCACTAACGTTACCATCTGGTGAACTCATAACCTCCCTGAGCCCGAACATGACAGATGTGAAAAACACCGAAATCATCATAGCTAAAGGCATACTCGCTCAACCGACCCATCATATTCAGTCCCTTGACAATGCAACTGCTTCTCCGGAGACTGGCCAGATTTTTTTATTCACCCGCAGCATACCGCTGGAGGGCTGGCAGGCAGATCCAATGCTTGATAGTACAGGCAATCCCATCGGGGGGGGTGCGGGTTACCACAATATTATTTTGCCGGGGAATCCGCAAATAAAATACACCGTAACGAACTATGCCGAATTTGCATCAGCACTTACCAAAAAATATATGAAGGGCGATATAATCTACGTCCCTGAAACTGCAAGTATAGACATGACGGGCCACCCCGGTGTTGTCATTCCCAAAAATGTGACCATTGCGAGCAACCGGGGGTCCAATGGTTCTCCGGGCGGACGTTTCTTCTGGTTATCTTCACCATCCGATTCAGCAAACGGGTATCAGACCGGTACGATGTTCTACATACCGAATGATAATGTGAGAATAACCGGGCTGCGCCTTGAGGGGCCGCACATGACGACTGATACGTCTATGGGTACAGGGAAGGTACGATCAGCTATGGATCTCCGGAATGCCAAAGGGCTGGAAGTTGATAATTGTGAGATGTATGGCTGGTCATACACTGCCGTAGATATCGAAACCTCAACGGGTCAGGACGCATTATATGAACTCGGACTCAACTCGGCAGAGATAGGTTCCGCAATTGCGAACATCCATCACAATTCCATTCATCATTGTCAGATGGGTAGTTTAGGGTATGGTATTTTAGTAACTCGTGGTACCGCGCTTGTCAAGGCTAACCTGTTCGATTATACCCGGCACGCCATAACAGGTTCCGGTCTTGAAAATGAAGGATATGAAGCATCGTATAACATCCATCTCGGTCATGGTCTTGTTGGTTCAGTGTTCGATGTGCACGGTCAGGGTGAGGGGTATGAAGGGGGAATCGCAGGGACAAAATATAAAATTCACCATAATACTTTGAATTATTCACTCGATTATTCAGTTGGTATTCGGGGCACTCCTATTCTGGGTGCATGGATAGAAAACAACCGGTTTCAATGGTGGACATCAGAGGGGATTGATTATCCCCCGGTCTACCAGTCAGGGGGGACAGATCACGTGTATATGACACAAAACCTTATCGGTCCCGATCAGGTACTCTATCCCGAAGGACCAATAACACGACTATGATGAGGATTCCGATAAACCCAGGATAATTCAATTACCCATTCCAAGACACATCTTGCCGAGAAGACCAGCGGCGACCTGACTTATCCTGGACGGAGGTTCGACAAAGACACAATCGTTTCGCCGATTCGGGTATGGCGATCGCAGAAGTCAACCACCCGCGGGCTGGCGAGGAGCGGGATGATCATCCTCGGCACCATACCCATCCGCCTCCGCGTGGATTTTCCTCGCATGAGGGACATCAGGCTGTTCAGATAGAGGTTCTTCCTCTTCCATTCGTGTGTCCTGTGATCGAAACCAGCGAGGAAGTCTATCTCGAAGGCGCTGTCCCCAAAGCCTTTGATAATCCCGTCCTGACACGCCCTCTCAAACATCTTGGTCCCCGGTATGAACACGAGGTTGTAGGCTTGGATAGAGAAGGGGGGGGGCGAGCTTCTCCAGAAGGCGGACACCGTCAAGCATATCCTGGCGCTCCTCATAGGGATTTCCGAGAATCAGGAAGTAAAGCGCATTGACCTGCTCATGGGTATTGATGGCAATTGCTGCCTGCAACTGAGTTTCGTCATCAATATAACGATTGAAGACCTCTCTTCTGATTCTCTCGCTGCCACTCTCCAGTCCAACATCGATTTGATACATGCCGGCCTTCACCGCGAGAGCCACCTTCTCTTCAGTAATCTGGCGTGGGGAAGCCATACACTCAAAGGGAATTCCCACAGGGCCGGGATAGGTTTCTGCAAATTCTCTCATCTCTTCCACGGGGCGTGCGAAGAAGTCCTCATCCGTGAAGTAGAAGTGCTTCGCCCGTGGGAACAGCCGCCGATATTCTTTTGCGACTTCAACGAACCTGGGTATTGACATTTTTCTCGTATAGCGACCTTTGCCACGGTATATCGATTTGAGTTTCGAGTTCGAACAGTACGTGCAGCTGTTGTTGCATCCGCGTGACCCGCTGAAAAGAACAACACCCTTCTCTTTCATCCCGGTGTTCGGCACCAGCGTGCCGGTCGGATCCAGAATGTACTCGTTCTCAAACGCGAAATCGAGAAGCGGAAGACCGTCAAGGTCGGCAATGAGGGGGCGGAGATCATTCAGGATGGTGCGGCCATCGGACAGATAGGCTCCATTGGGGATGTCTGTAAGTTCTCTCCCCGATGCCACTCTCTCTGCGACATCGAGCATGAACTCCTCACCCTCGCCTCGGCAAACAATGTCAGCGTGAGCCGTGCAGTCCTCTGGAAAGAGGGTGGGATGTATCCCCCCCCAGACGATCACTCTTCCGAGAGGGCGAAGGCCCTCGATCAGCGTCTTGGCCCTCGCTGAACCTCGGGACATCGAGCTGATCCCGATGATCTCGGAATCTCCCACTCGTGCAGCGATCCCTTGTATCACGGACTCGTTGACGGGCGCTTCGGAAGCACCGGCGAAGATCATCGTGGTTGGGTGTCCCGCTTGGCGGAGTGTTGATGAAATGCTCCTCATCCCGATTGCCCAAACTTCATCGTCAGCATTAATCATTGTTATATGCATTTCTCACAATCCCTCATTGCTAATCCAGTTCTCGAAACTTGGAAAGATCTCCAGGTTGTATCAGTATCCGTTCATCGGTAAAAGATGAATAGGTATTATCTAACGGATAGTATTTGATAATATTCTCATAAAAGGATAGATATCTGCGAAGATATTGATGGTTTCCCACTGGAATAGGGCTGCAATGCGGTTAAAACCTATTTTATATCGTGTCTTTGAAGCATCATTTCGTATGAGATATAACCTGATCTTTGTCAAACCGGTAAATTGAGTACAAGAATTGGAGTTTCTTCAGGGAAGGCCGTGCGATCTTACCGAAAAAATACCTGGTTATCCTTACCCGCTCCATGGATCCTTGAAATGAAAAAAAATCTCTCACCCATGTTACCCTTTTCGTATGACTATTTTCCAATCACCCTTTTTTACAATCACCGAAACACAGGCTTTGAAGAAATGCTCCATGAGGAGCGAAACGCTCACGGGCGTTTCACCCCTGCTGCTGTAGCTCCCCGATGCGATAACCCTCGAACAGGTACTACATCATTATCGCTCAGCGCAGGGGCGGTAAGGGGGGACAAGTAATGCCCCTCCTTCATCATACCCGTGCGTTGTATTACAAATCATAGCCAAAAGGATTTCTACCGTGCCGAAAAATACCTTATTTTCCTATCACACACCAAAGACCCTTTCTCCATCTCCCGATAATTCAAGAAATCATACCTGCTCCTCCGGTTGTTATTCAATCGGGGGGTCTTATGGTTACCCAGAGTTGGAGGTTCCGGTAACTGCTGTTAATCCGATCATATCCCGTGACCTTGTCAGGGGGGGCAGTATCTTTGAACAACAGGAACGTGAGCCTATTGAAACCCGTTGCAGGCACGGTGAACCGGTGGGGCTCCTGATAGAATACATTATGCTGGAGACCCAATGAAAACCTGTCCAGCCTCTCCATCTGGCTTACCACAGACGTGTTGGTGGTTGTGTTGAAGGTGATATTCGTTAACCATATCTCGACGACATAATTCGTATTCTGGTATTCATGGTTGTCGATACCAATAATCACCTGTTCTGAAGATCCTTCAACAATATTTGTCGGATAGTCTGTAGCTGTCCCGTTTTGTCCAAGGATATAAAACTCGGTGAACCGCTCCCCCGTTTTTGGGATGAAAATTACACCTATTGTCGTACATACTGCAGCGATGAGCGCGACGATGATAATGACACGGAATGCCCGCGATAAGGGGACATCCTTTTGAGAGGAAGAACTATCTTTTATTTCCCTTATGATCGTATCGAAAACCACACTGAAACGTTCCTCTTCTGGTAGCAGGAAGCGCCGGGTACTGTGCAATTTGAGCCATGAGTACCGTGAAAATGATAAGCGTGATCATGATTGGAATGAGTCGGATTCCCCATATGGTGTAGTTCAGCCATAGTCCGATCAGAGGTACAACCATAATCGAGAGCCCGATTGAGAGAGCTATCCTCTCGATCCCATCGATATCCTGCCGGCCAGGGAACAGCGCCGCAGTCAGGCAGTAGCCAGGTATGAAAATGACGACTGGGAGTGCGATGATAATCCTGAACGAACTTTCGTTCAGAACAGGAATGAAAATGCTTACTACCGTTAGTCCAAGCCAGATATAAAGGATCTTCAGATCCAACGCTAAATTCCGCCATGATAATGCATCGATAATCCGGTTGGGAGGGACGGTATGTTCTCTTTGCATAATGCCAGCTTAACAATAGAGATTATTTTATAAGATTATAAGGCAGCGGGTTTGCAGCGGTATTCCCCTGAATTATATCCGATGACTACAATAAACCTGGAATAATTCCACCTCTGAATCATACTATCCCTAAATTATTATTCTTATCAGAGGTTCAAACCAAAATTTCAAAAAAACTACATCCGTCATCTTTATTGGAACAGATAAACAATATTAACAGGTGGCACTTCGTAACAACCGGCTCATCATAGGTAGTGTCGTAGACTCTTTTAACCGGTTTATTGTATATTCTCACCGCGGTTCTCGATATATCAATTATTTTTGTTATCGGTCTCAATCTGGTACTTGTTTATATCGGACTGATGAGTGCTACACACTATGAACCAAAGCCCTATGTAAAATATGCGGCAGCAGCAGGTACTATCATTTTTCTGTTCATCGTAGTGCAGACTATATTAGAAATATTAGGGTTGTTGACCCTGACGTGAATCGCACAGATCTCACAAACCATGACAGATAAAACTCACGGTGGAAAAACGATTTTTTATTGCATTTTACAACGTAGAATTTATCGAAAATTCATCCGGAATTTTATGAAAAAACAGGCTCTGGTGAATTCCTTTTGGCGAGGAAATGCAATACATAGCACGGGTACGATGAAGCAGGGATGACAACCGCTGCAGAAATTGCATTACTGTGGAAAGATCGTTCAGATACTCACCGGAAATATCTTTTTATTGTATATCAGGTATTCTTTTCAGCCAGATCTCTCTCCAGAAATGAAAACAGGCACGGTCACATCCTTCATGCCGTTCTCCGTTACAATACACTCCTTCAAGGAAGATAGAGGGACTCCTTAATTTCCTGACTTCTCCTGTTGATTCTAATTTTATAATCTCCGCTTTTTTAAAAACCTTGAATTTTTTTCCGCAAAATGTTTCCATTTCCGGCATGAAATACAAGCCTTTGTATTTTCCTTTCCCGTCCAGTGTTGCAGAAATTTCGTCCATTGTCCGGACCTGCACCCATTCACCTGGCTGCAGGTTTAAGGTATCATTTTCCAAAGGAGGCACTGCGGTACTGGATTCTGCTCCCTTCCCATTTTTTTGGGAGGTCAGTCTGTCCTGTTTGAGTGAATGCAGATACGATTTAAAATCCAGAATTCTTTTGTACATTCGAACAGAAAGTGAATGATAGGGTGTACTTGCTTCAATAACAGCCGGACAGAGAAAATTACATGAGGTATACTGCTTTTCCATTATTTGTCACCAACTCCCGACAATCTTTCCAAAACCAAGAAATTCTCTTTTGTATCTTATAATTATTGTTATGATGTTTATATTCTTTTCAACATTAATAAATATCTTATAGTGAACACAAACTCTTCCCGGATAGGTGAGATTACCAACGTGACTTAAAAAACGTGTACCCTGTTTACATATTGTTTACACTTATAACCCAGAGTAAAAAGATTTGTCAGTGGGATCATTTTTGAATAAATTGGCTCAAAATTTACTCCGAAATCATTTTTAATGCGGTAACGGGGATTATTCTCGTCCAGGTGTTGTGCTCCAAAGGATACTTTTTCATAGTCATTATTCCAAGCCCAGTTGATTGCCTCCCAGAAAAGATAATACGAAGGATGATAGGTATTGGGTAAGTTCCTGTTTAACGATAGATAGTGTAAATACACCGTCTTTTGCGGTTTGAATTTTAACATGAGCACACCTCCCGCAATTGTTGCATCTTTTGATAACAGGGTAATCCTCATCTCATCTGATGATAACGTATTCCATAAATCAGTAAAATGGGAAAAGGTGCGAAGGGTACCTCCGATAAAATTAATGTTTTCCTGGTAATACTTGTAAAATAATTTCAGATCGTCAAGAGATTGTATTTCTGTCAGACCATATCCATTTTCATCAAACCTCCGAATAAATTTTCTTTGTCCCTTTTTTGCAGAAAAAGTATCCCAGATTTTTTCCGGAGGAGATTCGCGTAAATCAAGCATCATATGCCCCTCATCTGCATAGGGCAAAACCGGGTAATTTTTTATCGTATCGATTGTTTCTTTATGCAATGTTGAAAAACAAATGAATGAGAGTCTGGTATGTTTTTCATTCATTTTCTGAAGTTCCCTGATGACATATTGAATGCCAGATGGATCGTTATAATCCTGCATTATCGCGGTAAGGTGTGTCGGGTCCGGTACCGGTATAAAACCTTTAAATGAATGGATATTTCGTTCAATGAAGGGAAATATTCCCGAGATACTATTGTTTTTAAATAATAAGAAATAATGAGGCCTGAAATTGGAGCTTTGTTCAAGAATTTCTTTCCATTTCAGGCTGTGGAAAAAACTTCCCTCTCTGGAATTATTATTAAATTCTTCCCAGGTACCTGCATTGTGTTCATCCAACCGTTCAAGGTGATACTCTGCCATAATAATCAAATGTTCATTACCCTGTACTCATGTTTTTGCTTATCTTTATTTTCATATCAATCTTCAACTCCCCTTCAGGGTTTATGGCAATACTGTTTTTGTATCGTAAAATTTCTTCAATCACAAAAAAATACTAGTTCATGGTAGTGGTTCTGGAGAATTCCTTTTGTTAGGATATACAATACAAAGCATGGGTACGATGAAGGAGCGGACAGTACCTGTCCGGGCCACAGCAGCGGGGGTGAAACCCCCGTGAGCGTTTCGCTCCTCATGGAACATTTCCCATGAAAATCGTAGTATTCAGATATACTACGGGGATTGTTACCAGTCCATCCATAAGGTACGATGATTGCCGCCGATATGGCGCAGCCGTGGTGGATCAGTGAATAAAAAATTAAAAACTCCCTGCCCGCCGTGCCTCGGAGAGGCCCTGACGTGGGAGTCCTTTGTATAAGGAAGATTTTTTATGGTTCGAGGGTGACCCCGATCGGTGCATTCCCGTTTCTCCAGAGCCTATTTTATTGGCAATTATCGGGCTGATCTGATATGGATTGTACCTCCCAGAAAAATTATGCGGTATTTTATTCCCTATTCACTCATTGACAAAAATATATATCTTCATCACGTGCTGACTAGGATAGTAAGAATGTAACTGATGCTTTGAAAGTACCCGGCACAATCAGAAATTTGTCGTCAGGGAAAATGAATGCACCCGGTAATTACCATTGCATCATTCCGGAATGATAAAAAACAAATGTAATTGGTGTGAATTCTTGAACATTGGCTTCTCCCCCTGGAATGAACACACGGATCACATTCATCACATCGAACCTCTTTGAGTATGTACAGTCTCTTAAAAATTGGTAAATATGCAGGTATGGTTGTACTATGATAACTTCAGAGAAAGAATATGTATTCTATATGGAAGCGGATCGAATTGCTCTCAATATACACAAGAAAAAACCTTCATTTATAGGAGATGAAATCTGGAAATTTGAACGGTTATTGCGCAAGGTTGAGTACTATAATAATTGTAAAAATCATGTTCCCTGGAAATCTTATTTATTATATCTCCGGGTCAAACTTCATTATTATCGTATTTTTCTTGGATTCTGTATTGGGTTGAATACATTTGGGCCCGGATTATCTATTGCACATTTTGGCACCATAATTGTCAATCCTCGGGTAAGGATTGGAGAAAATTGTAGAATTCATACCTGTGTCAATATAGGAACCGGACATTCTGATAAAGTTCCTACCATTGGAAATAATGTATATATCGGACCCGGGGTCAAGATTTTCGGGGATATTTCAATTACCGATGACATAGCGATCGGCGCGAATGCAGTCGTTAATAAGTCTTTTACTGAACGTGCAATTACTATCGCAGGAATTCCCGCAAAAAAAATCTCTGATACAGGATCCTCCGGATTAATTATCAATGCAACAGGTATTCTGAAACGTAAGGGTATAAATAATCACAAATGAAAAAATATTACTTTCATTCAATTTAGCACTGACTATTCATTATCTTGAATGACAGGTTGAACAGGATGGAAATGTCTATGAAAATGCACCCCAAAGGATCATTCATTCATTAAAATTGCGACACTCTGGAGAGATAATGCACACATTTGATGTTACCGAACTTTCACGCGGCGACGATCGTGTCCAATGGGACGAACTCGTAGCTCATTCATCGCAGGGAACCATTTTTCATACAAGCGGTTGGTTGGATGCATGTGCACGGTCTCTGGGAAAAAAGGTAAAAATATTCGGGTGTTTCCATGACGGACATCTCGTTGGAGGGTGCTCGCTTTTCCTTAAGAAAAAGTATGATATTATTCCTGTCGCAGAATCCACCTGTTCCATGACTCCCTATGGCGGTTTTGTCGTTTCTGCATCCCCAGGCATGGGAGTTCATAAACAGGCATCGTTTTCCCGGCAGATCATTGGATCCATTCTACAAGAAATCAAAAAAGAACAGTTCTTTTCTGTTAGCATTTTAAATTCCCCGGATTTCCCTGATATACGTCCATTTACCTGGAATGGGTGGAGATCACGTGTCTTTTACACCTATTATATCAATCTTCAAGATAACCTCGAATCCCATGCCGATCATCATGCGAGAAAATATATCCGGAAAGCGGAAAAGAACCGGATTACTATCGAACCTTTCTCTGACATCTCCCGCTATTATTCTCTCTTCTGTGAGACCTATGTTCGGAAGAATCTGAAACCCCCGGCCCCGGAGCGTCTTTTCACGGAGTTGTACACACTTATCAGGGAGCAGAACTGCGGCGAGATGCTGGTAGCAAGAACACCAGAGGGTGAGATTGCCTGTGCGGAGATTGTTATCTGGGACAACCATCATGCTTATAACTGGTCGGCGGTTTCTGATTCAAGGTTCTCAAATTCACACGCTATTTTACTCCTTCACTTCGATGATTTAAAAAGAATGAAGGCCAAGGGTATCCCAAGTGTGAACCTGTTTATGGGAAATAAACCTGAGTTAGCAGAATTCGCAGCACACCTCAACCCGACACTCATCCCCTATTATTATGTACAGAGCAGGATTTTTGATGATATCCTCTCCTTTAAAAAATGATCATGTGCGGATCAGCCCACCTATTATGTGATGAAAAAATTTCGGTTTTTTCAACAAATATGTATAGTATGCAACAAGAATTATTACAGACGGAAAAGTCAGGAGCCGGGATTAATCATGAACATGAATGACAGGTGGAACAGGATGGAAATGGCTGGGATAATGCACCCCAAAGGATCATTCATTCATTGAAATCGCGGCACTCTGGAGAGATAATGCCCAAATTTGATGTTACCGAACTCTCACGCGGCGACGATCGTGTCCAATGGGACGAACTCGTAGCTCATTCATCACAGGGAACCATTTTTCATACAAGCGGTTGGCTGGATGCATGTGCACGGTCTCTTGGAAAAAAGGTAAAAATATTCGGGTGTTTCCAGGACGCTCAACTCATTGGAGGCTGCTCGCTTTTCCTTGAGAAAAAGTATGGTATTATTCCTGTCGCAGAATCCACCTGTGACATGACACCCTATGGCGGTTTTGTCGTTTCCGCTTCCCCGGGCACGGGAGTTCATAAACAGGAATCGTTTTCCCGGCAGATCATTGGATCCATTCTACAAGAAATCAAAAAAGAACAGTTCTTATCTGTTACCATTTTAAATTCCCCGGATTTCCCTGATATACGTCCATTTACCTGGAATGGATGGAGATCACGTGTCTTTTACACCTATTATATCAATCTTGACTGTAACCTTGAATCCCATTCCGATCACCATGCGAGAAAAAATATCCGGAAAGCAGAAAAGAACCGGATTATCATTGAACCATTTTCTGACGTCTCCCGATATTATACCATGCTTTGCGAGACCTATACCCGGAAGAACCTGAAACCCCCTGCCTCAGAGCGTCTTATGTCTGAGTTGTATACGTTAATCAGGAATCAGAACTGCGGCGAGATGCTGGTGGCAAGAACACCCGAGGATGAGATTGCCTGTGCACGGATTATTATCTGGGATAACCATCATGTTTATGGTTGGACAGCAGCCTCTGATTCACGATACTTACATTCCGGAGCTATCGACCTCCTCCGTTTTGAAACATTAAAAAGACTGAAGGAGAGGGGTATAATGACGATGAACTCGATGATGGCAAATGTCCCTGATTTATCGGAATCCGTAATGCACTTAAATCCGACCCTTGTTCCCTACTATGAGGTTCAGAGATGGATTTTCGATGATATCCTGAAACACTAAAAAAGATCATACCCGTATCAGACCGTGGGTTATCTGATTAAAAATCCCCTTGATTCTTTCGTTTGTTTTCAACAGATATGCATAGTATACGAGCAGAATCAGGAGGGATGCAAACGTTATGACATAATTGTTTACGGTGATGAATTTAATGAAGAGAATAAGTATTCCGGCGGGAATGAACAAGATAAAATTATGTATCAGGGTTGTCCTCACAAAAACAAGAGACGAACCAGCAAAACGCATGATACTCCAGTTCATTAACCCATACACGAAGATACCGGTCCCTGCAAAGAGCCCCAGTGCGAGCAGGGGATTACCAAGAAGTCCCCCAATAAGCAGGGATCCAAACCGGGTGCTGAAAATTGCGATATTCAGTTTCAGGCTATACGCCTGTTTCTCAAGGACAGCAAAGACTCCACTTAAAGGAGACGATACAAACCATACGAACGCCCATATACTCAGGATCTGAAGATAGACACCGGCTTCTCCCCAGGCAGGTCCGAAAATTACAATGAATACGTTTGCACCTACAAGGGTAAGCAGGAATATGGGGTATAGTCCAACCGTTACAAGGACCGCAAATACCTGCTCAACGAGTTGTCCGAGAGTACCCTGCTCTTTTGATTCAACTGCTTTCTGGAAGAAATTCTGTGAGAGTGAACTCCCTATAAGATTCATCGGGAAAAAAAGGACCATTAACCCCAAGGAATAATACCCGACAATTGTCGGCGAAAAAAATGCCGCAAGCATAAAAACAGGAAGCTGCCATGACAGATTATTAAGGAAGGCCGAGAAAGTGTCGAAGATCGGAAAATTACGATAGCGTCTGAGACTATGAACCATTGAGCTCCATCGGATATTACTCTTCAGAAAGGGTAAATCGAATCTCCATATCTGCAAAGCGAGAACAATGGTGGATGCAAGCGTACCAAGGATACTCCCGATAATCAATCCTCCTGCGGTCACAAAACCTATGAATGCACTTCCCAACTGGGACCCGTTGGTTACGACAGAGGTAGTGATACGTGCACCTGCGAGCCGCTTGAAGTTCTTTTTCCTGGTATTCCAGTAATAGAGGGAAGTAAAAACACCGTTAATAAAAACCATAAGGGGAATAATAAGAATGTAGGACCCGAGACTGGGTAAATTGAACAGGGCGATTATCTGGGATTGAAAGAAGAAAAAAACCGGAAGCAGAAGACTGCTTAAAAGGAAGGCAATCAAGAAACCTAAAGCAAAAATATTAATCGCTTCCTCATCTGATTTTGGGAGCATAATTGCTGCTTCGTATCTCATGCAGGCTATGATACTGAGGATACTTACAATCGATGAGAAGACCGCGAATATACCAAACGCATCGGGAGTAAAATAACGGGTAATAATCGGAGTGGCAACTACGGTAATCAGCGCTCCAATTGACGTCCCTCCCATCACGATAATAATATTAAAAACAAATGAGTTCCTTTCCGTTGCTTCTTTTGGCGGACTACCCTTTTCGGATTGTAAACTCATGCAAATGACCTAATGTATTGTTGTTTTCTCTAAGTATGATGAAAATATATAGTAACATTGTCTCTTTTGGCTGTTCAATACTACGCTTGAAGAACTGAGAGAGAAATAATATCAACCTGTCTGAATTGATTGTATCACTCTGATCATGCCAGGTTGGGATATTTTGAGTACCGGATTTCAGGAATTGATATCCCATGATTTTTCAGGAATGTTCTTCAGTGAAAAAAGTGTTGGATCTGAATTCTTTTGGTTTGAAGAATAATTTTCCCAACAGGTTCCTGACCCCCTTAAAAATAACCCTTGTTGTTCGTGTATCCCAAGGATTATTCCGCGATCAAAAACACTCAAAACCGGGCTCGATAAGGACGTTGTCTAAAAGGTTTTTTTTAATTCCGGTCCATAAAAGGGTCTATAAGCCCGGTAATTGATACAACAGAGAAGTCCCGGGATATGGTATCATCATTCGAAGGCCCAATTGCATCTGCTGATCTAAACGTTGGTACCCTCAAACCCTGTACAATCCCCCTTTGAGTGTGCTGATACACGTCCTTATCGTTTCGTTAGTGATGAAAAATGGCAATGAATCACGAATGTTAAAATATCGATTTGCAGATATAGTATGTGGTGAAATACATTCAATCTGAAGTAAATCCTTCGATACGAAAAATAATTTTTTTAATTTTGCGAGTCAGTTTTTTACCGCTTTTAATTCGCGAAACACTACAGCGACGTACGGTGACTTTTGTTGTGTATCATGATATTTCCCCTGAAATTGCTGATACCCATTTTTCTGTACTCAAAAGACACTATACCCTGATATCCTTAACAGATTTCCTGGAATCGAGAAAAAACGGAACCCTGAACGCGCTTCCCCCAAGATCACTGGTTATAACTTTTGATGATGGCCATGAGAGTAATTATTCCCTCAAACCCATCATTGAAAAACACAGAATTCCCGTAGTTATTTTTTTATGTTCAGGTATTATTGGCACGAAACGCCACTTCTGGTTTCGTCATGATACCACGTATGACATCGAAGCATTGAAAGTATGCCCTGATGAACAAAGGCTGAAAAGGTTAGAAAATCTTGGATTTGATGAGAGAAAAGAATATGATCGTCCTCAGGCATTAACAACAGAAGAGATACAGGCTTTATCACAAAATCCTTTTTTCAGTTTACAATCTCATTCGGTAACTCATCCGTGTTTGCCGCAATGTCCGCCCGGTAAATCTTATCATGAAATTTTCCAATCAAAAGTAGATCTTGAGAGCAATTACTCATTACATGTATATGCTTTCGCGTATCCGAATGGCGATTATTCCGATCGGGAAATTGCATTTGTTCAAAAAGCCGGGTACACCTGTGCACTAACCTGTGACCCTGGATTTAACGATGCTGCTACACCATTATTTACATTAAAAAGGATTGACATGAACTACGATGCTGATATCAATGAACTTCTTGTCAGAGCGAGTGGTTTGTGGGCTTATGTACAACGATATCTGTAAAAAAATAATGAGGGTAGAGTATCAATTCAGCCCCAAAATTTTTCTATTCTTACGACGACATTTTCGAAAAAAATTTCGTAACTACACTGAAATGAAAAACGTGATTGTGATTCATAGCAATCACTTTTTCGTGTGATGGACCCTGGATACTGGTCTATCGTATTGTGGGGGTCGCCTCAGCGGCGGGGGCGGAGGCTTTGCCAAAGCCCCAGAGCGTGATATCTCTTGGTTGGAGTATTATTTACGGAAGATGTTATGAAAAAATCAGGGCTAAAATAGCATATTACCCATGATGATGAATCATGAGCGACACTCATAAACAAGCACTCTATCAAAATAATCCAAAAAATCTCCTTTGTTTTTCAATTTGAAGACTTATTTTTTAAAGATTCCCTTCCGCCACGAAGTCACGGAGTAACCGGGAAGGGTATTTTTGAAGAAGACTATCCCCAGAGGCACTCCCTGGATAACAAATCAGGGTTTTTTAGGGAAGGGAGGATGAAAAATACACCGGTTTTTCAAGGAGAGATCCTGGTACATTATTCCGGGACTAAAAAAAAAAATTTAAAAGTAAAAAATTATATATTTACATTTCTGATAAATAACTGTGCTCTGGAATATAGTATGTTCGTTTTTTGGGGGATTCTGGGGAATCAGAGAACGAATAAACAAAACTAAATTTTTGATGGGAAAACAAATTTTAATCGGGATTTACACGTTATATTTACAGGAAAAATGTTGTTATATCGGCTATGATACCCGGTTTGCCGGCAGGGCAACATTCCCGCATGGCTTTTTTGGAGTTTTCATCAGCGGTGATGCAATACTAGGGAAGAACTGTGTAATTTTCCATCATGTAACAATTGGATCAAATACCTTACCCGATTCAAAAAAGACGGGATCTCCGAAAATCGGAAATAATGTTTTCATTGGAGCTGGTGCAACAATTATTGGTGGCATTACTATTGGAGATAATTGCAGAATTGGCGCTAACTGCACACTATCCCACGATGTTCCTCCCGATTGCCTTGTTGTAATGGAAAAACCACTCATTATCGTTAAAGAAAATATGAATAATAAATATTATTCATATTCAGAAAAAGGGTGGATCTATTTTAACGATGGAATCCCCTCTCTTGAGACTGATACAAACGTAGTGGAATTGCTCAATTCGAAATTTAATAAATAATTCTCCTCGTATGAACATGACATTGCCTCTGGGTTTTTTATTACCGTTTCCACAAAAAGAAATATGCTCGTTATTTCATTTTGTTGATGAGGGAATCGTTTGCATTAAAAAAAATGGATGAAATAGTATGAGAATCGTGTATTTTTGCAGGCCTGAATCCAGCGGGGTTGATAAAAAAATTGCTGCCCAGATAGTGAATCTGAAACAAATGGGCGTTCAGGTATCCATCGTAAATATCACGCAAGATGAACATGCACAGGCTGAAGATCGTGATATACGTTATATTACCCTGCCAGGTTTTTCAAAATCACGGTTTCGATTGATAGCTATCCTGACTCGCGAATATTTCATTAACAGGAGTTTATGGCACGTTACAGGTGAACTGGACTCGGATGATATTCTCTATGTGCGATTTGAGTATCCCTTTTTCAGTCTGCTGTATTACCTGCGCAAGAAACGAAAATGCAAGATTGTTTTCGAACACGAGTCCCTGGAATCTCAAGAAAAACTTATTAACGGGAACTATTTATTCCCTGTTTTTGATTATATTTTTGGGGGTTCCATCCGCTGGCATTGCGATGGAATTGTCGGGGTCACCGATGAGATCACCACGTATGAAGTGAAACGATCGGGAGATAGTAAAAAACCCCATATGACCCTTGGAAATGGTATCAGCGTTGAATCTGTCCCGATAAAAACATCATTTTCTTTCATCGATTCTCAGCTGCACCTTTTATGTGTGGCGAATGTGATGAAGTGGCACGGTCTTGACAGGTTGATACAGGGGATGATTGAATATAAGGGCACTACAAAAATCAATCTCCATATAGTGGGAGGAGGTAGCGAGATTCCTGCTATTCAACAGATAGTAAAGAAATTATCCGCAACGAATAAAGTGTTCTTTTACGGACCCCTGCATGGAAAAGATCTGGACGAAATGTTCAACCGCTGTGATATTGCTGTCGGCAGTCTCGGGATTCATCGGATAGGACTCCACGAAGCAACAACCCTGAAGGCCCGTGAATACTGTTCACGGGGAATCCCGTTTATTTATGGGATACCTGACATGGATTTCCCATATGATTTTCCTTATGTTCTCCAAATCCCGGCAGATGAATCATCAATAGATATGGCAAATGTTATCAGGTTTGCAACAACCGTGTATTCTGATCTGGATTTTTCATTGAAAATGAGGGAGTATGCAAAACAATCGCTCGATTGGTCTGTTAAAATGGTGAAATTCAAACATTTTCTGGAATCTCTCGTATACACTATTCGGGTAAAGGCTCTCTAGATTTTCTTTTGCTCTGATGTGTAATATAAAGCACCGTTATGATGAATGAAGGGACAATGCCTGTCTCCCAATACCGCCCCTGAGCTGTGCGATAATGACGTAGACCTGTCCGGGGATTATTGCATTCGGGAAGCCATAATGGCAGGCGTGCAACTCCGGTGAGCGTTTGGCTTATATTTGAGTATTTCTCAAGAGCCCCAGGTAGTCCTCATTTATTACCAGGAGAATGTCCTTTGATGAAAGATTCGTCTGCCAGAGAGCCGCAGGGAATCAACAAATAGACAAAATCGGGAGGAAAATCAGAGTAGTCAGAATTTCTTATAATCGGAATGGTGAGGGTATATCCTTCACACCTCGAAAGGTTTATTTCGTACCAGCTATGTGTATTATGGTTAAGAACATACAATAAAACAGGAAACAATCATAACTGAGACCTTCTGTCTCTCTGGTGCTTTATAACATAGATAGCAATGAAAAAGATCATATGCATAACCGGGTGATTAAAATGGAGCGTTTATCTTTAACGATGCGTAAGAGGAAACAGGGTCAGGTTTTAGGATGCAGCTTTTTATCGCACGGTGTGTGGCCAGATTTAACCATGGATACCGTACATATCAATCTCCCAACACCAATGTCGGATTTGCGAAAAATAATTCATGATCGTGCGATATGGAAATTAGTACTGTTGTAAACGAAACTGCATGGCGGGATTTCCTTACACAATGCAGTACCGCAAGTATTTATCACACTCCCGGAATGGAAAAAATTTCTTGAAAAAACATTTGATTATCAGCCACAGTACCTCTTCGCAACAGACGATTGCGGCCATCTCATCGGATTGCTCCCCCTCTTTCATGTAAAAAGCAGGATTACCGGAGATCGATTATGTTCTCTCCCCTTCTCACACGTGTGCGGTCCGATCGGGGAACAGAGCGCGAGAACAGATCTCATCGGAAAGGCCAGGATGATTCGGAGCACCCTCCGTGACACTCCTCTTGAGATCCGGGGTGACATTGGCATCACTGGTTTTCATTCTTCAGAACTGTTCTCCACCTATATATTGAATCTGTCTTCTCAAGCTGATGAGGTATGGAAACGATTGGATCACGGGAGTGTCCGCAGAACAGTAAAGAAGGCACGTTCCCTGGGTGTTGAAGTGGAAATCTCCAAAGAACACGAAGATTTAATGGCATTCTATGAAATTAACGCAATAAATAAAAAGAATCTTGGTGTTCCTTGTCATCCGTATAAATTCTTCAAGAACCTCTTTTCCGGACTTGAACACTATGTTTCCCTGTACCTTGCCAGGTACAACGGTGAGATCATCGCCGGAGGTGTGATGGAAAGGTATAAGGGTTCAGTCATTTACGGTTATGGAGCGGCCGATCCCTCTTACCTCCATGTCCATCCCTATCACGCTTTAATCTGGAATAGTATTGAGGATGCATGCAGGGACGGCTGTTCCGAATATGATTTTGGCAGGGTTTCTAAAGACAATACTGGATTGATACAATTCAAGAAGAGGTGGGGAACACGGGAAAAAAAGTTGTTTTACAGTACTTTTTCCAATTCACCAAAACCGACCTCCACGGATCGTGATTCCTCCCTTTATCGGTTTGGAAATGCGGTTATACACCAGATGCCGATGCCAGTGTATAAGAAATTCAGCGATATCGTATTCTCACATTTCGGGTAACAGCATGAAGATTGTTGTTGATATTAACCATCCTGCACATGTTCATTATTTTAAAAATTTTATTCTGCAGATGAAAAAACGGGGTCATCAGGTACTGATTACGGTTACTGAGAAGGATATCGCATTCACGTTGCTGGATCGGTATAATCTGGAATACAGCAAATTGGGAAGTTATGGATCTTCACTGATGAGTAAGGTTATCTTACTTCCTCGTATCGATATCCGGATGTATAATACGGTAAAAAAATTTCAACCTGACATTTTCTTAGGCTTTGGTTCTCTTCGGGCCGCTCATGTTGCTTGGTTCCTTAAAAAGCCCTGTATTAATTTTGAAGATACTGAACATAGCACCGGCCAGATTATGTTATATAAACCTTTTGTTGATACCATCTGCACCCCCTCCTGTTTCACCCATGACCTGGGGAGAAAACAGGTTCGATTTGAAGGGTATATGGAACTTGCTTCTCTCCACCCCTCCCGCTTCATTCCCAATCCCGACATCCTCGATGAGATTGGGCTGAACCCTGACGATACATACATTATCATGCGTTTCGTTTCCTGGAAGGCGACCCACGATGTCGGGCAGCGTGGTATCCTTGATAAGGTTGGACTTGTAAAGGCTCTGGAACCTTATGGCCGTGTTCTGATCACCTCAGAGGGGATCCTGCCGGAGGAGCTGGAGGGATACCGGATACGGATTTCACCGGAGAAGATGCATGACCTGTTGTACTATGCGACACTGTATATTGGGGAAGGGGCGACAATGGCATCGGAAGCTGCGGTACTCGGTACCCATGCCATCTATGTGAATACACTCAGGTTAGGTTATACCGATGAAGAGGGGGAAAAATACGGCCTTGTCACTACTTTTTCCAATCCTCACGAAATCGAGTCGGAAGTAATGGACACCGCTGTTCATTTACTCAAAGATCCCGATTTACGTACCAAAGGAAAACAAAAACGGCAGAAATTGCTGCAAGATAACATTGATCTTACCGGATTTATGATATGGTTCATTGAAAAGTATCCTGATAGCGTCATTGAGATGAGGGAGCACCCTGAGGTTCAGAAAAATTTTAGGTGATTATCAATAATCCGCCCCCAAATGAGGTGACAACCACACCATTTGGCATGATTGCCCCCCCTTGCGTCACCAGTCCCCCGAGGGGGACTGGGCGCATTGCGATATCACCAGAACAGGTAATACAGCACTATCGCAAAGGGGGGGTGCCCGAGCAGTGGGGGGCGGAGCCCCCAAGAGCGAATCTCTCGTGCGATTAATCTTTTGACTTCAATTGACTGAGTTTTTACATTTCGCGTTTTCTATTTAGGGGCTGATATTTTACAATCACCAAATTTTAAATAACCTTTCATGTTACATGAATGGTTTTTGGAATTCTCAAATTTCACCAGACCACCTGCATTCGGATACACCTTAATTTCACCTCACTCTGGATTGGTGAAGCGTATCCCTTTTATTATTAATCTTCTCATAATATACCGGCTCTCCTGAGTAACGGCAAGAGGTAAAATCTTAAAAGACTTTTTGTCATGCCAAATTCCATATTGTCCCGTTCCCATTTCAAGGGGTCAGGCCCATTCGTGTTCAAGGATATATTACCTAACAGGGATTTTATACAAGGATACTGCGCAACGAGCTGAGCCTCCATCCTGTCTTGAGGTCTTAGTCCGAATGGATATGCACAGCTATCAACACATGTGTGGAATCTTGCAGATAAATCATTCATGGAATCTACGATCTCATACTTCAATTCTGCACAAGAAAGTTTTCGACAATCCGGGTGAGAATATGTATGAGAGCCAATCGAGAATCCGTCTGCCAAGAGATCATCGATCTGCTCTGCGGAGAGATAGGGGGTGTATTGTGAGAGGAACTCATCCTCGTTGGGACATTTTGTATTTTCCCAGATAAAATTAGCTGAGGAGATCTTTATCTCGCATATTCCAGCATCTCTCACTCCATTGCATCAAATTTTCACGATTATACGGAAGCTCCAAGGGGAAATTACTGCAGGTCTCAAGTAACGATTCTTCTGAGTTTGGCTGCCGGGACCGCTCTCTGAATATATGCCAGTTTGTTCCTCCACATGAGTGTCGCATTGTCGATACACGTATTCGTCAGAAAGAACGTGGCAGCTATTCCTTCTTTTACAAGAACCGGTGCAATAATCGAGTGACATTCCTTAAATCCATCATCAAATGTGAGGGCAATCGTTGGTTCTGACTGCACACCCGGCTGGAATGTCTGGATTGCTTCGGATAATGATACCAGTCTGTATCTTCGTTTAAAATACCTGATTTGAGATATGAACGTTGAAACGTTTATTGGTGTTTTCGTGTAAAAAGGAGGGGTATTTTCAGCTACCATGTGGTAGTATAAGATCCTTGGGTGACCACCAGACTTCAGGATACTCGTGCTTTTCATGTACATTTGCCTTTATTGAAATTAATCATCCTCATAATAATAATGTATGACCTCTTTTCACATTATTCGTGGTGTAAGATCCCAGTATCAAAGAAAATCCGGATCATCTGGTCTATGAGATGAAATCCCGTAGTGGTTACACGTTCATGGCTTATAATATAGCCGAAAAAGGAACATTCACGAAACCTTATTATTAAAAGGCCAACATCATTTACTTAGATAATCTGATGAAGGATCTAATTTCAAAAATTAAAAAGCGCGATATTAGCGTTGGAATTATAGGACAGGGTTATGTAGGTCTGCCTCTTGCTTTGGCTTTTGCAAAAAATTTCAAGGTTATCGGGTATGACACCAATCCCACCATTATTGATTCCTTGAAGAGCAGTAAATCACATATCAGTGATGTATCTGATTCAGTACTTAATCAATGCGTAAACACGTCTTATTTTCCTACAAATGATAGTGTTGACCTGAAAACATGCGATTTCATTATCATTTGCGTCCCGACACCATTGAATGAAGAAAGGGAACCCGACCTCTCGTATATCAAATCAGCATGCCAGAATATTGCAAAAATTCTAAGAAAAGGCCAGTTTATCATCCTTGAGAGTACAGACCTATCCTGGAACAACAAAAGAGATTGTTGTTCCGTTACTTGAGGAA
The DNA here is from genome assembly GCA_963699515.1 of uncultured Methanoregulaceae archaeon. Lineage (GTDB taxonomy): Archaea > Halobacteriota > Methanomicrobia > Methanomicrobiales > Methanospirillaceae > Methanoregula. The sequence continues at coordinate 819,772 of CAVOUD010000003.1, read as the reverse complement.
ACTGGTTTGCGAGCAGGGAAAGAATTTGGTGTAGCGTACTCGCCTGAGAGGATTGATCCGGGAAACAGACAATATGCAATCCATCAGGTGCCAAAAGTTGTCGGGGGTATCAATGATGAGTGTACGGATATCACTGCACACCTTTATGGAAGTATTATTGAAAAGATAATAAGAGTCCGTGATACAGAAACAGCAGAAGCTGTAAAAATGGTTGAGAATATTTTTAGAAATGTAAACATCGCGCTGGTTAATGAGCTTTCTCTCATATTTGAGAAAATGGGGATAAATACCTGGGAATTGATTGAAGCTGCATCTTCCAAACCCTATGGGTATATGCCTTTCTTCCCAGGTCCTGGGGTGGGGGGTCATTGTATACCCCTTGATCCTTTTTATATGTCCTATAAAGCGAAAAAATTTGGTTTTATTCCACGTTTTATAGAGACTGCCGGTGAAATCAATGAATTCATGAAGATGCATGCTGTCAATCTCATCTGTCAGGGATTGAGAACCGTGCAAAAAACCCCCTACAAAGCCAAGATCTCCGTAATTGGGTTGGCCTATAAAAAAAACATCAGCGATATCAGGGAATCTCCCTCCATCAAGATCATTGAGGAACTGAAAAATCTCGGATCAATCGTCAGGGTTTACGATCCCTATGCAAAAACAATTGTCACGAAAGCAGGCCGGTTTGATTCCGAACGTAGCCTTTCTGAGGCCCTGAAAGGTGCCGATTGTGCCATTTTTGTAGTGGATCATGAGGAATTTAGAAATCAGAATATTAAAGATCTCGCCGGTTTAATGGCATTTCCCGTGATTGTTGATTGTAAAAATATCTTTGACAATGAACAGGGTATAATTTATCTTGGGATTGGAAAGAGTGCCTTAACAGATACATAAAAAATTTAAAAAAACTCTTTATTAGAGCACAGGAAAGTAAGATTAACAAATTCATGAACGTTCATATTGTCAACCTCATGAGGAAGGGCGTTGAACTGATCGGCAAGCAGATTTGTCTGATGAAGATCGCAGAAAGGGGATTTGCTTGCAAAAAAACCATCAGCAACTCACGTAAGTCGCCCGTGATTGTAATCAACGATAAGCTGGAAATGTGTGGCGATGAGAGAGGGTGTTTGAATTGTTGGTGCTGACAGACAGCGCGATGTATTTTCCCGACCATAATCTGTTGAGGGAGACCCAGCAATGGCTCTTTTCAGTGCTTATAAACCTCCCGTATCGTGTTGGCGGTAAAAACCGGTTTACTGGAGGGGGAAGGAGGGGATATTTGAGGATTGGGTGGGAGGTGTAAATGTTCAATAAACCGTTATTCATTCTTGCTCATCAGATCGGGGACAGATCGTTTTATCCGACATACCAACTCCTTGTGAAAAACCAGTGGAGATCCTACACCGAATTGAAGGAAAATCAGGAAAAACAGCTCAGGCACCTGATATCCTTCGCATACGAAAACGTCCCATATTACCGCAACCTCTTCAAAGAATTAAAGGTGTTCCCACAGGATATTCAAACAATCGAAGACCTCCAGAAACTACCCATCCTTACCAAAGGCATCATTAAACAACATTGGGAAGATTTCAAGCCAGCCAACCTCTCTTCAATGCAGTATTATGATCAGGCAACAGGTGGATCAACCGGTACTCCGCTTCATTACCGGTTGTCGAAACAGGACCGGTTTTTAGGTGGGGCACTACTCTATCGTGGATGGGGTTATGGCGGATATCGGTTAGGAGATAAAATGGTATTTCTTGCCGGATCATCACTTGATGTCGGGACAAAATCATATCTGACCAAAAAAACCCATGAAATCGCACGGAACATCAGGAAGCTTTCCTCCTTTGACATGGGTCAAGAGGAGATGCGGCACTATGCAGAGGTCCTGAATGCCTTCAAACCCCGGTTCATTCGCGGTTATGCTTCCTCTATCTATTTCTATGCACAATGGCTGGAAAAAAACGACGTGGCCGTTTCTTCTCTAGATGCCGTGTTTACCACCGCTGAGAAGCTCTTTCCTCCAATGCGGGAAACCATTGGCCGGATCTTTGGTTGCCAGGTCTTTGAGGAGTATGGCCTGAATGATGGAGGGATCAGTGCGAATGAATGTCCCGAGCATGCAGGATTGCACATCGATACTGAAAGAAGTATTACGGAGGTTGTTGATACGGGGGGCTTTCAGATTGATGAGGGGCAGGGGCAGATTCTTGCGACGAGCCTGTATAACTATGCCATGCCATTTATCCGCTATCGCACTGATGATATTGCGTCAATTCTCAATTCCCCCTGTGCCTGTGGCAGACAGAGTAAAGTATTGGATAATATTATTGGACGGGAAAAGGAGTTTTTAATCACACCAAACGGTCAATTCGTTCACGGTGCTGCATTATTCAACTTAATCTTACAGACTTTGGAAAGTTCCTCTTTCCCTGACTGTGTAAATTCTATCAAGGAATTTCAGATTATCCAAAGAAGAAAAGAAAAAATTGAAATCCTATTTGTTTGTGACGGTTCGTTACCCAATGCTGTCCTTGAATTCATTCAGTCATCGATTCAAAACCGCTTTAACGAATGGGATGTCGAGTTCCGTTTTGTCGATACAATAGATCGGAGTCGTGCAGGAAAATATAAATTCATTATTAATGAGATGCTGAATGCCTGAAAAAAATTTGCTTGTTATCAGTAACAACTTTCCCAATAAAGATAATTCATATGACAATATATTCGTAAAAGAGCAGATAAAGTTTTTAAAAGTGTATTTTGACAATATCTATGTTATCTCTCCCGTTGCTTATGGAATGGATCGATTAAGGAAAACAAGCTATCAGGATTACCAATATGACAATGTCAGGGTTTTTTTCCCAAAATATCTCAATTTTCCGTTTCTCTATTATTTCGGCAGGTCCCTATGGGTTTCCCTAGGAGCAAAAGCAACACGATCGCTGATAAAGAAAGAGAATCTTACCTTTGATCTCATACATGCCCACTTCACGTGGCCATCTGGCGCCGTTGCTGTTGAGCTCAAGAAGTTATATACTGTTCCAGTAATCATAACCGAACATACATCAGCCTCGTTTCATAAGGCGGTTCGTAATAATGATGCTTATTGGAAAAAAACATTAAAAACTGCAGATGCAATTATTCGGGTCAGGAAAGGAGATATCGCATTATTCGAAAGTATGAATGTTCGAAAAGATAAGATCCATGTCATCCCCAATGGGTTTGATGCGGAAAAATTTTTCCCAATGCCACTATCACAGTGCAGAACTGCATTGGGACTCCCTGAGGATAAAAAAATCCTTCTGAATGTGGGTAACCTGTATGACCCCATAAAAGGGCATATATTTTTTATTGAGGCAATAGGCCGCATGGTAAAAGTCCGCAGAGACATTCTTGGAATAATCGTTGGATCCGGATATCTGGAGAAACAGTTACGGGAACTCATTGAAGAATTACAGTTGAATCCCTACATTCGTCTCGTTGGAAGCAAACCACACCCAGAAATCCCTCTCTGGATGAATGCCTGTGATATCTTTGTACTGCCGAGCCTGAATGAGGGGAACCCGACCGTCATGTTCGAAGCCATGGGGTGTGGGAAGCCCTTTATTGGGACATGTGTTGGGGGTGTGCCTGAAGTTATCATCTCCGATGTGTACGGTCTGCTGGTCCAGCCTGCTGATTCTGGTGAACTTGCCGAGAAGATTCTGTCAGCGCTGGATAGGAAATGGGACCATGTGCAGATTCTGAAATACTCAGAGCAGTATACTTGGGAATACATCGCAAAGGAGATCATGAGCGTTTACAAGCAGGTTTTAGGATGACATTGTGATTGAAATTGCATCTTCTCACGACCTGCTGGAAAAATGGTCGGGCGGCATATTCACAGGCAAAGGAACAAATTTATTCCACTTTTTATCGCTTTCCCATCAGTGATTTCCGCACCAGATAGAGAAGAAGGGTCAGAACGATGACCAGGGAACGTGCGATGATATCTCTCTGGCTTTTTTTAAAACTCGGAGACCTGAAAAAAGGTTGATACAAATCGCCCGAATTATTTGATTCAATGTTCCTTCTCCTATTCACGCTGAAAAATCCGAATCTGAAATGGATGTCATCGATATATTATTACGAGTATCTTTTTGCCCATACTGACAGCAGCATCAATGCAATAACTGGCAAGCCACCCAAATCCTGATTCGTTCCACCTTTCTGGATGCACCGTAAGGTAAAGACGTGCAAATTGGTTCTGTTTGAGATAATATATCAGTTCATTTGTAGTGGTGCATGGCTGAAAAGAGGTTCCCTGACGCAGATGATCTCTCATATTATTGTGACCAGCCCAGTTTCTTCCGGTATCTGAAAAATACGTGAGATCACTGAGCGACAGATACGCCTCTCCGAAAACCCCAAATTCTTTAAAGCTGAATTGCTTCCAAATATCACGGTTATCAAATTTTGAGAGTGGACCTCCATGCATGCAAATGGTATTGATCTCGCATATTTTTCTGAATTCCTGAATTTCTGACTGGAACAGAGAAATTGCCTTTGAGAAATCACCTTTTGTTTTGCTTAAAACTTCGTAATGATAGCCTATTTCATGACCCATGGTCTGGATTTTCCGAATAATATCCGGTCGGAACGTAAATGGATACCGGAAATAATATGTGGAGCAAATCCCAAGATCATGCTCCACCTCTGCCATCCGAAGGGCATTCATAATATTCCTGTCAACATCGTGTCGCATAACGACAACATTACTCTCCGGCTTCTCAGACAGGTATCCGTAAACAGTATAAAAGACATAATCCTGCTGTAATGCCCGACACAATTCTCTGTATCTTTCGAGAGTAAAATCTCGTGGCATGATGGTCCCAGGATTGTTCAGCATTTCAAATAATTGAATAAATAGCTTGTTCTGTTGAATATATACATCATCACCAAGGTTAGAGGATCCTTTCTGTTACACCTTATTGTGCCATCCAATATTCATCTCATGGCAAAGTCTTCAACACGTTCCTCGTTTCTCAATTTCCGGCACTACAAAAAAGGTGGTCAATAGTAATAAATAAATGTATATCTTCCGGATTAGGAGAAAATTGCCTGAATGATGTATCTAATTATCCGGGATATTTTGTAATGAACAGATACCTGCTATCGTACAATCGATTCGTTGAGTTATACATGTGATTCATTTTTACCTGCGTTTCTTCATTGAAGGTTAATATATAATCAGATCCATCACTTGTTTCAAAAAATAACCCCTTATCTTTTAACTCTTTCTCTCTGATAATAAGATACCCTTTTCCCGCAAAGGTAGAGCCAGTATAATTGAGATTAGCAGTATTATAATAAGGGAAGTTTAGTTCATCTGATTTGCTAAACCAACGATCTACACCGAAATATCTTCGAACATATTGATCAGAAGTTAAGGTCGAACCTAAGGGCAAATATTCTGAGATATAAACCAAGCCGAACATCTCACCCTGATTAAAGTAATTTTTCTGATTCGACCAAAAAATATCCTTACTATCAGATGCATTCGTCAGAGTCATTGAGAACAGGGTAAAGAAAAAAATGATCACGATAAGAATACTGCAAGAGACCTTTTTTGATACAGTGAATTTTTCAAAAAGATTAAAATGAACAACCATCCCCCATGCCATCAGGAATGCAAAAAAAGGGGCAAGTAAAAGCATCATCCGATCAGCTCGGAATAAAATCATACTTGTCCAAAATAACTGGAGGGGGTTTGGCACAAAAAAAGGCAGCATAGCCATACCAAACAGTGCAAATACCACCAGATAATTTTTTCTTTCTGTGTAGAGCAGGTAACCAATTCCACAGACGATAAAAAAAACAAGTATTGCCGTATCAAGATTGTTAAACACAAACTCCCATTCATTTCCAGTCTGTACTGTGGGTTTGACCATCATGAGGTTCGCCGAACCAAAAACAGTCAGGCGGGAAATAAGGACCCAACGGAAATATTCAGATGCCCCGTATACCCAATATGACAATGTAAGGACAACCATTGAAGCAAGAAGATCCATTCTGATGACTTTTTTATCACTGACAAACCATTCAATAATAAAAAGCACTACAAGAAGTGGAATAATCTGGAACATTGAGACCTGGTGAACCAGAATCATATATACCAACGTCAGAAAAAAAATTATTCTGTATACCACTATACTCTTGCTCGAGTTTATTCCTTTATAAAAGGTATATAAGAGTATGATAAAACCGAGATAGGCCATAACCCGGGTCTGAATATATGTTCCGTAAAATATGACAACCGAGAGGCCTGCATAGATAAGGCAACTCAGAAGAGAGAGTTGTTGGTTATTACTTATGCCATAGAATAATTTGAAAATAAACAAAATAATAATGGCATACGGGATGATCATCACCGCAAACAACACCGTCTGGACATCCAGTCCCAGCAGTGCAGCAATTTCAGCGAGATAGATATGATACAAGGGAAAATTCACGTAAGAAATGTCCAGATCGGGAGGGATTACATATCCTGAAAATAAGGTAACTTTGGAAAGACCTATCAGATAGAGTGAATCACTCCACCCGAAATATAACGGATATTTCAATACCACGCTATACGCCAGATTAATAATGAGTGCAACTATTTCAGTGAGAATCAGATAGTGATTTTGGTTGTCTGAAAAAATCTGTACACCTACAATGCAGAAGAGGCAGGAGATCAGAATAAAATAATACCAGGGTCTTGTTTCTGACAAAATAACTGAACTGATAGCAAAAAGAAAGAGAGTGATAAAAAGCCCTGCACTAAAATACTTATTACTGTGGAGAAGTACGATGTTGCCATCTAATTTCCCCCAAACCCGCATTTTTATCAATGAGTAGCCGGCCAGTAATGCCGGAATCCCGATTAAAAAACCTCTGACCCCGTAATCCAACCTGCCTAAATAAAATGCGGCTGAAAAACCAATACCAATGATAACAAAGATAAGATAGGGGAAATAATCTGCTAAAAAATTAACGATAGACCTACCGATATGCCTCGCATACGACATACTATAGGGATTATCGGGCTGCATGGGGTGAATCCATTTTCATTGTTACCGAGATAACGCAATAAATAGTGCAAATCGCAATTATTCCTCTTAAATAAAGGATATGATCTCGCGATACAAAACGTACTAGTAAAAAATGTGTGTCACTCCCGTTAATAAATATATGCAAAATAGAAAGGGATCTTTCCGGTTAGAAACAAACCTCAAATATATCGATAAAAATCTCATATGATCACGTATTGCAAAATAAAAGTTCACTCTTTCCTGGTGATAAGGATGAAAAGCCGAAATTCGATAAGATTCCATGAGAATAACCATTCCATGAGAATAACCACTTGCGGCTTAAAGGCCCGTGCAAGACAGAGATACCATTGAGTGGAGGTCACGCCACTGATACGATAGTCGAGGTGAACGGAAATACGCATCCAGTAACCGGTGAATCGACTGCAATCCGTTTTTAAAAAAAATTTTCACAACACGATCATAGCACCAGTCTTTCGCAGCCGGTAACTTTCCAGAGCCCTTCAGGGAGAATAGATAACAGATCATAAAACGTTCCCGTGGACGACACAATACATGGCAATGATCAGCACGATATGTCTGTGTTTTTGCATGTCAGAGAGGACTGGCCGAAGTATATGATCCAAAACCTCATCAGTCCTGATGACGTAATTTATTACCTGATGCAAATAAACCGTTTATATAAAAGATACAGGAAAATATGATGATGCAAAAATTAAAATATGTAGTTCTTGTTGTGGGTATTATTATGGTGATATTGGTGCTGTTCGCTCTCGTACCAACAGAAACATTTGGAGCCGAATCAAACCCGACAGGCAATCCCATCGGGGGGGGTGCGGGTTACCACAATATTATTTTGCCGGGGAATCCGCAAATAAAATACACCGTAACGAACTATGCCGAATTTGCATCAGCACTTACCAAAAAATATATGAAGGGCGATATAATCTACGTCCCTGAAACTGCAAGTATAGACATGACGGGCCACCCCGGTGTTGTCATTCCCAAAAATGTGACCATTGCGAGCAACCGGGGGTCCAATGGTTCTCCGGGCGGACGTTTCTTCTGGTTATCTTCACCATCCGATTCAGCAAACGGGTATCAGACCGGTACGATGTTCTACATACCGAATGATAATGTGAGAATAACCGGGCTGCGCCTTGAGGGGCCGCACATGACGACTGATACGTCTATGGGTACAGGGAAGGTACGATCAGCTATGGATCTCCGGAATGCCAAAGGGCTGGAAGTTGATAATTGTGAGATGTATGGCTGGTCATACACTGCCGTAGATATCGAAACCTCAACGGGTCAGGACGCATTATATGAACTCGGACTCAACTCGGCAGAGATAGGTTCCGCAATTGCGAACATCCATCACAATTCCATTCATCATTGTCAGATGGGTAGTTTAGGGTATGGTATTTTAGTAACTCGTGGTACCGCGCTTGTCAAGGCTAACCTGTTCGATTATACCCGGCACGCCATAACAGGTTCCGGTCTTGAAAATGAAGGATATGAAGCATCGTATAACATCCATCTCGGTCATGGTCTTGTTGGTTCAGTGTTCGATGTGCACGGTCAGGGTGAGGGGTATGAAGGGGGAATCGCAGGGACAAAATATAAAATTCACCATAATACTTTGAATTATTCACTCGATTATTCAGTTGGTATTCGGGGCACTCCTATTCTGGGTGCATGGATAGAAAACAACCGGTTTCAGTGGTGGACATCAGAGGGGATTGATTATCCCCCGGTCTACCAGTCAGGGGGGATTGTTCACGTGTATATGAGACAAAACCTCATCGGTCCCGATCAGGTACTCTATCCCGAAGGACCAATAACACGACTATGAAATATAAGGGGTCCTTCGCTGCCCGTTTTCTTATAATCGATTGTAATCATTAGTGGTATTCTCATAACCACCAGGTTTGACCATCAAACCCGTAGGGGTTTTTGAATTTATATAACAGGTAGTCAACATGTGTGTTCATGAAATACAAAAGCAGATCACGGAGTCTTTTTCTCCTGATGGGACTCATCATACTGACGCTGATTATACCCAGCGCAGTATCCGCACTATCTCCGACTGCACATTTCACGGCCAATACAAGGCAGGGCACTGCCCCGCTGAATGTGCAGTTCACCGATAGATCAGAAGTATCAGGTACAGCATCGTATAAATGGGAATTCAGAAACGAGGGAATAATTACCGGTACACAGTACGGCAAAGAATCCGTCCGTCACGTACACCCTTAACGGCAATAAAACGGTGAAACTCACCGTGACCAATGCTTCCGGTAGTGACAGCGAGATCAAAACAAATTATATTAAGGTATCAGCTCCCACAATCACCGTCACATCACCGAATGGTGGTGAGACGTGGCAACGAGGTACTTCTCATACGGTCACGTGGAGTTACACGGACAGTCCCGGCTCAATGGTGAAGATTGTGCTTTTGAAAGGAGGAACCGAAGTTGGCACCATTAAGGATAGCTGGTCAATAGGCAGCGGCGGAAAAGGATCCTATACATGGCCGATGGCAACGACAGGTACCATAGGCAGTGATTTCAAGGTCAGCGTGCAGAGCATAAGCCAACCCTCTATCAAAGACACGAGCAATAATTATTTCATTATCACTCCGGCATTAACTCCCACAATCACCGTCACATCACCGAATGGTGGTGAGACGTGGCAACGAGGCACTTCTCATACGGTCACGTGGAGTTACACGGGCAGTCCCGGCTCAATGGTGAAGATTGTGCTTTTGAAGGGAGGAACCGAAGTTGGCACCATCAAGGATAGCTGGTCAATAGGCAGCGGCGGAAAAGGATCCTATACATGGCCGATGGCAACGACAGGTACCATAGGCAGTGATTTCAAGGTCAGCGTGCAGAGCATAAGCCAACCCTCTATCAAAGACACGAGCAACAATTATTTTACCCTCACCTCCGGAACATCAGCTCCTGTTATCAATACTCCCCCGACCGCACAATTCTCTGCCAATACTGTGCAGGGAAATGCCCCGTTGACTGTGCAGTTCACTGACCAGTCGGTTTCAGAAGGAACGACCACTTACCAATGGGACACGAACAATGACGGGGTTGTGGACTCCACTACAAAAAACCCGTTACGCACATACCAGACAGCAGGGACCTACACAGTGAAACTTACCGTCACCAATGCGAAAGGAAGTGACAGCGAGATCAAAACAAATTACATTAAAGTATCAGCTCCTGTTAGCACCACTTTACCGATAGATGAGACAATCGGAGCCGAATCAAACCCGACAGGCGATCCCATTGGAGGAGGTGTGGGTTACCGTGATATTATTTTACCGGGAAATCCGAAAATAAAATACACCGTAACAAACTATGCCGAATTTGCATCAGCACTTACCAAAACGTATATGAAGGGTGACATTATCTATGTCCCAGAAACCGCAAGTATAGAAATGACAGGGCATCCCGGGGTTGTCATTCCCAAGAATGTGACCATTGCGAGCAACCGGGGATCCAATGGTTCGCCCGGTGGACGTTTCTTCTGGTTATCATCATCATCCGACTCTGCAAGCGGGTACATAACAGGTACGATGTTCTATTTACCCAATGATAACGTCAGAATAACCGGGCTGCGCCTTGAGGGGCCGCACATGACGACTGATACGTCTATGGGTGAAAGTAAGGTAAGATCGGCAATGGATCTCCGGAATGCCAAAGGGCTGGAAGTTGATAATTGTGAGATGTATGGCTGGTCATACGCTGCTGTTGATGTTGAAACCTCAACGGGTCAGGATGCATTATACGCACTTGGACTCAACTCGGCAGAGATAGGTTCAGGTATTGCAAATATCCACCACAATTATATTCATCATTGTCAGATGGGCCTTTTAGGTTATGGTGTTGTAGTAACTCGTGGTACCGCTCTTGTGAAGGCTAACCTTTTCGATTATACCCGGCACGCCATAGCAGCTTCCGGTCTCCAATATGAAGGATATGAAGCGTCGTATAACATCCATCTCGGTAATGGTCTTGTTGGCTCAGTATTCGATATGCACGGCCAGGATGTTGCCGGGTTTGAGAAACGAATCGCGGGGAGTTTAACAAAAATTCACCATAATACTTTGTATTACACCCTTGATTATTCAATCGGAGTCCGTGGTACCCCAACAATTCACGAATATATATACAATAATAAAATGCTGTGGTATGTGTCTGGCGGTAAGAATTATCCGCCGGTTTATCAGTCCTGCAGCGGTACGACCAACGTTACCATGAAGAACAATATCATTGGAGGGGTATTTTATCCGGGTGAAGTAATCCGGCGTTTCACGGCGTGCTGATGTTGTAAAAATGACAACAAAATCCACAGATTCAAACCTTTTTTATCCCGGCAGGTTTTTTACATGACAACGGTTTATTTTTTTTAGAGACAGAAACAATAAAATTTTCGAACGTAGAAATTGGTTGTTCCTATTGGTCTCCGTGTTATGGTTCGTCAAAAATTTTTACCGGAATATTTTATAACCGAATACTTTGGGAGGTCAGTTCGGATGTTGTGCATAATGTTTGGTGATATCCTTAAAAGAAATCCCCGATTACAGATTTCGACCGTCAGTGAAGGGGATATCCATAATACCATTAAAGGGTAATTTCCGATTTCCTGTGATGAAACCACTGAATTGTCTCAGCAAGCCCTCTTTCGAGTGAATAGCTGGTTAGATACCCGAAGGTCTTTTTTGCTGCAGTGATATCTGACACGGAATCACGGATATCTCCAGTCCTTGACTTTTCATGGATTGGGTGAAGATCGACCTGCATAATTTCTGAAAGAGCACTCGCAAGAGTATTGAGATCGATTTTCTGCCCGCTCCCGATATTGAAGGTACCGGTTGCGGAGCTTTGCATCGCAAGAAGGTTTGCCTGTACAACATCATGTACGTAAACAAAGTCACGGGTCTGCATCCCATCTCCAAAAATTATGGGGGGTTTTTTATGAAGAAATCTTGAAATAAATTTTGGGATCACTGCTGCGTATTCTGATTGGGGGTCCTGACGTGGGCCGAACACATTGAAGTATCGCAGGGAAACGGTTTTCACGCTGAACAGGTCTGAAAATACTGTACAATAGTACTCACCAGCCAGTTTGGAGACAGCATAGGGAGAGCGCGGGGAAGGAGGCATATCCTCACGCTTGGGAAGTGTCGGCTCATCGCCATACACTGCTGAAGATGATGCAAAAACTACTTTTCTCACTCCACACTCGCGGGCCGCAAGGAGAACATTCAGTGTGCCGGTAAGGTTGGTCTCATGGGTGGCAAGAGGGTCATCAACTGATCTCGCAACAGAAGCGATTGCTGCCTGGTGGAAAATACCATCAGCCCCTTTGAACGCATCCTTCAGCATACCAAGATCGGTAATGCTCCCTTGGATGACACGGACGTTACCGGGAAATCCTCGCAGGCACTCCGGTTTCCCGCTTGAAAAGTTATCAATAACTACGACTTCATGCGATCCTGCAATCGCATCTACAAGATGGGAACCAATGAACCCCGCTCCTCCCGTGACAATGTACTTCATGATACTACCCATTTACCTGACCGTGCAAATAATCGTCATTGCTGATACCTGTTAATTTGAGCGTCTGCATTCTTAAACATCAGTGATAGTATACACAAAGAGCTATTCAATAAAGTAAAAAAGGATATCAATCCCCCAGATTCTTTGCATGACGTAAAATAATTCTCACAATCTTCTCTGCCGTATCTCCCTTCCCAAACACGGTATTATCTGTATTCGTCTGGACATCCGCCACTACCGCAGCAAGTATCTTTCCCTTATCTGCCCCGACAAGGACATTCCATCCTCCGGGCAAGGTCTCGATCCATTCAGTATTCTCGCGCAGCGTTATGCACGGTACTCCCATAACATACGCTTCTTTCTGGATCCCCCCAGAATCGGTGAGAATTTTCTGTGCATTGCTCATAAGATGAAGCATATCGATATAGCCTAGGGGATCAACAAACCGGATATTTTCAGATACTGATTCCCACAATCCATAGGTGAGAAGATATTTTTTGGTACGGGGATGAACCGGAAAGACCACAGTTTTTCCCGATTCTCTGAATGCATCAATAATTGCCGTAAGATTCTTCTTGTCATCGGTGTTACTCGGGCGGTGAACGGTTGCTACATAATAATCATGTTTTTTGAGCCCGAGTCGTTTGATAATGTCAGATTTTTTCTTGGCAATTTCAGTGTTATGTATGAGGGCATCTACCATGACATCCCCCACCATATGAACACCCCTTGTTATTCCTTCTTTTATCAGGTTATCAACTGACGTCTGTGTGGGACAGAGAAGGATACTGGCAATATGATCGGAAACTACCCGGTTAATCTCCTCGGGCATCATGCGGTCATAGCTCCGGAGCCCCGCCTCAACATGGGCAACCGGAATATGAAGTTTTGCAGCAGCGAGTGCACCACCAAGAGTTGAGTTCGTATCACCATAGACGATTACAAGATCCGGCAATTCGTGCGTGAGAACATCTTCAACCCTTTCAAGAATTGCACCTGTTTGTTTGCCATGGGATCCTGAGCCGACTTCCAGATGATAGTCTGGTTCTGGTATATGGAGATCCTTAAAAAAAATATCCGACATTTCAGTGTCGTAATGCTGACCAGTATGTACAAGGATCTCCTCACACTCTCTCCGGAGTGCACGGGAAACCGGGGCACATTTTATAAATTGCGGCCGGGCACCAACAATGGATAGAATCTTCATGATACAACGTGCTTTTTCTGTCTGTCATGACCTCATTGAGGTCTGATATTTCCTAAAAATATTGTATTTATTTGTATTAATAATGGGCTCTGGAGAGATGCTCACTACCAAGCTCATCTCTCACAAGGGTTTCACCCATGCCGCTTTGTACTCCCCCTTTGGTTAAATCACCTGAACAGGTACTACCTCGCTATCCCATAAGCGCAGGGGCGGTAAGGGGAGACAGGTACGGTCCCCTCCGTCATCGTACCAGCGCTTTGTATTTCATTAAAAAATAAAAGGATTTAACCCCCTCCAAATTTCCACCCCCAAACAAGATGAAAATGCACCGCATCTCCGATTAACTCAATAATCCTTACCCCTTTTGTAAAAGTACAGTTAAAAATCTGATAAAATTACAAAATATCAGAAATAAGACCGCAAAATTGATCGTACTCGAAGGGGAATACAGATTTGGAAACACCATATATCCCCCACTTATTGTAGACCGTAAGGATCCAAAATGGTTACTATTGGAACGGGTTCTGACCATCACGACCTCCCGCCGGACAAAGCAGGAACTGGCCAAACACGGCATCACACCGGTTTCAAAGGCCGGGACTGTCATGAGAATCCTGTTGATGTCGATGTTCTTTGTTGTCGATTGTGCCTATGTTGTCGAAGAACTCAGGAAACGAAAAAGCCTGAGAACTTACGCGCATATCGCCGAGCTTCCAACACCCGATGAAGTCTATCGGTTCATGAACAGGTTTGACGAAGACCGGGTTGTCTCATTGCTCTCCGGCATTCTGAATTCAGTTTGTTCAACATCATTCCGCCGGATATCCAAGACGATCCTGATCGATTCAACGGCAATAACCCTGGACCCGAACTGGTTCCGAAGACCGTTCACCAAAGTCTCACCTGATGAACTGCGACTATAGCTGGGGATTCTCACCGGTCCATGGCCACTATATCGGCTATAAACTGACGCTGGCTATCGACTATCCTTCCTTGAAACCTCTGGCGATCCTCCTTCATCGCGGTTCACCGCATGATGCTCCGCTCTTCGAAGAAATTCTCGAGGAACTCAAACGGAGACGGATTGCCCGCACCGGGGACCTGATCATCTGTGACAAGGGATACTACTCGTACCAGAATTATGTCAATGGCATACTCGATTTCTGGATCGTTCCTCTCATCTTCTCAAAGAAAAAAATTCTGCCTGCAGAACCGGTTGAACCGGTGTCATATCCTCTCTTGGTTTTCGCTCAAAGAAGCAATTACAGAGCCTCGCTGAATGCTGATTTGTGGAGGGGTTAAAAAGGAATTCTCCAGAAAATAATAATGTTGAACGCAGGACTTTTTACAGAAGGAATTATGTCACGCGATTAATCATGAGGTCTCATCTGTCATGTAATTCGGTAAAACCGCTTCGGAACATGGATTTCATACCGTGCACCTTTACCGGGTTCACCGGTTTCCCGTATGGTGAGTTCCGTGATGGCAAGGATTTCACGGGCCATAAACAAACCATACCCGATATTTTTCCCATAACCCCGTTCAAATATCTTCTCTTTTTCATCGAACGGAATTCCAATACCATTGTCTTCGAATATTACATCCACTCCGTTGTCTGATTCATGATAGGACACCGTGATTTTCGTTACCTGTTCTGCATACCGCAGAGTATTATCAATCAGGTTAAAAAAGACTTTTTTCAGCCAGGGATCAGCAAAAATCTCCAGATTATTGGTAAAAATATCCATGGTCACACCTTTGAGATCCACATTTTCGCAGTGATTGTCGTAATGAATTCTGTCACATTCTGCCAGTCAGCCTTCTCTAGACCCATATTCTTGTAATCGCCGGTAAATTCAATCTGGCGTTTGATCGCAATTGCTGATTCTTCCGCTTTTTTCAGATATTCCCTGATAGATGGGATCTGATATTCCTTCCTGTAAAAGAGATATAATTCCATAGATAACGGTCAGTCTGTTGAGGATATCATGACGTGCAATACTGCTCACCAGGTTCAGTTTGGCATTAATCTGGTGGAGGGCATTTTCAACCTGACGGCGTTCGGTAATATCCATTCCCACGACAAGAAATTCAAAGAGATTTCCCTGCGCATTCAGAATTGCCTTATTGGTCCATGCAATCCAGACCTTATCTCCATTCTTCCGGATGCATTCAATTTCATTCAATGTCACGGGATCCGTAGGTTTTAAAAAGGTCTGGATCACTTCAAGAGTATGTTGCATCAGAGGGATCCGGTAAGGGAATCATAGTACCGATAATATTTTTTCCCAGAATCTCATGTTCAGAAAAACCAAAAAAGTTCTCCGCAAATTCATTGAAAAATGTAATAACACCCAAATGGTTGATCCTGAGAATGATGCTGTTTGCATTTTCGACAAGTTCACGGTATTTTTTCTCACTTTGTTCGAGTGCGATCCTGGATTTCTGCCGCTCGTCAATTTCTTTTACCAGCTGTTCATTCGTAATTATCAGCTCGAGGGTCCGCTGCTCTACAAGCTGTTCAAGGTGCTGCTGGTATTTTTTGAGTTCAGTGATATCTTCAAGGATGACTGCAAGTCCCTGACCTCCCTGATCAAAAACCAGGGGAATCAGTTTGATTTTAAAAAAATATTCCTGTCCGTTGATCTCAATACGATCTATATGGATATGTTCAGTCCCCAGTGCTGCTTTCATGATAAGAGACAAATTGTTGTCGGATACATAGGGTGTAAAAGGAGAACGGGTAATATGCAGACCTATAAGCGTCTCCCGTGAGAGACCAAACAATTTGAGGAATGGTTCATTTACCTGATGGATGATAAGATTTTGATCCAGGACGAGAAGAAGATCTGAAGAAAGATTCAGCATTTGCGAGAATGGGACTCGCTGGGAGAGCGTGAAGACCTTTGCACGGCCGAATGTCCGCATTTCAGCCTGACCGGAGATCAGGAGAGTATTGAGATATTTTGCAGTAGAAGTCCTGTTCAATGGCAGTTTTTTTGCAATTTCCTCAATCGTTGATCCTTTCGGATTATCCATTAATATTGAACGAATCCGGCTTATTTCATCTGCCTGATCTTCCATAGCTAAACATTCCTCCGGTTAATATGGTTTTTTTGCTTTATAATTTTGCTTTATAATAGTGAGTGTTATTATACATTATTTTTATGGGTTGTATTAATGTAAATCAGGAGAAACTCAGTTTTAATTGCATCTTCTGACAGGTAACCTAAACGTTGGGCATTATACAGGGCAAAGGTCAACAATCCCCTAATTGATGCAAATACCACAATCATATAACGGTTGCCAGATTCAAGACTTCACTACCCTGAAAGCATATTCACTTCAGACAATGTGATAGATCTTTGAACGATAACCGAACTATGAAAATTTTTGTAGGTGATTGTAAAATATCAGCCCCTAAATAGAAAACGCGAAATGTAAAAACTCAGTCAATTGAAGTCAAAAGATTAATCGCACGAGAAATTCGCTCTTGGAGGCTCCGCCCCCGCCGCTCGGGCACTCCCCCTTTGCGATAGTGCTGTATTACCTGTTCTGGTGATATCGCAATGCGCCCCGTCCCCCTCGGGGGACTGGTGACGCAAGGGGGGCAATCATGCCAAATGGTGTGATTGTCACCTCATTTGGGGGCGGATTATTGATAATCACCTTTTTGTATTAAAAAAAATCCCCATGACACTAAATGGTGTGATCATTACCACCCGATATTCCTTTCCTGCTCCATGTCAAAGAGCATCGCAAAGAGCAGAAACATTGAACCCATGAAGAACATGAGAAGTGAAAGAGTGCCCGGATAACAAATATTTCCGTTTCATCTATTATGTTAAGGTAGATTGAATAGACACCAAATATGATACTGATTAAAACAGTAACCACACCGAAAAAATAGAAGAATACGAGCGGATGAAAATTAAGGACGACATACTTTTCCTTCAACCGCCAGAGAAAATCTCTGAGGAGAAGCCGGGAGAGCCTGAAAATATACGTCCGATACCTGATGCCCGATTTCTCACCAATATTATACCGTGCCGGATGATTGATATTCACTGCCTTGAAACCGTATGCATTTAATTTTACGAGAATGTCGTTGCAATACCCGTACCGTGGATATATTTTATTGGGATCCATGCGTTCAAGAGCTCTCCGGGATATCGCCGTATAACCATTCTGGGGGTCCATCAGCTGCCAGTACCCGGATGCAATCTTGGTGAGCAGGGTGAGGAGAGCATTGCCAAAAAATCTCCATGGGGGCATTCCTTTACTATATTCAGTACCCTGGAGGCGATTTCCCACCGCATAATCGGCCTGCCTGTTAATGATAGGATCGAGAAACTTGGGAAGATATGCCGGATCCATCTGGTTATCCCCTGCCATCACCACAGCGATATCCATACCCTCTTTTAAGGCTTCACGGTATCCTGATGTAATCGATGCACCTACTCCCTGATTTATTTCATGCCGGATATGTATGATCCTTGTATCTTTTTCTGCATATTCACGGATAATCTCCGGTGTCCGGTCAGTGGATGCATCATCGACTGCATAAATCCTGAAGATATAATCGGGAACTGAAGCAAGCGTGGGTCCGATAAGTTTTTCTTCATTATACGCGGGGATTACGACACAGATATTATTTTCACGATATATTTCCTCTGTCCGTTGCTTCAGGGCAGCTTCGTGAATCATCTTTCGTAATTTTGCAAACTGGAACCGGGGATTTTCACTCTTCTGGAGATAAAAAGTTGCACCGGAGTTTAATGCCTCTATGGCGGTCTCCTCTCCTCCCTTTCCGGTAAAAAGAATAAAAGGAGTTTCTATTCCCTGAAATTTCAGTGTTTTTAACAACTGAATTCCATTAATTTCCGGCATAACATAATCGGAAACAATCACATTATAGATCTTGTGGTTTAATTTCCGAAGTGCTTCTTTAACCGAGAAACATACATCGATATTGAGTTCCAGGTCCCGCTCCAGAAAAAGCCGGGTAAGCTCAAGCACATCGGGATCATCCTCAACAAGTAATACGGAGATCATGGATATTTCCTGCAAAAATATAATGTATCACAAAATTTAGGTGATTATTAAATTATAACCTTTCTATAGTATTCTGATCAAAGTATATTTTTTTTGGTGATTGCCTAATTTAAGCCACTGCTATAAACTATCTGAGTGATGGCGAACAGTGGATGAACCTAATCGAGTTGGCACAATATATTGGTGATGAAGAGAAGGCCGAACAGGTTTTTACGTGAAATAGGGATACTTAAACGATATACTACATGTCCATTCTGCGGGGAGAATCATAATGGTAGAGTTCGGAGATTCAAGATTAAATGCTATCGTTGTAACAAGGAGTGGGGAGTCCGCAGGGGCAGTATCCTTGAAGGTCAGAAAATCCCTTTCACAAATTTCTTATAGCTATCAAATTGTTCGAGCTCGATACTTCAGTTATAGAATCAGCAAAACAGCTGGGTCTCGCGTATAACACCGTCTATCACTTCTACCAGATACTCCGGCATGCGATTATTATCTCCGATTCTGATAATGGATCATTCTTTGGCGATATCGAGATGGATGAATCCTATTTCCGAGGGAGAAGAAAAGGAAACCGCGGCCGGGGTGCTGCCGGGAAGGCCCCGGTCTTTGGGATCCTGGAACGAGGTGGTAAGGTTAAGGTCGAAGTTGTTGGTGATGTGAAGGGAGACACTCTGTTGGAATTCGCTATCAAGAAGGTTAAGAGAGGCAGTCTGATCTACACCGACCGGTTCAGAAGGTATAACGAACTCGTCTCATATGGATTCAAACACCGGCGCATCGACCACGGGAAAAAGTTCGCTAATAGTAAAGTTTACATCAATGGTATCGAAGGTTTCTGGTCCTTCGCTAAAGAACGGTTGTTGAAATATCATGGCGTGGATCCCATGAAATTTCCTCTCTACCTGAAAGAACTCGAATTCAGATACAACCACAGAAACCGCGATTTATTTAACGATCTGCTCCAAGTCTTAGTTGGTTATAGTCTCGTGGCTTGTACTGAGTAATCACTTTTTTTTTACTACTGTTTTTACTACTGTATACTCATCTGATATGCTCATCTTATATTATTAGGGATAGAATCTTTTAAATTAAGAGTTTGAGCAAATCATCAAAATGTCTGGAGATAAGTATTTGATTCCGATTAAAAGTTCCAAGAAAAAATAAAACCGATTGTGGGCAAGACAAACCTGGAATGGAATTCGAACGAGTGTGAATCCTCCGAAATGCACAAGCAGCAATTTTGTCAACTTTCTCGAATCTGGCTCCTTTTTGCTGGATTTATTACGATAGATACTCACCTGAATCGTTTTCAACCGCTTAATCCTGATAGTATTAATAAATAACTATCAGAAATACCGGGTTCTCCGAGAATAAACACAAGTAATTTGGTTAAAACCCTCTCTCATTATCTTCTGAAGATGGCGCACGAATAATCTCTGCTACCCTTCCTACCTGACCCCCTTTCAGGCGGACTTTAATGCCGTGAGGATGGGAGAGCGAGGTGGTCAGTATCTCCTGTACGATACCCCGCGTCTTTTTTCCGCTGCGCTGATCTTCTTTCCGGATAATATCTACGA
Source organism: uncultured Methanoregulaceae archaeon (assembly GCA_963699515.1). GTDB lineage: Archaea > Halobacteriota > Methanomicrobia > Methanomicrobiales > Methanospirillaceae > Methanoregula. The sequence continues at coordinate 799,272 of CAVOUD010000003.1, read as the reverse complement.
CAAGGCCGATCCGGACTGAGCCCCTATGCTGTCCATTCCTGTAGGGTTCCATGATCCTGGTTTTTCCCTTGCAGCGTGAATTAAAAACAGTGGTTCTTGATTTATTGATAAAAGTGAGCCAGAGGTATAAAAAATATCAGGTAGAGATTATGCGGAGCATCATATATGCCAATGCTCTTTGGAGAATGTACCCTTCATGGTCGACCAGCCATGGTGTCTCACCGTACATCATCAGGCTGATAGTTGTAGTGTATTCATTTGACTTCGGCTCAAAAATTTTCCAGCTGTTTTTGCCGGTGAGGGACGAGGAAATCGTAACCGATGCATCTGACGATGCCTGGTAATCAGCATACAATGAGGTGAGGTAGCGATAACATTGGGGGGTCCCTTTTTCTTCGGATACGGTCATGGGGGCAGGAAACCTGCTGGAGATCCCTGACCGGGCGGAACATGGCACTGTTTTGTATCGGCTCCCGGGTATCAATCACCTTGTCGGGATTTCATTTCTGATGATAGCAGAATAACTATAGGGTTTTTCCGGGAGGGTTCCCGCAGGAGGAGTGATTACCGGTGTGGTAATCCTGACCATCGTAGCTTTGCCCGTATCATACAGCGTTACCGACCAGTCCTTGGGAAGTCCTGTAATAGCCTGTGCACTGAATTGTGCTACGATGGGAGAATTGCCGGAAGGATCTGCCGGCACCGGTAAAAAGAGCGTCACATTGGAGAGCGTGGAATCGGTGGTGATGGTGCAGGTATAGGAATAGGTGCTGGATAGCGAGGTAACGGTATGCCTTTTCCACAAATACCTGATAGGATAACCACGGATACGAGAACAACAAGAATGACCATGAACAGGCCAAGTGAAATTCTGATTATTTTATCCATGCATGATAACCCTCCTTTTCAGGGGATATCGGCAGAGCTCACCTGTTCCAGCCGTGTGCCTTTGGAGTATTTACCCGTTAGCAGAGTAGTATTGACCGTGAGTAATTGAATAGCTGTCGATAAAAACAAGGGGGTTATCTGTATACACGACAGTCTGGTCTGCATGGATCACCATGCCTTTATGGTTGTGAGAAAAAGCAGAGTACTATGGATACCCTTCCATCCCTCGTGCTCCGTAACGTGACCCTCCCCTCAGGGCGTGTTGCGGATATCACTCTTGCTGATGGCAGGGTTACTCACGTGGGTGCATCTACAGGGTACGGCAGATTACCTTGATTGTACCGGACTCCTCGTGCTTCCGGCAGCAATCGACATGCATGTGCATATGCGGGGGGGCACCCAGTCGGCAAAGGAGGACTGGAAGAGCGGCAGTATGAGTGCCCTTGCCGGGGGAGTGACGGTGGTCGTAGACCAGCCCAATACCGTGCCTCCCATCACGACTGCAAAACACCTGCGTGATCGCGTCTGCGATGCACAGACAAACTCCTGGTGCAATTTTGCTGTCAACAGCAGTGTGACCGCCATACACTCATCTCGAGGAGATGTGGCGGGCAGGTGCGATGGCATTCGGCGAGACATTTTTTGCCCCGTCCAGTTATGGGGATGCAATCGGTGATGCAGCGTTGAGCCCGGGCAATGGAACGCATTCATGCGCTTGACGGCCTTCTTACTATTCATGCCGAGGAGGTTTCAGACACTCCTGACACGGGTATGATCTCGCATGATCATAGTCGATCTCCTGAGGGGGAACTCCAGGCAGTAAAAGCAGTCCGGCGATTGAACAAAGACGGATGCCGCCTTCACTTCTGTCATCTCAGCACGAAGAGATCCATAGATGCCGCATCAGGTTCCGTTGAGGTGACACCCCATCACCTGTTCCTTTCTTTGGAAGACTTTGAGGACAACGATCCTTTCGGGAAGGTTAACCCGCCACTCCGTACCGAGAAGGAGCGAAAGCACCTCTGGGGACGCTGGGACAGGATAGATATCATTGCATCCGATCATGCTCCCCATACCCGTGTAGAAAAAGCACAGGATTTTTCCCGTGCTCCTTCCGGTATTCCCGGTGTTGAAACCCTCCTGCCGCTTCTTCTTGCACGGGTTATTGATGGAAAAATCCCCCTGCAGTCCGTTCATCGAGAAGACATCCTATAAGCCGGCAGAGACTCCTGGGAATATCCCCGTGCCGGTTTCAGCGTGGGGGATCGTGCGGATTTTGCTCTCTTACGGAAAAATTCCCACGCCGATCACCTCTGAAATGCTGCACAGTAAATGTGGCTGGACGCCATTTGAGGGGCATTTTGCCCTCTTCCCCACAACGGTGATCATGGGGGGAAAGGTTGTGTATCAGGACGGGGAATTTTTCAAGACAAAAGCCCATCTGGTTTTCCGGAAAAGGATTGACACCGTGAATAGCCGGGTGTAGTTCATCCGGAAGTTTCCGGTAATCCTGTCTTTAAAACTGACCTCATCCCCAAGTGCTAAATAGCAAAAAACAAAAAGAATACTGCCGATACAGCGCATCCATAGGTCCCCGGGTGATTGATTGACAAGCGTCTGTATGTGATCCACGGGACAACCCGGATGCGCGACAGGCGACGCCCGGCAGGGTTTAAACACAGGTGAAGAACGGCAGCACGCCACTGGTGATCCATGTGCGTTTATGCCGGGCGACATTCCTTTACGAATGGTGCGTTTCATGCCGGATTTTGCTGATGCTCTTTTGGAAGAACGGCATGGAACGATTATCGCACTGGAGGTTACCACCGGTGCAAAGAACGATTCCTTCCCTTCAGGTTACAACGTGTGGCGAAGGACTATCGGTTGCCGTGTCACCGCTCCGGCGGTTGAGGGTAAGGCAAACCGTGCAGTAATTACCCTTGTTTCAGAGATACTTGCCGTACCAGCCACGAGCGTAAGCATTCAATCCGGGTCCACATCCCCCCACAAAAGGGTGCTGGTGACTGGGATCGATAAAAAAGATATTATTTTACGGTTACAAGATATCTCAGGAGTCTAGTCATTTTTTTAGCTCTGTAGATTTGCTGTTAACCTGTTGATGAAATAAAAAGCACAGGTAAGAGGAGGAGGGGACATGAGCCTTTTTCTGTCTTGAATTTAGTAACTTATATTTTTCATTTTTTCACGTTTTAAATTAATTTTTATTTTGGTGGTTTAATTGGGATTGTATCCAAAAAAATAAGGGGATGTTATCAGAAATCAGTGTGCTTCTGCTATTTTCATAAACTCTTTGAAGTGCCTGCTCTTCTTAAACAGCCACCATGCAAAGCGCTCGATTACGGAAAAATTGAACGAGCCTCCCGCAGCATTCGGGTGTCCACCGCCGCCATACTCTCTTGCAATCAGATGGCTTATCGGCGGAACTGACCGGAGCGAGAACTTACCGTCTTTACTGATGATTACCTCTATATCGGTCTTTCTTACGTCACGGATGAAATGCGCAGTCTCGCTCGGGTACCCGTAGAGCGGGGCATAAGCAATCCTGTATTTGCTGTCCAAGATTGTTGCATGCTTCAGGCTATGTTCCATCATCGCGTCCATCTCGGTTTTTATCGCCATATACTCCTGCTCGATGAATGCGTCAGTGAACCTCCCGGCAACCAGGCAGTCCCGCACATGCTCCCGGTTTTTCTTGCGCTGGAGTACCTGCCCAAGCACTGCGGACCGGGGATCTGCATGCTTCCAGAGATCATAATCGCAGACAACCCGTGCAACCTCAGCGGCAACCGGGTTTTCCGGTGCAAGGTCGCGGGCAACAATGCAACAAGCGCAGACTGAGGTATCAATGCGGAGCAAAGACACCTCTTTTACGACTTTTTTTACTTCATCTTCACGCCAGCGGTGATGATCCCGCCACTCAACGTTCCAGCCATTTGTCCGCGCCTTTCCTGCAATCGTTTCCGTGTCCTTATGATAACCAAGATCCGATATGGAGAGCAGATCGCCTTTCCCTTTACAGGATGCAACCAGGGAAAACAGTGTGGTAAATTTTCCGACCGAGCTCCAGATGGTGAAGACTTCTCCATCGCCATATTTCATCCGGTGTATCGCATCCGCTCCTACGGCATCAAGGTCATTGTGCGTAAGGTGAACGACATGCGCTGAACGGTTTTTAACCGCGTTTGCAAGACCGGAGTCTTCACCATGGGCACTCTTATCCGGAAGCGGCATCTGTTAATACTGTCATCGCAGCGTATAAAAATGAACGGTCACTGAATACCCCTGTGAGGGATACGAGCATATCATTTATTAGTGTCCAGCGACAACCATTGTACTCCTGCCCTGAGTAGCTCAGCTTGGGAGAGCGCCAGACTGAAGATCTGGTTGTCGCCTGTTCAAATCAGGCCTGGGGCACTCGTTTTACGATTTTCTGCTCAGGAGAAAACCTTATTTTCGCCATAAAAGACAAACCAGATATTGATGGAGGGGACTGGCACTGTCTGCCCAGACCGCTCCTGGGCTGTGCGATAATGCTGTATTACCTTTTCAGTTCTATCGCATTATGGGGGTCGCCGCAACAGCAGGGGCTGAGGCATTGCCGAAGTCCCCAGGAGTGTTATGAGGGACCTGATTGAGTTCTCAGAAAAAGGTAGGTGCTACACTGGTAATTTACCCTTCTTTTAAAACCTATTCTGACAAAATTTTTTGTACTGCACCTCACTCGCATGACCTGTGCAGGATTCTTGCACCACCTGCCGCAACGTCTGGTGCATTTTTGGAAAGGAATAAGTCCTATCCTCTCAATTTCCTATGATATATTTCAGGGAGAAGGGGTGTATGAGCGGTGAGTATGAACAGGCGTTCCGGGAATCTGTATCTGATCCGGAACATTTCTGGGGAGCGGCTGCAGAAAAAGTCCACTGGTACCGCACCTGTGACCGGGTCCTCACGAACAAAAAACCGCCGTTTTGCCACTGGTTTGAAGGTGGTGTTCTCAATTCCTGTTACAATGCTTTGGATTATCATGTCGAAAACGGGTTAAAAAACAACCTTGCCTTGATTTATGACAGCCCGGTTACACAAACCGTAAAACGTTACACGTATGGGGAGTTGCGGGATCTCGTAGCACGATGTGCAGGGGGGCTCAGGCAGCTGGGGGTTAGGAAGGGCGACCGTGTTGTCATCTATATGCCCATGATCCCCGAAGCGGTAATCGCGATGCTTGCCTGTGCACGCATGGGGGCTATTCACTCCGTAGTATTCGGAGGTTTTGCCGCACGGGAACTTGCTACCCGCATTGAGGATGCAAAACCCCATGTTGTCATATCCGCGTCATGCGGGATCGAAGTCAACCGCATCATTCAGTATCAGCCACTCCTTGAATCTGCGATGGCTATGTGCAGCTTCAAGCCCTCAGCCTGCGTCATCGTGCAACGCCCTGAAGCACCGGCGATTCTAAGGGATGGCCGGGATATACTCTGGGAGGTTCTTCTGGATGCTGACCCTGTTGATTGTGTTCCTGTACTTGCGACCGATCCCCTTTATCTCCTCTATACATCCGGCACCACAGGAAAACCCAAAGGTGTTGTACGGGATAATGGGGGGCACCTTGTAGCGCTGACCTGGACCATGAAAAATATTTACAATGTTCGTCCCGGTGAAGTCTACTGGGCAGCATCCGATATCGGCTGGGTGGTCGGACATTCGTATATCGTGTACGGACCCCTGTTTTACGGATGTACCACCATCCTCTATGAAGGAAAATCTGTAGGTACCCCGGATGCCGGTGCATTCTGGCGGGTCATTGAGGAGCACGGTGTTTCAGTTCTTTTTTGTGCCCCAACGGCGTTTCGTGCTATCCGGAAGGAAGATCCTGAAGGTGAGAAGATCCGGGCCTATGATCTCCAAAAGTTCCGGATGCTTTTTTTAGCGGGTGAACGGTGTGATCCTGACACCCTGATCTGGGCACAGCAGCAGCTGAAGGTGCCGGTCATCGATCACTGGTGGCAGACTGAGACCGGGTGGGCTATTGGTGCGAACTGTGCCGGTCTTGAACTGCTGCCCGTGAAGCCCGGTTCGTGTTCAAAACCGGTCCCGGGATTCGATATCCTTGTACTTGATGCTTCGGGAAAACAGGTTCCCGCGGGAGAAACGGGAACTATTGTGGTCAGGCTGCCCCTTCCCCCGGGTTGTTTCACTACGCTCTGGCAGAATGAGCTGGATTTTGTCAGGACATATTTTTCAACGTATCCCGGCTATTACCTGACCTCTGATGCAGGGTACATCGATACCGAGGGGTATCTCTGGATAATGGGCAGGACCGATGACATCATTAATATTGCCGGGCACCGGCTCTCTACCGGTGCAATGGAGGAGGTGCTGGCATCGCACCCGGATGTTGCGGAGTGTGCAGTTGCCGGGGTGCATGACCCGGTGAAAGGAGAAGTGCCGCTGGGTTTTGTCGTCCTGAAAGCAGGGGTGACTAAAAACCCGGATATCATCAGGGCTGAGCTCATAGCTCTCGTACGGCAGAAAATCGGCCCGATTGCATCCTTTAAAGCAGCAGCAGTTGTTAAAAGGTTACCTAAAACACGATCCGGCAAGATCCTGCGGGGCACCATAAAAAAGATTGCAGATGGTATTCCCTATACTGTTCCGGCAACCATTGATGATCCCACAATCCTTGATGAGATCACCGGCACCCTGAAAGGAATGGGATATCCCAAGACCTGAAAGGAAAACATGGTTGAAATATAGATAAACAGGTTGGGCTGTTTCGGATAACGAACCAAAAATACCAGGTACTGAAAAAATACTGCTTTCACCCTGATACCATGCCCGTTGCTTACCTGTATCCCCGACCCCCCTGCGACATTTCTCCAGGGAGTCTGATAGTAATAACGGGATGGAAATTTATTAGGTAAAAACGTCCTGCTCGTGGGTCTATGTATTTCCGGTTTTATTTACGATCGCGATTATGTTCATACAGTTCGATAACAATAGCACTCGTGTGAATACCATGTCCAGTGAACAGATGGTAACGGAAACGGCTTACCAGCTCAAAGAGTTCCTTGCGTCAAATAATGTGATGGGTGCGCCCATTGATTTTAGTGACAAGGTGGTTTCCCGTCGCCAGATTCGGCTTTGGGTTTGGTGCCGGTGGCAGCCAGGGAAAAGATGACGGGGGTCAGGGGGCAGGAGGTGGCGGGGGAATTGAACCTGTCGCGCTTATCATATTCCACAAGGATGTCAAAGGACCGGATGGTGTGCAGGTTATGTCCCTCAAAAAGGATAGTGCGGTTGCCCAGATCATATCAGCCTTGAGTGAAACAATTACCCCGCAGGTTATTGACGCAATAAAAACGATGAATCAGAACAAGGCACAGGGTGCAGCTGGCAAGAAAGAAGAACTCTGATTCTTGTTCCTCCCCTTTTTATGGAAACGTTCCTCATCCCTTTTTTTTTCTTGCCTGCCCGCTCCTGATTCTCTTATTCATCACCCTTCTCATCTATCTGATCCCTGTGCGTTTTGCTATCTCGTTTTTGCGGCAGGAAGGGCAGCAGGAAAATTCGATCTCAGTTTCCTGGGGATTAATCGGTTTCCGTTCGAGGGATAACGGTGATGGGCAAAGGATTGAGGTTTTTATCGGAGGTCATGTCATGTATTCCCGCGCAGGAATGAAGCAGCGGTAAAAGGATGGGGATGCGAAATCACCCGCTTTGGCAGATCTCCGTTCAGTTGAGGGGTATCTCACCCTCATCCCACGGCTGATTGAGCCGGTCGGCAGATTTGGGGCAATACTCTATCACCAGAGTACCTTTGAAGGGATTCACGGCAGGATTCGCATCGCTACCGGGGATCCGGTTGCGACGGGGATGCTGTAGGGAGGATATTGGGCGACGCGCTTTGTTTTGAGGGCATCCCGCATTTTTATCGATATGAAACCGGATTTTGACCGGAAAATCCTTGAGATGGATATGGTGATACGGCTCCTGGTCAATCACCCTCTCCGCATTTTGCTCGCAGGTATACGTCTGTACAAAAATCCTGATATCAGACGGGGTATGAACTTTTTGAAATCCCATGCAGAGGGAGCTTCCGAATCATGATTACTGCCATCAGGACGCTGGAACCGGTGTCTTATGGTGAACGGATATTCTACCCGCCTGTTCGAGAGTCAATGGTCTCTTATGAACTGGGCTTGACAGTATCGACGAGTCCTGTTGCAATTCTCTTTCTCGAGGCAGGCGAATGGATGTTTGTGCCGCTCGAAGAGGGTATAAGTCCAGAGATCCTTGAAAAACTTTCCTGAATAATGATACAAAAAAATGAGTCTGAAGAATTCCTGTTATCGAACAAAGCAGCGGGGGTAAAACTTCTGTTAGCGTTCAGGTTTTTTTAAACATTTCTCCAGATCCAAAAAAATCTTGTTTCCGGAATAAAAAAAGATATTATATAAATCAATCCGGCACCTTTACTTACCCATATTTTTTTAAATGTCAAATACTGTAATTTTAATATGATATGCTATAACATAGCATAGTGGGATATACCATGAAGTACTCAGTCCTTTTCATTGTATTAATGCTCATTGCAGCATTCTTTGCCGGATGTACGCAGCAGCAGACAACAGTTCAACCTTCTGAGATCAAGATGGGTGTCATTGCATCACTGACCGGCCCTGCAAGCAATGTGGGAAAGAACATGTGGCAGTCAGCACAGATTGCTGCTGATGAGATCAACGCAAACGGCGGTGTTTCGTTCAAGGGATCCAAGGTTCCGATCAAGTTAATCGTCGGTGACGATGAGTCCACCCAGCAGGGTGGGCAGAAGGCAGCTACCCAGCTGATTACCGGTGATAAGGTGGACATCCTTGTTGGTGGATACTCAAGCGCGGTCACCTCAGCGTACGAGCAGACCGTTGCGGAGTTCAAAGTCCCGTATGTTGTGACCGGTGCATCGAGTCCGATCATCACCCACCGCACGGATATCGATACCAGTTACATCTACCACCACTGCCCGACCACTGATTCCTATGGGATGTATACTACCACCTTCATAGATCAGGTTATCCGCCCGGCAGTCAACAATAAATTTAATTTCCCGGCTGACCGCCCATTCCGGCTCGCTCTGATCTATCAGGATACTGCATTCGGAAAGGGTGTCCAGACAGCGGTAAACGATACGATCACGAAGAACAAGCTGAACATCCAGCTCGTCTCTCAGCAGAGCTTCAAGATGGGGGAGAGCGATTTTAGGACACCCTTGACCTCAATCAAGGCTGCTAAACCGGATGCCGTTTATATCGCGGCATTCCCGAACGAGGGAGCCCCGCTCATATCGCAGGCACGAAGAGATATCGGACTGAATACGATATTCCTTTCCGTAGAAAATAATGATAATGCACAGTTCTACAAGGATCTGGGTCAGTACGGTGAAGGATCCATCATCGAGAGCCGTTTCTCCCCCTACACAGCTCCGGTGGGGGCCATAGCCGATGCCCAGAGTAAATTCAAGAACAGCTACAATGCAAAATATGGTGCATTCCCTGACATGATGGGTGCATCCACGTACGAGGGTGTCTATATCGCAGCAAAGGCGATAGAGAATGCGGGCACTACAGATAAGGCAACCGTCAGACAGGCGCTTGTTGACTTGAAAATGCCGCAGGTCATCGAAGCCATGAAGGGCGGAACGATCTCGTTTAGTAAGGACTTCCGTGAGTCACAGTTCGACCTCTGGATGGAGCAGCTGGCATACAACCAGACAATTGGCGAAAGCAGACCCAAGATTGTCTGGCCTGACAATCTGAAAGTTACCGATTTCGTACTCCCTGACATGGTACAAGCCCGGGAGTGCGTAACCAATAATAATTCTTTTTATAACTGCCCGACCCATAGGAAATTGATTACTTGATGTATGACCTTGGGATCCTGTTACAGATTGTTTTCTGGGGGCTATATGCCGGTTGCATCTATATCCTGCTAGCCACCGGGCTAAATCTGATCTTCGGGGTCATGAAAATTGTCAACTTTGCGCACGGCGAATTTCTCATGATCGGTGCATATATCACAGCAACTATTTTTTTCATCACAGGTCTCAATCCCTATGCGATTATTATCCTGTCCATGCTCGCGCTGATCGGCATTGGTGCGATAGTGGAACGGTTATGTTTCCGCCCTATCCTCGGCACGAGCAAACTCAATGAAATATTCCTCTCCATCGGGCTCATCTACATTTTCACCAACAGTGCCGCCATGATCTGGGGTGATGAGTGGCAGAGCATCAAGAGCCCTTACGAAGGGATTACGGTTCCCATCGGATCACTCACGGTCCCGCTGGATTATATCATCATCATTGTTACCACTGCAGCCATCCTCTGCGGGCTGTACCTGTTTTTGAGAAAGACGAAAACTGGGCGGGAGATGCGGGCAACAAGTCAGAACCGGAAAGGAGCAATGCTTGTCGGTATCAATGTCGAACGGATGGATATCCTGAGTTTCGGTATCGGGTGTGCTCTTGCCGCGGCAGCGGGAACTCTCTGGGTGGTGAGCGGGCAGGTGTTCAATCCCTATATGGGGTCTATCCCTGCAGTGAAGGCATTCGCTATCATTATTCTTGGCGGACTGGGAAGTATTCCCGGTGCAATTATTGGGGGTCTTATCTACGGAATCGCGGAGAATGGGGCTGCGTATTTCCTTGGGGGGGTCTGGAAGGATGCGATCTCGTTTATTATCCTCATTATAGTCCTTGTCATCAGGCCAACTGGTCTCTTTGGGGAGTCAGGTGAGTGAGTGGTGATGAATTTCAAACGCGATGAGATAATCAGGTACGGGACCATTGCAGCAATTGCCCTTGCAGTTGTGGCCCCTTTCCTGTTAGGGAACCTGTTCATTCTTAACCTTCTTTCCCTGATGCTGATCTTCATCATCTTTGCTTCAGCATGGAACCTGCTTGCCTATTCCGGCCAGGGATCACTCGGTCATGCTGCATTCTTCGGAATCGGCGCCTACGCTTCAACAGTTATTGCGGTAAAAAGCGGTATATCACCCTACATTACAATTTTTCTTGGTGCAGCAGTTGCAGCAGGTATCGGGATTCTTATCGGCCTTACCTGCGTCCGGCTCAAGGAATGGTTCTTAGCGATGGTCACCTTTGGTTTTGCCATCATTGTTCAGACAATAGCGGTGAGTATTCTCGCCCCGGTTACCGGTGGCTGGGACGGGATAGCGTCTCCCAGGCTCGTGAGCCCGGACATCCCCGGGTATCAGCTGATAGAATATTACTCCATCCTCCTGATCACTATTGCATCTGTTGTATTGATCTGGTATATCCTGAAATCACGGATAGGGCTTGCATTTTCGGCAATCCGTGAAAACGAGATCGAGGCCCGTGCAGCAGGTGTTGATCCTGTTCGCTACCGCCTTCTTGCATTTGGGCTAAGTGCGTATCTTGCCGGTGTTGCCGGAGCACTTGAGATCGCACATATCGGGTACATCACACCGGAAATATTTGGTGTGGACCTCTCATTCCTTGTGGTGACCTACGTCATACTCGGAGGCCTTTGCACTATTGCCGGCCCGATTATTGGTACAATCGTTCTCACCATCATATGGGAAGGACTAAAAATGGCTGGTCTTACGTTCGGCCGCTACATCATTGTCGGGATACTCCTTATTCTTGTCATAATATTTTTACCCAAAGGTCTCGTTGATCTTCCAAACCAGGTGCATAAAAAGTGGAAGCAATACAAAAAACCAAAATCTGATCAGGTACCCCTGCAGCAATAATCTTTTTTTGGTTCAATCGAATCCCTGTTATTCTGATATGAAATACAAAACAGGGAAATGACGACATAAAGGACAGATGCCTGTCCCCTTTTCCGTTTCTGCACTCTTAGCGATGATAACGTACTACCTGTTTGAGGAAATATCGGAATTTTTTTGCTTATGCCTCGGTTCTATCTCAGAATCCAAGATAGGCTTTCTGGATATGCGGGTCGTGCATGAGCTCTTTTGCCTTTCCCTCTTTTATTATTCTCCCGTTTTCAAGAACATAGCCCCGGTGGCACATGTTGAGGGCATGCCGGACATTCTGCTCAAGAAGTAATACCGTGATCCCTTCACGCCCCAGCTGTTCGAGTGACCTGAATACCTGGCCGACAAGGAGCGGGGAAAGCCCGGTTGAGGGTTCATCAAGGATGAGCAGTTTGGGGTTGGACATGAGTGCACGGCCAATCGTCAGCATCTGCTGTTCCCCCCCGCTTAATGTACCTGCCATCTGTCGCTCCCGTTCCTGCAGGATGGGAAAGAGTGAATAGACATGCTTAAGAGCGGCAGAATAGTCGGTATCATCCCGTGCACCGAGTAAGAGGTTTTCAACCACGGGCATTTTTGGGAAGATCTCGCGTTTTTCAGGCACGAGTGCAAGACCTTTATCGAAGAGATCATACGGGTGCATCCCAAGAATATTTTCTCCAAGAAAGGTAATGGATCCGGTGGCCTTTTTGTTCAAACCAACAATCGTCTCCACGGTTGTAGTTTTCCCGGCACCGTTTGGCCCGATAAGGGTGACCAGCTCACCCTTGTTGACATGAAGCGAGAGATCCCAGACGACCTGGAGGTTTGCGTGAAATACATTCAGCCTGGAAACTGACAGCATGGGGGTGGAATTTTCAGAAGGCATTCATGTCTCCGAGGTAGGTATCGATCACTTTCTGGTTGTTTACCACTTCATACGGGTGTCCTTCTGCTATTTTTTCCCCGTGATCCAGCACAACAATCCGGTTCGACACGCCCATAATGACACTCATCACGTGTTCGATAATCAGGATAGAAACACCATTATCGCGGATTTTTTTTATGAGATCAACCGCTTCGTTACTCTCCCTGGGGTTGAGCCCGGTAGTCAGCTCATCCAGCAGGAGCAGTTTTGGTTTTGAGGCAAGCGCCCGTGCGAGTTGCACCTTTTTTAATTCAACCACATTTAAGTTTTTGATGATAGTTTCCTGTTTATCCTGAGGGAAACTGACAAAATCGAGTATCTGTGCAGCCTCAGATTTCGCTTCTCCCATGCTGATCTTTTTTTGGTTGCCGAATAATGCCCCGATCATGGTGCATTCCCGTGCCGTAAGACCAGGGAAGGATTCTGCGATCTGGAACGTTTTTGCAATCCCTTTTTTACAGATCTGGTGGGCTTTGAGCCCGGTGATATCTTCGCCAAGGAAGGTTATCTTCCCCCTTGTTGGGACACTGATACCGGAAATCATATTGAGGAGGGTGGTTTTTCCCGCCCCGTTCGGACCAACGAGTCCGACGATTTCATCGTCGCCTAAAAAGAGATCTACGCCATTGACGGCACAGAGGCCACCGATTTGCTTGGTCAGATCCTTGGTAGTGAGCATAGGAACACGTTGCTGGCAATTATCATGCTAAAATTAGCACCGGGCAGTCTTAAAGATAATGATAATTTCTCTCATGAATTATTATAAGATTGGTGAGAAGAGACCATTTTTAGAAAAGCAGAGAGGAAACATTAAAAAAACAGGAGAATATTTGCAACCTAGTCCTATTATGACCGGGCTATCGGACAATAATGAAGCTTGAAAATCTGCCGGGATTTTCACACTTAATTGTTTATTTTTTTGGTATTGGGGCATCTTTTGGCAGGTGAAGCGTAAATGTACTTCCGGTATTCAGGGTACTTTCCACGGTTATATCCCCGCCATGCATCTGCATGATCTTTTTTGTTATCGAGAGTGAGAGCCCGATACGATCATACCTGCGGGACAGTTTTGCTGCATCGGCGAGTTGGAATGGCTCAAAAATTGATGAAAATGCACTCTCGGAAATTCCGGCTCCATTATCCCTGACAGAAATGTGGTGATATATGTCATCGATTCCAGAACGGTAAAAAATGGTGATTTCACGGGGTGGTTTGGAGAAATTGATCGCATTTGAGAGAAGGGAGTCAAACACACCAAAGAGCCGGTCCATATCAGCAGCGATAATCAGAGTGTCAGGAATATCTATGGTTATTTCACCTTGCAAGAAATACCCGTTTGTATCCAGCACACTTTTAACGAGTGTCGAGAGGGGGAATTTCGAGTAGCTCAAATGAAGCCTGCCACTTTCGAGTACCGAGAGATCAAGCATCTGGTTGATGATCTGGCGCTCCCGCTCCACACTCGCCAGGCAACGCTCGAGAATCTTTTTTGTATCGTCCAGGATACCGAATCCCTCGGGGTCCTGAACGAGTAAGTTGAGGTACCCAAGGATCGGCTGGAGGGGTGTACGCAGCTCATGGGCTACAGTAATGATGATCCCCCGGCGTCTTTCATTATCAAGCTGGATCTTATCTTCGAACCGCTGTTTTTCAGAAATGTCTACCAGATTAATGAGAATTACCGGCTCACCATGGTGCGTAATCGGCATAGTGAAGAGCAAGGACACTCGTATATCGCCGGATTTTGTGACAAACCGGAACTCACCCCGGTCTGCAATCGGGGTCAAACTTGTATAGCGTTTTGTAAACTTTGTCAATTCTTCATGATCTGAGGGATTAACAAAGGAGAGGAGGTCTTTTCCGATAATTTCCGTATCGTTATACCCGGAAAAAACTGAAAATGCCGGGTTTGCATACAGGATATTTCCGTTCCTGACAACCAGGATGCTGGTTGGCGATTTTTCGGCGAGTTGGCGGTATTCCATCAGCACAACACTCCAGGACAGTTCAACTCATCCACTGTCCTCCCTGTTTGGTGTACAGTCTTCAGGAATTTCTGACCAATTATCCTATCCATATTCTATACGCCATTTGAATTTCTTGTTATTTTAAGATATATACCTCTGACAAATATCTCTGGAATATGAAGGGGTACATGAACAGTTGTTTTTGCAGGTGCAAAACTCTGGATACAATTTTAAGAGTCCTGGTCCTTTAACATCCCGCATCGCGTTCTCGGAATTTCCCTTCAGGTTCCCTCGCCTGCTTTTTCTTGAGATTTTTGCAGGAGTCCAGGGTGAAATCAGTGGGTTGAAATAACAGGCCGGGTAAAAACGGTATGCTATGCGCCCATATGTCGTAGTCAACATTGCCATGAGCGCGGATGGTAAGATATCCACCCGAGAACGTCGACAGGTCAGGATATCGGGTGCGCAGGACTTTACCCGTGTTGATCGGCTCAAAGCCGGGTGTGATGCGGTCATGGTAGGTATCGGTACCGTACTTGCCGATGACCCTTCGCTTACGGTAAAATCAGAAGAGTGCCGAAAATATCGCAGAAAAAAGGGTCAGGACGACCAATCCCGTTCGCATTGTTGTAGACAGTGCAGGCCGCATCCCTCCCGAAGCATCGATCCTGCATAAGGGTGAGGGAAAGCGGGTGATTGCGGTATCCAGAAGAGCGGATGCCACGAAGATATCCCTGCTGGAAAAAAAAGCGACGATAATTGTTGCCGGGGAGGATGAAGTAGATCTCCGTGCACTCATGAACGAACTTGGAGCAATGGGAATCCATCGTATCATGGTAGAAGGAGGCGGGACCCTTATCGCAGGATTGATTGAGGCAGGCCTTGTTAATGAGATCTACACGTTCATTGGTAACATCATCATCGGAGGAAAGGATGCCCCTACATTCGCTGATGGGGAAGGGTTCATTCTGGAATCAGCGTTTCCCCGTCTCACACTTCTGGAAGCACGCAGGATCGAACACGGTATCCTCCTGCACTGGGATGTTGAGAATCCTTGTCAGAAGGGAGAATAATTGTACATAATTGGGCCCTGGAGAAACGGGCATAAACTGATCGGGTTCAAACCCGATCGATGAAAATCTTACTTCATACGAAGGACTACCGACTCAGGACCTCTCCGAGGCATGGCGGGCAGGGAGTTTTTTTAAATTTTTTATTCACCGATCCGCCGCACAGGAAGCCCCGTTGGGGGCGGCGGCAATCATCGTACCTGAAGGATAGAGTGGAAATAATCCCCGTATTATTTCTGAATACTATGATTTTTGTGGGAATTGCTCCATTACGAGCGAAACGTTCACGGGGGTTCTACCCCCGCACGCTTGTGGCTAACCCCCAACAGGTACTACGTCATCATCGCTGAGCGCAGGGGAGGTATGGGGGGACAGGCACGGTCCCCTCCTCCATTGTACCAGCACTTTGTTTATCCTATCATAGCAAAAGGAATTCTCCAGAGCCAATAATGGAATATTCTGTGGCGATTCATCGGTACAGGCCACCAACCAGCTTCAGAACACGATCATTTTATTTTGGAATACTATGACCAAGTTCCTGATAGAGACAAGAGAATGAGCGTTCCTTGACTTTAAACGATGATAACGTACTATCTATCTGAGAGATTATCGCTTCCGGGTGCGCCTCATCAGACGGGGCGATACTATCGTGAGGTTTCAGATTTATAAGGCACATCTTTCCTGAACAGATGAATACACTTTTTTTAGTGCGTCTGAATGCCAAGGCTCATCACCCCTTACAAAAAAACACTCTTCTACGTATATTCCGATTATCGTTCTTGCTGCCGTGTTCGTCCTCATAGCTATCCGGCAGGTTGGCAGATATAATCTCAAAATCTGGCAGATCATGCTTGGCGGAGCCGTGGCAGTCCTCATTACCGGGCAGATATCCCTTCCCGATGCACTGAATGCGATCAATATTGAAATCATGCTCTTTTTGTTTGGCATGTTCATAGTTGGCGAGGCAATGGTGGAAAGCGGATACCTGTCCACGCTCTCTCACCGTTTTCTCTCTTACACCCGCACTCCTGACCAGATGATTTTTTTCCTCCTCTTTGGGATAGGTTTCCTTTCCGCTCTTCTGATGAATGATACGCTTGCGATCATCGGGACACCCCTTGTACTGGGACTCGCCACAAAATTCCGTATCTCACCAAAACTGATGCTTCTTTCTCTTGCGATTGCGATCACGACCGGTAGCGTGATGAGCCCTATCGGCAATCCGCAGAACCTGCTTATCGCTGTTGACAGTGGGATGGAAACCCCGTTTGTCACGTTCGGCCTGTACCTTCTCATCCCCTCGCTCATCAGTCTCGGTGTCGCGTTTATCCTTCTCCGGTTTTATTTCCGCACGGATTTTTCAACCCGGGTCCTTGAGCATGAACCGATCCTGCCTGTCGATAGAAAAGGTATTCCTTCCGGTGAAATGTTCGCTTGCTATCATCCTGATCCTTGCTGCCGCAAATATCATCGTCTTCCCTGTATGGCGGAAAACTTCTCGTACCTCTCCCGTTTATTGCCTTGTGCGCTGCGGTCCCTGTTATCCTGTTAGGTACAGACAGGGTGAGACTGCTGAAAAACATTGACTGGTTCACGCTTGTCTTCTTTGCCGCGATGTTTGTGCTGATGGAGAGTGTCTGGCAGACCGGGTTTTTCCAGTCATTTGTTGACCAGAGCAGGGTTACTTCCATCCCGATGATCCTTGTGACCAGTGCTATTATCAGCCAGTTCATTTCCAATGTTCCTTTTGTAGCCCTGTTCCAGCCGATGATTATGCAGACGGGCGGAACAACTGCACAGCTTATGGCGCTTGCGGCGGGGAGCACGATCGCGGGCAACCTGACAGTTCTTGGCGCTGCAAGCAATGTAATCATCATCCAGAACGCAGAAAAGCAGGGTGAAACCCTCACGTTCTTTGAGTTTGCCAGAGTGGGTGTCCCGCTGACCGTTTTGCAGCTTGGGGTGTACTGGGCATGGCTGGTGCTCCTGCCGTTTTAAAAAAATATCGGAATTCTTTAAAATAATGATCTGTCAAACCGATGAATCAAAGACTGACGACACGAGGGCAGACGGTTTTTCTTTGCGGGAAGTGTATTGAAACGTGCCACGAAAGACGCGCTTCTCTATGGCAGAATGATGTCCAAAGAGAAAAAGCCAGGGATATAAATATCGTGCACCCACATCACAGAATGGAAGGATTGCATGGCAGAATACAAACTTGAACACCCGGATACACCCGACAAGAAGCGGGAAGAACTGAAAGGCAAAGTCCTGCAGTTAAAGGATCTCGTGAACTATAACGAGGGTACGGTTGCAAGCCGGATGATTATCTCGCGCAAGGCGGGAAATATCACCATCTTCTCATTTGACGAGAACGAGGGACTCTCCGAGCATACTGCACCCTTCGATGCGGTGGTCACAATTCTCGATGGGGAGTGTGAGGTGTGGGTATCGGGGCAGACCTATCCGATGAAGGAAGGAGACACGATCATCTTCCCGGCCAATGTCCCCCATGCCCTGTCAGCCATCACGAAGTTCAAGATGTCACTGACCATGATCAAGGAGTGAGAAAAAATGGGTGGGGATGACAAGGATGGATACTATTGCTCGATCTGCGGGGGAATTCCCCCCGACAAGATCACAACAAAGCGGATCCTGATCGATGGCAAAGAGACCGGCATTGACCACCTGGACTGGATCTTTGACGAAGTAAAAAAGCTCGCACTGACTCATGATACTGCCCTTACTGAAGAGCTGCTTAAAAGGGTCAAAGAGTTCAATTACGTGCCCACGAAAAAGACCGATGTGTATGCCGCGGCGCTCCTTGCGGAATATAAGAAACGGCAATCCTGAGCAGGTACGGGGTATAATTGTTTTTGCTCTATAGAAACGGGCATAAACCGATCGTGTTCACTCACAATCCATGAAAATCTTACTTTTTACGATGGACTCCTGCCTCAGGGCTTCTCTGAGGCACGGCGGGCAGGGAGTTTTTTAATTTTTTATCCACCGATCCGCCGCACAGGATGCCCTGTTTTTGGGCGGCGGCAATCATCGTACCGGAAGGAGAGAGAAGAAACAATCCCCGAAATAAAACTGGATACTATGATTTTCATGGGAAATGCTCTGTAACAATCTAACGCTTAATAGGGGTTTCATTCCTGCCGCTGTGGTTCCCCCGATGCGATAACCCCCGAACAGGTACTGCATCATCATCGCTATGCGCAGGAGCGGTATGGGGGGACAGGCACCGTCCCCTCCTTTATTGTACCAGCACTTTATTTTTCATATCATAGCAAAAGGAATTACCATGAAAGACCCACGGCTATTCATCGTGTTTGCCTGAGTCCATGACTTATGTGCTTTTCTACAGAGCCATTTATTTCAGACAATACCGGGAGATACAGGATTCTGACCGCCTCGTTTGTTCCGGTTTACGGTGAAAGTACCGGAACCTGAGAACGGGGAAGATCAGCAAAAATTTCTATTAACCTCGTTTTCCCCCCCTGTTTCACGGGTTCCCCGAAATGAAAAACCCTGAATATGTAATCCATGTTCTTTTTTTGTAACCAGAACGTATTCCGGCATTGATATCCTTTTATCTATGCTGCTCACACGTTGAGCATAGAGCAGGAACGTGAAGTATCCTATGAAAATCACGGATGTAGCAAAAGTGGTATCGGGACCGAACCCTCACCATGTGGACGCGCGTAAGGTATATGAGTCCCCGCATGCGATGGCAGTCGTGATCACCCTCAATCCCGGTGAAGCATTGAAAAAACACATCACGCCGGTCGATGTCTTCTTTTATGTCCTGGAAGGATCCGGTGTTGTTGAAATTGGCGATGAGAAACAGACGGCTGGAAAAGACATGCTGGTGGAAAGTCCGGCAAGGATCCCCCACCGCTGGAGCAACGAGAGCTCATCGGTGTTCCGTGTGCTTGTAGTAAAGGTACCAAAACCCACTGAAGAAACCAGACTGCTCTGACATAGTAAGAAAACGATGGGGAGAATCCCATGGCCGAACCGGAAAAAAAGAAAGCCGAATTAAAAATTTCTGGCATGCACTGCGCAACCTGTGCGATTACTATCGAAGAGTCACTGGCACAGATCAAAGATGTCTCCACCGTTCAGGTGAATTTTGGCACCGATACTGCGCATGTTGAATTTGATCCCACAAAAGTCTCGCTGAACGAAATGGAAAAAGCAGTAAAGGATGCGGGGTATGACGTCGTGAACCGTGAAGTTACCCTCAAAATCGGGGGTATGGTTTGTGCCACCTGTGTGCAGACTATCGAGGCAGCGCTCCGGGCACTTCCGGGTGTCATATCTGCAAGCGTGAATCTCGGTACCGAAAAAGCATATGTCACGTATAATCCGTCAGTTTCCACCATCCCGGATATGAAAAAAGCCATCGAAGATGCGGGTTACCAGTATCTCGGGATCTCAGGTGAGGTGAGTGAGGAAGCGGAGAAGATTGCACGGGAAAAAGATCTGCATGATAAATTTCTCCGGTTCACTATCGGATTTGCGGTAAGCATCCCGCTTATGCTCGCCATGTGGGTTCCCCTTCCCCTGCCCATGCATACTCTCGCATATGTAATGTTCGTCATCTCCACACCGGTTTTTTTCTATGTGGCCTATCCCATCTTCCGTGCCGCTTCCATGGCTCTGCGCAACCGTTCACTCAACATGGATGTGATGTATGCTATGGGTACCGGCGTTGCGTATGTCGCCAGTGTCATGGGTACCTTTGGCATCATTCTGACCCACGAGTTCATGTTCTATGATACTGCGATCATGCTTGCTTCGTTCCTGATGCTCGGCCGCTACCTTGAGGCACGGGCAAAAGGAAGAACCTCAGAAGCGATCAGGAAACTTGCCGGGCTCCGGGCAAAAACTGCCACAATTATCCGTGACGGTAAGGAAGAGGAAATTCCTGTAGACGAGGCCGTTGCGGGAGACATCCTTGTGGTGAAACCTGGCAGTAAGGTCCCGGTTGACGGTGAAGTTGTGGCGGGTGAGAGTTATGTCGATGAATCCATGATCACCGGTGAGCCGATCCCTCCGCTCAAAGTCAAAGGAAGCCGGGTGGTTGGCGGGACGATTAATACCAACAGCGTTCTATCGGTGAAGGCTACAAAAGTAGGCAGGGAAACAGTACTCGCCCAGATCATCCAGCTCGTTGAGGAAGCACAAGCCTCAAAGCCCCCGGTGCAGCGGATTGCGGATACCGCTGTTACGTATTTTATCCCAGCGGTACTCGCCATCGCCGCAACTGCATTCGTCCTGTGGTTCTTCGTGTTCCCGGTTCCACCGGATCCGCTCCTCTTTGCCCTGACTACTTTCGTCTCAGTTCTGGTTGTCGCGTGCCCCTGTGCGCTGGGTCTTGCAACTCCTACTGCCGTGACGGTTGGTATTGGCCGTGGTGCTGAGCTGGGCATTCTTATAAAAAATGGTGAAGCCCTTGAGGTTGCCGAAAAAATTACGACCGTCGTGTTTGATAAGACCGGTACACTCACAAAAGGAAAACCCGAAGTGACTGATATCATCCCGGTTGGCATTTCTGAACAGACTCTTCTGGGGCTTGCCGCGAGCGTCGAGAAGAACTCACAGCACCCGCTTGCCCAGGCAGTTGTACGAAAAGCCGGGAGCACAGGAATTGCTATTGAACCGGCTGATCACTTTGATACCTATGGCGGTAAAGGTGTCATTGCAACGGTGCTTGGGGAAACAGTCCTTGTTGGCAACCGCATACTTATGCAGGAAAACGGGGTTGTGATTCCTGATGAGGTTGAGGAACGGATCACTACCTTTGAACAGGATGGTAAAACGGTGATTCTTATCGCTGCCGGCACTCGGATGGCAGGGGTTATCGCCATCGCGGACACGCTCAAGGAGACAAGCAGGGAATCAGTCAGGCAGCTCAAAGCAATGGGAGTTCATGTCGTTATGATTACCGGTGACAACAAACGTACCGCCGATGCCATCGCCCGCCAGATTGGGATTGAGCGGGTGGTCGCAGAAGTACTCCCGCAGGACAAGGCTGCAGGAGTAAAGGCCCTCCAGGAAAAAGGCGAGATCGTGGCATTTGTGGGTGACGGGATCAATGATGCTCCCGCACTCGCACAGGCAGATGTGGGGATTGCCATTGGCAGCGGTACTGATGTGGCTATCGAAAGCGGGGATGTGGTTCTGATCAAGGATGACCTGCTCGATTCAGTGGCCGCAATCCAGCTCTCGAAAAAAGTGATGGGCCGGATAAAGGGGAATATCTTCTGGGCGTTTGCCTATAACACCGTACTTATCCCGGTCGGGGCGGGCGTGCTCTATCCGTCGTTCGGTTTTGTGTTCAAACCGGAACTTGCCGCCCTCGCAATGGCGCTCAGCTCGGTGACTGTAGTCAGCCTCTCACTCCTGCTCAAAAAGTATATACCCGAGGCAAAGAAACGGAGATAACTGAGGTGAAAGTATGGCAATTGATCCTATTTGCAAGATGACGGTGGATGAAAAGACTGCAAAGTTCACCAGTGAATATAAGGGTAAAAAGTATTACTTCTGCGCTCCCGGCTGCAAAAAGAAATTTGATACAGAACCGCAAAAGTATGCATAAGTGAACCGGGCTGGCTTATCCGCGTAATCAGGTATTCCACCCCATGAATCTTTTTTTTAGGTATTTCCAGAGAATCTTGATATAGGTACAGGAATCACCTTATTCAATCGATAAAAACACGATACACCAAAGGGGGCAGAGGCGAAAAATTGTCGTTTTTTATCAATCCTGAACTCTATACCTGGGTAATTCTGCCAATCCTGATATTTCTCGCTCGTATATGCGATGTGAGCATGGAGACCATCCGTGTTATTTATATTGCCAAGGGGATCAAATATCTCGCTCCGATCATAGCGTTTTTTGAGATTGTTATCTGGCTTCTTGCCATTGAAGTCGTGATGAAGGATCTATCTAATATTGCTAACTTTCTTGCATTTGCCCTCGGGTTTGCGATGGGAACATATGTCGGGCTTGTGATAGAGGAAAAACTCTCGATTGGTATGGTGATCCTGCGAATCGTCACGACTGAAGACTCCACTGATGAGATCGTCTCATTTATGCAGTCAGAAAATTATGGCATTACTACGATTGATGCCACAGGTTCGCGTGGAAACGTAAAAATGATCATCTCCCTTGTCAACCGTGTCGATGTTCCCCGTATCACCGCACACCTTCAATCAACAAATCCCCATGCATTCTTTTCTATTGAGGATGTGCGGTACGTGAATGAAGGAGTCTTCCGCCCTAAAAAGCCCAACGCGATCACCGGTCTGTTTCATTCATTCATACGACCCCGGAAGAAAAAATAACGTCTGAATATTCAGCAAATGATTGCCCTTTTACGAAAGAATTAATAAACGACAAACCAATTATCGAATAAAAAGAGGTATGAAAAATGATTTCCAAGACCATGGAACAAGCCCTGAACAAACAGGTCAACCGCGAGTTCTACTCGGCGTACCTGTACCTTGCGATGTCTTCGTATTTCGAATCTGTCAACATGAAAGGATTTGCCCACTGGATGAGAGTACAGGCAAAAGAAGAGCAGATTCATGCATTAAAGATCTACGACTATATTATCGCACGAGGGGGAAAAGCCAGTCTTCTTGACATCGAAGCACCCAAAGCAAAGTGGTCCTCTTCCGGTAAAGTGTTCGAAGAAGTGTATGCCCATGAGCAGAAGGTCACCGCCATGATCAACGGGCTTGTTGATCTTGCAATCAAGGAAAAAGACCACGCGAGCTTTGAGATGCTCCAGTGGTTTGTCAAGGAACAGGTCGAAGAAGAGGAGCACGCAAGTGCAATTCTTGGACAGGTAATGTGCATGGGTGATATACCCGGCCATCTCTTCTGGCTTGATCACGAGTTGGGAAAACGGGAATAAATCCCAATCTTTTTATTTTTTTGCAGCGTTCACACCGTTAGGTTACAGTATGCTGTCAGTCCTTATCATTGATGACCAGAAATCCCTGCTTGAGGTTATACGCCCTTTACTTGAACGTTTCGGCAACATGCAGGTAAAGACAGCAGTTTCAGCACAGGAAGCACTGGATCTCCTGATGAGCAACACGTTTGATGCAATGGTTGTCGATTACGACCTGCCGGAGATCAACGGAATCGACTTTTTAAAGATGATCCGGGCAAAGGGAAATACGACACCCTTGATTATTTATACCGGTGTTGGCCGGGAATATGCCGCTATCGAAGCGCTCAATTACGGTGCAGATTTTTTCTTAAAAAAAGGGGATGATGTCCAGGATCCCAGCTTCTCGATATGGTACATATGATCCGTCAGGCAGTTGACCGGCGAAACATGGGAAGGGGACCGGGCACTACCCAGAAGATCCTTTCAGATGCATTCAACTTTTTTAACCAGCCCGCATTTGTCATTGATCGTGAAGGTAACGTAATCGTATGGAACAAGGGAATGGCAGCAATGACCGGAATCAGGGAGGGAGACATGCTTGGCAAGGGGGATTGGGAATATTCAATTCCTTTTTTTGGGCACAGATCTCCGATGCTCAGCGATCTCATTTTTCAGGATGATGCTATCACTCCTTGAAAATCACTACACCATTATTGAAAAAGAGAAGGGCACTATCACTGCATGGACTAAAGCAACACCGGAGGAGGGGCGCCAGACCGTTTTATGGATGAAATCCACAGCACTCTATGACAGCAAAGGTATCTTCATTGGTGTAATGGGAAGAGTAAGAGATGTTACTGAAGAGATGGGAGCAGAACTATTAACCATTCCCAAACAAGTCGCAGGGTCTTCAGGTACGCCTCATTCTCCCAAAGCTGGCTTGTTTGATAAGATACTGGGGAAGGCAAAAAGCAACTACCGGAAAGGCATGCGGCTCTCCTTCTGGGAAGGGAAGTATGCTGAGGCCATTCCGTATTTTGACAAGGCGATCGAGATCGACCCATCGCATGCCTATGTCTGGCATGACAGGGGTGTATGTTACCGGGTGTTGGGAAAAGAAGCAGACGCACTTCGGAATTTTGACCGGGCGGTTGAACTTGCACCCGATGATGAAGAGTTCATGTTTTCCCGTGCAGAGATGCTTAAAACGATCGGGATACTGCGACAACGGCAGGATCTCCTTGAATCAGCGGTTCAGATCCTGAATCGAGTGGTGGAGAAGAACCCGAACCATGCAGAGGCATGGAACTGTCTTGGAATCTGTTCCAGGGAACTGGGAAAAGAACTGTTGTCGCGCCAGTATTTTGACAAGTCCCGGGATTTAATCAAGCAGGGTAAGAACAGGAAAAAAACCCGTAGTTTTGATTTCCTAGCCTGAACACATCAACGATAGGTTTTACATATCACCCGTAAATACCCTCTTTTTAACTGAGGATATGGTTATGAAAAGTTTGGTCTTTTTTGCAAGCCTGCGGGCGCATTCAGATCAGGAGAGCACAGCGGTAAAAGTTCAGCGCCTCTTTGACCGCGCCGGGTTTTCAGATGTTGTTGCACAAAATGACAGAACTGCTATTAAACTCCATTTTGGCGAGCGGGGGAATGACGGGTATATCAGTCCGGTCTATGTTCGAGCAGGTAGTGGAAAAGGTGAAAGCGTGCGGGGGCAAGCCCTTTCTGACTGATACAAATACTCTCTATCTCGGCAGCCGATCGAATGCAGTAGATCATATCACGACTGCAATTCTGCACGGGTTTGACTATGCTGTTACCGGAGCACCGATAATTATTGCAGACGGCCTCTTTGGAAAGAATGTGGCTCAGGTAAAAATTGAAAAAAAGCATTTTAACACTGTTATCGATCGCCGGAGATATCGCCCTCTCAGACAGCATGATTGTGATGAGCCATTTCAAGGGTCATATCGTATCAGGATTCGGTGGTGCCATAAAAAATCTTGCCATGGGCTGTGCACCTCCCGAAGGGAAACGAGCACAGCATAATGCACGCCCGTTTACTATCCCGGATCGGTGCTCAGGATGTGGAACCTGTGCTGAAGTCTGCCCGAAAACCGCGATAACGATGGTAAAAGAGAAATCAGTGATCGACAGAGATTCCTGTATCGGGTGTTTTGAATGCATGCATGTCTGCCCGGAACATGCAATAGATATTGACTGGGAAACTGAGATTCCGATCTTTATGGAACGGATGGTTGAGTATGCCTATGGTGCGGTACAGGCAAAGAAAGGAAAAGTGGGGTACATGAACTTCCTCATCCGCATCACACCGGATTGTGACTGTTTCCCGTTCAGCGATACACCAATCGTCCCGGATATCGGCATTCTCGCATCAAAGGATCCTGTGGCCATCGACGCTGCAAGTTATGACCTCGTGAACCAGCAAACCGGGTTTACTGATTCGCTGCTCACCTCACATCACCATAAAGGCGAGGATAAGTTCAAAGGTGTTCATGCACAGACTGATGGATACCGTCAGGTAAGGTATGCTGAAGAGATCGGGATGGGAAGTAGTACCTACAATTTAATCGCGATTTGAGCATGTGGTCATTTTTTATAAAATGGTAATTTTTTCGGTAATTTTCCTGTTTTTTTATCCATTTTTCCCGAAAAATGAGTGAAAACCTGGAGCAACCACGGTTCAAAACAGTAAACCTTAAGAAGGGGTGGAAAGCAAGCGCTTATTAGTGAAGGAGTTTTAAATCAACTTAGTTTGAGATCGATTTTTCGCTCAAACCTTATCTTCATCGTACATGAAGGTCATTGAGTTAATCTAATGGAGTGTATGCATGAATCTTAGACAACCAAATGCAAACGAAGCAACGGGAACGGTAAACCGTTCACGGGATGTCGCTCCGTGTTCTGGTATCTGTACCCGCTGCCTTGACGGATGCAAAGGCAGCTGCGAGATCTGGTTATCAACGTTCCGGGGAAGGGAGGTTTTATATCCCGGTCCATTTGGCGAGATCACCGCAGG
The DNA here is from genome assembly GCA_963699515.1 of uncultured Methanoregulaceae archaeon. Lineage (GTDB taxonomy): Archaea > Halobacteriota > Methanomicrobia > Methanomicrobiales > Methanospirillaceae > Methanoregula. The sequence continues at coordinate 772,633 of CAVOUD010000003.1, read as the reverse complement.
TGCCGACAAGAACTATCCGATTGATTATTCGCATCTCAACATTCAGGGATATGCAGTCGGTGCATGGGGACTTCCTGATGGCGTCGAAGCCGGTCCGGATACAGCGGTCTTCTCAACCGTGGATACCGAGACCGAGTATGGCTGGGACAAAAAAGTCAGGATGCGCCTGCCGATCTTCACGGGTGCGCTTGGATCAACTGAAATTGCCCGGGTAAACTGGGAACATTTTGCCATCGGTGCAGCGATATCCGGCATCACGTGTGTCTGCGGTGAAAATGTCTGCGGTATTGATCCGGGACTGAAGCGCGATGCGAAGGGTAAAGTTATCGAGTCTCCCGAGATGGATCGACGTATTAACGTCTATAAGAAATTCTACGATGGGTTTGGAGAAATTCTTGTACAGATGAATGTTGAAGACACCCGGCTTGGAACCGCGGAGTATGTCGCGAGCAAACACAACCTTGACACGATCGAGCTCAAATGGGGCCAGGGTGCCAAGTGTATCGGTGGCGAGATCAAGGTCAAGTCGCTTGAGCGCGCAATCGAGCTCAAGAAACGAGGATATATTGTACTACCCGATCCGACATTGAAAGAGAACCAGATGGCTTTCAAAGCAGGGGCTATCAAGGAATTCGAACGCCACTCCAGGCTCGGCTTTGTCACCAAAGAAGGTTTCCTTGAAGAGGTTGACCGGCTGCGTGACATCGGTTTCAAACGGGTCACCTTAAAGACCGGCGCATACTCCATGGTGGAACTGGCAATGGCCCTCCGGTACAGTTCCGAAGCAAAGATCGACCTGCTCACCATTGATGGTGCACCGGGCGGAACCGGTATGAGCCCGTGGCCGATGATGAACGAATGGGGTATTCCCACCTTCTACCTGCAGTCACTCGCTTATGAATTCGCCTGCAAGCTGGACAAGAAAGGCTTCCGGGTACCTGACCTTGCAATGGCAGGTGGTTTCTCGGATGAACCCGGCGTATTCAAGGCACTGGCAATGGGCACCCCGTATTTCAAGGCAGTCTGTATGGGCAGGGGCCTGATGATCCCCGGCATGGTTGGCAAGAATATCGAGAAATGGATCAAAGAAGGCGACCTTCCCAAGACTGTTTCGAAGTATGGTAACAACATCGAGGAGATCTTTGTCTGTTATGAAGAACTTAAGGAGAAGTACGGTGCACGCATGAAAGATATCCCGATGGGTGCAGTCGGTATCTACACGTACTCCCAGAAGTTCAGGACCGGTCTCCAGCAGATTATGGCGGGCAGCAGGAACTTCCGGCTCTCAACAATGAGCCGTGATGACCTGATGGCACTCACACCGGAAGCAGCAGAAGTATCCGGTATCGACTATGTCATGGGTGCACGGTACGATGAGGCAATGGGTGCCCTTCTCGATTGAACATTGGAGAGGAACTACTCCATCTTTTTTTTTGGGAACTATCCCCGACATTTTTTAATAAAAAAATGGCTCTGGAGAAATGGGTATGAATCGATTCGGTCCAGACCAGAATCATGAAAATTGTAGTATATAAGAAGGATCCCCGCATCATGGCCTCTCCGTGGCATGGCGGGAAAGGAGTTTTTTTTGATAGTCACCGATCCGCCGCGGGCGTGCCCCGTCGGGAGCGGCGGCATTCATCGTACCCGATGGAGAGAATGGTAACAATCCTTGCCTCATTTTTGAATAATACGATTTTCATAGGAAATATTCAATGAGATTCTCAACGCTCACGGGGATTTCACCCCGCCGCTGTGGCTTTTGAAAATGCGATACCCCCCAACAGGTAATTCGTCATCATCGCTTTAAGCTCAGGGGCGGTATGGGGGGACAGGCACTATCCCCTCCTTCATCGTACTTGAACGTTATACTTCATATTATCACAAAAGGAATTCTCCAGAGCCAAAAAAAGACCGGTTTATTTCCTGGGCTGCCGTGTAATTGTGAATGATTCCAGCAGCTGGTGAGTAATCCGCGTTCCAAGAGTCGGCTGGATGGCTTCAAGCCAGAGGAAAAAACCTACTCTGGAGGGGGTTGGCCGTTCAAATTTGAAATGCCCGTCCTTTGCCTGGATCATCTTATGGTACTCTTTCTTCTGACGTGAACGAAGGTAGATGATCAGTTCATAATCGGGAAAATCTGTTGCAATGATTGCCTTTGAATAATACTTTGAAAAATCCTCAAACTCAATCTTTTTGCTTTTTACCGTCAAACCATAGGTATCGCAGAGTAATTTGACAGACTGGGGGAACAATCCGCCATAGAGAACTTTTTTTACGAGCTGCCCGGTCTGGCTGGTAATCTCCGGGAGTTTTCGTTCCCCTCCTTTTCCAATCTCACGGAAAATCTGGGTGCGGACTTCGTCATGGTAGTGCTTGTAGTCAAACGGGTGTTTTACCGGGAAATCTGTTGCCGGGATCAGGCGGGGGTGATTTTCCGGGTTGTTGTACAGAATCCGGGGACGATAATGCTTAAGAATTGACTTTATTTCCTCGCACGAACTCGTGTGAATAATTGCGTTTGTCTTATCCTTTGCAAGCCTCTTGACAACAGAATAGTTGGAAAGGTCAATCGAGGAAACAAGAAGAAAAGGGGTGATCTTCTGGTCATAGAGGTACCCGATGAGTCGTTTCTTGAACGCTATCTCCTGTTCAAACTCCTTTAAATCTGAAGGCGATGTCACCACTTCGGCAAATGCTACATGGTTATCCGAATCGACGAGCAGCATATCAAATTCCGCAAGGTCCTGCCCGTTACCCCTGACAGTGATGTCGCCATATTTAGAATAGAAAAGACCATTCTGTCCGAGTTTAACATCATCCCGTTTCCTTGGGGCATCCGCTCCTTTCCGTGCAAGGTATTTGATCCGGCTTGATTTCTTTGAGATATCCAGAAACATCTCATAGACAATTGCTTCGAACCACCTGCCTTCCGCAGTTCGCATTGGTTCGATATCCGGGGAGAAGAGTTTTTTTCGCTCGATCTTGTTCATATGACGCGTGGCATTGAGGGCAATGGCTGCGTTGGGTTTAAAATGTTTAAAATTTGCTGAAAGCCACGGAATCATGATTGCAGTATAGAATTTCAACCCCCATTGTAAATAACAATCTGCTTTGACTTTAATTTTCAGAAAATCATCTCACAATAACAAAATATATATACATACGAAAGATATTGCCTTCGTACCTTAGCTATGTGAACAGAGTACATGGCAAGGGAGGAAAAAATCGAGGGGGTCTTTGAGAAATGCCAAAAGTAAAGAAGATAACCGGCATGGCTCCACTGCCACAATATATTATGCCGGATGAATCGGAACCTGAATACGAGCTGATCCTGGAACAGTTGCAGGACTATCGCAAATCCATGATTGGCTCTTCATATTACTATATCAGAGCGGGTGATGAGCGTTGCTGCCTGTGCAGGATTGTACACGGTGGTGGCAAGATATTTTTCCATGAACTGGTGGATCACCAGAAACATGGGATCAGTGATGAGGACATTGAGGAGTCTGTAAGGCAGGATACCGGATCTTTCACCTTGCCAGGACATTATCCTCTTTCTCCGCACATCGAACAGAAATTACGCATATTGTATGATATTTAAAATATTTTTTGATAGGTAGTGTCAACACAAAAAAAATTCATCCTGAAGATGGTTTTACAAGAAAAGCCGAAAATGGGCAGTGGGAAGATCAGTTTATCAGAGAAACCTCAGTCTGCTTGGATTTGCACTGAAGATAGGTATAGGAAGTTGTAGTATTATGGAATTCTATCAAAATGCAGGAAACGGTCCGATTATGAAAGCAGCAAAGATGGCACTGGAGACAGGTAATGCCAATTACGTCCTTATCTGGGTTCCGGAAGAATCCGAGAATGCGTTGAAAAATATTTTAGAAAAAACATGCTGTGAACGCAGCGTCAGAAAGAATATGCAGAACCGTACAATTGACTGGTATTTTGAAACCGTGAACCGGCTCCACTTTACCAACAAGGGGGCGTTACATTCCTGCTTGAAACCCGGGAACCGTGATGAGAGTACAATTGTTTCGATAATAGAGAGAGCGATTGAGACCGGAAACTTCGAAAAAATACTCGGCTTTATCCCAGATGCCCATGCAGCAGATGTAAGGGAACGTTTTAAGCATGTCCTGGACAAGAGTAACTATAATCGAAATAATATTGCTGCTGGTCGCGAATATGTATCAGCTTTCATTGACTTCCTCACGTATGTGCATACCATCCGCACATGCATTCTCGGAGAAGAAAATCACTCATAGAAATTAAAAATGATTAAAGATTGAATGTTTTTTTCCGATCTTCAGGTTTCCATCTCACCAGTGCGAATCCTGATTGATTTTTCTACTGGTATAATGAATATTTTACCGTCCCCGATTTTTCCGGTACGGGCCGCTTCAGTAATTGTTGCAACGAGATTATCGACATCTGTGTCCCTGACAACAATCTCCAACTGAATTTTTGGCAGGAAATCAACGGTCATCAGACCGCCACGGTACTCGAGTGTAATTCCCTTCTGTTCACCCCGCCCTTTGACATCAGTTAATGTCATACTGATGAACCCTTTGTCTTCAAGCGCTTTTTTTACAAATTCGAACCGTTCAGGTTTGATAATTGCTTTTACCATTTTCATGATTATCTCTCCGGATTAACACCGCTCTCCATGCTGGGAGATGTCAAGGCCGACATACTCTTCTTCTTCAGTGACCCGCAGACCGATAGTTTTGTCAATAATCACTGCAAGGACGTAGGTTACGACGAACGCATAGATAAGGGCAGCGAATGCACCGACTGCATTTGCAACAAACTGATGGACATTTCCCTCAATCAGTCCTGATGCGCCGTTCACTGCTGCAACCGCAAAGATACCGGTTGCAAGTGCTCCCCAGAGACCGCCCATACCATGTATTGCCCAGGCGTCCAGGCTCTCATCAAGACCTTTCCTGATGCGGAAGAGCAGCATGCCATAACAGACGGCACCGCCAATTGCACCGATCAGGAGGGCTGCCATGGGGGTCACATACCCGCATCCGGGAGTAATCGCAACAAGCCCGGCGATTGCACCGCTGACAAACCCGAGAGAACTCGGTTTTCCGTGAAGCCAGCTGATCGAGAAGCCATGCCATAGCTCCTGCAGCGGCTGCAGTGTTGGTAGTAACAAAAGCCTGAGCCGCAAGACCATTTGCCCCAAGTGCACTGCCTGCGTTAAACCCGAACCAGCCGAACCAGAGAAGTGCAGCACCAAGGATGGTCAGCGGAATGTTGTTTGGTTCCATCGCGTACTTGCCAAAGCCAACGCGTTTTCCGATGACAAGCGCAAGTGCGAGGGCAGCAAACCCGGAACTGATATGCACAACGGTTCCCCCGGCAAAATCAAGTGCACCGAACTGTGCAGCCCAGCCGCCACCCCATACCCAGTGGGCGAGCGGATCATAGACAATCGTGGTCCAGAGAAGTGCAAATATGAGAAATGCACTGAATTTAATACGCTCGGCAAACCCTGATGTGATAATCGCCATAGTTACTGTAGCAAAAACGAGCTGGAATACCATGTACAGCAGTCCGGGTATTGCAGAGCTGTAAGAACCGGGTTCCATACCTACATTGTTCAGGCCAAGATAATCGAGGTTGCCAATAAACCCGCCAATGTCGGGACCGAATGCGAGTGAGTACCCGAGCAGTACCCACTGGATACTCACCAGTGCGAAGGCGACGAACGACAAGGGTAATCATTGAGATGAAATTTTTCCTGCGTACCAGTCCGCCATAGAAGAAACCGACGCCCGGCGTCATGATCATGACAAGCGCGGTTGCGGCGAGAATCCATGCTGTTGCTCCTGTGTCTAAAGCCATATCTGTTCACCCTTAATTCATGTGATTTGCATGCAGTGGATCGTATGAACGTTCCTGTTCTTTCAGATTCCTGCCGGATGAAAAGTCCGGTGGTTCCCTTTTGTGATCCGGCTGCTGCAACCAAACAACGTGCGAAACTCTTGCTGGAAGGAAGTTACATTCTTACATTTATAAATATATCTATTATGAAAAAATAACCTACCGTCAGACCACAAAAAAATCCGGAGAGAAGAGAACAGAGAAAAAGCTGGCGCGCATTGAAGACCGGTTTGGAAAAAAAACGGGCAGCCTGTCAGCGTTCCAGTTCACCGGTTCGGACCATGATAGCAGCATCGACCGGAAGGACAAAGATCTTACCATCCACAATCCCGAATAAAAAGTCCGGTGAAATTAGGCAGGAGTGAGAGATTTCTGAAGTTTTCCTGGTTACAGATGGCCGAAAAAATTAGTAGGTTGCCAGGTACCTGTCAAGTTCCCACGGGTGAACTGCGAGCCGGAAGGAATCGGTTTCCATCTGTGCAATGCTCGAGAGGTTCGTGACTACATGGTCACCAAGGGTCTTGCAGAGTACATCATCTTTGAGGAGTGCTGCATTGGACTCCATAAGGCTGCCCGGCAGCATATCGATATGGAGTCTCTTGCGGGCTTTCTCATCGAGATGATAGATATTCGTGTTCGTGCTTTCAGGAGGCATAATCTTGTTCTTGATACCATCAAGTCCTGCTGCAAGCATACAGGCAAACGTGAGATACGGGTTGCACATCGGGTCCGGGCTGCGGAACTCGGCACGGGTGCTGTTGCCGCGGGCTGCCGGAACGCGAACCAGGGCGGAGCGGTTGGCTGCACTCCAGGAAATATAACAGGGGGCTTCGTAACCGGGGACAAGCCGCTTGTAGGAGTTGATGGTCGGGTTTGCAACACGGGTGATTGCCTTTGCGTGCTTCAGGATACCCCCGATGTAATACATTGCGGTGTCGGAGAGCTGATTCTCACCATTGGGATCGATAGAAAGCATTCTTGCCATTCTTTGCAAGCGACCCGTGCGTGTGCATACCACTGCCATTGATGCCGGCAATGGGTTTTGCCATAAAGACTGCGTGCAAACCGTACTGGAGAGCAATCGACTTGGTTGCAAACTTGAAGGTAATGACACGGTCTGCAGTGATGAGGGCATCACCATACTTAAAGTCAATTTCATGCTGGCTGTCAGCAACTTCGTGGTGGGAGGCTTCAATCTCAAATCCCATATCACTCAGTGCAAGGACAACATCACGTCTGACATCCTCTGCAGAGTCTGTAGGGGCGAGATCGAAATACCCCCCGTGATCTTCGAATTCTGTTGTCGGTATACCCTCATACATTTTAAACAGGAAAAATTCGAGTTCTGGTCCGGTATTAAAGGTAAAACCCATCTTTGCTGCTTCGGCAATGGTCTTTCGCAGGATGAAACGGGGATCGCCATCAAATGGCTTATTGCCGTACGTCTGGACATCACAGATAAACCGGGCAACCTTTCCTTCCTGGGGTCTCCAGGGAAGGACTGCATAGGTTGCCGGGTCCGGCTTGAGCATCATGTCGGACTCTTCGATCCGGGCAAATCCTTCGATGGAGGACCCATCAAACCAGATACCCTCGGTCAGTGCTTTCTCTGCCTGAATAACCGGGATCGAGACATTTTTCGGCTGACCCTGGATGTCAGTGAACTGCAGGCGGATGAATTTTACTTTATCCGCCTCGATTTTTTTCAGGAGTTTGGTTACATCTGCTGACATATTGGAAGACATGTTCCACCCATTTATATTTATACTTATTCAACCAATCTGATTGAACGAATGTTCATTAGTGCAATGAACATATGTTCATCAATACAAGATCATTCTGTATTGTGATAATATGTGTGGTATTATAGGTGTGATGGACAAGCGCCGCCAGAGTGTGGATGGTGCGAAAATCAAAGAGGCGCTCTCCATGATGAATGAGCGGGGGAGCGGTGAAGGAGCCGGGTATGTAGCGTACGGAATTTATCCTGAATATAAGGATTACTTTGCGCTGCATGTTTTTTTTGACAATATCCGTGAAAACAAGGCTGCACTTGATACCCTGCTGGAGAAATGGGGAACCATTGTCCATGATGAACAGATCAAAACGTATGAGCAGCCCAATATCCGGAAAGTCCACACACCCTGGCGTTATTTTTTCCGTCCTGACCGGAGCCTGATGCCGAAAAGTACCACACCAGATGAAGACATTGTCACCCATCTTGTCATGAAAGTCAACGCGGAAAAGAATGGTGCCCTGATCTTCTCTTCCGGAAAAAATCTTGGCGTATTCAAAGCTGCAGGCTGGCCTGAAGATGTTGCAGATTTCTACCGGATCGAGGATTATAAAGGATATCTCTGGCTTGCCCATAACCGGTACCCGACCAATACACCCGGCTGGTGGGGCGGGGCACATCCGTTCAATCTCCTGAACTGGAGTGTTGTCCATAACGGCGAGATAACTTCTTACGGGACCAACCGGCGCTACATTGAAAGTTATGGGTATAAATGCACCATGTATACTGATACCGAAGTTGTTGCCTATCTTGTTGACCTGCTGATCACGGAAACACGGGCTTTCAGAAAAGATGGCGGTACGGGCACTTGCTCCGCCCTTCTGGGAAGATATTGACCGGATGCCGGCAAAAGAACAGGAACTCAACCGGGCGATCCGTCTTGCCTATGGTTCCGCGCTCATGAACGGTCCGTTTGCAATCTGTGTTGCCAATGAAAATACCCTTGTGGGTTTTACTGACAGGATCAAGCTGCGCCCGCTTGTAACCGGTGAACTGGGGACCGCCTCTATATCTCCAGCGAGGAAGCAGCAATCCGGCGGATGGAACCGGATGTTGAAAATATCACCATGCCAAAAGCCGGTGAACCGGTCATAGGGAGGGTTATTGCATGACCATTGGCAGTATCCCTCTCCGCTATAAAGTAGAGATCGACCCTGACCAGTGCATGCTCTGCGGGCGCTGCGTGGAAAACTGCTCCTATGGTGTGTTCCGAAATGATGGTGATGCAATCCGGGTCAACTCCCGCAACTGTGTTGCCTGTCACCGCTGTTCAGCATTCTGCCCGCGGGATGCTATCAGTATCTATGAGAAACCCACGGATTACCGGAGTCACCCGGTCTGGACGCGTGAGGTCCGTGAGAACATCTTCAACCAGGCAAAGACCGGAAAGATCGTCCTTGCCGGTATGGGTAATGCACTTCCCTACCCGATAATTTTTGATCGGCTTGTGCTGGATGCCTGCCAGGTAACAAACCCGAGTATCGACCCGCTTCGCGAACCCATGGAACTGCGGACGTATCTTGGCAAAAAACCCTCATCCCTATCCCTTAAAGAATCGCCAAATGGTGATGTTGAGCTCATAACAAAACTCTCTCCCAACCTCCAGATCGAGACACCGATCATGGTCGGGCACATGAGTTATGGTGCCATCAGCCTGAATGCCCAGACCGCGCTTGCAAAAGCGGTAAGCCGGATCGGAACCTTCATGGGGACCGGGTGAAGGCGGACTTCACGAATCGCTCTACCCGTACCAGAAAAATATGATCGTTCAGGTAGCAAGCGGACGGTTTGGTGTGGATATCAATTATCTCGAACGCGGTGCTGCCATTGAGATCAAGATCGGTCAGGGTGCAAAGCCGGGAATCGGCGGGCACCTGCCTGGTGAAAAAGTCTGTGCTGATGTGTCCTGTACACGTATGATTCCGGAAGGAAGTGATGCGATCAGTCCTGCACCCCATCACGACATCTACAGTATCGAAGATCTCAAGCAGCTCGTACGAAGTCTGAAAGGAAGCGACCGAGTGGAAGAAACCCGTCTTTGTGAAAATTGCAGCAGTGCACAACTCGGCTGCAATTGCTGCGGGTATCGCACGTTCTTCTGCCGATGCGGTTGTTATTGACGGATTCCGCGGTGGTACCGGTGCAGCCCCGCGGGTGTTCCGGGATCATGTCGGAATACCCATAGAAGCAGCAGTCGCAAGCGTGGACGCCAAACTACGCCAGCAGGGAATCAGGAACAAGGTATCGATTATCGCAAGCGGCGGGATCCGCGAAAGTGCTGATGTGGCAAAGATCATCTGTCTCGGTGCTGATGCCGTGTATATCGGTACTTCTGCGCTGGTTGCCATGGGATGCCGTGTCTGCGGTACCTGTTACCGGGGGCAGTGCGCATGGGGTATTGCAACCCAGAAACCGGAACTCACCAAAAGGCTGGATCCCGAGATCGAATCTGTTCAGGTCGAGAACCTGATCCATGGCTGGACGCTTGAGACTTGCCGAACTGATGGGTGCTGCGGGTATCAACAGTATAGAAAGCCTGCGGGGTAACCGCGACCGGCTCCGGGGTTACATGCTGGACGAAGGACTCTTGAATGTTCTCGATGTGAAAACGGTGGGGGCATAATGACGAATATCAGTCAGGATTGATGCAAAAGATCTCCATTATACACCCCTCAACCAGCAGATCCGCGCGGCGATTGCGGCGGGGCAAAGGAGATCATTATCGACAACGTGCTCGGGCAGCGGTTCATCGGTGACGGGATCCGGGGCGATGATGTGACCATCACGGTAAATGGAGTTCCTGGTGGCGACCTGGCCATGTTCATGAGCGGCCCGACGATCATCGTTCACGGGAATGCAGACCATGCACCGGGAAATACCATGGATAAGGGAAAGATCATCATCCATGGCAGTGCCGGTGATGCAGTCGCCCACAGCATGCGTGGCGGCAGGGTGTATGTCCGGGATAACATCGGCTACCGTGGGGGCATCCACATGAAGCAGTACACTGGAGAAACGTCCGATCCTTGTTGTCGGTGGAGCGGCACGGGCATTTCTCGGGGAGTATATGGCAGGTGGGTCTTCTGATTGTGCTCGGACTTAACCGGCATCCCTCCTATTGCAGAACGGGGTGTTGGAAGTGGTATCCACGGTGGTGAGATCTTTGTCCGGGGTACGGTGGACGATCTATAATCTGGGGGTCGGTGCAAAACAGACGCCGGCTACCGAAGAGCAGAAGACGCATGATCACACCGATCATCGAGGATTTTGCCCGAATATTCGGTATTGATCCAACACCCCTTCTGGCATCGGAATATACCCGGATTGCCCCTGCGAGTGCACGACCGTTTGCGAATAAATATACCTGGGAGTGAGTAGCGATGGCAGCAAAAAGTTATCTCGATTTGAAAAGTGAGGTCTGGGATACGGGTAAATGCTCGGGTTGCGGTGCATGTGTTGCGGTCTGCCCGGCGGATGCCCTCTCCTTTGATGAAGGAGAAATGGTCACTAAGTCCAAGGAGTAACGGATACTGCAAACAGGCAACCGATAATGTCACGTGCGGGGCATGTTATGCGGTATGTCCCCGGATCGGTAACCAGCCAGCAGAAACACTCGGGAATTATCTCGAACTTATGACTGCAAAAGCAACTTTTGAAGTCCCGCACAAACAGAGCGGTGGAGCAGTCACGGCAATCCTTGCAAATGCACTGGATGAGGGACTCATCGATGCAATTGTCACGGTCACCGAGGATCGCTGGACGCTGAAACCATCATCTGTTGTCATCACGAAATCCGATGTGCTTATTCAGCAGGCGGGCAGCCGGTACAGCTGGTGGGTGCCGCTCCTTGCTGCGCTCAAGAATGCGGTTGTTGAACACAAGTACAAACGGATCGCAGTTATCGGTGTTCCCTGTGCTGTCCAGGCAGTTGCACGAATGCGGGAAAGTGACAATGATCTCCTAAAACCGTATGGAAAAGCGATACGTCTCGTGATCGGTCTTTTCTGCACGGAGACATTTGACTATGCATGCGCTCATATCAGGGAAAACTCAAAAGCCACTACCATCTCGAACCCCACGACGATTAAAAAACTCAATGTGAAAGGAAAACTCGAGGTTTTAAAACAGGATGGCAGCACTACCATTGTGCCACTCGCAGAACTGGAAACCTGCATCCGTAAAGGCTGTCATTTCTGCACGGATCTCACTGCAGTACTCTCTGATATCTCTGCAGGTGCGATAGGCAGCCCGCCAGGATCAACAACACTGATTGTCCGCACACCTGCCGGTAAAGGATTTGTTGACAGTGCTGTGCAGAACCGGAAGACTGGATGTCAGCACAGGTGTTGATACTGCGGCCATTGAGAAACTGGCCAGGGTTAAAATTAAGAAAAATGCAAAAAAATAATTTTTTCGGCTCTGGAGAAACGGGGATGAACCTCAACATTCACACCCGAACTATGAAAATCGTGCTATATACGAAGCACCCCCGCCCCAGGTCCTCTCAGAGGCACGGCGGGTAGGGAGTCTTTTTTCGTCACCTGTCCGCCGAAGGGACGCCCCGTCGGCGGCGGCATTCATCGCACCAGATGGAGAGAGTGCTCATAATTCCTGCATCAAAACTGAATACTTCGATTTTCTTAGGAAATGCTCAATCACCCGTTAAACGCTCACGGGGGTTTCACCATCGCCGCTGTGGCCCATCCCAAATACGATAAACCCCGAACAGGTAATATGTCATTATCGCGCTCAGCGCAGGGGTGGTAAAGGGGTAACGGCACGGGCCCCTCCGTACGGACGGGTGTTTTGTATTCATATCATAGTAAAAGGAATTACCATGAAAGACCCGCGGTTATTCATTATGTTTGCCTGAGTTCGTGACTCATGTGCGTTTCCACAGAGCCAGTTTTTTTTTAAAAAAACCGGTCCAGCAGACAGGCAGAAGGGTCCGACTACTACCGGTAAAAGGTCTCCTGGACATTTGTTTTTATTTTTCCCTCCGTATCCGGGTCAATGGTGAGGACTGATCAAAGAATTCCGCGATGAACGGTGCAAATTCCTCCTGCCAGCATTCCGCGCCCTCATGAAGGGTCCATCCCTGTTCCAGAGACTGTCGTACGTGTTTTCCCAGACTTACACTCATGAGAGCATCAGAAGACAGCAGACTTTTTGCCGTCTGATATTCCCTGGGCACCTCCATCACGTATCGCCCGTCTTCAATAAATGGACCGAGACTGATGTTCCGCAAGGTGTTTTTCCCGGAATTTATCTGCATTTATCATGGTTCCAGAGTGGCGGGCCCATGATGCCGGCGTATTGCCGGAAGGTCCCCCACCAGCAGCTCAAGAAGGATCATGCACTCCTCTGACTGCATATCATAGGAAGCGTGGTGGACGGCAAACCCGTTTCGTTCCAGCAGTTCCCGGATTGCAGAAACACTGCGCTTGAGCTGCGGCACAACAATCTCCGGGATGTACTGGGGTGTCGCAAAGATGATTGCATAAACAAATGTCCTGCGTTGAGCGATACGTGGCGGCCAGTTCTTTTTTCAGGATGCAGCGTTCCATCGGGTGCAAAAAGAATTCGGTGACGGGTTTTTCACCATACCCTCTCGCCAGCTCGACAAATCCTGCCATACGATCCAGGGATACTGCTGCTGCCACATTGCGTTTCGGATCGACCGGATCGATCACGACCAATGGTTCCTCAAATTTTTTTGCCGCATGGTTTTCAATATCAATAACAATCCCGGGCCGCCATGATGCCGCTGCCCGGATGAGTGGAGTAAATCCACCGTAATGGAGCACGAGGAGCTCGCAGAGATAGCCTGAAAAACCTTCCGTCATCTGGTCTGAACCGTAGATACCACCAGCTTTTGTGAATTGTTTAAGCAGGAGCACATCATCGATTAACCCATTGATCTTGTCGGTAATATACCGGGTGTGAAACGGTGTGCGATCCACTGCACTCTGGATCCGTGTGGCGCTGTCCACGTTATAACAGGGGACAAGATCCACATCCACGTCATCAATAGTTGCATTGATGTATGGATGCTCGGCATATTTTTCATGGAACCGATCGGTGAATAAGCGCTGCAATACTGCGCGCGAGTGCAAGTCCCTCCGTTTCGAGTTCCTCGCGGGACAGTCCAGTGTCAAAGAGCATGAATATATCGAGATCCCGGTCTCCACGAACCCATGTATGCCGGGCAATGGAACCCACGACCATCCCCTCGGCTTTCCCGCTTTGGGCAATTGCGGCAAGCAGGCGCTTTGCCAGACCGCAGACATGATCGCGTTCCTGTTCGGTCGGGCGGAGACCCGTTAAGTACATTCTCTTCAAGTGGCAACCGCTTCACCATTTCACCTCCAGCAGGTCTTCGTAGACCGGGCCCTGGGGCAGGAGTGTACTCTTTTTTAAGTTTCATTCCGTGAGATCATACACCTGCCATAGGACGTATCTTTCAGGCCGTCAAGCGCGGAAAACAGGGATGGATGCGGGTGATTTAACCCGCGCAAGGGTTGCATGGGGTGTGAAGCGGCGCGTCTCCCGCTCAAACCCGAGCGGTGCAAGTGCATCCTCGATCAGATTGAATAAACGCTCACCTTTCCCCGCGTCATCGATCGCGCACCAGACTGTGTGCGGGCGTTTTGGATTGTTCACCGTAACCTTGCCAGCTGTTACGGGAAATGGGGAAAAGGTGACTGATCTGAGTGCATCCATAACTTTCTGGAGGGTTTTTTCATCCACATCACCAAGAAATTTTGCGTTATGTGAATATTTTTTGGATCCACAAAGGTAAGACGGGCACTGCACCCGCGGATCGTCTCCTGGGCTACAGCGAGCTGATCCTTGATTTCTTTTGAAAGTTCGAGTGCAACAAACGCCCTTACCATTACGGTACTATTATTTCATACCACTACTAATGATAATCGCTTTTATGAGCCATCAGCAGGAATGTTCAAACCATGATTTTTTTATCTCCAGAAAGCCTATTGGATAGATGACTGTGTGAGGGTGTTTTTTGTGCCGAAAAAATCGCAATTGATTGTATATACGCTTGAATATTGCCCGAATTGTGACAATCTGAAAGGATTTCTGAAAAAGAGCGGCTATAAGTATTTCGAGCGTGACCTTTCAACTGCGGAATCCCTTACGGAACTGCGGATGAATGGGATTTTTGTGAATGAAGCCCCTGTTTTACAGAAAGACTCTGATTTCTACACCTCTGCGGATCTTTTTCCCGCAGGCAAACTGGATGGAGAGCACCTATCAAGGCTGATATCAGGTGAATAATGGCGCACCGGGAGACCAAGCAACTTACGTTTGAGGGAATCACCGTTCCCGTCACTCCCCTCCGTCCGAACATCTGATGGGCACATCATCGAATGGGATCGCAATCGCATTGTCCGACAGATTGTTGAAGAGACGAAGCTTGTCGAGACATTCTATGGGTATGAAGGTGCTGACGAAGCGACTGCACAGGAAATTGCGCATGATGTGGAAAACCGCATCAAGAACATGGGGCTGAAGTCCCTCTCCGGGCCGCTCATCCGCGAGATCGTCAATATCACACTGCTTGAAAAGGGTATGATACAGTACCGCAATGTTTCCACCCGTGTCGGTACACCGGTTTTTGACGCACATCAGATCGATGTCGGGCAGGGGATTTGAAGCACATGATAATGCAAACCTCCAGGAAAATGCCGAGACTTCACACAAGAAGAAGGCAGATAAGATATCAAAGGAACAATACCTGCTCCAGCTCCCCCCAGATCTTGCCGATCACCACCTGTCAGGAGAGATGCACATCCATGATCTTGAGTATTTCGGTACCCGTCCGTTTTGCCAGGACTGGGATCTGCGTTATTTCTTCTACTATGGACTGATGCCTGACGGTAATGGCACGAAAGCTTCCGTTGCTGGCCCTGCCAAACGTGCTGAGGTTGCAATCCTCCATGCCGTGAAAGCACTCGGTTCTGCCCAGACAAATTTTGCCGGGGGACAGGGTTACTACAATTTCCTCACCTTCCTTGCACCTTACATGGAGGGAATGGCGTATAACGAGATCAAACAGAACATGCAGATGTTTGTGTATGAAATGACGCAGATGATGGTTGCCCGAGGTGGTCAGCTCGTCTTCTCGTCAATCCAGCTCTCGCCCGGTGTCCCGACGCTCTGGCAGGACAAGCCCTGCATCTACAAGGGAAAAATATGGGATGGCAAATCTGCACCCCGCCGGACCTATGGGGAGTTCGAGCGTGAAGTGCGCCTGCTTTTCAAGGCACTCATGGAAGTGATGCTCGAGGGAGACTACTGGGGAAAACCCTTCAACTTTCCAAAGCCCGAGATCTCTATTGAGCCCGATTTCATGAATGAACGCGAAGAGTTCAACCGCAAAAATCCGGATCTGCCCACGTTCCAGGAATTATACCTGATGACCTTTGAACTCGCTTCAAAGTTCGGCACACCCTATTACGACAACCAGCTTCCTGCGTATCGCGGAGCAGGTAAGGGGATTTCCTGTTACCAGTGCTGTGCCTACCAGTTCTCAACAGTGGCAGACAAGGATTCGGATTTTGAAAAGAAACTTTTCTTTGAGGATGGCAGGCACTTCTCGATGGGTTCATGGCAGGTTGTCTCGGTGAATTGCCCTCGTGCTGCCTACAATGCAGAAGGAGATGATGCACGGCTCTTTGCCGAACTCAAGGCACTCATGGATGTCGCCGTGGAAATTTTTAAGATCAAGCGTCGCTGGATGGACCTGATCCGGGCGAACAGCCGGATGCCTTTTGCGATGCAGCGCCCAAAAGACCCGAACACCGGCGAACGAGGTGCACTTGCTGTCGACCTTGAAGGACTTGTATACACTGTTGGCGTAGTCGGCGTCAATGAGATGGTACAGCATCACACGGGCAAACAACTCCACGAATCAAAAGAGGCTTTCAGGCTCGCAATACGGGCAATGACCGAGATGGAACTCTACGGTCGTGAACTTTCAAAGAAGAACAATATGACCATAGCGCTTGCGCGGACACCGGCAGAGACAACAGGGCAAAGATTTGCGGTTGCAGACCTGCTCGACCGTCGTTATCACAATTTTGCGGTAAAGGTGATCAAGGGTGACATTGAAGAAGGTCTCGAAATGCTGGGCAAGAGCCGCGATCTCCCTGTTTACTATACAAACGGTACCCATGTAGCACCTGGTGCAAATGTTCCGCTCACCAAACGAATGGAGATCGAGCATGTATTTTTCCCTATTGTAGATGGTGGAAACATCTTCCATATCTGGCTGGGTGAAGCACGTCCTGACCCGCGTGGACTCATGGATATGGCGATGAAACTCTGCCGGAATACCCAGATTGGGTATTTTGCCTTCACCCGCGACATCACGGTCTCACTCCGGCAGTTCCACGAAATGCGCTCGGAAAAACAACCAATTACCCCGTGGGTCTCATCGGATTTTCCCGTTAAAGTGTAATCCTTTTGGCACTGCAGAATCCTATTTTTACCGGGAAAACGGCCCTGTAGAAACGCACATGAGTCACAAAAACTCAGGCAAACATGATGAATAACCGAAGGTTTTTCATGGTAATTCCTTTTGTTATGATATGAAATTCAAAGCACTGGTCCGATGAAAAAGGGAACTGTACCTGTCCCCCCATACCGCCCCTGCGCTGAGCGATGATGATGTATTACCTGTTATGGGGTTATCGCATTCGGGGGAGCCACAGCGGCTGGGGTGAAACCCTCCCAAGCGTTTTGCTGTAAATGAGCATTTCCCATGAAAATTGTAGTATTCTGGTATGATGCAGGAATTGCTGCCTTTCTATTCATCTGGTACGATGATTGCCGCCGCCGACGGGGCACCCCCGCGGCGGATCAATAACTATTCAAAAAACACCCTGCCCTCCGTGCCTTGGAGAAACCCTAAGGAGTGAGTCCTTCGTATTGGGACAATTTTCATGGTTCGGGTGTGAACTCCCGTTCATGTGCGTTTCTACAGAGCCAGGAAAACTGTAAAAATGTACCCCTCCGTTTTCCCTACTATTGATAACAGTAGGATAATGGTGCATATTCATCACCTCTTTTTTATTAGCTTTAAAGAAAATTATGATGTATGCGACAAAAATTCTGTACTGTCTGCGGAGCAGAATTATCGGAAGGGATAAAATTCTGTGAGAGCTGCGGGACTCCGGTAGATCCGGAAATACCAGCTCCGTCTCTTCAGCCTTCAGCATCGGTCGGCCAGGAATTGATTATTCCGACAATCGCTCCTTCTCCCCATCTATTGAATGGAGCAGGAAATGTACCGGCTAAAATCTTTGCGGGTATTTTTATCGTCCTTATCATCGCAGCCGCAGTAGTGTTGATAATACTCCCGAAGATGTCCTCCGGTTCTTCCCAAATTCCTGGCGGTCTTGCTGCATCTACTGGTACAGCTTCAGCCACACCTTTCGTCTCAAAAACAACAATATCAGCCACTGCTGCACCAACACCCATGCCAGACCCGTTCCCGAATGCTCTTCCTCTTAAAGCGGGTTTCCTATTCGGTGAAGGAAAAATAGCAAGCGAAGGCACGGTATACCGTATATGGATGAACGAGACTTACTTCTGGCATAACGATATGGATAATAAGTATTACCTCCAGAAACCAAAACCGGGTTATAAATATCTGTTTCTTTTCATTAATGTTTTTAATAAAGGTGATACCCGTATCTGGCCCCCAACTTCCGGCAATATCAACGTCTTCTATAATGGACAAAAATATTCTGCGGATCCTACCCATTATCTTCCTGATAAATCATCAGACCGCAAGGCAACAGCAATTGAAATAAAGGAAATCCAGTATTTCCCGAAACTCTTTGGTACTGAATACGTTGAGGATTTCGGGTATTCGCATGGCACGCAGCTTGCCTATCTCTATCCGGGCAAGAGCAACGCAATTGATGGGTATCTTGTGTTTGAGGTTCCTGCCTCGCTTACTCCGGAAAAAGCGTATGCTGAGATAGCATTCAACGGAAATACCATCGGCGTCTGGAAACTCGTTTAGATCGAAAACTTTTCACGATATCAAATTTTGTTTTAAAAAAAAGTCAAAGATAATCAGTATTATTGAACCTTTTTTAGCGTGATATCCATCAAACCACGGTGGATCCGATAGTAACTGTGAATTCTGTCAATAGGTTTATCGAGCATGATGGTAATGTCCCGGTTATCAATACAGACATGAACGTTGTTTGTCTGGATGTCAATAGAGGGAGCATTCTTCGGATTGGCGGGCATCGTTGCGGTGATATAAATCATATCATCAGATTCCACCACTTCGTAGGGGATTTCATCATCATCGCCGGGATCTCCGGACCGGAAGACCTCCGGGTCACCGTTTGAAGGGTGCCGGGTAATTATCGTGTATCCTACTATGCGTGCGTGATGGTTGTCCGGCATGTTTTTTACAATGTCTTCAACGATCTTTGCGAGGTTGTTAAAAACATCGTCGTAAGGGCTGTTCGGATTATTCTGCATATACACCTCGGAGTGTATAAAGGTCTTTTATCCGCTCTATGAGTCCCTTACGCTCGAACCGTTTCAGGATATCCCCAAGATCTTTTTGTGACATTTCCAGTGACCTGTTCCAGTTCCTGAAACGTAAGAGAGTCATGCGAAAGCGCTATGATTACAGTAATCTCTCGATCGCTCCTGAATAAATCCTTATGGTTTCGGGCAAGGTCATTCATTTTTGTTTCGATATCATGGTTTACCTGTTCGAGATTAGAAAGGATCATATCGTGGGCTTTAATCATTCTCCCCAGCATGGTGACCGAGTTTTTGAGATGGTCGTTCTCGGTCTCATTGTCATCAATTACTTCGGTAAGCACCCGCGCCTGTTTGAGATTGATGTCGATGAGGATATCATTTTCGAGGTAATAATATTTCCGGCGCCGGTCGTCCATCTGGCAGGAAAGGATTGCTTCCCGCTCCATCATCTGGAGATGATCGATGACGGCTTTTGGCGAGAGCATCAGTGTCTCCGAGATCTCGGTGACAAAACAGGGTTTCTGTCGCAACAGTTCAATGATTCGCCTTCGGTTCCGGTTCCCGAGGATGTCAAGCAGGCGGGAAACCTCAACAGCATCATACATCTTTACTTAATGTTAGTATTGAAAATATTTAAAAATTTATTCAAGGTGAGAGGAAAATCCTGACAATCAACGTATAAGAAAGTGAGGGGATGCTCCTTGTCAATGATGAGATCCTGAAAACATGATATCTTTTTATTTTTATTATTACCAAGCATTATCTGGTACAGCACCTATTAGTTATGGTGATATATTGTGGAGAGACAACCCGTTGAATCCTGTAACCTGAAAACGGTAGGTTACGATACTCATTTAAAGAATTTAGAGATTGAGTTCCATTCCGGGATGGTGTTTCAATATCAAAATGTTCCTTCCCACATCTTTGCAAATCTTTTAAGTGCGCAATCAACCGGGACATTTTTTACCGATAATATCAAAAACCGGTATCGATCGGTACGCCTGGATAAGGTTACTGCTCGGTGATTATCTGGTCGTAATCTTCAGGAAAGATCATTTACAATTTTTTTAATTTTTTTTAACTCTGGAGAAATGTTCCATTACGAGTGAAATGCTCACGGGTTTTTCACCCCCGCCGCTGTGGCTCCCCTGAATGCGATAAACCCCGAATAATACGTCAACATCGCTATAAGCGAAGGGGCGGTATGGGGGGTACAAGTGCCGTCCCCTCCGTCATCGTACAAGCGCTTTGTATTTCATATCATAGTAAAAAGGAAATCTACAGAGCCGGTTTTTCATAAAACACAGAATTTTCATGATTGATGATATCTTATACAAACCGGGCGGGCAATGAAAACGGAAAGAATAGTAAAAAAAAGGTTGGGTTATGCCGCACCGGCACTATCGTAAAGCAGGCATATGTACCGCATAAACAGGAGTGTTATTGGAGCAATGAGACAGAGATAAATAATGATGCCAAGATACGGAATCATTGTAAGGATACCAACAATAATTCCAACAATGATACCCACGATCATCAGGACAATCAGTGCGATGATATACGGTACCCAACCTATTTTATTGATTGTTGCAAGAATGGCAGAAATATTGAAAGCCTCACCGATGCTTCCGGTTCGGGCAAAGCGGACTATGCCAATAACCTCAAAGACGGCAATGATGACTACAAGGACGAACATGACCAAAACGCCGAGAGCCATGGCACCAAACGCTGCCATCATTGCTGTATAATTGCCGGACATTATGGCCGCCGCTGATGCCCCCAGAACCAGAACCCAGACTATAATGATTGGTAGTGCGTAGATCAGGGTAACAATAAGATATTTAATACCGTCAATGAAAAGTGTGCCCCAATCATCAACTTCCGGAGCGGGTTTTTCACCCCTCAGAACCTTCATCGCATATCCCATCAGGGGAAGTGCGAGAAGGATTGTTGCGATGATCAGCATCAGCCACTTGTTCCACTTGCCCACGACAGCCTCCTTTGCGTATTCAAAGGATTCGCCCACCATACTACCGTAATCCATATCTGTAAACCTCTTGAAATGTAATTACTGCAAATCATCCATGACTGTTCAAAGCCACAAACGATTTAAGTATTCTATGGCTATTTCGCAGAATATAAATTTATCGTAAAAAACGACCCAAATTTGAAAAAAAGAGCACAGATCAGTGCCTGAAGTATCGTACGCCCGTAAAAACCATTGCCATGTGCAGCCGGTTTGCAGCATCGATCACTTCTTTATCGCGAATAGATCCCCCTGGTTGCACAAGAGCTGTCGCTCCTGCCTGAGCAGCAACTTCAAGGGTGTCCGGGAACGGCAGGAATGCATCTGAAGCCACCGCAGAACCTTTGAGTGAAGCACAGGCTTTCATAATGGCAATCTTTGCCGAATCCACCCTGCTCATCTGCCCGGCGCCGATTCCCAGGGTGCGTTTCTGGTTGGCAAATATGATGGTATTGCTTTTTGTATGTTTGCACACCTTCCAGGCAAGCTGGATTGCACGCATCTCATCGGGAGTTGGATCCCGGTCAGTGATCACTTCCCAGTGTTCCTGGTAAGGGGGGCGTTCGCTGGACCAGCACACCCCCATCGATTGAGCGGATCTCATCAGATTCAGATTCCGGCGGGATTACAAGCACACGCATATTCTCTTTTTTTGCCATTATCCCAAGAGCATCTTTTGAGAATGATGGTGCGACAAGGACTTCAACAAACGTTCCGGCAATTTCTTCTGCCACTTTTCTCTCAACTTTCCCGGTTCAGGCAGACAACAGATCCATAGGCAGAAACCGGATCAACTTCACGGGCTGTAATATATGCATCAAGCAGGTCTGTACCGATGGCAACTCCGCAGGGATTATTATGCTTGATGATTACTGCAGCAGGTTCCTCAAACTCGCGGAGAAGTGCGACACCGGCGTTTACATCAAGATAATTATTATATGACATCTGCTTTCCCTGAATAGGTTCCGCTCCCGCAATACCCGAATTACCATACACCGCAGCCTGCTGGTGAGGATTTTCTCCATACCGCAGGGTCCTGCCATGATTGAACTGGAGGGTAAATGTTGAGGGAAATGGCGTATCGAGCCGGTACAGATAATTGCTGATCGCAGCATCATAAGCAGCAGTTCTGGCAAATGCCTTTTTTGCAAGCGTGAGACGTTGATCCGGAGAAGATATCATCCTTTTGAATTGCTGTTATCACTGCCGTGATAATCTGAAGGGTCAACAACAACAGTGACATTTTTGTAATTTTTTGCCCCTGCCCGGATCATCGCCGGTCCGCCGATATCGATAAATTCGATTAATGCTTCAAGACTCAACTGCTGTCCGGACATCTTCTCGAACGGGTACAGGTTTACTACCAGCAGATCGATCCGGTTGATACCGTGCTTTGCCATTACAGCATCATCGATTTGCCGTCTCCCCAGCAGTCCCCCGTGAACTTTCGGGTGCAGTGTCTTCACTCGTCCATCCATCATCTCGGGAAAGCCGGTATAACTGGAAACCTCAGTAAATTTTACTCCCGGCATCAGCAAGTACCTTTCCGGTTCCGCCTGAACTCATGATGCTGTATTTATGTGCTCAGAAGCTCCTGTGCGAGCTCGATGATACCTGTCTTGTCCCAGACCGAGAGCAGTGCCCACTTCATGGTCTAGTGTATGCAGAACAGGAAAGAAAAATGTATGCAGGTTATCCCTTTCAGAAAAAATTACATCACTCGTGTCTGGAATAAAAAAAGCCTGTACTTTCTATCTTCTGGTGAACTGGTACCTGCAAATTGCTACTAATAAATCTCATAAAAATGCCTGAATATTGAATTATACAAATAATTGAGCCCAATTTTGAAAAACAAGTAATATTTAGCGGTTCTCCTGGGGGGATGATGTAAAATTATATATAGAACCACAATACAATAGATATTGGAACATCGAATGGGATGTACTATGCACGACGCAGAACACAGTACAGAACAAAATGAAGCACAGGATTCCGGTATGGCAGAAAATCCCGTGCCGGAATCTCAGCTGCTTGTGGCTGAGCTCGAAGAGCAAAAGAAAGCATTTGCTGAATTAAACGATCAGTTCCTCGGCTTGCTGCAGACTTTGAAAATTTCAAAAAACGAACAGCTCGTGACAGAGAGAACTCCATTTCGCTTGCAAATGAACGATTCGCCATTGACATTCTTGAAGTGGTGGATAACTTTGAACGGGCATTAAAAACGGATGATACTCACCTGCGTGAAGGTATCCTTCAGATCCAGCAGCTTCTTAATGCCCAGTTGCTGCGCAATGGTATAACTCCCCTAGATGCACAAAAAAAACAATTCAATCCCGCAGAACATGAAGCCATCGCTCATATCACATCAGAAGAACCGGCGGGCACCGTGATTGATGTAGTCTCCCGTGGGTATCGTATGCATGATAAAGTAATAAGATACGCAAAAGTTGTCAGTATCCAAAGGAAATCAGAAAGATCAGGAGGTATAAAAAATGGCAAAAGAGAAGGTTTTGGGAATCGATCTGGGAACAACCTTTTCCTGTATGTCCATCATGGAGGCAGGAAAGCCGATCGTGATCCCAAATGCAGAAGGCGGGCGGACAACCGCATCGATTGTTGCATTCACCAAAGAAGGAGAACGACTTGTCGGGAGTCTTGCCAAACGCCAGGCGGTTACCAATCCCCAGCGGACTATCCAGTCAATCAAGCGTAAGATGGGATCGACTGAAAAAATCAAAATCGATGATAAGAACTATTCACCCCAGGAAATCTCGGCTATGATCCTGCAGAAGATGAAAGTCGATGCTGAGGCATATCTTGGTGAGAAGATTTCAAAAGCGGTTATCACTGTTCCGGCATACTTCAACGATGCACAACGGCAGGCAACCAAGGATGCCGGAAAGATTGCCGGTCTTGATGTCATGCGCATCATCAACGAGCCCACCGCCAGTGCACTGGCATATGGCATTGATAAAGAACAGGATGCCACCGTCCTCGTGTATGATCTTGGTGGCGGTACATTTGATGTTTCGATTCTGACCCTTGGTGACGGTGTTTTTGAAGTAAAATCAACTGCCGGAAATAACCTCCTTGGTGGAGATGACTTCGACAAACGCGTAACAGACTACCTTATCGAGGAGTTCAAGAAAAAAGAGGGAGTTGACCTGCGCAATGATCCGTATGCCATGCAGAGACTGCGTGATGCATCAGAGAATGCAAAGATCGAGCTCTCACAGCGCCAGTCCACCAACATCAACCTGCCCTACATTACTACAGATACGAGTGGCCCAAAATTCCTCAACATCGATCTTACCCGTTCAAAACTCGAACAACTTATCGGTGATCTTGTCGAATCCACCGTCGGACCCGTGAAACAGGCACTGAGCGATGCAAAGCTTGAGCCAAAGGACATCGATCACGTCCTCCTCGTAGGAGGTTCCACCCGTGTCCCCCTTGTTCAGGAAACCGTAAAAAAGATTCTCGGAAAAGAGCCCGACAAGGGCATCAACCCCGATGAGTGCGTTGCTCTCGGTGCAGGAATCCAGGGTGCTGTGCTGACCGGTGAGACAAAAGATATTGTCCTGCTCGATGTCACTCCGCTCACGCTGGGTATAGAGACCCTTGGGCGGTATTGCAACCAAACTGATCGAACGCAACACCACCATTCCCACACGGAAGAGCCAGATATTCTCGACAGCAGCCGATGGGCAGACCAGTGTCGAGATCCATGTGGTACAGGGTGAGCGGGCTCTTGCAAAAGATAACTTCACCCTTGGCAAGTTCCAGCTGACCGGTATCCCGCCTGCACCCCGTGGCATACCCCAGATTGAAGTCACTTTTGATATTGACTCAAACGGCATTATTCATGTATCGGCAAAGGATCTGGGGTCAGGCAACCAGCAGGCGATCTCGATCAAGGGAGATAAGAAACTCTCTGATGAAGACATCAAGAAGATGATGGATGCAGCCAAACAGTTCGAAGCTGAGGATAAGAAAAAGCGTGATGAGATTGAGCTGCACAACCAGGCTGATACTGCCATATTCACTGCAGAAAAGATGCTAAAAGAGAGCGGGGACAAGCTTGAAACAGCTGACAAGCTAAAAGTTGAGGAAGGCATTGCTGCAGTCAAAGAAAGCGCTGGCTGACGACAACCTTGATGATATAAAGAAGACGATGGAAGCGCTGACTGAAAGTGTCTATGCAGCAACAACCAAAATCTACCAGAAGATGCAGGCAGAGCAGGCATCACAACAGCAGGCAGGAGCCGGTGCTGCACCGCAACCTGATAAAAATACTGATGACAATGTTGTCAATGCAGATTATAACGTAAAAGAAGAGTGAGCTGAAAAATGAGTGCGGATGACTACTACGATATCCTCGGTATACCCCGTAGTGCTGACGATAAGGAGATCAAGAAGGCATACCGCAACCTCGCCCGGAAATACCATCCCGATGTCTGCAAGGATAAGGGTGCAGAAGAGAAATTCAAAGGGATCAACGAGGCATATAGCGTCCTCTCTGATGAGCAGAAGAAAGCACAATACGATAACATGGGCCATGAAACGTTTACCAATGCGTCCAAAGGCTCGTACACCGGTGGAGGTGGGTATGGGGGCGGAGGTTTCTCCGCCGATTTCTCTGGTTTCGGCGATATCTTTGATTTCTTTGGCGGGGGACAAAGGCGATCAGGTCCCCAGCCAGGTGCCGATCTGCTCATGCGCATCCAGATCAGTCTTGAAGAAGCAGTATCCGGTGTAGACCGGGACATAGAAGTGATGCATACTGAACCCTGTCCTGCATGCAACGGAACGGGCAGTGAAACAAAACGACTGAATACCTGTTCCCGCTGTGGTGGCAGTGGACAGATGCGACAGGCTGCCAATTCATCCTTCGGCCAGTTTATCCGGATGATGACCTGCAGTCAGTGCGGTGGAAAAGGAAAAATTCCTGAAAAAGTCTGCAAAGAGTGCCGGGGGTCTGGTCATTCTCGGGTGAAACGGAAAGTATCCGTGCATATACCTGCAGGAATCGACAATGGTATGCGGCTTCGCATGGAGGGTTATGGTGAAGCAGGAGATTATGGTGCACCCAATGGTGATCTGTTTATTGAGGTGTATGTCAAGTCCCATGACCGTTTTATCCGGAACGGGGATAATCTCGAGATCACCATCGAAATCAGTCCTGTACAGGCAGTGCTGGGGACATCGGTTGAAATTGAAACGATAGATAAACGGCATATTGACTTGAAAGTACCCTCCGGCATACAGCACAACACAGCATTGAAAATTGCCGGTGAAGGGATGAAGCGTCGTGGAAAACCCGGGGATCTGCTTGTCAGGGTAAAAATTGTCACACCAAAGTCCATCAGCAGTGAGCAGAGGGAACTCTACGAAAAACTTGCCGAACTTGAAGGAAAGAGCAGTGGTTCAGGAGGATTTTTCTCCGGAATCATGGGAAAAAAGAAAGGTAAAAAGTAACCGGAAAATTTCACTTGCTATTCTTTTTTCGTAAATTCGATTTTATCATTTTATACTCTGTGGAATTCCTTTTGCTATGATATGAATACAAAGCACTGTTACATAACGGAGGGGACCGTGCCGGTCCCTCCTTACCGCCCCTGCGCTGAGCGCGATGATGATGTAATACCTGTTCGGGGTTTATCGCATTCAGGGGAGCCACAGCGGCGGGAGTCCTTTGTATTGGGACGATTTTCATGGTTCGGGTGTGAACGTATAGGTTCATGCCCGTTTCTACAAAGCCCATTTTTACGCACGTATTTGAGTGCCGGTGACCAATGAGATCAGGATGAGACTGCTCTTTGAGTTGTCCGGTGAAAACCCGACACTTCCCTTTGCCGAACTTGATTGCATTGGAAAAGTTACTCGATCGCCGGCTTCAGGTTGCAGTTGTTGAGGTGCCTGATCCGGAAGAGGCGCACCGGCTTGCCATGACGCAGGTCGTTTTAGAATATCTCGGGGAATGTGAGCCTGATCTTCCTGCATTCCAAAAACTACTCAAAGAACTGGCCATTGAAACCAGGCAGTCATTTGCAGGACGTGCCAAAAAAGTTCATGGAGGCTGCCTTGAAAGAAATCCCTGTTCACAGAGAGAGTTTGAGCGGTTGATCGGCACAATGATAGCGGGTCCAGTTTCACTGGACAGACCAGAGAGAGAATACCGTGCTATACTTTCGGAGGACCGGTGCTATTTTGGCAAAGTTCTCTTCAGTATCAATCGCGGAGCCTATGATGTCCGCAATCCCGGAAAACGGGACTTTTTCCATCCGGGTGTGATGATGCCAAGGATGGCACGGACGCTCATCAATTTAACCTGTTCGCAAGCAGGGGATGTAGTGCTTGATCCGTTCTGTGGCACGGGGGGCATCCTGATCGAAGCAGAGATGCTCGGTATGCATACCGTAGGAAGTGATTTTGACCCGATGATGGTTAATGGCAGCCGTCAAAATGTAACGCAACCGGATCTCATGCTTGCTGATGCAACGCATCTGCCGTTTGGGAATCATACCATTGATGCAGTGGTGACGGATTTTCCCTACGGGCAATCAGTCTGTATCAAAAAAACTGATACGATGGCAAATCTTTACGCTGACGCTCTGGACGAGATTTATCGTGTGCTTAAAGTCGGGCACAGGGCTGTGGTAGTCACGCATACAGGATATTTCAGATATCGTTGCATCACACTATGACTATTCTGCAACGACATGAGCAGCGGGTTCATAAAAGCCTTACCCGTCGCGTTCTCGTACTGACGGCTAAGGAACAATCCTCCGCACCTGAAGTACTCTTTATGTAACCAAGTACCACATATATTCTGGATAGTATGGAAACAAAAAAGGTGATCCAGATCGCACTTTTTCTGGGTATCTTGGTGTCCTGCATCATGATTCCTGTATCGGCATACTCGGCCGATGCTATAGGTCTGTTCGAGCAGGGAAATGCTTTCATGAAAAATAAAAATTATTCAGAGGCACTTCGTGTATACGATAAGGCAATCACCTTAGAACCCGATTATTTTGAAGCCTGGAATGGAAAAGCGGATGCACTTAACCGGGCACAACAATTCACCGAAGCGCTTGAAGCATCCGATCGCGTGCTTGTGCTCAAACCCGATTATGTTCAGGGATGGATAAACCGCGGGTACATCCTGTATAATCTCGGCCGTTATGATGAGGAACTGAAAGCGTACGAGACCGCGATTACCCTTGATCCTGCCAGTCCCGCCGCGTGGTTCAACAAAGGGTACTCCCTTGCCGGTATGAAGAGATATGATGAAGCAATCGCGGCTTTTAATAAAGTGCAGGCTCTTGATCCCACATTTCCGAACCTGGCAGCGAATATACGCATTGCTGAACAGAATCGGAATGCAACTACGTCTTTTAATACGAGTGAAAATCCATCTTTAACTCCGCTGACACTATCACCGATAAAGACTTCCCTCACTCTTCCGGCAGGTACAGTTACCCCGGTAATGCCTTCTACGAAGCCTAAACCCACACAGTCTCCCGTTTCTGTGGGAGCAGTTATCGGAATTTTTTCACTGCTTGTTTTGGTCCGGCAGATTGGAAAAAGAAAAATATGATAAATCCGGCTCTGGAAAAACGGAGATGAGTTGATTCGTTTCACACGCGAACTATGAAAATCGTATTGAATATGAAGGATCCCCGCCTCAGGGCCTCTCCGAGTCACGGCGGGGCACGAAGGTTTCAGTCATGTAAATGCGCCGCGGGGCGTCCCTTTGAGGGGCGACATTCATCCCAATGGTAACTGAGGATAATCTCCCCGAATATCCAAAATATCCGTTTTTCATAGGAAATAAAAATCTGACCGCTCTGGAAGATTTTTTTCCCCGCCCTATTAAAGTTCCCTCATAATGCGATAAAACCCGGACAGATATTACGTAATCATCGCTCTTGAGTGCAGAAGCGATATGGGGGGACAGGTAACTTCCCCCCCCGCATCTTACCTTCCATTTCCTGATTTGAGGAATTCACCTGAGCCAATAATTCATTTAAGTGATTCATCATTTCGTGCCAGAACCTTTTTTCATGCAGAGGATATTCCGCATAAAATTACAGACTGATCGCGAAAATTCAAATTATTTTATGAGATTAGGTAATACAGCGTTATCATATTAGGGGGGTGCCCTAGTGGAGAGGGCGAGGTCTTCAAGAACGTTTTCACATTGAAAAATAAAAGAGATTCTTTGCATGAGTTCCATGAGAAAACTAGTATATGGTATCCTTTATTGAGTGACCGATTTCATGCATAAAAAAACAGGTAAAATCTTACTTCGCCTTCTTATAACAAATCTTGGCTTCTTCATGTTTTCCTATCGTATCAAGTATTCCTCCAATATCATTCCATACTTCTTTACGTCCAGGATCAATTTCCAAAGCGTGTTTGAAGGTAGTCAGAGCTTCCTGATACTTCCCGAGCTCATGTAATGCCCGGCCCTTGTAGATCCATGCGTCCACAAAATCCGGTTGGATCGATATCATGGCACTAAATGCTTCACTGGCATCCTGGTACTGCCCGAGTGCAATAAGTGCACTGCCTTTGGTGAAATAGGCTATCGAGAACGTGGGGTCAACCGATACCGCCCGTTCATATGATTCAATTGCATCCCCGCTTTGACCCTGAGCTGCAAGTGCCATACCGTGACGTGTCCAGCCAATAGCATTCTCCGGGTCCAGATCAAGGCTTTTCTCATATGCAGCCTGAGCTTCCGGATGCTTCCCGAGATCATACAGTACATTACCTTTTCCCATCCATGCCTCAGCAAGGTTACTATTCTGTTCCAGTGCTTTTTCGAATGTTTCCAGAGCATCCCTTGACATACCAAGTTCCGCGAGTGAAACACCTTTATGGGAAAGTACCTCGGCGCTATGATTGATCTCAAGAGATCGATCGTAGGATTGTACTGCCTGCCTGTGCTGATCGAGTGCAGCATAAGCCTTACCCTGGTAGTAATATACATCAGCAGTTCCATGGTTGTTTTCCAGAGCATGCTCGAATGCCGTGATTGCCGCATCATAATTGCCCATCTCAAAATATGCCCTTCCCTCCCAGAAGAATGCCTGATAGCAGGTGGGATTAATCTCCCATGCCCGTTCAAAGGCAGAGATTGCGGCATCCTGGTTTCCGAGTGCAAGAAGGGCTCTGCCTTTTTCATAGATAGCAATAGCAAATCCGGGATTATGAGAAAGGATGCGATCGAACGATGCGATCGCCTCTTTATTCTTCCCGATATGCATGAGTGCCCTTCCTCTTTCGTAAAGAGCATCCTGATATTCAGGATTAATTCTCAGCGCAGCGTCGAATGCAATAATCGATTCATTATAGTTCTTGAGGTGGACCAGAGCAATTCCTTTGTGATGGTATACCTCTGAGTACTGGTCATTTAACGCCAAGGCCTGATTAAACGCTGTTATTGCTTCATCAAAGCGCTCAAGCTTAAGATACGTGATACCCTGGTAATAGAATGCTTCCGGATATTCCGGCTGGAGAGTCAGCGCCAGATCAAATGCTTTCAGCGCCTCGTTGTACCGGTTCAGGTGAATTAATGCAACTCCCCGGTGAAGGTGCGGCAAAGCGTAGGTTGCATCCAGGGAAATTGCACGATCATAGCAATCAAGCGCTGGATCATATCTTCCAAGATTTTCCTCTGAAATACCCTTATAGAGCCAGGCATCAGAAAATGTATCATTCTCACCAAGAGCCCGGTCGAATGCACCAATTGCTTCATGATACATTGAGAGACTTGCAAGTGCCCGCCCCTTCTGATAGAATGCTTTGGTGCATTTCGGGCTGTGAATGAGTGCAGCGTCGAAGTTTTTAATTGCATCATTATATCTGCCGACACGGGAGAAAGAAACTCCCAGATAATAATATGCCCGTGCATCTTTTGTATCGATACCTAAAGCCTTTTTATAACAGCTGATGGCATCCTGGTCCTGGCCAAGGGCAGACAGGGCTACCCCCTTCCCCGTCCAGATAAATGCAGCCGTTGGTCGGAGGCGTAATGCCAGGTCAAATGATGTGATTGCCAGATCGTAGCGGGAGAGTCGTGTAAGTGCTATTCCCTTATGGTAAAGTGCCTCGATATGTTTCGGCTGGATTGCAAGCGCATTGTCGTACGATACTACCGCTTCGTTATCCATTCCCTGTTCATAGAGTGTACGCCCTTTATAATAGAACGCTGACACAAAATCCGGATGTATTTCCAGTGCCTTACAAAACGCTTCAATTGCATCCTCATAACCGGAAAGTGCGAAGAGTGCAGTGCCCTTGAGGTACCAGGCATCGGCATTATCCGGGTCAATCCCAAGAGTCTTATCATAATCCTCGATAGCATCATTATATCTGCCAAGATCTGCCAGAGCCATACCACGGTGCAACCATGTTTCAACAGACATGGGGGTAATCTGTAATACGAGGTCAAACGCATCGATTGCATCTTTTTGCCGTCCGGTTGCAACAAGGGACAATCCTTTGTGATAGAATGCTTCAGCATTTCCTGCATCAAGGTCGATATTTTTATTGAATGCAATGATGGCTTCTTCGTGCCGCCCCAGATTTGCCAGTGCAAGTCCTTTGTGGAAATAAACCTCAGCATAATTCTTCTCGATGATGAGGGCTTTATCAAAGGCCCTTACACCTTCACGGTACATACCAAGTGATGCAAGTGCCTTTCCTTTGTCAAACCATGCCTCTGCAAAGGAGCCATCGATCTCAAGTGTACGGTCAAACGCTTTGATAGCCTCTTCGAACCTGCCAATCCGTGTAAGTGCGACACCTTTATAGTGAAGTGATGGCGTATGTGCCGGATCGAGATCAAGTGCCTGGTTATAGACGACAATTGCATCATTGGTTTGTTCAAGGATATCGAGTGAACGTGCTTTGTTATAATATGCCAGCAAAATAATCCGGTTTTATCGAGAGTGCATTATCGAATGCGGATATCGCATCTTTGTGACGGGTGAGTTTTGCAAAGATGATTCCCTGTTCAAACCATACCTGTGCATTGTCAGGAGTAATGACAAGCAAACGTTCGAATGCTTCGTGCTGCTTCATCATACTTTCCAAGCTCGGCAAAAGCTGCTGCATAATGGTAAAGTGCATCTGTGTTATCCGTTTCGAGGGAAAGTGTCTTTTCCAAGACTTTGATAGCATCTTCAAATTTACGGATACGGAACAAAGCGATACCTTTCGCATGCAGGGCACTGGTATTTTCTGGCAAACGGTCAATTACGCAATCGAAGGAACTGATTGCATCCTCAAATTTACCAAGAGTGGCAAATGCTTTTCCCCGCTCCAGAAATGCCCTGGGATTTTCAGGCTGGTAGATAATGCTGTCGTCAAATGCGGTTATTGCTTCGGCAGGATGACCGAGGTTTGAAAGCACCAATCCTTTCTCATACCAGATTTCAGGATCTGTTTTATTCAGCATCGAGTGCTGCATCAAATGCATGTCCAGCTTCTTCGTATCTGCCGAGCAATACCAGAGACAATCCCTGTAAATAGGGGGGTTCGTACCGGTTGGGAAGCTGAACGGATGCATAGCCGAAAATCTCCTGTGCCTCTTCATCACGCCCCAGTTTTGCAAGTGCCCGACCCTTCTCAAACAGGATCTCCCCATTATCAGGATCTTTTCTGAGTGCACTATCAAAAATATGAACAGCTTCGTCATACTTTGCGAGCCGGAAAAGTGCATTCCCTTCGGAAAAGAGCAATGAGATATTATGCGGATCATTTTGTCGTGCTTTCTCAAATGCTTCAACAGCTTCCTCATCTTTGCCCAGGTGTTCAGATGCAATGCCTTTGTGGTACCATGCTGCTGAAAAATCAGGGATACGTGAAAGTATCTGATCGAATGCACCAATCGCCTGATCGTACCGTCCAAGATTTTCGAGTGCCAGACCTTTGTTATAGTAACCTTCTGCAAAGTCATGATCAAGGGTAAGAGCCTTTGAAAATGATGATTCGGCCTCTTCATATCTGCCGAGCATTGCAAACGCGAGTCCCTGTTCAAAATGTCCATCCCTGTTCTGGTCATCTATTGCAAGTGCACGTGAGAATGCGGTTATTGCCTCTTCATATTGTTTCAGATTTAAGAGCGCGTACCCTCTTTCATAATGTGCAGCGTATGCATTCTGATCGAGAGTGATTGCCCGGTCGAATGTAGTTTTTGCTTCATCAAATCTTTTCAGATAGGTTAGTACCAGGCCTTTGTTAAACCAGGTATCATAATTTCCTGTATCAAGGGTGAGGGCTGCACTGAATGCTGAAAGTGCTTCCTCATACCGTTTCAGGTTTTTGAGTATCAGTCCTTTTTGGAAATATGCAGGGGAATAGGATGTATCAACAGAAAGTGCCCGGTCAAATGCAGCGATGGCTTCCTGATTTTTGGCGAGTCGGCTAAGTGCCAGTCCTTTTTCGTAAAAAGCATTGATAAACTTCGGATCCAGTGTCGTGGCATGTTCAAATACTTCAACTGCTTCACTATCTTTGCCTAATTTCGCAAGAGCCACACCTTTGTCATAATAGGCATTTGCATATTTCGGGTTGATAGCAAGCACCCTGTCATACGATGAGACTGCTTCTTCATATCTGCCGAGTTCCAAAAGAGCAATTGCCCGATCATACCATCCGTATGCAGAACCGGGTTTTATTTCCAGGGCACGGGTAAGGGCTTCCAGTGCAGGTTCATACTGACTGAGAGAAAGCAGCGTACTGCCTTTCCGTAACCATGCTGAAGCACATGCCTGATCATGAGACAGGACACGATCAAAGCAGGTAATTGCCTCATGAGGGTTCCCGAGCTCAATGTATGATCTTCCCCTTCCGGTACCAGGCAGTATTGTTGTCCGGTGCAAGGGCAATTGCCCTCTCAAATGACTCGAGAGCTTCCGGCATACGTTCCATCTCAAAAAGCACGCTTCCCTTGAGGAGCCAGACATCAGCGATAGTATTTTCAAGATTCAAAGAAGATTCGAGCGCCTGGAGTGCCTCATCAAACCGAAGGAGTTTTACAAGAGAAAGTGCCCGCATATACAGGATCGTGGCATTATTGGGCGTAAGTTCCAGTATCTTATCAAAAGCACCAAGTGCTTTCTCATGTTTTCCAAGGCTGGCAAAGGAGAGACCGGTCTGATATATCGCGTCTGTGATAGAAGAATCGCAGGTGAGTGCCTGGTTGAATGACCGGATTGCCTTTTCATACTTTCCCGTAGCGTTCAACACGAGTCCTTTATGGTAGTGAGCAAGAGCATGCCCTGGAACGTATTCAAGGGTATAATCAAACGCTTTTATGGCATCCGAGTATCTGCCCGATGCGGAAGAGTGCAAGTCCTTTATTATACGCAGCATCAGAAAGAGTGGAATCCAGGGTCAGTGCCTGTTCGTAAGCAATCACTGCTTCTTCATCGTGCCCGACTGCAGACAGTGCCTGACCTCTGCCAAATGCTGCCTGAGCATTATGGGGATCTAATTCGAGTGTCTTATCGAATGCGACAACAGCATCGTTGAAACTGTTCAAGCCTGAAAAGTGTCTCGCCTCTTGCTAAATTTGTCGCAGCATCGTCAGGAGTAAGTTCAAGTGAACGGTTCAAGGATACAATTGCGTCCTGGTCGCGCCCGGCTCCAATGAGAGAGTATCCGTGGTAATAGTAAAGTGCTCCACTCGCCGGACCGAGTGTGAGTGCCAAATCAAATGCGACTACAGCCTCTTCATGTCGTCCGATAGTTGCGAGTGCGAGTCCTTTGTTATATGCTGCATCCTGCATATCAGGATTGATTTCAAGAGCACGATCAAAGGATGGTACTGATTCATCAAACCGATTCAGTTTGCCAAGAACGCATCCTTTATGGTACCATGCGACTGCACATGAATCATCGAGAGACAACCCCCTCTCAAACGCACTAAGAGCATCATCATAGAGTGACAGTATGTTCATAGCCGGTTCCCCGGTAATACCATGCCTCGGCATTCTGTTCATCAAGGGTAAGTACCTTTTCAAAGGTTGTGATTGCTTCTTCCCAGCGCTTGAGATGCAGAAGAGCTTTTCCGCGATAGAACAGAGCAAAAACATTCTGAGGTTTGCGTTTCAGGGATTTCCCGAAAGATTCAACTGCTTCCTTATATCGGTTCAATTTGTAGAGTGAATACCCCTTGCATGCAAGGAGATCGGGATTCGCCGAATCATTTTCCAGTGCCCGGTCCAGTGCAACAACAGCATCTTCATACCGGTCAAGTTTTGCAAGTGCGATACCTCTCATCCGGTGTGCCTGGGCATTTTCCGGATCAAGGACAAGGGTGGCATCGAACTCAGTGATCGCATCTTCATGCCGGTTAATCTTTGCCAGAATCTCTCCTTTTACCCGATGCGAGACCGCATCATTTGCATCAATTTCAAGGGCACGATCGAATGATGCTAAAGCATCTTCATATTTTTCCAGTTCAAAGAGCACCAGTCCCTTTTCTGCATGCACGCGGGAATTATCAAGACCGAGCTCGATGCACCGGTTAAATGCTTCAAGAGCAGAATCCGGCTTTTTTAAGTGGGAAAGAGCGAGTCCCTTTTCAAACAGGATATCTACTGAATCAGGTTTAAGCGCGAGAAGTGAATCAAAGGCTTCTACTGCCTTTTCATATTTTTTAAGGATAACGAATGCTCTCCCCATCTCGCTCCATGCCTCGACCCGGGATGGGTTAAGGGCAAGAGCCCTGCTAAATGCATCGATAGCATCAGGATAGTGATGTGTGCACACGAGTGCAATACCTTTGTAATAAAATACCCGTTCGCATGCGGGATCAATCTGGTTAATATGGGTGTATGCCGTAATTGCATCTTCATACAATCCCTGGTGGTCAAATGCCCGGGCCTGGCCATACAGTGCTGTCAGATCATCGGGATTTGATAAAAGCACCTGCCTGAATGCGTCAGCTGCCTCATGGTAGATGCCAAGTGCTGCAAGTGCTCTCCCTTTCTGGAGATATGCATCGGTAAAATCGGGCATCAGCCGATTTGCCTGTTCGAAAGCTGCTGCTGCCTCCGCAATTTTCTTATCTTTGGCAAGTGCGATTCCCTTATAGTAAAATGCCTCCCCGAACTCCGGTTCGAGAGCGAGGACCTGATCGAATGCATTCACTGCATCATCATGGTTGTCGAGACTGATATGCGCCCTTCCTTTATAGAACCAGGTATGAGGGTTTGTTGCATCAATCTCAAGTGAGGCATTATAGGCTATGATGGCTTCCTGATAGCGCCCGACTGCGAACAGACAGAATCCTTTAATCAGCCATGCATTGGCGATTGTTGGAGTAACTTCAAGTGCACGGGAAAGGGCTGCAATAGCCTCGTTGAACTCACCAAGTTCGGCGAGGGAGAGTCCTTTATGGTAAATAGCATCCGTATAACCGGGATTGATCTCAAGAGCACGGGTAAATGCATTCACCGCTTCATTATGATGACCTAATGCTGCGAGAGATAATCCTCTCTGGAATTGAATTTCAGCTTTCAATGGATCGATACTGGAGGCAGCTTCAAAGGCAGTGATGGCTTCTTCATGGTTTTCCATGTGTGCAAGTGCGATTCCTTTCTGGCAGAGTGCTTCTGCATCGTCCGGAGTAATCTCCAGTTTAATATTGAATGCAAATACTGCTTCATTATACATGCCGACATTTGCAAGTGCAATACCTTTTTGGAAGAATGCAGGAGCGAAACTGGGTATAAGTTCCAAAAGACGATCGAATGATGCAACCGCTTCCAGATGCTTGCCAAGGTGTATCAATGCAAGACCTTTGTCATAATATGCCTGTGCATTGGTTGGATCCAGTTCAATTGTCCGATCAAAGGCAGCAACTGCCATATCATACCGTTCAAGACCAACGAGGGCTTTTCCTTTCTGGTATTCTGCTTCAATAAAATCCGGTTTGAGTTTTAGTGCGTTCTCGCAGGCAGCAAGTGACTCTTCATTTCGTCCCAGATCATGAAGTGCGATAGCTTTATTGAGTGCTGCTTCAGCTGAATTCGGATCCAGTTCCAGTGTGCGGTCAAATATATCGATTGAATCCTGGTAATGGCCGATTGCATACAGGGCAAGTCCTTTCTGGAAAAACCCGGGGGCATAACCCGGGAGCAGAGTCAGTGTTTTATCAAATGAGATAATCGCATCGTTGAACCTGAAAAGCTTTGCAAGGGCAATACCACGGTTGTAATGTGCAGCTGCAAGATTGGGATCAATTTCCAGAGTGCGATCGAATTCCAGAATTGCGTTCTCGAACTGGGATACTTCTATGAGAGCAAAACCCTTGTGGAAATGTGCATCGGCAAAATTTGATTCCAGCTCAATTGTCCGGTCATAAGCATCAATTGCATCGGACACATTCCCCAAATCAAAAAGAGCTCTTCCTTTCTGGTAATAAGCATGGTAATTTTTGGGATTTTCAGTAATAATCTTGTTAAAATCCTTTATAGCTTCTTTGAATTTTCCAAGATTATAGAGTGCGATGCCTTTACGCATCCGTGCTTCCAGGTATTTTGGTTTTAACTGAAGTGTCTTTTCAAAAGCAAAGATTGCCTCGCTGTACCGGTTCAGCCCCGCATATGACCTGCCCTTGTGATAAAAAGCAAGTGCATTTTCAGGATCATAGATAAGTGCCTTGTCAAAAGCCTCCAGAGCTTCTTCATATCTTCCGAGTTTGGAAAGTGCCAGACCCCTGTTGTAGTGTCCCTGTGCATT
Source organism: uncultured Methanoregulaceae archaeon (assembly GCA_963699515.1). Classification (GTDB taxonomy): domain Archaea; phylum Halobacteriota; class Methanomicrobia; order Methanomicrobiales; family Methanospirillaceae; genus Methanoregula. The sequence continues at coordinate 734,603 of CAVOUD010000003.1, read as the reverse complement.
ACTTGTATCCTTTTCCAGATTTTTATCGAGAGATTCGATAGCTTCGGTATATTTTTCCAGTTTTAAAAGTGCAAATCCCTTATAATAATATACTTCAGTGTATGCAGACTCAATCTCCAGTGCCCGGTTAAATGCATCAATCGCTTCCTGATATTTTCCGTTATGGATTAAGGATCTCCCTTTGTTATACCATGCAGGTGCAAATGAAGGCAGGATATCGATGGTCTTTTCGAATGCATCGATGGCATCGCGGTGATCGCCAAGTTTGGCTAATGCAAGTCCTTTATGATATTGTGCATCGCCATTCCGGGGATCGATTTCAAGGAGCACCTCAAATGCATGGATCGATTCGTCGGTTCTGTTCACCTTCTCCAGTGCAAGTCCTTTGTAGTGGAATGCTTCAATACATCTCTGGTTCAGGGCAATTGCATTGTCAAAGGCATCAATTGCATCCTGGTATCTCCCAAGATCATAGAGTGCCTTCCCGTTTTTAACCCATCCGTCTACCTGATCCGGGATCAATTTTTAAGGATTTGGTGTATGCCGCGATTGCATCTTCTGTTCGCCCGAGTTCGTTAAGTGCATCACCTTTTCGCATCCAGATATCGCGGAGGGCAGGATTGATATCAAGCGCCTTTGTGTAAGCGACCACAGAATCCTGGATCTTGCCGAGATCATACAGGGCATTGCCCTTTTTTACCCAACCCTCCGCAAAATTTGAATTGATCTCAAGCGCTTTTGAATAAGCAAGAATAGCATCCTGCTTTCTGCCAAGAGAAAAGAGTGCATTTCCTTTCTGCATCCAGATCTCGATAATCGTAGGATTGAGAGAGAGGATCCGGTCATGTGTTTCGATAGCATCAGAGTACTGACTAAGCTTGACAAGGGATTTCGCACGACAGATCAAGTGCTTCGATACGCGATGGGTTTGCTGATAAGCTTCGGTCCAGTAATGGTAAAGCCTCTTCGTAACGCGACAATTCAGCATTGGCGATACCCTGATACATGTAACTGTCAGTAAGTGATGGATCAATTTCTGTCGCTTTTATAAATGCAGGAATAGCCTCTTCGTATCTTTTTGACTGCAGATAGGAAACCCCAAGATAATAATAATTTAATGCATCCGAGGGGTCAAGGGTAATGGCAGTCTCGAAGGCCTTCAGAGCATCATTGTATCGTTCACGCTGGACAAGAGCAACACCTTTGAAATGATGGGCGGAAGCATTTGATGGATCAAGTGCTATTGCCTTATCGAATGCTTTTATTGCGTCAGTAAATCGCTCCTGTCCGGCAAAAGAGACCCCCAGGAAGTAAAAACCAAGTGCATTTTCCGGTTCGATGGCTAAAGACTTCTCAAATGCCGTGATGGCATCATCATATCGCTCGCGCTGGGCAAGAGCAATACCTTTCTGATAGAGAATTTTTGGATCTTTGGGTGTAATTTCGAGTGCCTGATCGTAAGATACGACAGCTTCAAGGGGTTTTCCCAGATGCAGCAGGGCATTCCCTCTCTCAAAAAATGCACGGGCACACCGGCGGTTGATTTCCAGAGTTTTATCAAATGCATGAACTGCTTCTTCAAATCGTTCAAGAGCAATAAATCCGATGCCCAGGTAACACCAGGCCCATACATCACGGGGTTGTTCTTCAACTGAACTGCTGAGAATCGTAACTGCTTCTTCATAATGGTGAAGTCTGATAAGCTCGATACTTTTTCTTACTGTCGCTTCAGTGAGTTTTGGATTTAATGCGAGTGCATGATCGAATGCCGTAATAGCCTCTTCATGCTGTCCGAGATTGGTCAGGGCAATACCTTTGTGAAGCCATGATTCGATATGTGCTGGATTCTGTTCGAGTGCTTTTTCAAAGGTATTGAGAGCGTCCTGATAGTGGAAAAGGCGTAAAAATGCGATTCCTTTTCCATATAATGCCTCTGAATTTTGCGGGGAAATGTCAAGCACACGATCAAAGGTTTCTATTGCATCTGAATATTGTTTGAGCTGCAGATAGGGCAGTACCGAGGTTATAGAGAGCAGGAGTATAGGTTGGATCGATTTCAATGGCATAATCAAATACATCTATTGCTTCACTATACTTTTTTAATTGAACGAGACAAAGTCCCTTGTTGAAATGAGCATCGATAAAATCAGGTTTTATTGCAAGAGTATGTTCAAACGCCTTGATTGCATCATCATACTGCTTGAGATTTATGGAGAGTTATTCCTTTATGGTAATTGGTTTTCGAATCATCAGGTTCAAGTTCAAGAGCCCGATCATAGGATGAAATTGCTTCCTGGTACATTCCCAGACTGGCGAGTGCATTTCCCTTGCCATAGAATGCAGGGGCACATAACCGGTTAATCTCAATCGTTTTATCGAATGCCAGAACTGCTTTCTCAAACTGTCCCAGTGCAGTAAGCGCAATACCCTGGTAACACCAGGCCAGGGCATCACGGGGACTCTCCTTAAGAGATCTGCTGAAAACTGCAACTGCCTCCTCATTTCTTTCAAGTTTGACCAGAGCAATTCCTTTTCGGACAGCAGCGTCCTTTCCTTTTGGTTCCAATGCAATTGTTCGGTCAAATGCTGCGATCGCCTCTTCATATTGTTTTAACTGGAGGTGAACGATCCCTAAATAATAATACGAAGGTGCATGAGCAGGATCGAGTGTAATGGCATGATTGAATTCGGTAAGGGCTTCATCATAGTGCTCTATCGCGATAAGAGCAATACCCTTAAAATGGTGGACAAGGGCATTTGAGGGTTCGATTGCAAGAGAATGGTCAAATGCTGTTATTGCCTCATAATATCGCTCCGTTCCGGCATATGCCACACCAAGATAATAATATCCGGAAGCATTTTCCGGTTCATGAGAAAGGGCATGTTCAAATGTGTCGATTGCATCGTCATAATGTTCCTGACGGGAAAGGGCAACTCCTTTAAAATAGAGAATTTTCGGGTTATCGGGTTCAATCTCTAATGCATGATCATATAATGCCACTGCCTCGGACTGGTTTCCCATGGATGGAGATGGCATTTGCTTTCTCATAGATAGCACGCGTGCATCGGTTGTTGATTTCCAGCGCCTTGTCAAAAGATCGGATTGCTTCTTCAAATCTTTCGATAGCGGAGAGGGCGATACCCTTATTGCACCATGCCCAGTCATTATCAGGTTGTTCTTCAAGAGCACGATTGAGGATTGATATTGCTTCATCATATCGACAAAGGGTGACAAGGACGATTCCTTTACGAACTGCTGCCTCAGCATGTCTTGGATTTAATATGAGCACTTTGTCAAATGCAGCAATTGCATCGTCCAGCATGCCGAGATTGTTGAGGGTTATACCTTTATAGAGCCAGCCTTCAACAAGTCCCGGGTTCTGTTCGATTGCATCGTCAAAGGCTACCAGTGCTTCCTGATACCGTGAAAGGTTAAAAAGGGCGATCCCCTTGTTATACAACGCTCCGGTGTTTTGGGGTAATAGTGCAAGTACACTATCCAGATCTGCTACTGCTTCAGCATAGTGCTTGATATGCATGAGCGTAGTTCCCCGTTGATAGAGCACAAGGGTATTCGTTGGATCAATTTCAAGCGCCTGATCAAATGCATAAACTGCATCGTCAAATCTGTCGAGTTGAAGGAGTGCAAGTCCCAGGTTATAATAAGCGTTCACGTAGTTGGGGTTGATCGCAATTGCATGCTCAAATGCATCAATTGCCAGCTCGGATTTTTCGAGTTTTGCTAAAGAGAGACCTTTATCAAAGTATGTCTGGGCATATGAGGGTTTAATCTCAATACTTTCATTGTAAGAATCTATGGCATCACTATATCTTCCGAGTCTTGCAAGCAGGAGCCCTTTCTGGTGATATGCCTGTGCATTTTCCCGGTCCTGCAGAATGGTCTTATCAAATTCCTGGATTGCTTCAGTGATATTTCCCAGTTTTGCGAGTGCAAATCCCTTATGGTAGAGTGCATCGGTAAATAATGGATTGATTTTTAATGCCCGGTCATAAGCGGTAACCGCTTCGGCAAACCTGCCGAGACTGGCATACGCTATTCCTTCCTGATATGCAGCGGAAGCACATTCAGGATCCAGATCGAGTGCCTGTTCGAATGATTCAATCGCTTCTTTATGCCTGCCAAGCTTGGTAAGTGCGATTCCGCGGTAATAAAATGATGCAGGATGTTCTGTTTTTAAAAGAGTCTGCGTAAATGAAGCAAGTGCATCTTCATACCGGCTCAGTTTGATGCAGGCAACTCCTTTCAGATACAACGCATCGGAATTTTCAGGATCAAACGAGAGAACATGATCGAAATCCAGTGCGGCATCCCGGTATTTATTCTGATAAGCATAGGCAATACCGCGGTTGTAATATGCACTGGCATTTTCCGGGCTAGAGTTCAATAACTTTATTGAACGCAAAAACTGCATCGCTGAACTTCTGAATCTTATTTAAAGCCAGTCCCTTGTGAAGCCAGGCATCAGCAACAAGGGGGTCAATTTCAAGGGATCGATCAAGTGCAGTAATAGCGTCTTCATATCTTCCGATTTTGAACAATGAAATTCCTTTAATTGCCCAGATATCAGAATGTCCCGGTTCATATTCAAGGAATTTATCAGATGATTCATTAGCTTCGTTGTATTGTTCCTGTTTTGCAAGAATGAAACTGCGGTAATACCATACCCAGATATCAGTGGGATCTAATTCGTACGCTTTATTGAATGCAATCAGGGCATCATCGTATTTTCCGAGGTCATAGAGAGATATTCCTTTGTTATAGAATGCCTTGGCATAATTGGGTACGATTTCAATTGCCTTATCGTAGGCTAAAATTGCCTCATTGTGCCGATTGAGATCAGCAAGTGCAATTCCTTTATTATAATAGACTTTTGCATGGCGGGGATCAACGGTCAGCGCATGATCATATGCGCTGATGGCTTCCTTAAAGCGTCCCAGTTCATAAAAGGCAATACCTTTAAGGATCCACGCTTCTGCATTGTCCCAGGTGATCGCGAGTAAACGATCGCATGCTTCGAGAGCTTCTTCATTTCTCCCGATCTGGGCCAGTGTTGCTGCTTTATTGTACCAGGCATTTGTATCAGAAGGTTCGATTGCCACTGCATGATCATAGGAATCAATTGCATCCTCGTATTTGCCAAGGTCATACAGGGCTATGCCTTTGAAATAATAGGCTTTTGAAAGGTTGGGAAAGAGGGCAAGTGCCCGGTCAAACATGACAATGGCTTCCTGATACCTGCCAAGATCATAGAGTTCGATGCCCTGTCGCAACAATGCCTCAGCATCACTCTTATTCATGAATTTCTTACCTCACTGTAAATTGCATTTGGTATTCAGGTATTTTCCGCACTGACATCTCACGTATACAGGTTTAAATAAGCGGCATATACCCTTTCTGGTACATATGTATGTATATCAATATTTATCAATACTATTTATATACCATAATCCTGCCCTTGGGTGATTCATAATCCGGTTGCAGGTAAGCTCATTCAATTCGGCCTTTGAATAGTTCTCAATCCGGTTTTATCAGAATTACATGTTTTTTTAATAGGGATCGAGACGTGAAAGCGAAGGACCAGGTCTTTCTTTTTCGCCGCTATCAGTTAAAAAAATTATGCTACCCCAGCACTTTCATAGAGCAGGGTGATGTACCGTGGAGAGAACAGGCACAGGAATGGAAGCAGTATGAGGAGGAGAATAATGCCAATGTAGGGGATTACCATGTTGATTACCAGACAGATTATTACAATATTAACGAGGGCGATTATTAGCATGAGCAGTGCAATAATGTAAGTCATCCAGCCGATCTTGCCAATATGAGTAAAGACAGCCCCGAAATTGAACGCTTCCCCCATACTATTTGTACGTGCAAAACGTACCCCTGCTGTCATGATAATCAACCAGGTTATGAGAGCAACGATGATAAGAAAAATCGCTCCCATCAGAACGGCTATTATTATTCCCCCGATTGTATTGGGATTTGCAGAAGACCTTATAATTTCTGAACTTTCGAAAAGCACAAAAGATAGGATCAGAACCGGTATCGCGTAGATTACTCCTATAATGAAAAGTTTGATTCCGTCAATAAACATGCTGCCCCAGTTATCTACTAGCGGGGATGGATTTGCACCACGATAAATCCGCATTACGTAGCCCAGATAGAACGGGAAAATGATGCAGCTGAAAATAAGCAGTATCCACATATCCCATTTTCCAACGAGACCCTCTTTTGCATATCCAAACGAATCTTCGATAATTTTACCACTATCCACGCTGCTCACCTTTTAATAATGCAACTATTATCTACCGTTGTGTATTCCTATATAAAAACCTCTATAAAAAACAGAAGGGTCATCATATTTTTTTTTAAAAAAAGGATTTTTTGGCTCTGGTGAGACAGGCATGAATCGATTTGGTTCACACCAGAACCATGAAAATCATACTCTCTACCCTGGACCACCGCCTTTAGGGCCTCTCCGAGGCACAGCTACCACGGGGTTTTTTTAGTTACCGATCCGCCGCACAGGAAGCCTCGTTTGGGGTGGCGGCATTCATCACACCAGATGAATAGAGTGCTATCAATTCCTGCATCAAAACTGAATACTACGATCTTCCTAGGAACTGTTCAAAAAACCTGAACGCTTACGGGGTTTTCACCACCGATGCTTCGGCTCGTACCAGCTGAAACCAGTATTCAAACGATGAGATTCGAGGCAAAGAAAAGCAATTAATGAGAGCAAAATGTGTCCTCGTTGGACACCCTCTTTGCGGCCCTGGCATCTCTCGATCCCACAACACTGCTTAATGCCGCGATGATACTCCTCGATATTCCAACCAAGATCCTTGAACGATTTTCTGTCGGATTCCGATGCATCAAGGATATCGGTAGCCCAGTGTTCCGTTTCCCTGTCGGCATGAACAATCCTGAACACCTTGATGAAACCGTATTGCCGCAGGTGCACAACTCTTCCTTCTGGAGGAATTTCAATATCAGAAACCGAGCGGTTATGCGAATGATCCGGGTCTACCAACCGGTTGGATTTGAGTCGGGTGACACCAATGCCACTTCAGAGAACGGATCAATTTCAGGTTGTCGATACTCGAATACCATGAATCGAAGATAACGCAACCTGGCTGAAACTTTCGTTTATCCACGACCCACAGCATATCCCTGAAATGATCATTTTTATTCTTCCCGTCCTTGTCAGGATTATAGATCCGAAAATCTACCGGAACTATCGCGGAACCGTCAGTCCAGATGGTCGAGATCAGGTTGATGTCTTGAACAACCCGATGGTGTTTTCCGCTTCAATGTCGGGTAACCAGTTCGATCTGATGTGAATAGGGTTTGTCGAGAGTATTATCATCGACTACGAGGACACCTTCATCAGCCCGGATCAACCGTTTTGCTTCGTCATACAACGCCTCCGTATGGTGAGGCTGTCTCTCTAACAAATGGTTGACGGAATCATGGGCTATTGATCCAGGTTCATAAGGTAAACACCAGGATGCTTCCGAGCATGAGCACGCTTGATACGTCGATATAAGAAAGTTGACAAAATCGCTGCTCGTGCATTTCGGAGGATTCACGCTCGGTCGATCTCCATTCCGGGTTTGTGTAACCCTCAAAGGGTTTTCTTAGCTCTTAGATCTTTCGGTCGGAACCAAGTGCGTAAGTCCTAGTGAAATACATAAAATATATAAAAATGTAACCGACATCAATGTAGAATTATCTGGAATAATCCTTTGGAATTTTCCCGTAACATTATGTCCTTTGCATGATTCCGGAAGCCGGGTACATCTACCAATCAGGAAATAGAGGCCATGAAAAGAGTTAATGTGATCAGACAAAGTATCAAAGAAATTTTAAAAAATCTTAAAGATTTGAATAGTATAATTTAAGCCTATGCCGAGATTTGAACTCGGGACTTCCTCCTTACCAAGGAGGCACACTGCCAGGCTGTGTCACATAGGCTCTCAATTTGTAACGATATGCCCATCCACCCGTCGTCCTTTCCAAGGACGCTCTGTGCCACTATGCCACTGAGGCAGATTGCCTAATTACGTTGTTAGTAATCCCTATAAAACATTGCGGAACTTTAAAAATGGGTCAGGTCTTTTTTACATGAAAACGGTGTTCTCCCGCGATTTGGAATTTATGGGGGATTGAGCATATCAAGCGTATGGATGCTTTTAACTACTCCTTCAAATGTTGCTACTTCAATCACCGGCATTACCCTGTTTTTCTGTATTGCCTTCATCACCGGTACAAAATCTATCGTGCCCTCTCCGACAGCGACATGAGAATCTTCTTTACCATTGTTGTCATGCAGATGGTAATGCACGGCAGGCAACCGGAGAAACTCCGAAAGACAGAAATTCAGGTGAGCATGACCTACATCCAGCGCGAATGGAGTATCTCCTATCAGGGGAAGCTCATCAGGAGTTTTTAAAAAGAAATAATCCCAGTTCCCCATATTTTCGATAAAATACAGGACAGAATATTCATTCGCAAGGCTGGTAAGATCTGCCATCGATGTCACCAGCTGCCGTTCTGCCTTTGTACGCTCCTCTGCCCATGCAAAATATCCCGGATGCACGACAACACCTGCATTTACCTCAGCGGCAATTAAAAAACACTGTTCTATCACTTCAACACTTGCCTTCCGTATCGGTTCAAGAAGACTTGCAATATTGGTCCCCCTGCAGGGCGCATGGATGGAAAAATGAGTGGAATAACTCAGCAGCGGTTCGCTATTCTCCAGATAATGCAGGCCTTCATCCATCACCTCTATATGGTCTGAAATGGTGGAGATTCTATCGAGTGCGGTTGTTAGAGGCTCCTGGTGAAGACAGAATGTGGAAATACCAAACATGGAAGAGTGATCTACCTGAAAGCATTTTAAATGTATACGATAGGATGAAGTTCAGAGGGGAACTGGTAAAAACCAAGAATTTTTTTTTCAACCAGTATTCCAACGCCATAAGCGGGACCTCAATACCATCAGCAACAAACCGTTCGGCAATTTCCCGTAAATATCGATTTCTTTGGCTTTTGCTGCTCGCCAAAGAATGATGGTTCGCGCAAAACAGCGTAAGCTGAACACTCAAAAAACAGTTACTTCGATGTCATGTAATTCATTTCCCTCATACCAACATTCCTATACGTAATCTTATTTCGTTTCCCGGCACATACTTTTAAGATTGCATGGCGACGGGAAAAGAAATTGCTGAAACACTCCATGATCTGGTAGATCGGGATTTATCGTTCATGCACATTTGCGGCACCCATGAGGCGGCTATAGCACGAACCGGATTGCGCAGCCTCCTTCCGGAACGGCTTAAAATCGTCATGGGTCCGGGATGTCCGGTCTGTATTACACCTCAGGGAGAAATCGATGCAGCTTTAGACCTTGTTGACAAGGATTGTATTGTCACTACGTATGGCGATCTTCTTCGTGTGCCGGGAACAAAAGGGTCACTTGAATCGAGTGGTGGTGACGTACGGGTTGTACAAGGGGTTCACAAGGCAGTTGAAATCGCCCGGAAGACCACAAAAGAAGTTGTTTTTATATCTGTCGGATTTGAAACCACGGCGCCCACGGTAGCTGCAACAATACTCACAAAGCCTCCTGAAAATTTCTCCATACTTTCCTGCCATCGCATTGTTCCTCCGGTGATGAAATGGCTGCTGGAACAGGGTGAAGCGAAGCTGGATGGTTTCATGCTTCCCGGACATGTCTGCACGGTGACGGGATACGAAGATTATGAACAGTTTCCTGTCCCTCAGGTTGTAGCTGGCTTTGAACCAGAAGACATCCTGCTTGGTCTTCTCATGCTGGTGCGCCAGGTTCGGGAAGGAACGCACAGGGTAGACAATGCCTACCCGCGTGCAGTCACCCGTGAAGGGAACCTCAAAGCAAAAAAGGTGATGTATGAGGTCTTTGAACCCTGTGATGTCGAATGGCGTGGTTTCCCGGTGATTCCAGGTTCGGGATTACGGTTAAAGAAGGAGTTTGAGCAGTACGATGCACAGAAAAAATTTGGTATAATATTTAAACATATCAGCAAACATACTGCCTGTGTCTGCGATAAGGTGCTCAGGGGAATCGCCCAGCCTTCGGATTGCAAGCTCTTTTCGAAAGTCTGCAATCCGAGGACACCGGTTGGACCCTGTATGGTCAGCCATGAAGGTGCCTGTAAAATCTGGCACATGTATCAGATGAAAAAAATCTGAAATACTCCTTTTAATCCTTTTCCTGTTGGTGTTTTACAACAATAGGAATTTGAGTAAAAATAAGACGAAGGTTTTTACCCATAGATCATTTTGCTCTTCCCTCCGAGTCATCATTACGCTTCAAGAAATCCTATTGAAAACCTCGATGTAACCCGCTATTCAGAGCGCACCGGATTGCATAAAGGTACTCATCCAAAGTAATTCTGCGACCAAGTGATCGGAAAAGAGACGAATCCGGGTTATCCTGTACATGCCATGACGGACGATACTGGTTCATGATATTCACGTATGAATCTCGTGAGATATCCTCAGCAATCCAGGGGAGCACACTGGTCACTGCCCGCAAGATTTTCCGGCAGCACGAGATGCCGTATGATCATGCCACGCACTGCCAAACCATCTCTTATAACCAGATCTCCAACCTGGCGATGCATTTCTTTCATTGCTGCTTTCATGGATGCAACGTATTCCGGTGCGTGAGAGAGGGCCATCGCGACATCATCGCTGCCGTATTTTGCGTCTGGCATATAGATGTCAACAATCCCGTCAAGAAGTAAAAGAGTATCTACTGAATCGTAACCCCCGCTATTGTATACGATGGGAATATGGAGTCCCTGTTCCGCAGCAATTCCGATACTCCTGATAATCTGCGGAACTACATGTGACGGAGTGACCAGATTGATATTATGGCAATCCCTCTGTTGTAGCTGGATCATCATCGCTGCCAGTGTTTCGCATGAGACCGTTTCACCGTTTCCGCACTGGCTGATATCATAATTCTGGCAGAATTCACAGGAAATGTTACAATAGGTTAAAAAGATAGTGCCGGATCCATGGCGCCCGACCAGAGGAGGCTCCTCGCCAAAATGAGGGCCAAAACTTGATACAACGGGAAGGAGCCCTGTCCGACAAAAGCCCCGCTCATCAGCAAGGCGGTTGATCCTGCATTTCCGGGGGCAGACCGTGCAGGACTCCAAAAGAGCATATGCACGGTAGACTCGCTCATCCAGTTCACCGGATTCGCTGAGCGCGAGATAAGATGGATAACCAATTCCGTGCATTCCTGCTTTACTCATGGAAGATCATCACAGAACATTTTTACAGCGCAAAAAATATAATTTCGGGTTTCTTTGAAGATTTTTTACTAGAATACGATGTCCCTCCATGGTAATAAAAGACCCTGCAGTTAGGATCTTTTCAGGCTGTAGAATGAAAAAATAATTGCTCTGTAGAAAACCTCAATCATTACAAATTGTAAGAATTGGTGAAGGTTACAAATTATCATTTTACACGAGAGGCTCTTTCGTCTGGTTAGAGAATTTTCTCGTTTTGAGATCTCCCCCGAACTTTCGTTTTAGGACTGAGAATTTGGTTTCAACCAGAGTTCGTCTATGGTATCAAACTTCATCGAAATGTTCATCCATTTCTCTTCGAAAGATCCCACCGACTCGTTCATTCTTCCAGGAACGAACAGGGATAATGGAATCAGCGTTCAGTTCTTCTCGGATCAAACGGTGAATGCTTTCAGAATCATAACCTTTGTCCATGACATAGCAGGCAGATTTTTTCGATTTGTGACATCGTCTCAACAACAGCCTGGCGTGTCTGGTATCGTGTACACGGCTTTTCGAAGAGATGAATCCGACAATGACCTGTCTCCCGGTATCAACTGCGATAGAGGTTTTTATGAAATGTTTCCGGATTTTTCCGGTTCTTTTCTGAGTAATAATGACTTGCATACGAGCTCGTAAACCCAGATGAATTATGGCAGTAATAGATATTTCATCGTCGTGAGAGTAGAATAATTTCAGGGTCTTTGCAAAAATAAACACTATGTATCGGGATTTTATTCGGGCTAAAAATTTTTGCAGGGTCGTGAAATGCGGAATGGTACTGAGTCCCGAATAAGCTCCGGATGCGATCCATTTCAACAATAAGATCAATGATTTCACGATAGTCTTTTTTGAGATAATCTTTGAAAAAATGAGAGCAAGCCGTTGGGGCTGGGTGTATACTTTTTTCGAGTACTTGCAGGAATACAAGGGGAGATGGGATGCTTTAACAGTTGAAAGTGCTGCTTCAACAAACCTGAAATACCGGCCCGTTGATCCTGTTATTGTCTCCTTGCGGGTTATTAGCATAACAAGGTAAGGAGACACCGTACCTTAGCTCTTTCGGTCGACCAGGTCAGATTTTTCTTCGATTAAATGATTTCTACAGAGCAAAAATAATAATAAAAAATCAAGTCTTGCGTGTAGATGTGATTGCTCTAACAATCGGCACCATCCGGTTGCCTGAAAAGCTCGTGAAGGTGAAATTTGTACTGGCCAAGTTTTCCCTCAAAATTTGATGCCCCGATATACATGATTCTGCCCGTCTCCGTGGCAGCCTGTATACCCTCTTTCATGGCTGTCCTTATTGAGAATTCATCAACACCGTTAATAACGATCTCATACATGGATTCTACTCCATCAGGTACTTTTGAATCACCAATTTTTCCTTTCAGGGTCGGACACCATGGATGATTGGTGCTTGCCGGCAGGGGGAACCGGTAATTGAAACCCCCCATCTTCGAACCGCTCGCGATGATGCCCCCCGCAAAACTGGTAATTACACCATGCATTCCCGTAATTGCATCTGCTGCTGCTTCGGCCCCTACAAGTGCCGACTGCTGGTTTTTTCCCATAACAAGGAAATTGCCACCGGCAATACCCTTTATAGTCCCAAAGCGCTCCTCACCAACATAGTTTCCCTCCATGATCGGGATCTTCCAGCAGTTTCTGCCGCCTGTTGTGCATCGTTCCTCATAGGTATCTCCAAAATAGTGCATCCGTATAAAGAAACGGGATTCTGCATCTGGAAACCCGTCAAAGGCCGATGCCGTTGGTGCAGGAAGAATACACTGGGAGATCCGGGCAGTAACGATTGATTTCATGGTTTTCTTTTCTGCACAAATCAGGATGGAGACCCCTACCCTCCCATCAGGAGTCTCTTTTTTTGTGAGATATCCTTCTATCCCTGCCTCACAGGGACACCCAATCTTTGATGTGGCAAATCCTGTTGCTTCAACTGCAGCTTTATATGCCCATTTCTTTGTCGCTGCTGTGATAATTATCCTTGAAAGCCAGACCGGAAACGCCTCAGCAAAGGTATCAAGAATCTTTGTACCGTTGATCTCCACAGCTCTCACTCCCTTTTGAATAGACAATCCCCTCCTCAGTAATGATATAATCCATTGGGATATCATTCCCATCAACCGGCAGGTTATCATATTCCTGGCAGGCGAATGCAATTCCGATCTTTCGTACTTTCTGGTTTTTCGCTAAGAACCGGTCATAATAGCCAGCACCATACCCCATTCTCCCGCCAGTCCTGTCAAACCCAAGCATGGGAAGGATGATCGTGTCCACATTTTCTCCTGTGGCAAGGATTTCATTCCCGATAGGTTCAGGAACGCCAAACGTACTCGGCACAAGTACCGAGAAATCCCGTAAATAGGACAGCCGCAGGCTGATATCATCTTTTACGATAATCGGGACAATAACCGGGTTCCCGTTTTCAAAAAGTGTTGTGATAAACGGTGTCGTATTAACCTCTTTTTCCTTCGAGGTATACACCATAACCGTCTCACCATCTTGGATGAGCGTCATGAGATGGCAGCAGACCCTCTTACTTTTTTCCAACCTGTTTTCAGGGATTATCGCTTCTTTACGCTGACGCAGGATCTGTCGTATGCTGTTTTTTAGTTCCCTCATCAGCAATAATATATGATAACGATATTTATTTTTTTAGATTTCGGACTTGTTTCCTTTCAGGAATACGAGATGTACCCGGCTTGTGGTCTGATCTTCCTGACTAAACCTGAACCCTGTGCAGTTATCTTTCTCGGAATATCATTGATCCCGGCACTGCATGCTGTGCCAATGATTCCAGTACATAGATACAAACAAACGATGGATATCGATATGATTATTTTTTTTGTGTCACGTGATCTTATCCATAAAATAACCGGAGGTAAATATTCTCCTGAAGCGAAGGTGAATGGTTTCATGCTTCCCGGGCATTTCGGCACGGTTGTGAGTTACGAATAGTATGAACAGTTCCCGGTCACCCAGAAAAAAACATAAAAAAGCATCATCCTCCATCACTTGCATTTATATGGGTGGGAGAGAGAATAAGTAAGGTAAAAACGTGCCTCGGTAGGGTAGTGGACATCCTAGAAGCCTCCGGACTTTTGACCCGGGTTCAAATCCCGGCCGAGGCGTTTGATTGCAGTTTTTTTTAAATCACACTGCTCACTGCGAAAAAAATATAATTAGAGTCGTTTACCATGTCCGGTTTCTTTTAAGCCAGTATCGAGAACCAACCCTTGAGATTCACTACCTGTTTTTTCCCCTCCATAAGAACGTCAAATCTTTTTTAAAGCACTTTCGCGCCGCTCAGGCATGAGCCTTATCCATGCCAGAGTGGGAGTGATCCGGTGCTATGTTGATCGAACTCCGCAAGGGGATAACGCTCCATCCGGGAACCTTTAACGCAGTGATCGCACCTGAGAAGGTGATGGTATCCGCACTCAACGTCAACACGGATCTCCAGCGTTTCCTCTTCCTGTACGTGAGCGGCAACTACTCGCGTCTCCTTTCATCGATCAACCGGTCATCCAGGAACTTCGAAGTCCGCAGGGCATTCACGGCTCATCAGCTCTTCACGATACTGAAAGAGGCGAGCCATACGGTCATACTCCTTGAGCACGATCCGACACTTTTTGATGGGGCAGAGACTATGATACCGCAGATTGCGGGAATGCTCAAAGAAGTCGGTCGCGAATCGCTCGTGATCCTGTATACCCCATCAATCAACCGCTCGTTCTCCGTATTGATGCGGCAGGCCGACCACATCATCGAGATCACGCCGGCTGAGGATAGCACTACAATGTATCGCAGCTCCCGCTCACTTCGTAATGGCGGAATACTCCCGTATGCGCAGCAGACCCTGGAGGTTTCGTAATGGGAAGGAGTTTTGAGAGTGTCCGGCAAGGGGTGAAAAACATTGCAGACCGCTGGGCCCGGTCATCACGGGCACTTAAAAAGGAGGACCAGCAGTACGGTGAGAGACTGGTAGAACTGGCAAAGAAACATTCGAGCGAAGCGTTCATTGCCTGTGATGACCCGCTCGAAGCTGCAGTCTTCTCGGCACTCGTTGAGACCATCAAGCGCCAGGACCAGATCGAATCGCTCATGAGGGAAGATGTGGATCGTTGACTCAGCGTACCGGAATGGAGGGATTGATCTCTGGACAAAGGATGGGAAAGTAACAAAAGTCCATCACCATTACCATCCGCCCTTCCTCATCCACTTCCACGACCCGCCTGCTCATCACGAGATGATCGATGCCCTTGAAGAGCGGTACGGTGCAGAGGAGTGCACAATCCATACCATCTTTGGGGATCTCCCGGGCTACTCGGTATATGCAGGCCGTGATGTTGCCGAAGCAATCGAACAGCAGGCAGCATTTGATGTGCAGCTCTTCAATGTTGATGTGCGCCGGGACCAGCGCTTCATGGCAGAGAAGGGGATCTTCCCCTGCAGTGCAGAGAATGATTCGAGATTCTCTCCGGAATTCTCGCACGATCTGACTAGCGTGGAGATCACCATTCACGACAACCCTGCACTCTCCGCACTCTGCTCTGATGTCGACGTGATTTACGAACGCACCGAGCGGCTGACCGGCCGGACAAAGAACGTGCTTGCAGATCTCTTCGTACTCGTAATGTCGATCGATCCGGAGGTAATCTTCATGCCGGATGCCGATACCTGGATGCCCAGGATTCAGAAGGAGGCGCAAAAACATGGGCTCACTATGCCCTTCTCACGGAACGGGAAGTACCGGCAGATGGACGCCCGTTCGTACTGGAGTTACGGAAGGATGGAACACAAAGAATCCGCCCTCATTCCGGACGGGCGAATCCTGATTGATACTGAACAGTCGTTCGTATACCAGGAAGGCGGGCTTGAGGGGGTGCTCATGGCCGCACGACTCTCCGGACTCCCGCCGAACCTTGCATCCCGTTTCACGCCAGGCACTCTCATCAGCAGTTACGAAGTCTATGAAGCAGTGAAGCAGGGTATTGCCGTTCCGTTCCGGAAGAGCGACCCGGAGATGATCCGGCATATCTCCCGGCTTCAGGCTGCAGACCGTGGCGGGATGATGTTCCAGCCGGCACCAGGTATCTTACGAAAATGTTGAGGAGATTGATTTCACCTCCATGTATCCTTCGATTATCGTGAAGTCCAACCTGTCACCCGAGACGATTGAGCACCCGGAACGTGCAGGTTTTCTTCCCGCAGTACTCGAACCTCTTCTTGACCTGCGTATCTCCACCAAACAGTTGAAGAAAACAGATCCCCGGTTCGCTGGTATTGATTCAATCCTGAAGTGGATGCTTGTCACCTGTTTTGGGTATACGGGTTACAAGAACGCGAAGTTCGGGAGGATCGAAGTGCATGAAGGAATCACGGGACGGTCACGAGAGATCCTGATCCGCACGAAAGATATTGCAGAAGAAATGGGTTTTACGGTGCTGCACGGGATTGTGGACTGTCTCTGGGTCCAGGGATTTCCGGTTGCTCTGCTGAAACAATCGGTCGAGAACGAGATTGGAATTCCCACCGAGATCGAACACTTCAACTGGATTGTTTTTCAGCCAATGAATGACGGGTTTGGGGCATACAACCGGTACTTCGGCAGGCTGTCCGATGGCAGCGTGAAGGTCCGGGGGATCGCAGCACGGCGACACGATACCCCGGAGTTCGTCCGCTCGATGCAGAGCCGGATGCTTGAGGTCATGGCAAGTGCCGCAAGCATCGCAGAGCTCGAAGACAAGAAAGAAGAGATCAGGAATATTTTCCAGGAGACCGTAAAGAGCCTTCCTTCAGCAGACCCGAAGGCGATGGTGATCAACCGCCGGATAAGCCGGCTCACCTATGCTCACCGGTGCATTGAAGGCGCTGCAGTCCATGCATACCGGAAGCACGGGGTAGGGATTGCACCGGGCATGAAGATCCGGTATGTAGTGACAGATGCCCGGAGATACCAGGTTGAGCCCGAATGGAACGCCGCTGCTTTTGATCTTCCCTATTACCGTAACCTGCTGGAAAAAGCGTGGGAAGAAATAGCGTTTGCATTTCGCACATTCCCTGTGGAGAAAAATACACAAAAGCAGGAATTGTGTGATGCCAGGAAAGCGACCCTCTGCCAGTAACATTCATTGCCTTGACAAACGCTCTCACGTGTAAGGAATGATGAGGGATGCTGTTTTCACCGGGAAGTAGTGAGATCGATAAAGAAGCGCTCGCCCTGCACGCGAAACACCAGGGAAAACTGGAGATCCGCTCAAAAGTTCCGCTTAAAAATAAACACGATCTCTCCCTGGCGTACACGCCGGGTGTGGCTGAAGTGTGCCGGGAAATTGCAAAAGATAAGAATCTGGCATACAAGTATACCATGAAGGCGAACACGATTGCAATCGTTACTGATGGTTCTGCCGTTCTTGGGCTTGGGAACATCGGGGGATATGCGGCAATACCTGTCATGGAGGGAAAAGCGATCCTGTTCAAGGAGTTTGCAGACATTGATGCGTTTCCCATCTGTTTTGAAAATTATGAAACAGATTTTACTGACCAGGTAAAAAATATCGCGCCGGTTTTTGGAGGCATCAATCTTGAGGATATCGCTGCACCCAAATGTTTTGAAGTTGAAGATGCCCTGCAGGACATCGGTATTCCGGTGATGCATGATGATCAGCACGGAACAGCAGTTGTTGTTCTTGCAGCACTTCTCAATGCCTGCAAAGTAACCGGGAAAAAGTATGAGAACCTGAATATTGTGATATGCGGAGCCGGAGCTGCCGGTTATGCAATCACCCGGTTACTGAAATGTATTGGATATGATCCCAATGTCTGTACTGCAGTGCACGAGATTATTGTCTGTGATACACAGGGGATTATTTTCCGGGGACGGGAAGGATTGTACAAAAACAAGTACAAGTTCATCATTGCAGAGGAAACAAATCGCCCGTCGCGTGAGGGAACACTTGCGGATGCGATGCTGGGTGCTGATGTCTTTATTGGCGTCTCGGGGCCGGAAATTGTCACAGAAGAGATGATCCGGTCAATGAACAAGGATCCGATTGTGTTTGCAATGGCAAACCCGGTACCGGAAATCTGGCCTGATGCAGCGATGCATGCCGGAGCGGCTAGTTGTTGGAACCGGGCGAAGTGATTTCCCTAACCAGATCAATAACGTGCTCGCATTTCCGGGCATATTCAGAGGGGCGCTCGATGCCCGTGCCACACGGATTACCGATGAGATGAAGATTGCGGCAGCGCATGCGATTGCAGATTTTATCAAAAAACCCCAGAGGGATCGCATCCTGCCAAATATTCTTGACAGGGAAGTGACACAGGCAGTAGCAAAAGCTGTGGCGAAGGCTGCGGAGAAGTGCGGTTGCAGCAGAAAAATATGAAAAAGATGGCTCTGGAGAATTCCTTTTATCAGGGTATTAAGTTCACAACACTGGCAGGATGATGGAGGGGATAGTGCCTGTCTCCTCTTGCCGTCCTGGTGCTCAAGAGCGAGGATGACGTAGTACCTGTTCAGGTCGTATCACATCTGGGGGGAGGCAAAGCGGCGGGGGTGAAACCCCCGTGAACGTTCAGGTTTTTTTTTTAAAAAAAACATTTCTCCAGAGCCAAAAATATCCCCTTTTAATGGACTTCGTGTTCGTACCGTTGTGCGGCCTCTGCACCTTTCAGACAGAAATCATGATAGGTGAGACCGAGTTCCTGGGTGACCGGACATTTCCTGCAGGTGCAGCCCGCATCTTCTGAAATACAAAGCATGCTTTTTCCTGCGATACAGTAGAGCAACTCGTGATTTTCCTGTGCGCAGCGGTTGTAAGAAGGACATGCCGGGCAGATGCATACCGCCCGCTTTTCATTGGTTATCTGCTTGCGTTCTTTCGCATTTTTTTCCCAGGACATGTTCAGCCATTGTTCAAATACATCCATACAGATCCCTTTTTACCGAGAATTGCTCATCCATAACCCGTGATGTCATAATTGATTGTTGTAGAGTTCTTTGCACATTCTTTTCCGTGAAGAAGTACGTCATCGACCATTTTTTTTAACAGTGCGGGATAGATTGCTCCTACCATTTCCTGAACTGGCTTTCCCTCACAGAAAAATTTGAACGTGGGCGTGCTCCGGACACCATAGCGTTCGGCCGTCCACTGGTTTGTCATGATGTTTATCCGGACAAAGACCACAGAATCCCTGTACTCAACTGCGTAATTCTTAAAATAGGGCTCCATCTGGTGACAGAATGCACACGTGGGACTGTAGAACATGACCGCCACGGGTTTTGTTCCTTTCTCTACGGTTTTTTCCCAGCTGAGGTCATCGGCTTCAACCAGAGGTTCTTCTGCCATCAGGTTCCCTCTCAGCCAGACATTAGAGGATGCTACTCATATAGTTTGTCCTGCTCGCTGCATATGGTAGGGTCATGACCAATAACCGTTGGCTTCAGAATGTGCGGAATTCCTCCACTGGACTTTGGGGGAATGGGGTAATATTCCGGAATAATTATTTGGATTCCGGTGATTATAAAAAAAGGTGATTCATCATTTAGTGCCACCACCTTTTTTTCATGCGTTGGATATTCCGCATGAAATTACAGACTGAACGCGAAAATTCAAATTATTTTATGAGATTCGGTAATAGAGCGTTATCGCATCAGGGAGGTGCCCTAGTGGCGGGGGCGAAGTCCAAGAACGTTTTCAAATTGAAAAATAAAAGCGATTCTTTGCATGAGTTCCATGCGAGTACTAGTTTATAGTGGCCTTTATTGAGTAATCGCCAAAAAAACAAAGAACACCTGCCGGACTGATCATAATGTGATATGTGGGCAATCCTGCGCATTTATTGGGAAGGGAATCCATATCCAATCAATAACACCTATTAAAAAATAACCTGGACAAAAAACACTGGAGTGACAATTCAATGCTGATGCGGATTGGCGGGAAAGACGTAGAGGGGATCGATGCACGCTGGATTGAAGTGAAAAACCCGGCCACCAGCGATCTGATCGATCGGGTACCTGCAGGGACAAAAGAGGATGTGTCCTGTGCAGTTGATGCTGCTGATGCGGCTTTTAATTCCTGGGCAAAAAAGTCCATGCGTGACCGCGGGATGATCCTGTACCATGCGGCTCAAAAGGTAAGGGACCAGTATAAGGATCTCGCACGGTTGCTCACCCTAGAACAGGGTAAACCAATACGGGAATCACTCGATGAAGTGCGGGGTTATGCAAACATCCTGGAATTCTATGCCGGTATTTCTGCCCGGCAGAATGGCGAAGCAATCAGGCTTGGGGCTAGCGGTGATTGCATCGTTGTGCGCCAGCCCCTCGGTGTCTGCGGAGCAATAATCCCCTGGAATATGCCGGTAATTATCATGGGCTGGAAAATTGGCCCTGCCCTTCTCGCCGGAAACACGATGGTGCTGAAACCTGCATCATCAACACCCCTGACAAACCTGCGGCTTGCACAGATTCTTGATGACGCCGGACTACCCCCCGGGGTGCTCAACATTGTTACCGGCAGTGGTGAATCAGTAGGTACAGCTATCGTGAAGCACCCCACAATACGAAAGGTGTCATTCACCGGTGACTGCACAACCGGGCAGTAAGATACGGGAGATGGCAGGTGCCCATCTCAAGGATCTCACCCTGGAACTCGGAGGTTCGGATCCGATGATTGTAATGCCTGATGCCGCAATGGACAAGGCAGTCGAGGGAGCACTCCGGGGCAGGTTTTACAATGCAGGGCAGACCTGCAATGCAGTAAAGCGCCTCTATGTCCATGAAAAAATTTCACTGCTGTTCATTCAGAAATTAAAAGAACGTGTTGATGCCCTTTTGGTGGGAAACGGACTGGGGTCCAGGATCGATATGGGTCCGATGATTAGTGCAGAGCAGCGGGAGAAAATCTCGCAGATAGTTGAAGAAACCCGTCAAAACCATGAGGGAACAATCCTCACCGGAGGATGTACCCTGAAAGGAACAGCATATGAGCAGGGATATTTTCTATCGTCCAACCCTTGTCAGCAATGTCGTTCCTGATTCACGGCTCGTAACCAGTGAAATTTTTGGCCCGGTACTGCCGGTAATGACGGTCCCTGATCTTGACACCGCCATCCATGAGGCAAACAATACCCGATACGGTCTGGGAGCTTCGATCTGGACAAAAGATCTCGCCACAACAAAACGGGTATTTGATGAGGTGAGAGCCGGTATCATCTGGGTGAACCGTCATCTTACCGTGCCCCCGGAACTGCCGTTTGGGGGAATGAATGAGAGTGGGATCGGACGAGAGAACGGTCAGCACGCTCTGGAAAGTTATTCTCAGACTAAAACCCTGTTTCTAGGCTGGTAAAAAATTCATGAGGGTAAAGTGCTATATCAGCCCCTGTTTTTTTCATAAAATGTTCCGTAAATAATACTCCAATCAATAGTCACTCCTGGGGGCTTCGGCAAAGCCTCAGCTCCCACCGCTGGGCGATCCCCACAATGCGATAGAACTGATTAATGGGCCCATCACACGAAAAAGTGATGGTGGTGAATCATAGTCACTTTTTTCATTCCGGTTTCAGTTACGAAATTATTTTTTCGTAAATATCGTCGTAAGAATAAATAAAATTTAGGGGCTGAATTGATATTTTTACCCTTAATTATCTCTTTTTAGTAGCATTGCACAGCCGGCCAGCACAATAACAACGAGAATCATTGTCGGTGAGAGCGGAGATTTCTGTGTGGTGGTGAGGGGTGTGGGCGGGGTTGTAGTAATTGGAATTACTGTCTGGACAGTCGTTTCTGGGAACGGTGTTTTTACGGACGTCGGTAGTTTGTCAACAATATTGAACGTAGTGGATCCGGTTACCTCAGTTGTTGTACCGGATACCTGCACAATATATTCATCCGGTTTGAACGTGGACGTATCGACATCAAAAGACCAGCGGTTAAAACCGTTTGTTCCCGGTTCGACTTTGACATTTCCTGCGGATCCGGAGAATTCGCCACCCTGGACTTTCTGTGTTGGTTTGAAGGATGAAGAGATGATTTCGATCATCAGGTTATTTCCCACAGCAAGGTTGGTTGAACCATGAATAGTGAACGTGTCACCAACAGCATGATCCTCAATCGGATTGATAAATGCGGTCGGATTACCTATTATGAAAGATGTAGTGGCAAACGTATCATCGAGATTCTGACTGTTGATTGCCCGCATCAAAGCGTTAGCTCCATCAGAATTCTGGAGGCTGCCTGAGCCAGTGAGCTGAAAGATAGAAGTCCCTGTTCCGAGCTGCCGGTTGATCACCCTACCGGTTGATGAATCGTAGTAAATATCGAACTCTGCCATTCATCATCGGATGTTGGACCAGGACAAAGTACTGACCGGATGCAAGCGATTGGGTGTCAGCCGATTTGAGTTCATACTCATACGTGTTATCCGCATTTGTGGACACGGTTGTGATCTTCACATAATTGTATCCGATCAGCCAAACCTGTAAACCATCACGCGGGTGACCGGTGGCAATACCATGAACATAGACCGGATCCCCGTTTGCGATTGTCGGTGCACCGGAAAATGAACTGCCGGGAGATAAGGAGATGGCTGATAGGGGCGGAATTATGAGAAGTGCACACAGGAGCAGGAGGAATACAGGGTTTCGCAGAGAAGGTAGGATCATGCTACTCAGCTGGTATGGGACTTGAACATTTATGAAGTTGTGGAGCAGGATGATCTATCCTTGAGTCTCTTTACCGATTGAGGAGAAGCCCCTACTTCCCGAAATCATATGATTATCAGAAAAATTTTAGGTGATTGTAAAATATCAGCCCCTAAATAGAAAATGCGAAATGTAAAAACTCAGTCAATTGAAGTCAAAAGATTAATCGCACGAGAAATTCGCTCTTGGGGGCTCCGCCCCCGCCGCTCGGGCACCCCCCCTTTGCGATAGTGCTGTATTACCTGTTCTGGTGATATCGCAATACGCCCTGTCCCCCTCGGGGGACTGGTGACGCAAGGGGAGGCGATCATGCCAAATGGTGTGGTTGTCACCTCATTTGGGGGCGGATTATTGATAATCACCAAATTTTAATGCGGATATCAGATACTGTAAAAGAAGTGAGTGGGAGGAGTAAGCCTCCTTCTGTTTTAGCGGCATTCAGCTATGCGTCATACCCGGACAGATACCGGGCGATCCAATGGTCCTGTTCTGACTTGCACCCGCAGGGATTCGCCGTTTCACCGATTCCTGTTTGTTAACGCTCAGCGAGTTATCACACATACCGTGTGCACTTGACGGTAAAACCGTCTCGATCGCTTCATGACTGAAAACAGGCCGTGTCGTTTCTGTGCCATTGCCGTGACTCTCGCCACCCGTACTTGTGTACGGCTGCGTGCCCGGTGGGTGGGAGGACTTTCCTCAGCGGCCATCAAGGCCACCGTCGGCCGCTCTCTCCCTCTCCTGTAGTACTATGAGTTTTCAGAAGATAAGCACAGCGATAGGGGACAGGATTGCTCTCTACAAAAGTGGTTTGTTCAGGCTTTTTGACACTATTCAATAAACGGCACTGGTGAGATGTTTTTAAAAACGAGAACACTCATGGGTGTTTCACCCAAGTCGCGGTGTGCTCCCCGGAATGCGATGCCTCCTGAACAGGTCCTACATCATTATCGCACTGAGCTCAGGTGTGAAAGGGGGGGCAGGTAGTGTCCCCTAATTAATCCTACAAGTGCTTTCTATTTCATATCCTGATGAAAGGAATTCTCCAGAACCCAGAAAAACCTGAACGCTTATCAGAGATTTTTTTTCCCCGCCGCTTTTCTCTTCCTCGTATTAGCAACAACTCCTGAATTCCAGTATCATCGTTATCAGCATAAGGGTGGTAAGGGGGTGACAGGGGTGTTCCTATCCTTTAATGTACCTGCGTTTTTTATTTCATTGTTTAACAAAAGGAATTCTTCAGACTCCTTGTTCGATAGATTGTTAAATAAGGTGCACTAAAGACAGTCTCAAAGATAAGGGGGAGATGAGATTGAACCTGCTCAATACAGATGAGGGTGAGATGGCGGTACGACTTGCACGCGGTGCGATTGAGTATGCTATTGCAAAAAAGCCAAAACCAGCCCTCGCCTCTGACACCGGTTTTTGGGGATAAGCGCGGGAGTTTTTGTCACGCTCACCAAAGCAGGAGAACTTCGCGGGTGTATCGGTTTTCCGTACCCGGTTATGCCCCTTGGAGATGCAATCGAGGATGCCGCTGTTGCAGCTGCAACCGGAGATCCCCGGTTTCCCCCGGTCCGAAAGGAAGAACTTGCATGCCATCCGACTTGAAGTAACGATCCTGACTGTTCCCGTTCCGGTTGATCGGTGAACCTGGCAAACGCCCGGAAAAAATTGAGGTGGGCAGGCATGGTCTGATCGTGCGGGGCAGGGGAACGAGTGGTCTTCTGCTTCCCCAGGTAGCAACCGAATATGGCTGGGACAGCACGACATTTCTCGATCATACCTGTATCAAAGCCGGGCTTCCCGGAACGATGCTGGACCAACCCAAATGTTGAGGTGCTCACGTTTGAAGGGCAGATCTTCACTGAACGAAAGTGAGGGCAACCGTTTAACCTGAATACCGCACATATAAGGGGACAACACGGGTGCAGAATGGCAATTGCTTTTGAGAGTTTGTACAGCGATATCGCAGGGACGCTGCGGCAAACTGACGGTCGGAAAAAAGACGATAAAAACTCCTGCACTCCTCCCCGTCATCAACCCCCACCTCCAGCTCGTAACGCCAAAAGAGATCCAGTCGATGGGAGTTGAGGCACTGATCACAAATGCCTACATCTTTTCCCAGAGCAAACAGTACCGGGAACGTGCCCTTGACGAAGGACTGCACAAGGTGCTGGATTTTGATGGTGTCATCATGACCGATTCCGGTTCATTCCAGCTCTCGGTCTATGGGCAGGTCTCTATCACCAATACCGAAACCCTCTCCTTCCAGCGTGATATCGGGAGTGATATCTGGGTGCCGCTGGACATCCCGACCTCTCCCGCATCTGACCGTGACACAACAGAGCGGGAACTCGCCATAACCATGCAGCGTCTCGCTGAAGCAAAAGAGGTCTTTGGCAGGGATGCACCGCTTGCAGGCCCGGTTCAGGGTGGCATCTTTGCTGACCTCCGCGAACGGGCCGGTCGTGAGGTAACGGATCTCGGTTTTTCCTTTTGCCCGATCGGTGCGGTTGTCCCCCTCATGGAATCCTACCGGTACCGGGATCTCGTCAGCGTGGTCATGGCAGCAAAACGGACCCTCTCACCTTCGGCATGTGTTCACCTGTTCGGGGCCGGTCACCCGTCAATGTTTGCCCTTGCCACTGCAATGGGCTGCGATCTTTTTGATTCTGCTGCGTATGCACTGTATGCAAAAGAGGGACGGTATCTCACCACTCATGGCAGTTTCAAAATCGATGAGCTCGCGGATCTCCCCTGTGCATGCACTGTGTGCCGTTCGCATACCGCTGAAGAATTGCGCACTGCTCCTGATCGTGAGCGCCTGCTTGCGCTCCACAACCTGTATGTGACACTTGCCGAGATCTCCCGGATCCGCCAGGCAATTTTTGACGGGACGCTCTGGGAACTGGTCGATGAACGGTGCCGGGGTCACCCGCAACTCCTTGCCGGTTACCGGGCGCTCCTGAACAGAACCGTATCCCTGGAAAAATATGACCGGGTCTCAAAACGCCGGTTCTTTTACCGGGGAGATGAGAGCTGCAGTCGGACAGAAGTGTTCCGGTACCAGCAGATGCTCTCCCGGCTTCGTCTCGGGAAGAATGTCCTTGTTGCATTTGATGGTGGAATACGTGATGAATTTAACGATACCCTGTTCTTCAAACCCCCGTTTGGCCCGTATCCAAAAGAACTCAAAGAAACATTTCCTATCGGGCCGAGTGAAATTCCCGAGTGGGACGATAGCCATGGTAAGGAAAGGATGCAGGGGGATAAAAATGCTGATGGAGAGTCATCCGGACAGTCAGTTTGTTGTTTCCTGCAATCCCTGCTGGGAAGCAATTGTCCGTCAGGAACTTGGTGATATCGAGGTGCGCAATGACCCGGTTTGATATCAGGAAACGGGACGGACTTGCCCGGACCGGTATCTTCCAGACCGATACACGTTACCCTGAAACTGCCGGCCGCTTTGGCAGTTGAAACACTCTTTCCTGACCTTGATACCCGTGATGGGACCAACCTCCCCCTCTGTGCTCCACCAGCGCTGGTGAAACAGTATCCTCCCCCTGATAACGGACAACCGGTCACCATCCACCCACATCTTGATAATCCTGCACAGAGTGGCGACTGTGTGATGGTAGCAGACTGGCACACGGCATTGTCAAATCCCAGGAATTATGTCGACTGGCTCATCGGGCTCAAAGAAAAAACACCGGTTGATACCGCATGGTATGCACCTGCGGCACGGCATTGCCTTCAAATGTGCATATCCTGTGTTACTCCGGGTTTGACCTGTTTGATTTCCGGGCAGTTGATCTCAAAACCGCACAGGGGCGGTTTTGTACACCGGAAGGAGAGTTTCCTGCCGATGCACTGGATAGCGGGATCTGCACCTGTCAGCGGCTGCCGGGAAAAAAATCTGAAGATGCACAACCGGCAGGCACTCCTTCAGGAGATTGCTCTTGTTACCCGGTTCATTGAAGCATCACAGCTCCGCGATCTGGTGGAATCACGCTGCCGGCTGAATGCAGCACAGGTTGCTATCATGCGCCATCTTGACAACCAGTACCAGTTCATGGAACGGCATACTGCCTATTGCCCGGAGCGGCGTCATGCGGGCAAATTCCGGAGAATCCCTGCAGCGGGCTGAAGTGCGGCGATTTGCCGAACGGGTGATTAACCGGTATCTCCCGCCAAAAACAGATGTTGCGGTTCTCCTTCCCTGTTCGGCAAAAAAACCCTACTCCCTCTCCCAGAGCCACCGGAAATTCCAGCGGGCAATTGCAGGTCGCGCCCATGAACTGATTGTCACGTCTCCGCTCGGGCTGGTTCCCCGCGAACTTGAGTGCATCTACCCGGCAGGGCATTATGATGTCCCGGTTACCGGTTACTGGGATGCGGAAGAATGTGCAGTTATTGCAGATATCCTTGCACGCTATTTCAGAACGTCATCCATACCGTCGTATCATTGCTCATCTTGAAGGTGGTGCACTGAAAGTAGCCCGGATGGCAGCTGAAGCATGCGGGATTACCCTGGAATATTCCTGCCAGGAACATCCCGACCAGCGATTCCGCCCTCAATGCGCTTGATTCTGCCCTTGCAGGTGAACGGCGGATGAAAGATGACCGGCTTCATGGCATGGTCTCCTACCAGTTCAATAGCGATCTTGACACGAAAGGCACCACGCTCCGGGGGCATTTCCCGGAACTCTTTTACAGCAAAAACAATGTCCAGATCTTCTCGATTGATACCGGCACCGGTATGCTCCGCCCCACCTTTGACGGCTGGAAACTTATCCCGGAAGGATACCGGGTATATATTGACGATTTTATTCCGGAGGGGGATGTCCTCGTCCCCGGTGTGGTAGGAGCAGATCCCGGGATCCGTGACGGGGATGAAGTGCTGGTTGTTGGGGCGCGTGCACTGGCGACCGGGCGTGCAGCATTACCGGCGGATGAGATGCTGCGTTCGCGCCGCGGTGTGGCAGTCCGGGTGCGTAAGATAAAGAGGGTATAGGTTCAACTAGTACGATACATTGCAGATCATCCATGGAGTGAAAAGGTTGTTCCGTATCGAAAAAGCCGAACAGGAGGGGTGGGAATTGTGAGCACCCCCCTCATCTGCACAGGAGGTAAAGGGTATAATCTCAGCCGGTTCGAAAGGCCCGGCAGCCATGCCGGTCGTGATTGCCGTTCCCAAGGAGCTGGCCCCGGGAGAACAGCGCGTGGCGACCGTACCGGAGGTCGTCCAGAAGCTCACGAAATCGGGGTACGAGGTCCGGATCGAGCATGACGCAGGGACGGGCGCGTTCTATCCTGATGATCTCTTCATCGGCTGCCGGTGCGAAGATCGCATCCAGCCGGACCGATCTGCTGAACGGCGCCCGGATCGTGCTGCGTGTCCAGCCCCCGACCGTTGCCGATGTCGATCAGCTTGCCGAAGGCACGATTGTCATCGGGTTCATGAACGCGACGAACAACCTCGAGGCAGTCGCCCGGATGCGCGACCGGAAGATCACCGCCTTTGCTCTTGAGTTCGTTCCGCGGATCACCCGCGCCCAGAGCATGGATGCACTCAGTTCCCAGGCAACGGCCGGCGGGTATGTGGCAGCCATCCTGGGTGCTGATAACTGCCCGAAGTTCCTCCCGATGCTGACAACGGCCGCGGGCACGATACGACCGGCAACGGTGCTCATCCTGGGTGCCGGTGTTGCCGGCCTCATGGCGATCGCCACGGCAAAGCGGCTCGGTGCCATTGTCGAGGCCTACGATGTCCGGCGCGCTGCGGGCGAGCAGGTCCGGAGTCTCGGTGCCAAGTTCCTCGAACTCGAGATCAATGCCGAAGGCCAGGGTGGTTATGCCCGCGAGCTCACGCCCGAGGAGAAGGCGAAGGAACAGCAGATGGTCTCCGCCGCTGTTGCACGGGCCGATATCGTCATCACGACGGCTGCCATCCCCGGCCGGAAGGCCCCCCTCCTCATCACCAAGGAGACCGTAGCGACGATGCGGCCGGGTGCCGTCATCGTCGATCTGGCTGCCGAATCGGGCGGCAACTGCGAGCTGACACAGGCAGGCAAGACCGTCCAGGAGCACGGCGTCATGATCATAGGGCCGCAGAACCTCCCGGCCCGGGTGCCGTTCCACTCGAGCCAGATGTACGCAAAGAACCTCCAGTCGTTTCTCGCACTCCTTGTTGACAAGGATGGAGCGCTTGTCAGGGAATTTACTGACGAGATCCTGGTCGCGAGCCTCCTGGTCCACGCGGGTGAGGTGCGTCATGGGCCGACACGCGACCTCCTGAGCGGAGGGAAATCATGACCGACGTAACAACGCTCTGGACCGCGGTCTACATCGCGATGCTGGCCGCGTTCACCGGTTATGTCGTCATCAGCCGGGTCCCTGCCATCCTCCACACGCCGCTGATGAGCGGCTCGAACTTCATCCACGGGATCGTGCTTGTCGGTGCAATGGTCGCGCTCGGTCTCGCGACAACGCCTCTCGAACAGATCATCGGGTTTATTGCAGTCATCCTCGGCGCGGCGAACGTTACCGGTGGCTATGTTGTCACGGAACGGATCCTCCAGATGTTCGACCGCAGCGGGAAGAAGCCCGAAAAGGAGGCATGAGATGATCGACCTCTCCTGGGCTGATCGACCCGGTCTACATCGCGACGATCTTCTTCTTCATCATCGGCCTGCAGCGGATGAGCCACCCGCTCACTGCCCGGAGCGGGATTGTCTGGGCCGGTGCCGCGATGCTGATCGCGACGCTCGTCACGTTCCTTACACCAGACCTCACCAACTTTGCCCTGATGGCGATCGCGATCGTCATTGGCGGGGGCTT
The DNA here is from genome assembly GCA_963699515.1 of uncultured Methanoregulaceae archaeon. Classification (GTDB taxonomy): domain Archaea; phylum Halobacteriota; class Methanomicrobia; order Methanomicrobiales; family Methanospirillaceae; genus Methanoregula. The sequence goes on along the minus strand of CAVOUD010000003.1, from coordinate 704,654 downwards.
TGGCTACATCGCGGCAAAGCGCGTCGCGATGACCGACATGCCCCAGATGATAGCGCTCTACAACGGCATGGGTGGCGGTGCAGCGGCCGGGATCTCGGCGGTCGCGCTCCTTGGCACAACCAATGCCATCACCGGTTCCCTCGCTGTCGTTGGCGGCCTCATCGGGGCCGTCTCGTTCTCAGGGAGCATCATTGCGTTCCTGAAACTCCAGGGCTGGATGCGGCCGCGGCCGATCACCTTCCCGGGCCAGCAGATCGTCAACATGGCGGTCCTGGCCCTTGCCATCGTTTCCGGTGTGCTCGTTATCGTACAGCCGGTCCTGGATCCCGCTCTCCGTTGCCATGTATCTCCCGCTGTTCTTCATCCTCTCGCTCGGGTTCGGGCTCCTGATGACGCTCCCGATCGGCGGGGCCGACATGCCCGTTGTGATCTCGATGTATAACGCCTTCACCGGCCTCGCCGTCGCGCTTGACGGGTTCTCGTTTGCGACCCCCAACTATGCGATGGTTGTCGCGGGTATCATTGTCGGCGCCGCGGGTTCGCTGCTCACGCTCAATATGGCACGGGCGATGAACCGCTCGCTCTCGAACGTCTTCTTCGGTGCGTTCGGTGCGACGGAGGAGAAAGGGCTGCAGATCCAGGGCAGCATGAAGTCGATCGAGGCTGACGACGTCGCGGTCCTGCTTGCCTACGCGGACAAGGTGATCATCGCTCCCGGTTACGGCATGGCGGTTGCCCAGGCCCAGCAGAAGGTCAAGGAGCTGACCGATCTGCTTGAGAGCAAGAATGTCCAGGTAAAGTTCGCAATCCACCCGGTTGCCGGGCGGATGCCCGGGCACATGAACGTCCTGCTTGCCGAGGCAGGGGTTGCCTACGACCACCTTTTCGACCGGGATGAGGTGAACCCGGAGTTCCCAAGCACCGATGTTGTCCTCGTAATCGGGGCCAACGATGTCGTCAACCCGGCAGCGCACCGGCAGGGCAGCCCGCTCTTCGGCATGCCAATCCTCGATGTCGAACAGGCAAAGAACGTCATTGTCCTCAAGCGCGGCCAGGGAAAGGGTTTCGCCGGGATCGAGAACGACCTGTTCTACCGGGACAACACGCGGATGCTCTATGGCGACGCGCAGGAATCCGTCGGGAAGCTCGTGCAGGCCCTCAAGAAGCTCTAGGGCCCCTGAGGATCTGCCGGGCCGGTGGTACGGTTCTGCCGGCCTCTCATCATACCTCTTTTTTTTTGGTGAAGTAACCCCCGCGACGGAGAGGATCCCGCCGGTCATGGCAGGGTGAAGTTAGGGCAAGGACCATATCTCCTCCTTCTTAGAGAATTTCCGGAACTTAAAAGGGAGAAGAGAGGCAACGTGATTGTCGATGCACAGTTCCGTACTTCCCTGCGAAAAGAGTATGCCGGCGGAAATATCACAAGAGGAAGAGCAATCAAGATCCTTAGCATGGGTGCGGCAAAATATGCGGCGAATGCTATTGACAGGGTATTCCGCGAAGAGTAGGTACGCGAAGGGAGAAAAAAGTCTTTTATTTTGATTAGAAATCAGCTCTGGAGAAATGTTCTCGGTATGATATGAAATACGAAGCACTGATATATTGAAGGAGTTGGACAGTGCCTGTACCCCTATGCTCCCCTGAGCAGAGCGATGAGGATGTATTACCAGATCGGGGTCTATCGCTTTTTTAGGGAGCCACAGCGGCGGGGGTGAAATCCCGGTGAGCAGTTAATCTGTAACTGAGCATCTCCTATGAAAATCATACTATTCAGTTTTAATGCAGGAATTGTTAGCACTCTATTCCTCCGGTGTGATGAATGCCGCCAACTCCGACGGGGCGCCCCAACGGTGGATTGGCGATTAAAAAAGACTACCCAGACTGCTGTGGCTCGGAGGGGTCTTGACGCGGGGGTGCTTCGTATAGAGCACGATTTTCAAGGTTCGGGTGTGAACGTAGAGGTTCCTGCCCATTTCAACAGACCCTAAAATAAAAAAGGTTCCGGAATGCAGAGACTATATTTCCGGTATACGTGGTAGTGAGTTGTAGTATTTCCCTCATCACCTACCCGGACTGAACTCGCTCCAGCACAAGTTCTTTCCCAAATATTTTTTCAAACGCCTTTTTCTCTGCTTCAACACCCCATATTTCCAGCTGGCAGTCCCCGCGGGCAACAACTTCGAGATATACAAATTCTTTATCAATATGGGAGAAACGCACATGCTGGATCAGTGCAGTGTGACTGCGGTCAAGACTTTCTCCAAGCCGGATGAACGTTGAGAGAATTCGCAGGGTTTCCCGTTCACGGGAATCCAGCTCGAGAATTTCCGGATCTCTTTTTCTTCGGGGTTTTTTTCCGGTGGAACCGTGCAATATTTGCCATGAAGGTGACTTCCTTTTGATCAAATCCAAGGAGTTCTGAATTTTTTATGATATAATAGGAATGCGCTTGATGATTGGTATAGGAAATGAACGACCCGATATCGTGGAGAAATGTTGCATATTCCAGCAGTTCACGTTCCCCGTCACCAAAGGTATGGAGTTTTTGCTCCTTTGCTGAGTCAAATAATTCCAGAACCAGGCTAGTCACCGTACGGGCATGTACCTCATTTATCCCGCAGGACCTTCCCAATTGCAGGACACTGCGCTGCCTCGGGGAAAGTTCACCAAGGAGAGGGAATGAATCCATCCTTGAGAGGTAATCAACCAGCAGACCGTCCTGTAAGCCCCTTCCGGTAATGGTAATGGAATCAAGCGACAGTTCTTTCATGAACAGATCAAGAATGGCTGCACCGGGTATGATAATATCCGCACGTTCAGGATTTATTCCTGGTATTTTCCTGCGCTCCTCAAGGGCAAGAGAACACAGGAGATCAATGACCTTCCGTAAATCTTTGTAAATCAGAACATCTTTTCCGGAATTCCCGTTCTGGTGAAAGGCTTTGTGTGCAATTTCGGCAAGATTCATGATAGTGCCGGAACTTCCGACAGCAATATCGGGTTTTTGTTTGCGTATCTTCTGGACAGAATGGATAATAGTATCTTTTACGTGCTGCTGGACTTTCTTATACTGGTCCTGAGTACACCGGCCCGGTAATGGTACCTGACAGATAAAGGTTAGAGAGGCGGATAGCCCCCAGTTTGAAGCTCTCAAGATAGTGATAGTTCTGTTCCCCGCCAATTGCAATTTCTGTACTTCCACCACCGATATCAATAAAAAATGCCTGCCGATCCCCAAGATGAATTCCCCTTGAAACACCAAGGTAAATAAGACGGGCTTCTTCCTGTCCTGAAATTACACGGACATCCAGCAAGGCTTCCTGCCGCAAAAGATGCAGGATTTCATGCTGATTGGTTGCTTCCCGCATGGCAGATGTGGCAACAGCGACAAATTCATCAGTATTAAATGTCCGGGCGAGTTCTGATAATTTTTTACAGACAATTACCAGTCGTTCTATTGCTTCAGGAAGGATCTCTTCTTCCTCAAACTCTCCTTCCCCAAGTCTTACCTGTTGTTTTTGCTGTGACAGGATGCTGTACGAATGATTTGGATTGAGTCTTACAACAAGGAGACGAACTGAGTTGGTTCCAATATCAATAAATGATACAACACGACCATCCGGACCGGATATTCTTGTTTTTCAACGGATCACCAGTGTCCGTTCAAATACCTGGATAAAGAGATCACTTTTCAGGAAGGCTCGCGCTTTTTCTGCTGATATATCCCGTAGTGCGGACATTTCAAGGAGTATTTCCTGCGGGTTTATACTACAGTGAACAGACTCTGTCGATCCGAGATGGAGATAGTCCAGACCATCAGCAATCCGAAGCAACGCTGCAAGCATTAAAACAGTATTGCGGTCATGTGATGAGAGAAGGGAAAAAAATCCGTCTGATTCAAAACGGATTTTTCCCCGGTGGGCCTTGGCAACAAGCCCCACAATTCCCCGATCGATAACATCGAGGAAGAGATTCTCATCAGACAGTATCATAACCGCACTACGGGCGGAATGTCCTTTCTTGCCGAATTTCCACCCAATATCATGTAACAGACCTGCATACTCAAGTAAGAAGCGTTCACGGGTCCCCATCCGGTGCAGTGGTTCGAGATCATCAAACAGCATCAGGACAAGATCCGTTACTTTACGACTGTGCGCTAATCCCTCACCATGCACAGCGGCAAGACTGGATACTGAAGCCCTGATATCGTTATCGTTAAAAGTACCTGAAAACCGGTAGGTACTTTTTCTTTCTGCATTCAGATTTTTACAGAGTTCATCCCAGAGCCGTGAACGACCGAGTGAGTCCCAGAATCGTACAAATCGCTGATAAAGAATTTTTCGTTCCTTTTCCCGTTCAGCCAGAAAATGTTTGTACCTGGTGACTTTGCTCACCCGCATATTTTTTGGACCAGGAATTGCCTGGGAGGTTAACCGTTCCTTTACGAGCATGACCATCACCGTATCTATCCAGACATCACAATCATGCAAATCTCCAAGGATTTCCTGGATCTTTTTTACGCGGGAAAGAGGTTTTTTGAGACCACGCCGGTAGAGCGGACCGTACACCTCCAGGGTGTACCTGAGTTTTTTTGCTGCAATTCGTATTGCATGATGTTCTGCAATGGCATCCGGATTGTGCACCCATGTTTCATACGACAGCAGTTTAGTAAGGCGTCTGGCGATGCGGGAAGCAGCCACCGGTGCGATTCCATAGGGAGAGGGTTTCTTCCGGGTACTTTTTGCCCGTGTTTCCTGATTATGAAAAAAAATCCTCATCTCATCAATTACCCTGCTGTTTTCCAGCTTATCAAGTGATGAAACCACGGCAATCTGGAGTTTTATGCGTTTTTTTTGCAATTGTGAGAGAAGAATTGTCTCCATATCTCCTGGCAAACGGATTGACAGCGCATTATCCGAATCATCAGCATGCTTTCTGGCATCTCTCTTTTTTATGAGCTTTATTAAAAACGCAATCTGAACATCCGTATCACGGGCTTCTCCCAGTGCACGGGTAACCTTTCGTATCTCCTCCATCCATTGCTGGTATTTTTTTTCAGGAAAGCATGAAGCAAAGAGAGGAAGTGCCGCACGTAACCGGCGGGATGCAACCCGCATACGATGGATATGTTCGATATCCTGCGCTGTTTTAACGCCGTCAATCTCTTTTGAAAATGCATCAAGAAGGGGAAGAAGTCGTTGTACCCCAAAAATACACTCCGCTCTGAGTGGTTTTGGCTCGTTAATTGCCACCATTATACCAGGTTCCCCTGTGATCGACAAACCAGGATTGTGCATTCAGTGCTGGCATGTCTTCGGAAGGTGTGCGACGTTCGTAAGAACCATCACTTTTCAACAGACGACACTTTATGGTATCCTTGAGTTGCACAGGAAGAATTGTTGATATAATTGCTTTCCGGTTTTGAAGATTTTCAATCGGGAAAAGAATTTCCACCCTTCGGTCAAGGTTCCGTGGCATGAGATCGGCACTTCCCAGCAATACCTCTTCATCGCCACCATTATGGAAATAGTAAATGCGGGCATGTTCAAGGAACCGTCCCACAATGGAAGTGACCGTAATATTCTCGCTTACATCAGTAATTCCAGGACGCAGGCAACAGATTCCACGGACCTGCAGATCCACTTTTACCCCAGCCTGTGATGCACGATAGAGTGCAGTAATGCAGAGAGGATCAATCAGTGCATTCATCTTGAAAATAATGTGCCCGTCTCCCCGTTCGAGATGGTGGGTAATTTCCCGGTCTATCCTGTCAATAATGCCATTGCGTAAGGTAACCGGAGCAACCAGCAGTTTCTGGTAATTCGTAATCCGTGCGTACCCGGTAAGCAGATTGAAAATGTTTGCAACATCCTCTCCCTTTTCCTTATCACAGGTAAAAAGGCCAAAATCCGTGTAAATTCTGCTTGTGGTGGCGTTATAATTGCCGGTGCCCAGATGCAGGTAACGTCGTATTCCACCTTTCTCACGACGAACAACCATACAAAGTTTTGCATGGACTTTGAGTCCTACCACGCCATAGACAACATGGACACCTTCATTTTCAAGCGCACGTGCCCACCCGATATTATTCTCTTCATCAAACCTGGCCTTCAGTTCGATTAATGCGGCAACATCCTTTCCGTTCTCGCGGGCTTCCAGAAGAGCATTCACGATTGGGGACTTTGAGCCGACACGGTAGAGGGTTATTTTGATGGCAAGGACGTCCGGATCATATGCGGCCTGGCGCAGAAAATTTACTACCGGTGAGAAACTATCGTACGGGTGATACAGCAGAATGTCATGATGGCGGATGGCAGAAAAGATGTCTGTTCCTTCAGCCAGATCTGATGGGAGGGCAGGCTGGAAAGGTATATCTTTCAGATCCGGGCGGTCAAGGGAGAGCAGCTGCATTAAGATCAGCCATCCCGATCGGATGACCGACCCGATAGAGCATATTGGGAGTTACCCCGAGTTTCTTTTCGAGCATCTGGCAGATACCGTCATGCATAGAACACTCAAGCTCGATACGCACGGGTTTTCCCCGTGCACGCTGTTCCATGACCTCTTCAACGGTAGTGAGGAGATCCGAGGCATCGTCAACCTCAATATCGATATCTGCATCGCGGGTAATCCTGAACGGAGAAGATGCAACAACTTCCATTCCCGGGAAAAGCTTGTCGAGATTTGCTGAGATGAGATCTTCAAGATAAACGAAATGTACAACCAGCATCATTACCGGATTCACCGCTGCTTTTGGGAGGGATCCTTATGAGCCGTGAAAACAGGTTTGTCGGGACCTTGATCCTGGCAAAAAAATCCTTATTGTTCTGGTTCCTTACAATAATGGCAAGGTTAAGTGAACGGTTTGAAATAAAGGGAAACGGGTGAGCGCTGTCAAAGACAAGTGGTGTCAGGACGGGAAAAATCTCATCAATAAAGTATTTATGCATCAGTTCTTTCTGCAGATCTGTAAGATCTGCATACATATGGATAAAGATTCCTTCGGCCGCAAGTTTCGGTAAAATATCCTTATGCCAGGTATCATACAGAATTGCAAGATCAGGAAGAAGCATCTGCCGGATTGCCTCCAGCTGCTGTTGAGGAGTCATCCCGTCCGGAGGTGATTTCAGGACACCTTTTACCAGCTGGCGCTGGAGACCCGAAACCCTTACCATGAAGTATTCATCCAGGTTGTTGGCAAATATCGCCAGGAACTTCACCCGTTCAAGCAACGGATGGCTTTCATCACGGGCTTCATCCAGAACGTGCCGGTTGAATCGTGTCCAGCTTACTTCACGATTAATATACAGTGATGAATTTTCCAGATCAATTCGGTCATTATCCATACGTGGACCTCAGTGCGATATCGGCAAATATCCGAGTTTAAAGGAATAAACTGATATCTTCGGGTTAATATTATACTTCCTTCGTTAGGTATATATTATAGATATTTTCACTCGCATACAGACGAAAAAATAAAAATTTACCGTGGAGTTTAGAGTTATCCGTTGAAGTTATGGAATTTGTGACAATGTTCGATGAACTCCTGCTTCCGGTGTTCGCTCGGGTTAATCGGGGGCCTGAGATAGCCAATTTCTGGTGTCTGGAGTGCAGGACAGAAAGGGCACAGCGCTGCATCCACATCATTGGCCTTTTCCCGTACCGGGCAATAGTAGATTCCACAGGTAAACTGGACAGAATCCCCACCAGGGAAACGGTGTTCCAGCCGGATGTCCCGGTTCATTCAGTACGAGCATGCAGAACCCGGCAAGGAGGTATTTTAAAAACCGGATGGCAGGGGCATCTCCTCTGGCGTTATCCCGGCATTGCTCTCCCACCATATCCCAGTATTTTTTCTGCTGCTCAGTCACCGGTTCATGCATTGTCTTAAAAACACCCTGTTGCTGCAGAAGGCGTATCGCTGATAGGTTCCCAGCAGGTGTTCGGTGATCTTTTTTGTCGAGCTGGTCCCGGTATTCCGGTGTAATATCCTGGATCTTGTTGCTGAAATTCTGTTTCATCCGCTGGATTTCAGCAGGAGAATGCTGCAATACCAGGAACGCAATGCGTTCCCCCAGATCACCACGGTTTTTTGCCAGTTGTAATTCCCGGCATTTCTGTGCTAATGGTTGCCCCGTATGCAGGAAGAACCAGAAGAGTCGTTGCGTGTGTAGGACATACTATCAGGATCAGGATTGCTGTGATACTTTGGGGATTCAAATCATATAATTTTGTGGAATCAGGCTCTCTTTTACTGTCCGAACGTTTTTATATTCTTCTTTCCAACTTCATACTATGGTGATTTGCCATGAGTGAATGTTTTATTTGTTGAAAACCTGCGCTTTTTAGATACTACGTTACGGGACGGGGAACAGACCCCGGGTGTTTCGTTAAACCCGAACCAGAAATGTGAGATTGCAACCAGACTTGCCGATATTGGCATCGACGTGATCGAAGTTGGTTCTGCCGCTGCATCTGAAGGCGAGCGGGATGCAATAAAGGTCATTTCAGAAGCCGGGCTTTCTGCAGAGATTTGCACGTATGTCCGGGCACTTCGGCAGGATATCGATTTTGCCGCAGACTATGGTGCAGATTCGGTCCATCTTGTCGTACCGGTAAGCGACCTGCATATTGCAAAAAAGATGAGAAAGACCCGTGACCAGGTCGCAGAGATGGCATATGATGCTGTAGAGTATGCGAAGAGCCGTGGGCTTATCGTGGAACTTTCCGGTGAAGATGCCTCACGGGCTGATCAGGAGTTCCTGCACGGGATTTTCTCTGAAGGTGTACGCCGTGGAGCAGACCGGCTCTGTTTCTGTGATACGGTGGGGCTCCTGACCCCGGAGAAGGTTGCAGACTATATCCCTCCGCTTGCAACAATCGCACCGCTCTCCATCCACTGTCATGACGATCTTGGGTTTGCGCTTACCAACACCATGGCAGCGCTGAAGTCCGGTGCCTCCTGTGCCCATGTAACGGTTAATGGTCTTGGCGAGCGGGCCGGGAATACACCCGCTTGAAGAGGTTGTCATGGCGCTTGAGATCCTCTACGATTATCGCACAAGGATCAAAAAAGAGGAGATCTACCAGCTTTCCACCCTTGTCTCGCGACTGACTGGTGTCCCGCTGCCCGTCAACAAAGCAATCGTTGGTGAGATGGCATTTACCCATGAAAGTGGTATCCATGCCCATGGTGTGATGCGTGAACCATCGACCTACGAGTCGATCAAACCGGAGATGATAGGGCGGAAGCGCCGTATTGTCCTTGGAAAGCATTCCGGCTCCGCATCGGTAGAATCAGCACTCAATGAGATGAATTACAAAGCAGACGTTCTCCAGATTAAAGAGATCGTTACAAGGATCAAGCAGCTGGGGGATGCAGGTAAACGGGTAACTGATACCGATCTTATGGCGATTGCAGATGCAGTACTTGCCATTGAGAGTAAACCGATCATCACCATGCGACAATTTACCGCTGTATCCGGCAGCAATATGATCCCGACTGCATCAGTTACGCTTGTTGTAAACGGACAGGAGATGACCGGTGCAGCTACCGGGGATGGTCCTGTTGACGCGGCGATGGAAGTTCTGCGCAAATGCGTAGCAGATGTGGCTGATATACGGCTCGAAGAATACCATGTGGATGCCATCCAGGGTGGAACAGATGCACTGGTCGACGTAACAGTAAGATTAAGTAAAGACGGGAAGATAATTACTTCACGCGGCGCTCGCACGGACATCATTATGGCAAGTGTCGAAGCGATGATCGCCGGCATGAACAGACTATTGAGGGAAGAACATGAAAACCGGGGCAAAAATCCTCGTTGAATCACTGCAGCGCGAAGGAGTCGAGATCATCTTCGGCTACCCTGGCGGTGTGGTGCTGCCGATCTATGATGAACTCTACAATTCATCCCTGCGGCACATCCTTGTACGGCACGAACAGGCAGCAGCGCATGCCGCGGACGGGTATGCACGGGCGAGCGGTCGTGTAGGGGTATGCCTTGCGACCTCAGGCCCCGGAGCATGCAACCTCGTAACAGGCATAGCCACGGCATATATGGACTCAGTTCCCATGGTTGCACTTACCGGGCAGGTCCCGACAAACCTGCTGGGGAATGATGCCTTCCAGGAATCTGACATCACCGGCATCACGATGCCGATCACCAAACACAACTACCTTGTCAAGGATACTGCCGATCTCGGGCGGGTAGTGAAAGAAGCGTTCTATATTGCCGGCACTGGTCGTCCGGGTCCTGTCCTGATCGATATCCCCAAAGATGTGAGCACAAAGGTCATCAAAGAACCCCTGGTTCCAGAAAAGGTAATATTACGGGGTTACAACCCGACCTATCGCGGGCACAAACGCCAGATAGAAAAGGCACTCCAGCTGATTGCCGCTGCTGAACGACCGGTGATCTATGCCGGGGGCGGTGTCATCTCATCCAATGCATCAGCAGAGCTCGTTGGATTTTGCAACCCAACTGGGAATCCCTATTGCCACCACGCTGATGGGAATCGGGTGCATTCCCGGGGATCACCCGCTCAACCTGGGCATGCTCGGGATGCATGGTACGGAATATGCCAATTTTGCCATCACGGAAAGTGATGTCCTGTTTTCCATCGGTGTGCGGTTCGATGATCGCGTGACCGGTAAGACGGATACGTTTGCCCCCATGCAAAAATCATTCATATCGATATTGATCCTGCAGAAATCGGAAAAAACAAGCGTGTTGATGTACCGGTAGTCGGGGATGTAAAGGCAGTCTTACAGGACATGCTCTCGATGCTGAAAAAGAACGGGCAAACGGATGCCTGGCTCAAGAAGATCAAACACTGGAAACAGCACCACCCGCTCAAATGTCCTGATGATGGCAGGCTTCACCCGCAGTTTGTGATACGGCAGATGAGTGAACTCCTGAAAGGAGATGCGATCATTGTCTCTGAAGTCGGGCAGAACCAGATGTGGACCGCCCAGCACTATTGCTTTAAAAATCCACGTACCTGGATAACCAGCGGAGGGCTTGGCACAATGGGGTACGGTCTTCCTGCAGCAATGGGGGCGCACTTTGCACGGCCTGACCTTCCGGTTTTCGATGTTGCCGGTGATGGCAGTATCCAGATGAATATCCAGGAGTTTGGTACAATCTCCCACAACAAGATCCCGGTCAAGATTGCAATCCTGAACAACAGGTTCCTCGGCATGGTGCGGCAGTGGCAGGAGCTTTCTATGACCGGCGCTATTCATTCACCGAGCTTCCGCCTGTTGAGTTTGTCAAGATTGCCAATGCCTATGGGATTGAGGGTGTGAAAGTGGAATCTCCGGATGATGTCATGCCCGCACTCAGGGCGGCACTTGACTGTGATGGTCCGTTTGTGATGGACTTCAGGATCGAACGCGAAGAGAATGTGTTCCCCATGGTCCCTGCCGGAGCTGCAATCAATGAGATGATTGGGGGGCACCCGAGATGAAACCGCACACGCTTTCCATCCTGGTCGAGAACAAGGCCGGTGTCCTTTCAAGGGTCACCGGTCTCTTCTCCCGGCGAGGGTTCAATATCGAGAGCCTCGCGGTCGGTCCCTGCGAGGAGCCTGGCATGAGCCGGATTACCATTGTCGTAATCGGTGATGATGAAAAAATTGAACAGGTAATGAAGCAGCTCAATAAACTCATTGATATTATCAAGGTCTCAGATTTAACAGAAAATGAGCGGGTGGAACGGGAACTCGCTCTTATCAAGGTGACCGCGGAACAAGGGACTTCCCGTGCCGAGATCATGCAGATTGCCTCTATCTTCCGGGCCCAGATTGTTGATGTTGGAGCAAAGTCCCTTATCCTTCAGGTTATTGGTGACACGGAAAAGATCGATGCTCTGGAAAAACTGCTCCGCCAGTATGGTGTCAAGGAATTTGTCCGGACGGGAACGATTGGTATTCTCCGCGGATCAAAGACAGTGACAAGCGGGAAATAATTTTTTTAGGCAACTAAAAAAACATCAGTTCCCATAAATAAGCGCAGGACTGGAGCACAAAAACCGTCGAGTGGGGGCGGGTATTACTTTTTTTTCGCCAGGGTATCAAGAGAGATCTCGATAACGGTATGGAGTTCGTTTTCTGTGAATGGTTTCAGGATATACCCATAGGGAACGCTTGCACCGACTCGTTCCAGAGTTTTGGTGTCACAGATTGCAGTAATATAAATTACCGGTATGTGATATTTTTTCCTGATGGTATCTGCAGCCTGTACACCGTCCATCTTTCCGGAAAGTTCGATGTCCATCAGGACGATATCCGGATGCAGCTCACCGGCTTTTTGTATGGCATCCTCTGCTCTGTTCTCGCATCCGACCACGTTGTAGCCAAATTTTTTTAGCATCATTTTCAGAGTTTCGGCTACTTCGGATTCATCCTCAACAACCAATATTTTTGCCCGGTTCATGATTTGATGTTAATGATTTTGTTGAAGGGTTATTTGAATTGATTGATTTATGCTTGGTTTTGCATATGTTTCTGTTTTTCTCTGGGCCATGCCGTTCCCATGCTTGCAGGATTGAACTGGAGGCGGGCAACCCGCGAAGGGGCGCTTGGATTACTTACATCGCTTGTATTTGGAGGAATATCCTACTTCAAGCCGGCAAAATTACCCATGCATTTTTCTTTCTATGCATTTGTCATTGCTATCATTGCGATGATAGTTGTCAGTCTGATGACCAAACAGACAAGCGAGAAGTTCCTTAAAGAGACCATGCCCGGGTGGTATATCCGGAAATAATTTGTTTTTTCTGAAACATCTTTTCTTTTTAACGCCATGATGAATCTATTACCCTTTTAATACAGGAGAGGACAGTACCTGTTTCCTCCCTTACCCCCGATTGCGTCTTTAATGATAGTGGGGTAGTAGGTTTTTAGGAGTCATCGCATTTTAGGAAAGCATGAATTCGTGAGAGGAACCCGTCCCCGTTGATTGTTGAGGTTTGCATTGAACATTTCAGCAGATCTGTTCTTTATTCCCGCCACGGTGAACCATATAAATCCTGCAGGCTAACGTATGAGTAGTGAAAACTGCAATTCTGGGAGGCGGACTTTCCGGGCTTACCCTCGCACGGCTCCTGCATGAACAGGGTGAAGAGGTTGTTGTCGTCGAAGCAGAACAGGAATACGGAGGGCTCTGCCGGTCAAAAACCGATCAGGGATTTACCTTTGATACCGGAGGTTCACATATAATCTTTTCCCGTGATCGGGATGTGCTCGCGTTTATGCGCCGGATGATTGCAGGTAATGAACAACGTAATAACCGCACCACGAAAATTTTCTATAAACAGCAGTTTGTGAAATATCCCTTCGAGAACGGACTTTCTGATTTGCCCCCCGAAGACCGGTTTTTCTGTATCAACGAATTTATAAAAACCCTGATTGCGGTTGAAAAAGGTGAGATCCCGGCACCGGTAAACTTCCGGGAATGGATTTACTATACCTTCGGTAAAGGTATTGCCGAATGTTACATGATTCCCTACAATGAGAAAATCTGGAAATATCCGACTGACAAAATGTCCCTTCACTGGGTTGACGGGCGCATTCCCCGTCCTCCTGTTGAAGATATAATCAAGTCCGCGATTGGAATCGAAACCGAAGGATACACCCATCAGGCTGTCTTTTCCTACCCGCTTGATGGAGGAATTAAGGCACTCGTGCGTGCAATCGCACAACCCATTGAACCGTGTATTAAAACCGGATTCAGGGTTACATCGATCATAAAATCCGGTGAGAACTGGTAGATCAGCAATGGTGATGAACGTATCCTGGCAGACCAGTGCATCTGCACGATGCCGGTGCAGCACCTGCTGCCCTGCCTTGATGGTGTTCCCCATGGAGGTGAAAAATGCGGCTTATGCGTTTGAAGTATAATTCGCTGGTGTGTGTCAATATCGGGATCAAAGGATCCGTGCCGGAAATTTCCTGGCTCTATGTACCGGATCCTGCCGTCGGAAGGACAAACCGGATATCGTTCCCTTCCGGATATAGCCGGCATGGTGCCCCGGATGGCTGCAGTGCTATCCTTGCCGAGATTACCCACCAGCCCGGTGATGATGTTGCCAGATCTGACTGATGATGAACTCATAAACGAAGTTGTGGACATGCTCCAGAGCATGCAGATCCTGCATAAGGACCAGATTGTCTATACATCGGTGGAGCGGCAGCCTTTTGCCTACGTGGTCTATGACCTTGATTACCAGAAAAATATCGCAATCGTAAAGGAGTATTGTAAGGAAATTGGTATTCCGCTTGTCGGCAGATTCGCACAATTCGAGTATCTGAATATGGACGGTTGCATCAGAAGTGTTATGGATTTTGTCGCAACGAAGAAACTGCAGTAATCGTCATCAGTTATATATCCCTTATAATGACTATGATTGCCTGAAAAAATGATTATCGTGTAAACTGATTGATCATCACCCTTATTATCAGTAAACATATACAGTGTACAGGAGTTTTTTTCCCATGATATCGGTCATAATCCCGACCTTTAATGAAGAAGAGAACATCGCTCAGTGTCTCGTTTCTCTCACCCACCAGACGGTGGCACGGACTGATTACGAGATCATCGTTGTGGATGGCGGCTCGAAGGATGCAAGCTGCACGATCGCAGAAAAATATGCGGACAAGGTTTTCACGCAGACGAGTAAAAAAGTTGGTGGTGCCCGAAACGACGGGTTCATGGCAGCGAAAGGGGAAATTATTGCAACGACTGATGCCGATTGTATCCTTCCCCCGACCTGGATCGAAACAATAAAAAAGGATTTTAAAGACGAACGTGTTGTTCAGTTGTACGGCCCTGTCTACCCGATTGAGGTGGGGATTGGTAATAAATTATCGATATTTCTTGCCAACACATTCTCCCGTATCGGCTATTACAGCCAGACGTTCTATTATACCCTGGGCTGCAACACAGCATTCCGGAAAGATGCATTTATTAAAGCCGGGATGTACCGCTGTTTCGATGCCGGAGATGACCTCGAGATCGCTTTACGTATGAAGGATCAGGGCAAGGTCGTGTTTGATGGCAGGCTTAAAGTTGGTTTCTCGATGCGCCGGTATGAGCAGTTCGGAACATTGAAATCACTCTATGAATGGTTCTATATTGTATCCCGCGGTGGCGAGACCCAGAAGTACTCCTATACCCAGAAAAAATACAAATAATGGTATCATTATTTTCCCGGAATTTTTGTCGATTCGGAGTGTTCATGTCAGCAGATCATCAAACAGATTGCGATAGACCACCGGAGGTCGGACGGATCATCTGCTTTTAACCACAGTGAATTTGCCCAATTGCTGGGCATGGAGATAACCGAGGCATATGATGGCTATGCACGTGTGGTAATGGACTGTACCGGAAAGAACAATCCGCGTGGTGTCGCGCATGGGGGTGCGATCTTTGCTCTTGCCGACCAGGCATTCGGGATCGCAGCAAACTGCGGTGCAGCCATCCGTGTTGCAGTCTCCATCCATATCCAGTATATCGCCCCTGCAACCGGTTCGCTTGTGGCAGTTGCCCACCGTGTTGCTGACAATGGCAGATATTCCACATTCCGGGTTATGGTATACGAGGAAGAACGGATCATAGCAGAATTTGATGGTGTGGCGATCCAGGTAAATACTACCATCATATGAAAAGATGGCTCGTGTAAATTCCTTTGTTAGCCAATAAATAAAAATTACCGCGTATGATTTTGAAGGGGACAGTACCTGCACCCATACCGTTCCTGCGCTTTAGCGATGGTGTCGTATTACCTGTTTTTTGGGAGAAACGATTATCGTCATTATCCAAATAAAATGGGTCTGCTTAAAAAATGTACCGTCCCGGATAATTCGAATAACCCTCAGGTTACATTAAGTAACCCGGACAATCTCGTCAATATAAAATAAAGGAATGAGCAAATGTGGATTTATGACAGAAAGTCCGTGTGATACCTGTTCAAAAGAGTGTGTTGGCGGGATCATCTATGGTAACTGTCAACAATTCCTCCATTGGCGCAAGGAGCTCAATAACCTGAGCGTTTGCCTGGACTCCCTGCTCCAGTCGAACCGGCCGAAGGGTGTAGCTGAATAATAGTGCTATATGGTACGTTTTGTTGGCGATTTCTGCTTTGATTAATTAGTCTTCCGTCGCGTTTCACAGGATGCCGGGTTTTAAGGTACCTGGCTTCATGAGATTCTTTGTTTTTCCCTCTGAAGCAGCATCGTCCTGTGCTGGCCTGATTTCAGTGAGTAGAGTAAAAAATTTTTTATTGACATATTCTTTTATCTTTCCTGACATGAATTGTTACTTATGCCAACCATGAAAATCCGCGGTGGTGACCTCGATCTTGTCGAATATGAATTCAATTCATTTCCCCCGGGACAGAATCTCAAGACCCTTGGGTATGAAAAGAAGAAGTACACGTTAAAACCCGTGAAAGGAAAGATTACCGTTAAAGCCCCGGCGCGAATACACCTGACCGTCCTGGATATGAACCGGTTTGCGCCTGATCATCCCGGTGGAGGGGGGATTGGATTTGCCATACAGTGTTATTGCACTGCAGAAGTAGAATGTACAAAAAAAGGTGTCGAGATCGATTACAGTCGCTCATCCATCATTGAAAATTTTGTCGCAGTCTTCAAAAAAACCGTAGGATATACCGGTGGTTTTAAGATCAAGGCGACCGACCATCAGCACAAACATGTCGGGCTTGGTTCTACCAGTACGGTCATGATCGCGGTTGCTACAGCAATGAATGAAGCACTCGGCCAGCCGCTGACAAATGACCAGTTAAGAAAACTGATTGGGCATAATTATGTTGAGGAGACTGCAGACGGAAACATCGCCTTTGGTTTTGAAACAGGTGTCGGTCCTGCGGTAAGCACGTATGGGGGTATGGCAATACTTGGTGATGAACTCACCCTCGTCTACCATCATGCATTCGCCGAAGGAAAAAACGTGTATATCATTATACCCCCCACAGATATCTCCTCTGCCGGAACACAGGAATTTGACCTCCTCATGAACAAGGCGCGGACACTTGATTACCGGGACCGTGAACTCAAAGCATATCTCTTCTTAATGGATCTCGTCCCGGCTCTTGAACAGGATGACATAAAAAAAGCAGGAGATGTAATCTGGGAGATCGAATTCCGGGGTTCAAAACGAGCTGAAGTCGAACACCATAGTTTTGAGATCTATCACTATATGAGCAAGCTCCGCGAAGCAAAACTCGAATTTGTGGGTATGAGTTCTGTCGGTCCTTCCATTGCGGTAGTTACCAGACTTGACCAAAAAGCACTGGAAAAAATCCTCAAACCCCTGGGATCTTTCCATTGCAATTGTCACAAAGGTTGATAACGAAGGCTTGAAAATCACACGGAAAAAATAATTGCTCATCATTTTTTCCTGCCTTATTTATGTTGTTTTAACCTGCATCAGAAAAAACACATCTCCTGTGGCTTGTACCGAGAATTGGTTGGTGACTAGCCCGTTGTGGGGGATGCCAGAGTGGCGTGGGATGAGTACCTGCATTTCCTGCTGAAACGTTTCTTCCCTGCATCTTTATTTTGTGAAGATTGCCTGTATTTCTGAACGTACCAAGGTACTTCCCAAAATCCGCAATGGCCACTGGTGTATACTGATTGACACCAAAGTGAGTTGTGAAAAAAGATTACTGATCTCCTCCCGGGTAAAGTAATGGGTAATAATACCGGTGCCACGCCGGAATGTCGCTGGTTCAGTTTCATACCCCTTTCCAAACCTGAAATCATCGGTAGAAAAATCAGAAAAGAACAGGGCTCCCACCGGGTTTGAGGATATGTTGCAGTGTACGGGCAATCTGGTCTCTCTCCGGTTCATACATATGACCTATAATATGCATAGCAAAAACCGCATCAAACGAGTCATTCTTAAAAGGGGGATAACGGGCATCTGCAACCATTACGTTTCCGTGAGAGGCACCCCCAACTACCTGCCTGCTCAATGTAACCGCTCGGCAAGCAAAATCGATTGCAGTCACATCCCACTCACGCTGAATCATGGTAAAGAATGTTTTTCCGTTCCCGCACCCAAGTTCAAGCACACGGGAGCGTACAGGAAGGTCTGGCAGATCGTGAGTTACACCCCCCCAGAGGATCCCCCTGCGGCTATAATCATCTTCCCATGCTTCCGACTCCGGTACCATCAATATCCTCCAAATCGTAATTTTATCATCTTTTTCTTCAGGGTTTCCTGCTGGTGTATCAGGGGTCTTCACCTCAAACGAGAAAAAAATCCTTTGATTCTCCTGCACCTGTGCGAGATGCAGAAAAATCCATTACAGGGGGACCACAACATCAGGTTCCCCGTCGTCATCAAACAGCTCGTGAATAATTCAGTCCAAAATATCATAAACTTTGGTTATGGGTAGTAACTCCAGATGAGACTGATCGCATATCGAAAAAATGCTTTATTACAGCCTCAAATCCCTGATATATGCAGTCTCCAGTTCTTCGATACAATAATCAGGAAAAAGGTAAGTATCTATATTCTCCGGTAATAAAAAAGGGGATCACGCAAGGTATTGTTTAAGCCGTTTTGTCACAAGCCCGATGAGAACATCTGTTGAATCAATGCGGTTAATTTCAGCGGCGTTTATCAGCTCATGAAAGGACTTTCCTGACTGGATATAAACGGCAGGAACAGCAAGTTTCTGTGTTCCACACAGCTGAAAAAATTCATCGCGGTGGAAGAACCTTGACGGAAAGCCAAGATCATTAATGAAGCGCTTCCATGCCTTTTTCATACCAACCGGACTGGAGATCAATGCAAAAAGATTGCATTGGGGAGTTTTGGCAGATGTCATACTATGGTGGTAATCTGACATGCCCGAGAGGTTGCCTTTGTCAATGTTATACACAAACAGCAGGACCATACCGGACTGCATAGTACCATTCCATTTATTTTCGATGATTTAAGGGTTGGGATTATCTTGGGGGGGGAATTTTTTGAAGTCAGCTGCATTGAAGATCCACTGGTAGTATGCAGCATCTGTCATTATCAGGGTGCCGGTTTATGGATCTTTTCAGGATACGTGCAAAAGTGATAAAGTATGATGCGGGTTCATTCTATAGTAAACAAATACACATTCACGGGAAGGTATAATTAATGTTAGACATTAGGTTTGTTCGATCCAGCCCGGATGTGATAAGGGCAGATCTAAAAAAACGCAATGATACAGAAAAGCTCGCGTGGGTAGACGACCTGCTCAAAAAAGATGTTCGGTCACGTGAACTCAAAATGGAGACCGATGTCCTGCGCCAGCGCCGGAATACGATAGCCCGTGAGATTAATTCGGCACGAAAAGCCGGACAGGAGGTAAACGATCTCTTAGCTGAAGCCGCTAATCTTCCCCAGAAGATCAAGGATCGGGATGCAGAACAA
Source organism: uncultured Methanoregulaceae archaeon (assembly GCA_963699515.1). Taxonomy (GTDB): domain Archaea; phylum Halobacteriota; class Methanomicrobia; order Methanomicrobiales; family Methanospirillaceae; genus Methanoregula. Next base: position 685,213 of record CAVOUD010000003.1, on the reverse strand, counting down.
GAAGAGATCGCAAAGTCGATTCATCACTACCTGATGCGTCTTCCCAACGTACTGCACGACAGCGTTCCCGTGGGGAAAGATGATACCGAAAATGTTGAGATCAGGGTTGTGGGTACGAAAAGGACATTCGATTTTGAGCTGAAGAACCACGGGCAGTTGGCGGCTGAACAGGGATGGGCGGATTTTGAAAGGGCGACAAAAATTTCTGGTGCAGGATTTTATTTCCTGAAAAGTGGTCTTGTACTCCTGGATATGGCACTCCAGCGGTTTTCGATAGATCTGCTGGCACACAAAGGCTACACGCCGGTAATCCCCCCCTACATGATCAACCGGACGTCGTATGAAGGGGTTACCGACCTGGATGATTTCGAAAAAGTCATGTATAAAATTGATGGGGACGACATGTACCTGATCGCAACGAGTGAGCACCCGATCGGTGCAATGTACCGGGATGAAATCTTTGAAGAGAAGGACCTCCCGCTGCGTCTTGCCGGGATCTCACCCTGCTTCCGGCGGGAGATCGGTGCTCACGGTCTTGATACCAAAGGACTGTTCCGCGTCCACCAGTTCACCAAGGTCGAGCAGTTCGTATTCTGCAGACCTGAAGATTCATGGAAGATTCACGAGGAATTGCTGGCAAATGCTGAAGAGATGTTCCAGAAACTCCAGATACCATACCGTGTTGTATCTATCTGTACTGGTGATATCGGGACTGTTGCAGCGAAAAAATATGATATTGAGGCATGGATGCCCCGCGAGAACGCATTCAAGGAAGTCGTGTCCTGCTCGAACTGTACATCCTACCAGGCAGTCCGGCTCAATATCAAGGTTCGGGACAAGAGCGAGTTTGAATCCAAGCACCATGTTCATACCCTCAATTCAACAGCGATTGCCACATCACGGGTAATGCGTACCATCCTTGAAAATTACCAGAACGAGGATGGTTCAGTGGAAATTCCCATGGTACTCCGACCGTACATAAACGACCGGGAATACCTCTGATCTTTTTTATTAGCCATAAATCGAACTGATTTAGGAATAAATACTTATTTTGCTGTTGATAACACAACTATATGTAAGGGTGTGATGCTATGGGCTATCCTGAACTGGACCGTGATGAGTCCATAATCCTGGAAACGCGGAACATTAAATTCAAATCCATATCGTTTGATGCGATACTTACCAACAAGCGGATTATTCTTACCGACAGCAAAAAGAATGTTATCCCGTCACAGGATATCGCGCTCTCGACTATCAGGAATGTCGAGGCAGGAGAAAATGCCATACGGGACCACTTTTTAATTCTCGCTATCATTACCGATACTGGTGAAAAGCATCAGACAGTTCTTACCTTTGTTCGGCAGGCAGGCGGAGAAAGAAAAAGGGAATGCAGTGAATGGGCAAAGAAACTAAAAAGTCTTATACCCTCATCAATAGGAGAAACAGCTCCTGCTAATATTCCTGTGTCATTTGGAGAGCCTGCGATAAAAGGTGAAGTTCAGACTCCGGCACAAGGTGGTGCTACGACCACCCGTCCGGCAAAAAAGAAGATCGAAACCGCCCTCCCCTTAGGTAAGATTACTGAAAAAACTCCTGTTGCGCCGATACCCAAAGAGACTTCATCCCTTCCCACCGGTTCGTTCTGTTCACGATGTGGGAATCGTGTTCCTTTCAAATCAACATTCTGCAACCATTGCGGGTCCCCTATCAAGCATCCTTCAGAGCGCACATCAGCATCCATGCCTGTCATCACCAGAGTACCGGTTCCTCCTCCGACACCCCAACCTGTCGTTACCGAAACACAGGTACCGGTTCCCCCTCCTGCAGCTCAGCCTGTCATCACCAGGGTACCGGTTCCTCTTTCGACTTCGTTGTCCCCAGTTACCCGAGTAACGGTTCCTCCTCCGGCACCTCAACCTGTCATTATCGAAACACAGGTACCGGTTCCCCCTTCGGCTGGTTCGACTGGAGAACACCAGAGTAGTCAAATCGACCAGATAATCCATTCAATTGAACCCCTGATTGAAGATTCCGTGCCCCGTACCCAGCAATCCACACCTTTTGTTCAAAAACATGATTACCAGCAAAAATCTGAACCAGCTGCTCCTGAACCCCAGGCAGCCGCCCCCTCCCAGGTGCTGTGGCCCGTACTACCCAACGCGGAATCTCCTGTAGTGTCAACCCAGGAATCGAAAGCCGGAGAATCCGATTCTCCCCCGCCGCAACCGGTTCCTGAACCTGCAGGAAAAAAACCCAATTATCTTGCAATCGTGATCCTTATCATCGCCATCCTCCCCATTTTGGCCGGGCTGGTAATCGTAGCAAACATCATGTCAGGACCCTCCGGTGGACCTGCGACTACTATTCCCGTAACCACTGTAGCGACCACGTTACCCACTCCACCAACACAATCCATTCTCACTCCAGTAGTTACGTCAACCATTACACCCGGACCTACGCAAGTGATGATTCCCCCTAATGGTGTGTGGGTAAGGGCATCGTATCCAGGTAATTATATTGGGTTGATTGGTACACCAGGGAACCAGCTTGAAGTATCCGGTACCGGAGATAAGTTTTATCCGATATCGACAAGTGACGGGATTGTTGCAGCAGCTCTCCAGAAAAAGGATGGTTCCGGGGATAAAATCATTCTTGAGGTTTATAAAAACGGTGTGATGCTCAAACGTGAATCAAGCGTCACCCCCAAAGGTATCGTTGAAATTCAGCTGGATTTGAAAACTCTGCCCGGTGCTGGTAATCCCTCTCCTTCAAATTAAACTTTTTATACCATTTTCCTTTTGGAATTATATCATATTCGCATTCTGTTGGCATTTCTCATTGTGCCCTTAGCGTGTATAAGAAGTGGTTGAATGGGCAAAACTATGTCAATGTCAGTTGACAAAGGAGAAAAATAGGATTAGTCGATATCTTCTGACCTGCATCCGTGTATGCACCACAAAGATTCAGGGGGATATTTACCATTGTTATCGCGTTTGGCAATGTGGATTGATCCACACACTTTGCAATGCATTTCACCGGTACAATTATCAATTAGATTCATAACCTCTTTTACCATTTCTTCACCTTGAGAAAAGAACTATTCATCTTAAAGTGCTGCTATGGGGATTCGAACCCCAGTCGCGGGCGTGAAAGGCCCGCATGATTGGCCGGACTACACTATAGCAGCGCGTTGTTGCTTTATCTAATTTCTCGGCACCTCATAAATAGATTATGGAAAAGGAAAAAAATAGGGGTACCTGGGGGGTATTATCAGTGGTTAAGTATCTTTGATAATTTTTCGTGATTCATCATTTGGAGCCACTACCTTTTTTCATGCGTAAGATATCCCTCATGAAATTACAGATTGATCGAGAAAAGTCAGATAATTTTATGCGATCAGGTAATACGTTGTTATCGCAACAGGGAGGATGCCCGAGTGGCGGGAGCGAAACCCCCAAGGACGTCTTCAAAATTGAAAAGTAAAAGAGATTTTTTGCATTAATTCCTTCAGAGGACAAGTTTATGGTGACCTTTATTGTGTAATTGCCTTATTTTTTATTGATGGGGTGGCCTTCCGTCTCAGTCACCGTTTTGAACGCCGCCATCAGCTGCCGGGTGACGGGTCCGGGCTTGCCGGTTCCGATTGTCCGCCCATCCACCCAGGTGATCGGTGCAACTTCGGCAGCGGTGCCGGTACAGATCATCTCATCTGCGGAATAGAGATCGAAATACCCGATGTTCTGCTCCTTCACGGTGATACCCAGAGATTTTGCAAGTTCAAGCAGGACCATACGGGTGATACCTCGGAGATTGTTAAGGGTCGGGGGTGTAATAATTTCACCATTTTTCACGACATAGAGATTGTCGCCCGAACCTTCAGATACGTAGCCATTCGTGTCAAAGAAGATTGCCTCATCGCCACCCTTGTAGTTCGCCTCAATCTTTGCAAGGATATTGTTGAGGTAATTTAAGCTTTTTACATTCGGCGGGAGTGCATCAGCGGGATTCCTCCGGACAGAGACCGTCACTGCCCTGAGACCCTTGTCGTACAGATCGCCATACATCGCACCCCAGCTGGTGGCAATCACAATAACCGAAGGTTTCGGGCACTTGCGCGGATCGAGACCGAGATCTCCCACACCACGGCTGATGATTGGCCGGATATAAGCGTTGGTTAATTTGTTCCTGCGCAGCACTTCGCAGATTACTTCGGTCATCTCCTCTTTTGATAAAGGGAGGCTGCAGGTCGATTGTTTTTGCCGAATCATAAAGACGATCAAGATGTTCTTTCAGACGGAAAATTCTGCCATTGTAAGCGCGGATGCCCTCAAACACACCGTCACCATAGAGAAAACCGTGATCAAAAACCGAGATTTTTGCCTGGTCGTCAGGAAGGTACTTACCATCAATGTAAATGATCATAGCTTTTATGGGGTGTACTGGGTTTTGTAGTTTTTTCTTTTGTCGGTACCTGCCAAAAAGCTCTTCAGGTAGACCTGCTCCTTCACTTTCCTCTTTCCCATCCCCAAGGTATTTTTTCATGACCTAAATCAGACATTACCCATACAGGGGTAATTTTTTTTATTCAGTGAGAAAAGACTGTATCCCATGATTTTTTCGCATATGTATACGTCGGCAGAAAATAATGTGGATTTAAAAAATTCCTTTCAATAACACTGGAAAAAAATTGCTTCCTTTACAGGTATTCGTTTTTGCGACAGGAACGGTTATAAGGAAATACGCTGCTAATGCTCACGACTTTTTCCGGCACAATTCGACAAAATGCCGGAACATCCCTGCACTTGCCACCGGGTGGAGGTGGGTATAACTTCCCAGTGTGTTGTCGATGACCGCACCGTCAAGATTTTCATGAATGCCGACACCACGGGAGAGCTGGTACGCAAAGTGTGTGCCCGGAGAGAGCATGACATCAGAGTAATGGAATTCATGACCCCGGAATGCTGCAGCACCCATAGGAGAATTGCTCAAACTTCTGCCTTCGACATAACTGACAACCCTTCTTGCCGGCATCCGGGTCTCTCCGGAAAAAACTCTGCACATCTCATATACCGTATCTTTGTGTGCATCCTGCCAGCCTTTTTGTAAGAGTATACGGTCAGTGAGATACATAAGCCCCCCACACTCCGCATAGACCGGAGAACCATTTCGTGATACATCAAGTATCGCTTCGCGCATGGGATCATTTGCTTCCAGTTCTTTGACAAAGAGCTCCGGATAGCCTCCTCCGATAATGTAACCATCCGCATCAGGGAGGCGGTCATGAACCGGACTGAACGGAACATACTCTGCCCCTGCGATATGGAGAATATCAAAAAGATCGGCATAATAAAAATTGAACGCCTCATCAAGGGCAACCCCAATTTTAACATCCCGGTCCACCGTTGTGTCAAAGAGTGTTTTTTCCTGAGGGTGCTGCACGATTTCCCGCATGAGTTTCTGGAACCGTTCAAGATCCACATACTGCCCAATCATATCCGTGATGGTGGCGATACGGGTATCAAAGTCGCCGCGCCCGGAACCTTCCCGGTATGGCACGAGGCCGAGATGCCGCATGGCAAGCTGCATCTCTTCCATGCGGGGTATAGCGCCGATTACCGGAATACCACAATAGTGCTCGATTGCCTTCAGCGCCTTTTCCTTGTGCGAATCACCTTTGACATTGTTCAGGATGACTCCGGCAATATGAACGTCCTGATCAAATGCCTGGAATCCCTTAACAAGGGCAGCTGCACTCCTGGTGATACTCTGGGCAGAAACAACCAGCACTACCGGGAGATCGAGTAATTTTGCAATAGACGCAGTGCTGCCAATATCGGTAAGTGCCTCGGCTCCTTCATACAACCCGCGGACTCCCTCGACAAGCGCGATATCTGCGCCGCGACAACCATACTGAAAAATTTCGCGAATCTGTTTATCAGAGAGCGTGAAACTGTCAAGGTTCCGGCAGGGGCGCCCTGAGACTGCGGAAAGGTAGGAAGGATCAATATAATCCATTCCCACCTTGAAGGTCTGCACCTTGTTGTTCCTGGAAAGAAGCGCAGCGAGAGCAAGGGTGATGCTTGTCTTGCCGCTTCCGGATCGATCACCGGTAATCAGGATTTTTTTCATGAAAGACTCCGCAGAATGGCACCGAATTCACTCTCGACAATAGTGCAGACACCCAGTGTCTTTGGATGAAGGTCGATTTCCACAATCACGTGCTGGTGCCCGATAGCGTGCAGGGGACCTACCTGACGGGGGCCGTTTGTCACCGAGAAGCACTCGATGCCCTGTGTGTATTCCGGAGGAATTGCATGAGGTACACCGGTAATCAGGGCAAATACTGGCGCAATCTCCTGTAACTTCCTGCCAAGCAGATCACCGTTCGCACCATACTCGTCAAGTGCACCGATAATTTCGAGTTTCAAACCGCGGCACATCATCTCTTCATATATCCGCTCTGCATCCAGCCGCGTCTTGGGAGTCCACGCTGATCGAGATTGGCAATATAAGTAATATCCGCCTCAGGGCATGCATCATGGAGAGCAACCAGCTCATCAGCGAACATATAGGCCGTCTCTTTCTTTGCATTCAGGATTGCTGCGCCCCGTTTCCCGCTCCGTGCAAGTTCGAGCAGGCGCTGTGCAGCGATATGTTTCAGGTCACCCCGTGAGGGTACAATATATGGCTGGCTTGCCGCACCTCTCAGCCGCTCCACTTCGTTTGCCTTCTCCATTAAGAACCGCTGGCGGGTGAGTTCTTCCGGGGAAATCCATCCTGCTTCACAGGCTGCTTCAAGTGTCGCAAGGACCCCGGCAATATTTTCGAGATATCCCGCATGGATATCGATTGCTATCGTGGGGGTTGTTATTCCGGCTCCATCAATGGCAGACTGGAGATCTTCACCGATAATCATCGCAACACAGGTCCCAATCACTGCCATCCTTTTTGGGGAGAAATGATCTTCGGCATAACGCAGGACATCTTCAAGGGGTTTCTGACCGCCAAAAATGAACTCGTTGTCAGCAAGGGATGTCGTAAGCACCCGCATACCATCTTCCTCCAGCAGCCGGGCGTGTTTGAACGAACAGCCGGAAGGACCGTGGAGGATAGCAACATCGACTTTGAGATCCCGTGCTGTGTAGAGCGCAGCAACAATCGAACTGGGACGCGGGTGCATGTATTTCATGATACTTCAGTTATCTCCAGGTTTTCACGGCAAGTACAATGGATCCATGGTCTGTCATATGCAGAGCCGAGGTATAGGCTTCTGCTAGCGTGGCCGTATACGCTGATATCAGGAGGTGTCAGCCTCATCGGATCTCAGGAGTTCCCGGTATCGGGAATGCTCCCACCCCCACAACATGCACAGGACGGATCTGGTCGATTGCTGCCCGAATCTGGTCGAAGGCAAATCCTTCGCAGACTGCCCCGTCGCCTTCCTCCTGCCCGATGACCAGAGTAATGGCTTCTTTTCCGGATATGCTCCGGGCATACCGGGCTGCTTCGACAGTGGTTGCAAGGTTGGTACCGCTGTTGGCATTGTCTACGACAAGCACTCCCTTGTCATACGACACGGACATCCTGCCCGGGAGCGCACTGAACGAGGATAACGGCTCAGGGTCTATGCCCAGCAGCATTGCTGCGGCAGCAGCAAGCATCAGGGACGAATGGTATCCAGGAAGTGCAAGAAGAGGATTGGAAAACCTGCAGGTTTTACCGGCCAGCGTGAGCGAAACATTCTGTACCCTTACAGGCTGCAACGTCCTCGATATGGACAACATGTTCCGCATGATCCGTATGCAATATTTTCTGCCAAGAAGAAGGTGTTTGCAGTGTTGTGCCGAAGCGACTTTTGTGACTGAGGGCAGATTTTTTCCCGGCAGCAAAAAAATAATCTTCATCCGAAGTAATAATCCCCAGCGTTCCTGAACAGGTGATTCCCAGGGATTCCTCAACAATCAGCCAGCCATGGATACTCGCATGCCATCCTCGCGGCAGCGAGTACCGATCCCGGTGTAATGCTCGACTGTGACAGCCACTTCTTTTCCGGGAACTGGTACGTCCCGGTTGAGGTGTGCAGGATACCTGCTCCTTCCATCAGGAAAGCGAGAGCGTGTGCCGTGGTTGTCTTCCCTCGTGTCCCGGTGATCTCGATCATGGGTTCCGGAGTTTTCTCACCCAGCAGCTGGCGCACGGCTTCATGGTGGGAAATGACCGGAGCCCTGGAGAAGTGTAAGAGAGGATGATTGGGATCGAGATGTACCGGTGCGACAATCAGATCATAATTCCTTGTCAGTGCTGTTGTTACGTCTGGTATTGCTCTCTCCACGGTACACATCCACGCAATCAACACGATCTCCCCGGGCTGCAAACGCCACACCGATCACTTTTCCGCCGTGGATAGTGTCCAGTACCAGGATGTGCATAAAAAGAAGTTACAGAAGTGTGAGCGCTTTTGTCGCGTTCTTTATCATCAGGTCAGCAAGGAGGGGATCACTCCCGATAGGATCCGCGTATACCAGCGGGATTGACCTGCCATTCAGGGTAAACAATCCCTTCTTGGTGCCTTCGGCCAGCCCAATCTCTCCCGGGATATCTTTTTCAATGTGGACACCTTTTGCAAGAAACAGGGGGACAACCACCAGCGCATCAATTGGTTCACGCCGGAATTCATTGAGTGAATCCTTGATTGTTGGCGTATTCATATTCATAAACCCGCATTTTACGATAAAATCCGTATTTTGTGCCTTAATCAAGGATGCGGTTTTCTCAACGAGATCTTTGTTGTAGGGCATCGTGCTCCCGTGCCCGACAAGTAACATTCCTTTCTTACCCATATAACACATAGTATTACCGGGAATCTTAAAAATTCTTACCAAATGTTTTTTGGAATTGTATATCCCCCATGATCCATGAGTGATTTTTGAGCCCGGAATCTTACAATGTCCGAACCATTTTGGAGACATTGTAGAAAAAAACTCCGTCAACAAAAGGTTAACCGATTGTGGTTAATGCAAAGTAATTTGGTTGATCAGTCTCAACAGATATGAATCTATGATGGATGCCTTCGAGCGCTTTGGGCTGCTCATTAACAACCGTATTGTCAGGACACCCGTAGCGATTGCATCCATGGCGGGAATGGTTGATTCAGCCTACGTCCTTGAACGCGCCGATCACATCGGTGCTGCATTTATCGGAGGATACTCCATTGATCAGCCCACCATGGATGCGGCAAAATCTGTCACCGGCTGAGGGGAACCGCAAAGAATTTTTATACGATGACCCGGTAGAAGAACTCAAAAAACAGATGGCGCTCATGGAAAAGAGCACGGTTGTACTGGGACTCAACCTCCGGGGCAGTACTCCCGAATCATTCGGTGCCATTGCGCGATCACTTGGTGAAAGTGTTGTCTACGAAATTGATGCCCATTGCCGGCAGCCTGCCATGATAGCTGCCGGGTGTGGAGAGCATTACCTGAAAAAACCCGGAGAATTAATGGCTGTTGTCAGGGCGCTCAAATCTGAAAATGTCACCGTATCGGTAAAAATCCGTGCCGGTGTTGCTGCTGATGACCGGCTCCTTGCCCGGAAATTGTGGCAATCAGGAGCAGATATTCTGCATATTGATCTGATGGACTTCGGTTCGGCAAAACTCCGGCAGATACGGAACAGCTGCCCGCTCATGCTGATTGCCAATAATTCCATAAACACATTTGAACGGATGCGGGAGATGCTCTCTCACGGGGCGGACATCGTGTCGCTTGCACGCAAATCTGACACACGCACCCTGTCAGGACTGGACGCAGCCATTACCCGTTATGCTATGGAAGAAGGATGGTATAACTCTCCCAAACAGCTGTGCCGGGGCGGAGACATCCGCGCACTCACCTTTTGCTGTATGCCGGTCAAAGAGTGCCCGCTCCTCCCAACCCTTTCCCGGATCGACATGCCAAAAGAAGCCTACATCCAGATGAAACTGGACACGGTAAAAGGCACCCCCCTCCAGGAGGGGAACCAGACCTGTTTTGGGAGCCTTGCCTGGTGCTGCAAAACATCCTCTCCCTGCATGTTCCGCGATATGACGCTCAAACAGGTGGGACTTTCAAAGAAAGAGTATATGCGCCTGAAACGCGATCTCTCAGATACGATAATGAGCCGTGTATTCCATGACGTGCCTTCTGATGAGAGCAGCTGAACGTGCACAACTGGCCTTGATGCTGGAGGTCTGCGCCTACCCAAAACCGGGGAACGTCGACCGTTGTCATGACTATCCTGATACCCGTCTTGAACATTTCCTGGCATCAACACTATTTGCCCGTGCGGCGCTTGAAGAGGCTGAAACAGGAACAGGGCGGATCGGGGAGATCATCAGGCATGCAGTCCGGGATACCAACTGTCATAACGGCGGCAATACGCATTTTGGAGCATTTATTCTTCTCATCCCGCTTGTATATGGCGGAGATATTCCCGGAGCGATCCGGGCAATTGAAAAGACCGATGTTTCAGATGCGGTTGCGTTCTACAAGGCTTTTGCTTTGACATCGGTGAAGATGAACGTCACAGATGAGCTGGATGTGCATGATCCCCATACCCTCACGATAATCCGGGACCGGGATATGACACTCCTCGATGTGATGCGGCATTCAGCGGCAAATGACATGGTGGCACGGGAATGGGTGATGGGATTTCCCTTAACAAGGCGGGGAGCTGATCTCCTGAAACAATTCGGCCCGGGCAGGCAGGCAATTGTCAATACCTTCCTCACCCTCCTTGCCTCTGAACCGGACACTTTCATCATCAAAAAACATGGCACTGCTGTTGCGCAGGAGACCATGCTCGTTGCCCGGGAGGTTCTTGACGGCAAACGCTCCTTAGAGGATTTTGATGCTGATTGTATTGAACGGGATATCAACCCGGGTTCAACTGCTGATATCATCATCGCTTCAATCTTTATTGCACTTGGGAGAGGGATGGCAATGGGACTTTTAAAAGGCGGGATTAATGAGGTAATTGCAACAACACGGTTCAACGCGGCACCGATGGGCATCCATTACCGGGAAGGAAATGCCAGCATGGTGCTCTTTTCTGGGAGTAACACCGCAGAAAACATTGAGCGGGACGGGTGGGTTGTTGCCAATTTTGTGCAGGATCCCGTTCTTTATGTCAGGACTGCATTTGAAGATCTGCCGCGGAATTTGTTTATTGAAGAACCGGTCTCAACAAAGACAATCACGAGGCTCGCAGGTGCTGATGCCTGGGCAGCATTCACGGCAACCATCGTGCGCAGGACAAACGAGTCCATGATGGTCCGGCTCACCCTGGAAAAAGAGATTATCGAAGAGGTTGCCGTATACCCGGTGAACCGGGGCTTCAACAGCATCATCGATGCGACTGTGCATGCAACGCGCTATAAGGAGAATCAGGATCCGGAATTAAAAAGGCTGATCGATTATCATGTGGGCATTGTGCGTAAGTGCGGGGGAAAACGGGAACTGGAAGCGCTGGAATTGTTAAAGAAGTATATGTAAGTGGTTGCATGAGGCAGATAAGAAGATGGCGTATGATGACAAGAGTAAATTTTATTAATTTCCGCAAATAATTCTTCTTTTACGATAAATCATACAAAAAAATCCTGTTTTTAAAGTTCTGTAGGCATTTCCGGTGAAACCTGAACGTTCAAGGGAGGATTTCATGCCGAACACGCGAACCTCCTCTCAACAGTGACCTACTAATAGGAACAATATTATTTTGCCATAAGCATGAGGGAGAAAAAGGGGACATGCACAGTCCCTGCTTTGATTTTGCGCTTAATTATCACATAAAAAAATTCCTGGGAGATTTTTTCCTTAAAAAAAACCTGATCAACACACCCGTGGCACCGGGTCACCTATTGGCGGCTCGATGAATCGTTCGCCACCGATGGTTGTTTCCATAATAACATGAGCGCCTTTTGTCACGGTACCGACAACGGCTGCATCCTTGCCATATTTATGCGTATGAAGGGCTGCGAGGATCGCATCGACACTTGAAGGTGGAACTCCCATAACAACCTTTCCCTCATTTGCAACCTCGAGTGGATCTATACCAAGCATTCGCTGCAGCACTCCTGACGCTTTTCCGGATAGGCAGTTTCTCTTCCCTGATCCGGATACATACACCACTCTTTCTTGCCATCTCGTTAATGGTGCTTGCAAACCCTCCCCGTGTCGGGTCTTTCATTGCGTGGATAGTACCGGCATCAAGCACCTTTTCCATCATTCCCCAGAGCGGTGCAACATCAGATTTGATCTGCTCACCGAGATCGAATCCCTCACGGTGTGCCATGATCGCAATACCGTGATCCCCAAGAGTTCCCGGAAACGATAATCACATCGCCGGGGACAAGACCATTGTCCCGCACAACGTTCTTTGCGATCCCGATACCGGCAGTATTAATCGTAATCCCGTCGAGTGCTCCCCTTTCCATCACTTTCGTATCCCCGGTCACAAGATTTGCACCCGCTTCACCGAGAGCGTCATCCATTGAAGCAACGATCTTTGCGAGATCATCAATTTCAAATCCTTCCTCAATGATCATGCCGCACGAGAGTGCAATCGGCCGACCGCCCATCATCGCGAGATCATTGATGGTCCCGCAGATCGCGATCCTGCCGATATCCCCGCCCGGGAAAAAAATGGGGCGGACTACGTGGGAATCTGTGGTAAACACGAGGTTCTGGCCATTGAACGGGATCACTGCGCCGTCATCCAGTGCTTCAAGTCCGATCCCGCCGGCGTTGTTATGCTTGAATTTTGTGAGCGTCTGCAGGAGTTCTCCCATCACTTCCCCGCCGGCACCATGCATCAGGGTAGACTTTCATTTAGTCGTCCACCTCGATTTCCACGCTGGTGACCACAATCTCCCTGCCTTTGACCAGTTCGGGAAGAGCACCGCATCCCGGGCAGACAAATATTTCATCACCGGAATACCCGCAGGGGCATCTGGTCTGGGGGGGCATCTCGCTGCAATCGAGCACCGCGTTAGAGAAAAGCGGATCATTTTCTTTGATTGCATCGAAAAGAAAAACTACCTGATCAGGATTCACCATTGCCATCTTTCCCACTTCAACACGTACTTTTTTTACCTGGCTGGCGTTGTTCTCAATCGCGGTCTTGCGGGTGGTTGCGTACAGGTCATAGGCGATAGCGTACTCGTGCATCACTCCTCCATCGCAGCATAGACCTGTTTGAACAGCTCCCGCGTCTCCAGTCCCTCTTCACGGGAAAGTCTCTGGATTGCAAATCCCACATGGACTAATACAAATTCGCCAATTTTCACGTCAACCAGGTCGAGCCTGACTTCCTGTTTGAGATCGCCATAGTCCACAACTCCCACATTCCCTTCTTTTATCTCCAGCACTTCTGCAGGAACGGCAACACACATCGATGATTCACACTCTTGTCTATCATTATTGTGGGAGTTCGGAACACATAAAAACAGTGTTAGGACACCAGAAACGAGAGGGAAATGCCTGTGCACCATACCGCCAGCAGGAACTTTTTTTATTCTGCTCAAAAACGGTATTCCCCAGCGCATTTTTATATATCCAGGAAATTTTTTTTAAAAAAAAATGTTACTACACGCCGGGGAAGAGATTTGAACTCTTGAGGTGCAGGGCACCAGTAGCTTTCAAGGCTACCGCCTTCCCGGACTAGACTACCCCGGCACTGCTCCATATGTAGGGTGTCCGATATAAAAAAGGCTTCTTTATCAAAGGGGGGAGAATTTTCAGATCTCTATTTTCACTGGTTTCTTTTCATTACCATAAACGCTATCCCCAACGCCACTACCCCCAGAAACGGCAGGAGCGGAGACTTTGGGGTCTCCGTCGGTGTTTGTGGTGCACTCGCAGCAAATGGTGCCGGGACGGTCGGGTTTACCACAATGGAGACGGCATTTTCAGCATACATGAAAACCTCGCTGTTTACTGAGGTTTTCATGGGGTATACCTTGATGTACATCGTTTTCCCCTTTCCCTGCAGCTGGACTTTTTCAGGATATTGTTCATTCTCTTCATTCACTATTTTGATTGTGCCCTTATCATCAACGTACTCCATAACCCAGTCAATGGATGAAGAGGTATGAAGGTTGACTTTTCCATTGCCAGTCTTTATGGCAAAATATACTGGATTGTCCCGTGAAGATTTCGCATGAGCGGAAACAATGGACAGGGTTGTCGATGCAGGACTCGCTCCTAACGTCTGGTTTTGTTGACTGGTAACAGTGATAATTCGTTTTCCGACATATCCTCTGGCATCAGTGAAGCTAACCTCAAAATCTCCGGGTTCAGTTATGGGTACATCAATTGCAAAATTTCCCTGGTAATCGGTATTTATGTAACGGGGTCCGAACACGACGTCATCACCAGGCCCGATCACTTCAATCTGTACGCCGGAATTTTCATCTCCCTTTGATGGCTCCTGCAAGAGTCATCTTACCGTTAAAATTCTGGGTTGTGGAAGAGCTGAGCTGGAGGTCATCAGTGCGATCAAACAGGTGTACGACACGCATGTTTACGGAATCACCCGCACCATTTGTCGGCACTTCAATTTTGTACATGCCGGTTTTTAATCCGGTAGTATCAAAGACAGCACGGAACGAACGATCAGACTGGACATAGACAATCTTGCGTTTTATCTCAGTCGTGGTTGTCAGCTGGTAATAGAGAACTACATCAATAGGTGTGCCGATACCAAATGTGGTCGTCCCATTCACAATGAGGGGTTTTCCTACCGGTAGTGAATCTGGTGCATCGATATTTACCAGATACGCCGATGCAAATCCCGATAGAAAGAGAAGTCCCATCACCAGCAGGACGATCTTTTTCATCTATATACGTTCAACTATTATGATGTTAATGATTTCTGAACTACGGGAAAAACCACTCGCAAGCTGGCGGGGGCAGGAACGGTATGGCAATGGGTTGCTCGATTGCCTCACCATCATTTTTAAAAGTGCAGGCTGCTCTTGGTCAAAATGCAGGATGTGCAGTTACCGGCACGAACGATATTCCGGTAAACAATCTTCTGAAACACTTCTTAAGAATCTCCGTGCACAACTGGCATGGGTGAACACCCAGTATAATCCTGAAGAATATCGCATGGTAAAGATCTTTACTTCCGGCAGTTTTTTTGACCCGCATGAGATACCCCCCGAATTTCTTTCGGATGTAGCAACTTCGTTTAGGGGGAAACTGGTTATCGCAGAAACCCGTCCCGAATTTATCCATACGGAAGTCATCTCATCATTCATTGAACTGTTGGATGACGGGAGCTGGAAGACACCGCTCTATTGTGCGATAGGACTTGAAACAAGCAGTGACAGTATCCGGGAAAAGTGCATTAATAAGGGTTTTACGTTCCTGGACTTCGAAAAAGCTGCTGCAACAGCTCATTCTGCCGGAGCCGGGGTAAAAGTATATCTCCTTTTTAAACCGCTTTTTTTAACCGAGGGTGAGGCTGTAGCTGATATGAAAAACTCAATCCGGGAAGCTGCGGTTCATGCAGATATGATCTCGATGAACCCCTGCACAGTCCAGCGCAACACCGAACTGGAGTATTACTGGAAACGTGGGGCATATCGCCCCCCGTATCTCTGGAGCGTCCTTTCAATCCTTGCGGATGCCCCGGTTCATGTCACCTGCGATCCGCTTGGCGGCGGGAAAAAACGGGGGCCTCACAATTGCGCAGTATGCGATTATGAGATAGTCAAAGGTATCCGGGATTACTCACTGAATGCTGACCGGGATCTCATCACATCCCTGCTCGAGACCACCTGCACCTGTAAGCAGGAATGGGAATATATCCTCGCCTCAGAAAAATCATACTGTATGCCGCTGACGCGGTAAAAAATCCCAAAAAAATTTATTTTTTTGCACGACCGCTCTGGATCTCGAGTTGTTTTACGAGAAGCGGAAGGAATGTACCCGCATCAGATACGATACCAATAGCCTGCATGGTACCACGATCCATAAGCTTTGTAAGTGAAGTGGGGTTAATATCGACACATACTGTTTTTACATGTGAAGGCAGGCAGTTGCCAACAGCAATAGAGTGAAGAAGGGTTGCAATCATCAGAACCATACTGCATCCTTCAAGATGGACTCTCATTACATCCTGCGCCTCCATCACATCGGTAATTACGTCAGGGAGAGGACCATCATCACGGATTGAACCGGCAAGCACGAAGGGGATGTTTTTCCTGACACATTCATACATGATCCCACTGGTTAATACACCCTTTTCGACTGCATTTTTGATGGAACCAGCCCGCATGATCTCACTGATTGCGTAAAGGTGGTGCTTATGACCCCCCATCACGGGTTTTCCTGTTGAGATATCCATCCCCAGTGAAGTGCCGAACAGATTATACTCGATATCATGCGTGGCCAGTGCATTTCCCGCAAAGACCACATCGATATAGCCTTTGCGGATCATTTCGGCAAGTGCTTTGTCCGCCCCGGTATGGATGATGGCCGGTCCACCAACGATAGCAATCCTGCCCCCTTTCCTGCGGACATCAAGTATCTCACGTGCAATCTGAGCTATCAGGGTCTCACTGGGGCGTTCTGGAGAGACGGTGCCGTGCATGAACTCAAAGGTACTGCTCCCCCGGGGGCGTTCCGGATAACTTACACTGACACCCTGCTCACCCACAACCACCAAATTCCCTTTTCGTATTTTTCCCAGCGCTGTGGACACTGCCCGCTTTTTTTCAGGATCAACAACAATAAGGAAATCCATTTCGATAGATTCGACAGGGATCCATTCTCCGCCATATTTCACCTGGGTAGGGTGGTTGCTGGTAGTGTAGAATCCTTTGGGCACAACACGATCAGATTCTGCCGGAACCAGATATACATCTTTTACCTCAAGCGGGCGGGCTCCAAGCCGGTGGAGTTCTGACAGGATGGACAGAAGTTTTTCCTTACTGGATGCAGCTATGCGCAAACGTGCATAGCTCGGGTCGGTTTTTTTCTTACCGATATCGAATACGAGGATCTCGAAATTACCCCCCATATCCATGACCCTGTCGAAGAGCTGCGTCATGATTCCCGAATCGATAATATGACCCGCGAGCTCGATCTCCTGCGATTCCACCATACTACAGAGATCTTGGGTGATGCCTCTTAATATGCATATCTGCCAAATATGACAGGAATGCGCTTGTTTTGTGTACTGGGGCACAGATTGGGATGTTTGATCCCGTGATCATACCTGAAATGAGGGAATTATTCTAAAAAGGGGGTCGTTTTATGAATTCTTCGGCTTTTGCAAGATCTGCCCGGGTGTTCACGTTCAGGGCAAGTCCTGGTTCGCTCAGCAGAACCTGCAATTCCTCCTGGGGTTGTGAGATGAGATCGCCACGGAGAATGTTTACCCCAGCAGGGCACGCCTCAATACCGTTGACCTGTTCCCGGTAGGATATACTGCCCCTGCAGGAATGGACAAGATCTGCCGGAACCCAGGATGAGCAGGCATCTTTTCCCGAAATAAGGTAAGCATCAGCAATCTGGCGGATAACTTTTGCAGTTATACAGGGGATGTCAGACACGCAGATAAAAATCGGGTATTGTTCATCCAGGGTTATTACGGCACTGATCATATCTTCAACATACCCTCTGCCCTCAGCTTTGCAGAATGTGATGCCATTCGCCCGGCACCAGTTAGTGGTCATGGGAGTTTTAGGTGAGGTTGCTACCACCGGCTCAAAACCCCCGGCAGAAAAAGCATCAATCACATAGGAAATCATGGGCTGTCCATGAATCAAAATAAGTGGTTTTTCCCCCAGGTCGAGCCGACTGCCGGAACCCCCTGCCATAATCAGTGCATGCATGCGGAGAGTGCCTCCAGGAGAACCTGGTTTTCCTCGCGTGTTCGTACGGCTACGCGAATACAGGTGGGTAATTTAAACGATGTGCAGTCGCGAACAAGAATATCCCGTTGAACAAGAGCTACACATAACGACGCGACATTTCGTCCGCATTCTACAAGAATAAAATTGGCAGATGATGGATAACAGCGCAGACCAAGAGCGTTAATCTCAGCTGCAAGCCGGTCACGTTCCCGCGCGATGGCAGTCCGTGATGCAGTGAGTTCCCCTCTGTGCTTAAACGCCTCCATTGCATACGCCTCGGCAAAGGCATTTACACTCCAGGGAGGCCGGGTGATCTCAATTTTATCAATGACCTCCGGATCACCAAAACCATACCCGAAGCGGATGCCAGGTACAGAAAAACTTTTAGTCAGTGAATGAAGAACAAAGAGATTCGGATCACGCACATCCACCATACTTTGTGCAGGATCAGACAATTCGATGAACGCTTCATCACAGAAGAGGAGACCTCTATGTGATTTCATGTCCTCAAGATGATTTTTCATCTCACTTTTTTTCTGTAATATCCCGGTAGGGTTATTCGGGTTGCATATAAATGAAACATCAGCTTTCTGGGGTTTTTCTACTCTTTCCGCGCCGGCAAGACGGGCAGACAATGCATACTCCCCAAAGGTCGGCGATTCTGTAAAAAACGTTTTTTCCATTCCCTTGAGTGCTACCGAGCAGAACACCCGGATTAGCTCGATCGATCCATTCCCGACACATATTTCCTCTTCAGTGCGGTTGAAGGTAAAAGCGATCTGCCTTTTTAGTTCGGCGTAACTATCATCAGGATAATATGCAAGGTATGCAGTGTCATTATGCCACTCAAACAAGGGGGGGAAGGGGTTGGTGCTCGCGCTGAAATCCAGCACATTTTTGTTGGTTTTTTCGCGCTGTCGCTTTCCGGTACCCCCATGAATCTCACGTTCTGGAAAGATAATCACCACAAAAAATCCCGTTTTTTCTAAAATACTTGGATTGGCTGTCATAAATGTGTTTTGTGAGGGATACACGAGCAAAGAAGAAGGTATTTATACATTAATGTGTAATTTTGGATCATCTGGTTAAGTCAGACACAAGGGTTCTCTTTGTCTGACATATGTATGACAATTGACAGACATATGTCAGAAATGTGAGATACAACGATGATGCAAAGAATCACGCTCCGGTTACCCGAACAGCAAATTAATCTGCTCCAGCTGATGGTGGACTCAGGGGAATTTCCCAATGTATCCGAAGCTGTCCGGGCAGCGGTCCGTGAACTTGTTGAAAAGCGTGCAAGTCGTGTCATAAAGGATAGTGACCAGGTTTCATTCAAGGTATGAGAGGGTAGACATGCAAAGCATAATTAACGATGCGTTAAAAAACGCCGAACTTGAAAAGGAGCTGAACAAACCAAGTTCAGCAAATGCAATGGAAGACGACTTTGTCGGCCAGCCGAGAATCGTTATTGTCGGGTGCGGTGGCGCAGGCAACAATACCGTGAACCGTATCCATCACATGGGTGTTTCCGGTGCAGAAACTATTGCTATCAACACGGACAAACAGCATCTGGACATGATCCAGGCGGACAAACGTATCCTTATTGGCAAGTCACTGACCAAAGGTCTCGGTGCCGGTGGATATCCGGATGTCGGCAAGCGCGCGGCCGAGATGGCACGCCCGACACTTGAAGCTGTCCTTGAATCTGCTGATCTGGTTTTCATCACAGCAGGTATGGGAGGAGGTACCGGTACTGGTTCCGCACCCGTAGTTGCATCAATTGCAAAGGAGGCAGGTGCAATTGTTGTCGGCATGGTCAGCTACCCGTTCCAGGTTGAAAAAGCCCGCCTGATCCGTGCTGAAGAAGGTCTTGAGGCACTTGCAGCTGCTTCAGACTCAGTTATTGTCCTTGATAACAACCGGTTAAAGAACTTCGTCCCAAACCTGCCACTGGGGCAGGCATTTTCCGTTATGGATCAACTCATCGGTGAAACCGTTAAGGGTATTTCAGAAACAATCACCGAACCATCGCTGATCAACATTGACTATGCCGATGTCAGGGCGATCATGTCAAAAGGTGGCGTCGCAGTCATGCTTGTCGGAGAAAGCAAACAGCAGAACAAGGCAGAAAGCGTTGTTCGTGAGTGCCTGAGCAACCCGATGCTGGACATTGACTACCGCGGCGCAACCGGAAGTTTAATCCACATCACGGGTGGTACTGACCTTACACTACAGGATGCTGAAGAGGTTGCAACTTCGCTTACGTACGAGCTTGATCCTCACGCAGATGTAATCTGGGGCGCTCGTGTCAGGAATGATATGGAAGGGAAGATCCGGGTACTCGCCATTATGACTGGTGTCAAGAGCGCGCAGATCCTCGGAACCCGCCAGTCATATAAGACAATGATTGCAGATATCGACAACAAGCGCTCCAACCCAAAAGCAGTTGAGATGCCCCAGAACAGAAGAAGCAGCAGGGACCAGCCCAGTGGCGGTGGAGTCCTGGAATGGGTCGGTTGATTATACACCACGCATAAAAATTTAATTATCTTAAAAAACGTTCCAGATAAACATCCTCCCCCGTAATTCAGGAATGGCTGTTTCATCCGAACCAACACCAGCATCAGGCTGGATAAATCGGACCACATAAAAGGAGTTAAGGGTACTCCTTATGACAAACCCCTTTTTGCACTGTTTTTTTTCACTCGGGAAAACCTGATTTCATTCGAACTTTTCTCTACCTTTGAACCAGAACAATCGGATTGTGGGAGATGCAAAGAGCGGGGGGCATGGAAGATGAGGCTCAACGCTCTCAAAGACGTAATGAAAAAGTCGCTTAAACATATTTAAAAGACCGTTTTTCAGGAATTTTACCATTTTGCCCCTTCACCTGATCCTATTCACACGATCATTTCCTCGGCAGCAACGGCGAAACGCTTAATAATCCTCCGCTCCTTTAAAATATAGTACATTCGACCAGTCCTTTGCTGGAAGGATGGGGACGACACTATGTGGGTGATCTGGTGCGTCCCGGTATCGGGAGTTGAACATCATGAATAGAGTGTTGAACAAAGACTTCGCTTCGGAGTCTTATCTGAATTCTGCGCTGATATCCTTTTCTGGTGTTTTTCGCCCTGCATCCTGTATGCAGAGTTGTCATGTGAGAGAATCAAAAGGGTCAATCCTAACCTCTTTTGCATTGTTTTTTTTATCTCAAGCATGCTTCATCTGCCTCCCGCGCCGGAGAATCGATGAGGAGTAGTAACGCATGTTGAATGACCTGATGGAAAAAAGAAAGAAAATTCTTGCTGAATCTGAAGAACACAAAAACCGCCGCAACGAACTCAATACCGCTGCTAGCAAGTTTGCCCGTGAACGAAATACCCTCAACAACCAGACACGGGAGTTTGTGGAAGAGGCACAAAAGAACAAAGATCTCCGGGATAAATACAACCAGGATGTCCTTGACTTAAAAGCGCAGCGCAACGAGTTAAATGACAAGGCAAATGTCCTGTTTGAAGAGATCGAAGGCTTCAAAAAAGAGCACGGCACTCTGAAGAACCGGGGTGTGAAGGAACTCCAGAAACAGATTGAATTCATGGAGTACCGGCAGCAGACCGAAGTCTTCACAACAGATAAAGAACGAGAACTTATCGAAAAAATCAAGCAGATGATGGCCCAGGTGCGGGAGCAGGAGGCTGAGCTCGAGCAGAACAAAGAGATGCGCACCAAAATCACTGAAGCCCGTGATTTTCGAAAACTAGCATCTGATCTTCATGCAAAGGTTACTGAGTTCGCTGAGCTTGCCCAGAAACACCACGATCTCATGGTTGAGTCCTATAGAAAGGCAGACAAATCACGCGAGGCGGCGGATGCTGCACACAAGAGTTTTGTCGAGGCTCAGGAATCTGCAGACTCCGAACATAAATTCTTTATTGCCTGCCAGAAAGAACTTCGGGATTACGACAAGGTAATTTCCGGTCTCCGTAAGAAGACCAAAAAGGTTAAGGTCACAAAAGAACAAAAAGCGGTGCGAAAAGAGGCAGAGAGTCTCTTTAAGAACTTCAGGGCAGGAGAAAAACTCACCACTGATGATATATTGCTCCTCCAGCGCTCAAAACTTATCTGATTCCCTTTTTTTACCGTCAGTAATAATTTAATAGGTTCACCGCAATTTTATACTAATAATGACGTTGGGTCGTACGTTAGTTCTCAGTGTTGATCGTGACGATGATATCGGGTGGAAGGCGAAAGTCGAAAGCCCGGCCATCGGCCGCGCAGCCTGCCTGAAGGCTGCAAATACGTTAGCACTGGCAGACCCTGAGGATTCTGACGTCAACGCCATATTTTCAGCAGTCAAAATCTACGATGAACTGACTGAGAAAGGAGAGGAGACCGCAATTGCAGTGATCGCTGGTAACCATCTCCACATGATAGAAGGAGATCGCAGGATTGCTACCTCACTTGAACAGGTAATCAAAGAGACTCAGGCAACCAATTGCATCCTTGTGACTGATGGTGCAGAGGACGAGTATGTGATTCCCATCATCCAGTCCAAGATTCCGGTTTCCAGCATCCGCAGGGTCATCGTAAACCAGATGCCCAATCTCGAAGGCACCTATTATATCCTGAAAAAATTTTTAGATGACCCGAAGATCTCCCGGATGATATTCATCCCCCTCGGTCTCGCAATGCTTCTGTATGCGATAGCCTACCTTTTGGATGCTCCGGGAATCGCAACGATCATTGTGATCGGGGTTATCGGATCCTACATGCTGTACAAGGGATTCGGGTTTGATGAGATTGTTCATAGTATCATTGATGCACTCCGTATATCACTCTCACGAGGGCGATTCTCATTTATCACATATACTACAACAATTCTTCTTATCATCATAGGATTTACAGTAGGTTTTATTAATGTCCTGAAATTTTACTCTTCTGACGGCAGTTTGGGACTTCTTCTTTATCTTATGACCTTTATCTATGGTTCAATTGAATGGTTTATTGTTGCAGGGCTTGTAACATCCATTGGTGTTATCATAGATGTTTACGCAAATGAACGTGAGGCTCTTGGAAAGGTGATTGTCTTTCCCTTTTTTGTCATAGCCATGGGTTTCATCCTCTATGCTGCCAGTGTCTATATCATCTCAGTAAGTGGAGTTCCGGATTTTCCTCTCACATCTGATGTAGCAGCAAAAAATATTCTTTATTCCACAATAATCGGCATTAGTTCTGCGATTATCGGTGTTATTACCCAATTTTTTGTCAATAGAAAGATGGCGGAACTTCGCAAGCAGGAAATTATCGAAGTAATATAAAAAATTTGTCAGTGCATTTTAACTTTTTTGTGGATCTTTTTTTTTTATCTAAAATCTCATCGTTTTTCGTTTAGGGGCATACCGTGGGTAACTGTCGTAAAATATCCTATCCCGCTGGGGAATTCTTTGGTCATTGTGAAGTTACGGGTTACCTGCGGTGTCTTGACAGAAAGCGTGGGAATAACAATGTTGAATTCGTGTGACGGATACCAGTATATCCCTTTTCCATAGGATAATGCGGCATCTTCAACAGTAAAATCGGCACTAGAGAGATCGATACGGTTCATCCGTGCATCCTCATAATTGAGAATCTTCATCAGCTTGTTCTTGAGATCCTGCTTACCCAGGATAAAAAAAATAAAACGCGTGCCTTCATCCACCTTATAACTCACATGGATATCTGCACTGCCGTTATTGAGGTTGATCTGAACATCCTGTACTGTTATGTAACTGTAACGATCCTCATTTACAGCCATAACAGGAACTGCCATGCTGAGCGTAAGAAGGATCAGCAGCACGACAGCATAAGCTCGCATAGAATAGTACATTCAACAATGCCACTTAAATCGTTTTGGGTTATAACACCAGATTACCCGCCGTATGTATCCTGTCTGTACAGGGAATTTCCAAAAAAAACAATTTTTTTAAAAGATTATTAGCTGTGAAGAAACGGGCATGAACCGATTAGGTTCACTCCCGAACCATGAAAATCTTACTTTATACGAAGGGCTTCCGCCTCAGGGCCTCCCGGGGGCACAGCGGGCGGGGAGTTTTTAATTTTTTATTCACCAATCAAGACGCCGCTACGGCAGCCCTCATAATGCGATTATACCTGAAAAGGTAATACAGCATTATCGCACAGCGCAGGGGAGGTCTGGGAGGGACAGGCACTATCCACACCATCAATGTATGTTTTGTCTTTTATCGAGAAAACAAGGTTTTACCATCAAAGACCCACGGTTATTCATCATGTTTGCCTGAGTTTGTGACTCATGTGCGTTTCTCCAGAGCCGATTATTTGTTGTTTGCCAGAACAATTTCAATGGAAGAAACATTGGTCTTGCCCGAATCCGTGTCAATAACCTCAGTTGATATATTAATCTCTTTTTTTGTTACGCCTTCTAAGAATCGGTTGAGAGCAATCTCTGCCGTATCCACTGCCCGGGAGATTGCCTTACCTCGTGCTTTGATTGCTACTTCTTCTGCTCCATTGTTAAACTGAGTGATGACGGCAAGCACGTAGTTCATGACGGGCTTGTTACCGACGAATACTGTGTTCTCTTTTGGTTGCATTCTTTTAGTCTCCGCGTCAGAGATATTTCTTCTTGGTTATCAGTTCTGCATTCAGTACACTTGCACCAGCGGCGCCACGAATAGTGTTATGTCCCATTGCAACAAAGCGGATCCCCTCCCGGAGCCTGCCTACCGATACGGTCATTCCGTTCCCCCGCATTCGGTCCAGACGAGGTTGCGGACGGTCCTTCTCTTCTTCAAAGAAGTGTACGGATTCTTCAGGTTGTGTAGGAAGACCTTTGATCGGGGGTTTGTATTCACGGAAAGCAGTTTTCAGTTTTTCCACCGGTTCTTTGATATCGATCCAGACTGCCATAGTATGACCGTCAATTACCGGTACGCGGTGACAACTGGCACTTACCTTAAATGAGGCATTTGTCACCTTGTTACCCTTCAGGGTACCCATGATCTTAAGGGTTTCAGTCTCCATCTTTTCCTCTTCCTGACCGATGTAGGGAATGACGTTATCATAGATTGCCATCGCCGCTACACCGGCAAACCCGGCACCAGAGATAGCCTGCATAGTCGCTACTCTGACATCGGTGAATTTAAATTTCCTGAGGGGAGAAAGGGCGGTCACCATCACAATAGTGGAGCAATTCGGGTTGGTCACGATAAACCCGTCTCTGCCGGAATCACGCTGAACATCAATAAGGCCAAGATGCTCTGGATTCACTTCCGGAACAACAAGGGGAATAGCAGGTTCCATCCGGTGGGAACTCGCGTTGCTGCAGACGGCTATCCCCGCATCTGCAAATGTATTCTCTACACCTGTTGCGATATCTGCAGGGAGAGCAGAGAAGACCAAATCAACATCCTTCATCGCTTTTGGTGATGTGGGCGTAACCTTAATGTTAGCGATTTTTTCGGGAAACGGCGTGTCAAGACGCCAGTTCACGATCTTTCCATAAGGCTGTCCCGCACTGCGTTCAGAGGCGGCAAGTGTCGATAAATTGAACCATGGATGATCCGCTAACAGTTCAACAAATCGCTGGCCAACCGCACCCGTAGCTCCGAGCACTCCAACATTGATCATGTGTGTCAGGTCCTGTGTGTAATGTTTCCCGTAGAAATATGGCGGGTTATAAAATCCCATTTCTCCTGTGATAATAAAAACGTTGTTTTTTACATTTTTGTCATCATGGCAAATTTCTTCGATATCAAGCAATTACGAAAACCCGAATGATAATGATTAAAATTCAAGGGTTACCAGTTTAGCACCTACTTTTTTCTTAGAACTCACTCAGGATAGGTCCCTCATACCACTCCTGGTTATTTCGGCAATGCCTCAGCCCCCGCCGTTGCGGTGACCCCCACAATGCGATAGAACTGCGTATTCTTTTTTACAGCATCGGGTATGTCGGAAAAAATGAGATACTTTTTTCAATTCATTTTAGTTCAGTGGTATCAATCGATTTTTATATCGAAGTGGACAGGTATTTTTGGTGTTTTATAAATGGTTTGCCCAAATCCAAAATAAAGACACCTATCGACATTAATTGAAAAGAAGGGAAGGGCGTGAGATATCCGTGTATCCCCAAAAAATGTCTGAAAATAAAGATAATTTTTGACCCGATAAGAAATATCCGGCCTCATTCCATGTGAATAGCTTCAGAAGGGCAGACGTCAACACAGGTTTCGCAGTCTACACACATGTCCTTATCAACTTTCGCCTTTTCGTTATCCATTGCGATCGCCAACGCCGGACACTCACTGACACAGGTCTCACACCCGGTGCATTTATCCTTGTCTACCACTGCAACCATACCGTTCACTCCACGAGTATTGCTTCAGAAGGGCAGACGTCAACACAGGTCTGGCAGTCTACGCACAAATCCTTGTCGACCTTGGCTTTTTCGTTCTCTAGTGCGATTGCTGATGCGGGACATTCATCCACGCAGGTTTCGCATCCGGTACATTTACTGGTGTCAACGATTGCAACCAACTTTTTCACTCCATCGTATATGTTACACAAAAGATAAAAAATAGGTTTCGATAGTAACCCCTAATTAAAACGATACAAAGGGTATTTTTTTACCATGTGCGGTAACGCTGTATTACCTAATCTCATATAATAATACGAATTTTTCCGATTAAACTATAATTTCATGGGGAATATCTTACGCATGAAAAAAGAGTAGCGGCAATAAATGATGAATCACCAGAAATTATTTTCCCAGGTTGAGAACATCATTCATACCATATATACCGGGCTTTTTCCCAACTACCCAGCGGGCGGCATGAAGGGCACCGGTCGCAAAGACCGACCGGTCGTATGCCCGGTGGGAGAGTTCGATGGTCTCAAAATTCTTCGAGAACATAACCTTGTGGTCGCCGACAATGTCGCCGCCCCGAATGACATGAACACCGATCTCATTTGAGCGTTCCGTCATACCCTCACGACCGTACATCTTTTTTCGGGATCCGACTTCATCATCAAGGATCTGCAGGATTGTTTTTGCAGTACCACTGGGTGCATCCTTCTTGTTCCGGTGATGTGCTTCGATCACTTCAATATCGTAATCTTTCAGGAGCTTTCCTGCATCCCGCAGAAGCTGCCAGAAGATATTGACGCCCATTGAAAAGTTGCTGGAGATTACCGCAGGAACATTTCCATGAATTGCTTTTTCCATCTCTGCCCGCTGTTCGTTGGTAAACCCGGTAGTACCTACAACCAGTGCCACCTTGTTACGGGCAGCCATCTTTACATTCCCGACTGCGGCATGTGCTATCGTGAAATCGATAAGCACATCCGGCCTGGTTTTCTGTAGGAGGGATTCAGCATTTTTTGATTCTACAATATCGATACCAAAAAATGAACCCGGTTTGAGGTTGATCCCCCCAACCAGTTCAAGATCAGAAGATTCGTTGACCATGCGGCCGATTGTCTGCCCCATGCGGCCGGAGGCGCCACATACTACCACCTTTATCATAAATCAGGTCACCGCGCCCGTTTTTTTATTGATGGTTTGGAAGCCTTGGCTCCGTTTTTTGCAGGTTTCTTTTGGGGGACAGAGGATGTTCTTTCACTTTTTTTGGGTATAGTGGCAAGAATTTTTTTGAGCTGTTCGGTTTTCTTTTCATCAAGATCGTCAAGAGGAAGCCTGACGGGCCCTCCCGCCATGCCAAGCAGCTCCACTGCCTTTTTGACGGGAATCGGATTTGTGTCAATGAACATCGACCGTAAGAGAGGTGACAGTGCGTAGTGGAGGACAAGTGCTTTCTGGTAGTCACCTTGTTTCATGGCCTCGTACATGGCCACCATACGTTTCGGATCTACATTTGCCGCAACCGAGATGACACCGGCACCACCCAGCGCCATGATGGGGAGGGTTATGTTGTCATCACCGGAAATCACCACAAATTCATCATCCTGTGTTTCTTCAATGATCCGCGAAATCTGCCCGATATTGCCACTCGCTTCCTTGATTGCAACAATATTCGGGTGCCGGGCAAGCTCTGCCACAAGATCAGGTTCGAGGTTCTGTCCGGTCCGTCCCGGGACATTATACATGACAACAGGAATATCAAGGTCAGCAAGTTTTGTGTAATGCTTGATGAGTCCTGAACGGTTCGGCTTGTTATAATACGGACTGATAACAAGAACACCGTCCGCACCGATGTCCTTTGCAGCCTTCGTGAGCCGTACCGCTTCTGCCGTGTTGTTGGAACCTGTACCGGCCAGCACAGGTATCCTGCCGTTCACCTTATCGACGGCAATCTCAATAACTTTTTCATGCTCTTCAAACGTAAGTGTAGCAGATTCACCAGTTGATCCGCAGGGCACAATCCCGTGGATACCACAGGAAAGGAGAAACCCGATGTTGCGCTCCAGACCCTGGACATCAAGGCCCATCGCAGAGTTTCTTTTAAAAGGGGTTATGATTGCTGGAAGGACACCTTCGAACATGAATAAGGTTATGAGCGTCTCTTGGTATTTATTTTTCTCGTGATATACCCGGCGACACGGTTCCGGACACGCTTGCTTCCGATTACTGCAGATTTACCAAGCTGCTGCTTGTTCTCATCGAAGCTGCTGGAGAAATAATCCCGCTGCTTTGCCAGAAGTTCAGTACCAAGAGATTTGATATATGACGGTTTGATTCCCATGTGCTTTCCTCAAAGTTCTATATTTATAATGCGGTTCGATATCATAATAATATTGTTCGTCACGTCGATTGGATCTTCACCAAAAAAACGGATCAAGGCTTCTTTTCCCAGATTCCCCGAATCATAACACACATCTGGTACTCCCTCTTTGCAGCAGGATGCGACTCCCCAGTCCATGGTACTGATCCCGGGTGGTTCCGATGCAGGATCAAACGAAGAACACTCAAGAAGGAGGCTCTCTATGACTATGAGTACCTTTCTGGAACAACGAAGAGTCGCCACGCATCGCATCAGGGGATCAAATTTCATTACCGTAAGCACAATTCGCGCGATATCGTCATCGGCGCCAAAAGCACATGGACCGGCGGCATGTGACTTTCCGTATTCCTGGATAATCCCGCCCTGCACTGCCGCAACACCATTTTTATCCCGTGCCCCGTGGATAGCATAGGCCAGGCCTGCCCCTTTTGTTGGGATGAGCCGGATATCCATGGATCGTTCGAGCAGCGCGGCTGCTGATGTAAGTTTTTCAAGCACGTCACTGCGTTCCCAGCCTGGATTTTTCATTATCATACCAATGATGGACAGGGCTGATATTAAGGATGTCTTTTATATTCACGCACGGGACGGCTCGTTCGGATATACATATATCCTTTTACGGCGAAGATTCCTGTAATGGATGCACGACTCCTTGATGTGATCATTGGCTTGTCAGGCTTTTTTGTCCTGATTGTAATGCTCGCTGTACTCCCCATGGTAATGGTTTCCGGAGTAGCCTACCTTGCAGCTATTGTGATCTTTATTCTTTTCCTTTCGGGTGCCGGATATCTGGTTAATGAGAAAATTATCTAAGTGAAGAGGGGAGATTATTTGTTGTCGGGCGCCCCTCTTTTTTCGTGTTGAGCGGATATTTCTTTTTTTGCCGGTAATAATTTAATGGATGATTCACGTTTTCACATAGTTTATCCCGGTGAACGCAGAGTCCGGTTGTCTTCATTGCAGCACATGCCGGTGCTGTGTATTCCGTTCCTGATCCTCCCCGTCCGGTGATGTGTTCTACCTGGTACATCGTTTTTTCCGGATCAAAATCCGGTGACCTTGCATACATCTGGGCTATCCCTGTTACGTCCATACCTATCGTATGAATAAACGTAGTGAGGGCAAAGCGTCCGGCATGGGTGAGGTTGGTCCCGGCCGTCAGCGCTAAAACCAGTGCCTGCATGCAGGGAGGGAAGGCACTTTCGTCAATGGCACCGAACTGCTGGAGCATCTGCTCCTGGTATACTTTTTTTATCGATGCAACTTTCGGTGCAAGTTGTTCACAGAGGGATGTTGGTACTTTATGAGGGAGATCATGGCGCATAATCAGGCGTGTTCGTTCCCGTAATAATTCATACCGCTCCTCTTTTTTGATCTCAACAAAGCCCCTGGCCAGGCGACGGTTCACGAGCCTGAACCGATCTTCATGGAGGGGAGAGACCAGCTCCACATAATCGGTAAGCGGCATCCGGTCCTGGGTGATCTGGATGCCCATTTCGTTTGCAAGAGCGATACAGAGACGGGAATAACCAGTATCTTCGAGTTTGTAATTCTGGTTCCACTCTTCTTCATTAACCAAAAAATAATACACCCGTTCAGCCTCATACCTTGTCAGTCGGTCGATGAGTTGTTTGTCATTCACACAGGAAACAATAATCCGGGCGAGCGCATATGCGGCAATCTCATCATCAACCAAATCAGAAACTTCCGGGGCAAATATTTTTTTTGGGGATATGGCTTCCTTGATGCGTTCGATAGCATGGGAGATCAATACCTCTCCCTTGGGGTCTTTTAAGAGAGAATCGAGCGATGAGAATCTTGCCTTGATATGGTCCTGGGCTTTTTTTAAAAAGGGAAAATGGGAAAGTTCCTTTGCTGATGGCACAAAATCCATCAGTCAGCCTCTATCCGGGGTGCGAGGAGATACTCCACATGCCCGTTGCCTCCGGCAATAATAAAGGAAAACCTGACCGGATGATCAATACCCAGATAGATTTCGATCTCTGCAGCTTTACTCATGACCTTACCCATATCTTTTAAATAATCAAGGGAAAACAGCGATCGGGCCTCTACCGGGGTAAGAGATTTAAGTTCGTCTTTGCCAAACTCGCGCCGGATTGTGTCAGTATCACCCTCGGCAATGAGATAGAACGTCTGATCCTTTGGGTTGATTCCAAGAGCAATTTTATCAGAGATCACTGCTGCCGCTTTCATGGCATTGTTGAAATCATCACCGGTAATTACAATCTTGCCCGGAAGGTTGATAGTGGGAGGGTTGGGATCCTTCCGGATCGTGTTGGTATCCAGAAGGGTGATGGAATAATGATACCCGTGGGCTGAGACGGACATCTTCTGGGCGTTATCGGCAAGTTCGAGGCTGATGAGATCGCCCTTACCAGCCATGCCGAAAATATTTTTCATCTTGGAAATGTCAATGCCCAGCTGGCTTTTTGTCGCTTTAAAAGAATCGAATGCTTCTTTTTTTAACTCGATTCCGATCATTGCCACGTTAGCCGTGTCTACGGCTCTCGTGGAGATTCCCTGTTCATCTGTATGCAGCCGGCACTCAGGGACGAGAGCCGAAATCGCATCGATAAATTCCCTGAACATATCTGCATCAATCGTTGCTTTTAACATCGCTTTTCTCACTTCTCCTCTTTTTGACTGTGTTTTAAAAATTACCTTTGTTGTCTCAACCCTTGTTTTGCCTTTCCCTTATAATCATTATTTCAGGGTCGCACAATATACGGCTAATCCGTTCTACGTTACGTTATTTATTACTCCATAATAATTTAACTCTAGTCTTTTTGTTTTGCTTCCGATTCACTTTCACGGTGTGACTTTTATCTCCCCATCGGGTAGTGCCATCTCGGCTGAAAAAGAGAATGTCTGTTAAATTCCTGAATAATTTAGATAAAAATAACCTAATCCGGCGATGCAGATAGCACAAAACACAATCACCAGAATTATGGTGATGGTGTGTTCCTTCCGGGTCATTGCAGACCACTCGTTTTTCTGTTTCTTTGCAACAAATCCAATGAGAAGACCAATGCCCGTCCCGGCCAAAATACCGAGTGCTACCATCATCAGGATCTCAAACGTATTCGCATACATGCAGACTCTTTCTATCCGGTTGCTGGTTCATCGATATAAAACACTATGCCATTTCCCTGGCTGCCGGTGTCTTTCCTTTATAAACAGATGCGAGTGGATACATTTGCACATTTCGCTATTCTCACCGCAAATACCTGGTAACCAGAAGAATCATGAAAAAACCCGCAATCAGGGTTGCAGGGGCAGGTCCTGCTGCTCGTAATGTATCCACAAGGGGTGGTGATGCGGAGACAAGCGAGATAGTGATCTGCGTTGTCCGGTTGTCGACTACCGTCACCGTTCGTTCAGCTGATGCATATCTCTCTTTTACTACGGTCAGCGTATGGTTTCCGACGGTCATGTTGGGGAGCGAGATCGGCGTTACACCCAGATTATTCGTACAGGGAAGGATCCGGGCTCCTTCGGTAATTGTTGTTATTTCGAGCGAACCGGTTAACGGGATAAGCGTTCCGCTTACTTCGGTCGTTTTCCCTGACTCCACCCGCACGGATGTAGATAATTTTGCATACCCAGACCGTGAGAATATTACCCCAAAGGTTCCTGGTTCGATCCTCTCAATGATCAGAGGAGTGCTCCCACGATATTGCCCATTGATGATCACTGACGCGCCATCTGGAGAAGTATTGAGGTTAAGTGTACCGGGAATTTCGGGAGAATTGATCTTTATTACCGGTGTCCCCAGATTTATGGAAATAGTACTGTAGTCGGCTTTTGCGAGCTGGGAACGGTCATTTGGCCTGTTTACAACCCACACGGTATAGGTTCCTGCGTCAAGCCGCCCGTCCATTGCGTTTGTGGCCCATGGGTATTCCCAGTGATCATTACCATCAACGCCTACCTCAGTGAAATGCCCTTCATCCGCACGGGCGGCAATATCATTCAGGGCAACACCATTTACGGGAAGATTAGGGCCGGTTAAAAAGAGATAGACATTGGGGCTCCCATATGAATAGCCTGACAGGGGGATCGTATCCCCGATATATGCAGCAACCTCCCCGGATGCAGAAACGCAGGAAGTGAGAACAAGACAGCCGATTAAAATGAGGATGGCAGGTTGAGCACTGCAGAGAATGTTCATATGCACTGGTTATGTGTATAATCCATGGTCTTTTGATTCTTACGGGTAATTCGTGAGTTTTTCAGATCTCTGCAAAATAGTCAGGTCCCTCCATTTCAATAATCAGGTCTTTTAACCGGAAACTTCGGTATCCACCCCGACTGGATGCAGAAACTCTGTGCAATGAGGTCGCGAACTGGATTCACTACATTACTGATACGGCACTTTTATCAGTACGGTTCATGAATTCCCGATTTCATAACGATATTCTGCAATCACCTTACATAAAATTTTTTATGGTTCGTTATGGATATCTATACTCTCTCCCGGCATCAGAACTTTTACCCTTATATCTGTTGTACGCTCAATTGCATTCCTGAACTGAAGTGGATCTGCGATGATCTTGTCCCACGTATTATAGTGTATGGGTATTACGGTTTTAGCACCAATAAAGTGTCGCTGCCATCATCGCTTCTGCGGTGCCCATCGTGTATCGCCCGCCAATCGGGAGTAGTGCGACATCGGGATGGTAGAGTTCTCCAATAAGTTTCATATCGGAAAAAAGGGCCGTATCACCGGCATGGTAGATCTTCACTCCATCCATCCCGATTACGAACCCTGCCGCAGTGCCGCCATAGCACCCGATACCTGCCTCCTCTATCCATGATGAATGCACGGCAGGAGTCATCGTAAATGACACACCATCAACAATCGTGGTTCCCCCGATGTTCATACCCTCAACAGGCAGACCCTTTGTCGTGAGGTATTTTGCGATCTCGGTAATAGCGATGGTTTTTTTACCGAGTGCCACTGTTTCACCCAGATGGTCTTCGTGCCCATGGGTAACAGCAACAATATCCGGGTTAGTATCAAGAACACTACCGCCTTCGATGAAGGGATCGATAAGGATCTTTTTTGATCCGGTAAGGAGTACACATGCATGCCCGAGCCAGGTAAGTTGCATATATGCAGATATCTCTCTGCTGGGATGAAATTTACCATCTGTTTACACGGATCTCTGTGGCCCGAGAGCGTAGGTTCACTAAAAAAAGTGTCAGATGCACATAAGGGGTATACCCTTACATTACATCAACCAGTTCAGCTTCTGTGATGTCGATGGAATCCCCAAGACTATCCGCAGTTGCGCTTCGGGTCATCTGCTCGGATAA
This sequence comes from uncultured Methanoregulaceae archaeon, assembly GCA_963699515.1. GTDB lineage: Archaea > Halobacteriota > Methanomicrobia > Methanomicrobiales > Methanospirillaceae > Methanoregula. The sequence continues at coordinate 651,208 of CAVOUD010000003.1, read as the reverse complement.
GTCCCTGTCTTCCATAACGTCCCGGACCCTGTTGATGTACGGGTCAATTGTGGGATCTTCCTGCTCCTCAATCACGTGCCGGTATTCGCGGAGTGTCGATGGACTGATGCCGAGTTCCTCAGAAACCTCTTTCATGGTCTTTCCGGACTCGATCAGTTTTTCCATCTTCATCTTATCAAAAGGCATCTTGAAATCAAGCTCACGGAAGAGCTTGAGCCTTACGCGTGCACGTGCAACGGTCTTGCTGAGTTTCTCATCCCCAAGTTGGCGGGCAATTTCAGTGTCATTCTTACCCGCGTAAAACAAGGTGACAAGTTTTGCCAGCTGGATCGGTTTTAAGGAGGTTTTGAAAATTCCCTGTTCTGTGATCTCTCTCATTACGAGAGCAACCTCACGTTCGATCGCGTCGCTATCTCTCAAAGTACCATGGATATTCTTCATCGGTTCGACAATCTTTGTCTTACCGGACAGGGTACTGAAAAGTTTTAGAAGCTGTACCTTGCGTTTGTCTTCGGTCATTGCATACCCCGTCATGGGATTAGGATATACAATACTTCGCCTTCTATTTAATCCTATCTTTAAGCATTGTTTGACCAAAAGACCTTTAAATGATGCAGGATCAAATCTGCCACGGCGTAATTTGCTTTTTAAAAAATACTACATTTTTTTATTTAAAAAAAACCATTAAAGCAAATCTGACGACGATCCATTCAGGCACTCAATCTCATTATTTTTGATAAATTCACCCAAAATTTTCCTTAAATGGCTATAGGGACCTTTTTCATATGCAGTCAGACTGATGATGTGATAATTATTATCTGCAGGATCCGGTTCCTCCTTATATTCTTTCACGGAATAAGACGGCTTTTCGCTAAGAACAGCGTATAATAACACGAGATTTTAACTCCCTATCATTTTTCACCCGAAACACAAAATAACTCATGAATACGCCTCTGCGTAATTGTTTGATGCTGGGAAACAATAATGCTATTCTTTTTTATAGGAGTTCATTTTCCATTAATGCAATGCATTTTTTCATCCTTAAAAATAGCGATAAACAGGAGAAAATGGAATGTTATAGAGGACTTTTTTATTTACCAAGAACTGCAGGCAGAAGAAGGGATCCAGGCTAAAACATGATGCCATTTCCCCCCCATTTTCACGTTCCTGTGACGAGGGTTATAATATCAGCGAGGGATAATTGAATTAGACAATCTGAAAAAAAAGAAGTGGTAACCAGTGATACAGGGTTCTAACGATGTTTTTGAGAACGTAATGGAACTTGCCAAACGCCGTGGATTTATCTGGCCTACATCGGAATGCTATGGTGCCGTGGCTGGATTCATCGATTATGGTCCTCTCGGCGCGATGATGAAGCGGCGGGTCGAGGATATCTGGCGGGATTTTTATGTCATCCAGGAAGGCTATTACGAGATTGAATGTCCCACCATTGCGCAGGAGGCAGTTTTTATCGCATCCGGGCATGTCAAGGGATTTTCTGATAAAATGTGCCAGTGTCCGCACTGCAAGGAATACCTGCGTGCTGATCATGTTGCTGAGGGGGGAAATATTCACAATGCCTCGATCATGAAGAATGAGGATCTCGCTGCGGCGATCACCTCCTGCAAATGCCCTGCCTGCGAAGAGGTGCTCGGTAACGTTGCCGTCTTCAATTTTAACCTTATGTTTTCAACAACTATAGGTCCGGGCTCACAGCGGATTGGTTACCTGCGTCCCGAGACTGCACAGGGAATGTTTGTCGACTTTGCACGCCTGCTCAGGTTTTACCGTGACAAGCTGCCCTTTGGGGCAGTGCAGATCGGCAAATCCTACCGGAACGAGATATCACCCCGTCAGGGAATGATCCGGCTCCGCGAGTTCACGCAGGCCGAAGCAGAAATCTTTGTCCACCCCCATGAGAAGAACCATCACCCCTCATTCAAACGCTATGCGGATTACCCGGTACCCCTGCTCACATATGTCCGGCAACAGAACTGTGAGGATCCCGTTAAAATCCCGATGAGTGAAGCCGTTGACGAAGGGATAATCGCCAATGAGTATGTTGCCTATTATGTTGCCCTGACCCATGAGCTTCTGGTAACGATTGGCATTAAACCCGAACGACTGCGCTTCCGTCAGCACCTCCCTGATGAACGTGCGCACTATGCCACCGACTGCTGGGATGCAGAAATTTTTTCCCCGCGTTTTGGCTGGGTGGAAACAGTTGGTATAGCGGACAGGACTGATTATGACCTGAAGGCTCATGCAACGCAGAGCGGTACTCCCATGACGGTCTTCATCCAGTATGATAAACCGAAGAAAACCGAACGTCTTCGTATCATCCCGAATATGAGCGTACTGGGTAAACAATACCGCACAAAAGCAAAAGCGATCTTTGCTGAACTTGAAACAGCCGATTCCCACCCAGGATGGTGCCGATATTGAGGTGGATGGTGAAAAAATCCATATTCCTGCCAGTCTTTTCGAAGTCCGCAATGAAGTGATAGATATACGCGGTGAGGATATTGTCCCTCATGTAATCGAACCGTCGTACGGGATTGACAGGATGTGTTATGCGGTCCTGGAACAGGCATATGATGAGGACATCGCAGATGGTGAAACCCGGACGGTGATGCGCCTCTCACCAAATGTCGCACCGGTTCAGGTCGCTGTTTTTCCGCTTATGACCCGTGATGATCTTGATACCATCGCTGAAGAAATTACCCGCACCTTCCATAAACGGGGGATACTTGCCGAATATGATGACAGCGGTGCCATCGGGCGCCGCTACCGGCGCCAGGACGAAATTGGTACACCATTTGCGATTACCGTTGATTACGAAACCAAAGAGAACAATACCGTCACACTCCGGGACCGGGACACCATGAAACAGGTCCGTATCCCGATCACAGAATTACCAGAGATAGTCGGGGCTCTTGTAGATGGAAACATTACGTTCACATCCCTTATACTCTGACAACACCCTATGAGTTGCATCACTCATCCCCTCATCAAACCTGATACCATTGAGTCACGGGAGTACCAGCTTTCAATAGCGATGCGGGCGCTGGATGCAAATACCATGGTAATCCTGCCGACCGGTCTTGGCAAAACTGCCGTAGCGCTGCTCGTTGCGGCATCGCGGCTTTATAATGAGGGCGGGCGGGTGCTTATGCTTGCCCCGACAAAACCGCTCGTCGAACAACACCTCCGTTTTTTTGAACGGTCATCTTCTCGTAAAGAGTCATCAGGGTTCGGAGTTATCACCCTTTGTCATGTTCACGGGTGAAGCCCCCCCGGGAGAGCGCACTGAAGACTGGAACCGTGCAACGGTAATTCTTGCAACGCCCCAGGTGGTAAAAAATGACCTTATTGCCGGACGCTACACGTTAAAAGATGTAACGCTCCTCATCGTGGACGAATGCCACCGTGCAGTAGGTAATTATGCCTATGTGTTTCTTGCGCAACGATACCTTGCTACTGCCGACAAACCCCGTATTCTCGCGATGACTGCATCACCGGGAGGTGTTCAGGAGAAGGTGCAGGATGTTTGTTCGAATCTGGGTATTACCCATGTCGAGAACCGGACTGAAAATGATCCCGATGTGCGCCCCTATGTGTTCGAGCGGGATCTTGAATATATCAGTATCGATCTCCCTCCTGATCTCAAAACCGCAATAACGGTTATCAACGCACTTATCGAAGAGCGTCTTGCACTCCTTGCATCCCTTCACTTTACCGTACCAAAGCGCGAGAAACTAACCATGAAAGCGCTGAATGAAATCAATGCCCAGATCCAGCAGCGTATCGCAAACCGCGATCCTGTGGCATATTCAGCAGCATCGCTCTATGCCGCGTGCATGAAACTCAGACACGCAATTACTCTTGCTGAATCCCAGGGAAGCGAAGTGTTGAAAGGATATCTGGCAAAGCTGGTCGCTGAAGGAACGGGTTCGGGAGGCAGCAAAGCAAGCCAGGGCCTGGTAAAAGATCATTCCTTCCGCGAACTTTTCGAACGATCGCTTACATGGACACAGGAACTTCATCCAAAACCTGAGTATCACGCTGCATCTGGTTCGAGAACAGTTAGAAGCGCATCCAGACAGCCGGATCATTATTTTTGCTACCTACCGGGATACCGTGCAACTCCTGGTGGATTATCTCGTAAAAAATGATATTGCGTGTGAACGGTTTGTAGGGCAGGCAACAAAAGATGCCGAGAAAGGGCTCTCACAAAAAAAGCAGATCGCAGCGCTCACCCGGTTCCGTGAAGGCGAGTTCAAGGTGTTGATCGCAACTTCTGTTGGCGAGGAAGGTCTTGATGTTCCCTCCACGGATATGGTGATTTTTTATGAAGCAGTGCCTTCAGAAATCCGCTCTATCCAGCGTAAGGGCAGAACGGGCAGGTCACGGGCTGGCAGGGTAGTTGTTCTTGTGACCAAGGGGACGTCAGATGAAGTGTTCCGGCATGTCAGCCAGGCAAAAGAGACGATGATGCATAAGAGCATGAAAGTGATGGGTCAGCATGAACTCTCCCCTGCAAAAGTCTGTTCAGGTGGAACAGGCAAGTATCGATGAGTTCACCGTTCAGGGACCAAGGATTATCATTGACGATCGCGAGACATCATCAAAAGTTGTCGAGGTGCTCTCAGGACTGGGTGCCGCTATTCGTCTCGAACGACTTCCACATGGCGACTATGCGATTGGTGACCGCATCCTAATCGAGCGTAAAACAGCCCGGGATTTTGTTGATACGCTGATTAACCGGGATTTACTCGGACAGGTCAAAGCAATGGCCGAAGACAGTCCCGCGCCCGGTGCTGATTATCGAAGGGGGAGATCTTTACACCCAGCGTGATATCCATCCGAATGCGATAAAGGGTGTGCTGGCAGCACTTACCATTGATATGGGGGTCTCACTCCTGTTTACCCGGGATGAGCAGGATACTGCACAGATGCTCTTTGTCCTCGCAAAACGCGAGGATAGTGAGCGGGGTGAGCGGAAGGTCCACCCGCACAAATCACACCGTTCTGTTCGTGAGGAACAGGAATATATTATTTCTGCATTCCCTGAGATAGGTATGAAAAATGCACGCCTTCTGCTCTCTCACTTCGGATCTGTGCAGGCAATTGCAAATGCTGAACTCCTGGAATTAACAGCAATAAAAGGAATTGGAGAGAAGACCGCGACAGAAGATCTTTGATCTCTGCCGCCATTCTTATAACTGACACAGGATCTGAAGTGCTTCGGTACCTGCTTTCACTGCATTCATCAGGGCAAGCACGTTATCCGGGTCCTTTTCGTTTTGTATGCGCTCACAGAGCGAAACGATGGTCATCGCAAGTTCATCGGTAAGCAATCCGCCTTCGCATGACTCTTCATGGTGCTCACCGCAGCTGCATTCTTGACTATGTTCCTGATGTACCGGTGCAGCCGGTGCAGGGCTGGATTTTTCGACTGCCATCATTCTCTGCACAGACAACACAAAGTGTTTTGCCTTTGACTTCAAAAAGCGGGCATCCACAGGTTTTACAGGACTTTTCGAGCATTTTTCCTCCTTTAAGGAGGTATTCTGCCATAATTTCATCTTCTTTACGTACCGGCATACAATCACCGTCGACTCAATATTTAACTTATATATGTCGGTTCTACGTATTAACTACAGGTACACATGGAAGGTGATACCATGCCCAACCCTGAAAAAACTCTGGAAAACTGTATTCTGATGCTGCAGCGCATTCAGGAAGACAGTCTCAATACCCCGAAATATCCGGCGCGTTGCAGATGAGACCCGGACATTGCTTACAAACAATTCCAAGGCAATGGGACTGCGCGCTGCAGAAGCAATTTCAAAGATTGATGAAATCTCCAATGATCCCAATATGCCGATTCATGCCCGGACAAGGATCTGGGAACTCGTGTCGCAGCTGGAGACTATCCCCCTTGACTGACCCGATTACAGCAGATTTTTTTTAGATTTACTATTGAAAGGAAGAGATGACAGATACAATAATCAAACAAAGACTTCTGTTTTAATTCCCCGTCATCATATCTTGCCGGGATGACCGTTGTTACATTTTTTAAACGATTGATTCTTCTGAAGCGGTGAAGTTCTGAAAAAAATCACTGTATCGCACCATTCATGACGCCCTATAAAACCTGGCTACACGCGACAAGGAAACAATGATTCTCCTGTGGTCGTGATAAAAAAAAACCATCACGTGCGGTCACCGATTCTGGAAAAACGGTAAACTCCTGTGGGGACATACATTTCAAAGCGGGCACCATGCTGGAATTCCCCGGCTTCTTTAATGGAAATATTGGTAATAGAAAGAATTTCGCGGGAAAGGAATAATCCAAGCCCGGTATTTTTGCCAAATCCTCTTTCGAAAATCATTTCCTTGTCGTGGACCGGAATACCGATGCCATCATCTTCAATCCGAATCAAAAGACCGTCGGCTGATTCAACTGATGACAGCCGGACGACAGATACCTGGTCACCATGCTCTACCGCATTCTCCACAATATTGTAGAATACTCGTTCCAGCAGGGGATCGGCAAATATCTCCAGTCCATCAGCAGGAGCCTCAAACCGTATTTTTTTTATGTCGATATGGATGCAGACTCTATAGAATAAATCCGTCACATTCTGCCATTTCGGTTCAACGACCCCGAGATCCTGATAGAGTTTGGTAAATTCAATATTTTCCGTAATCATCTTTACTGCGGTTTTGAGTTTGGTAAGATACATTGAGTGTTGGGGTTCCGGGGGGTGATCATTGAACAGTTCAAGATATCCCCCAAGAACCGTAAGTTTATTCCGGATATCATGCCGGGTAATCTCAGCAAGAAGGTTGAGTTTTTTATTGGCAAGTTGAAGGGCATCATGTGTTTTTTTAATATCTGAAATATCATGGAATATCCCCATCATACACCGTCGTCCCTCCGAGGTTGAGTATTGCAGCGCTGACAATTACCGGGATACGATTCCCTTTCTGGTCGACAACAACCTCTTCTTGTAATCCCATTCCTTCCAGAGCATGTTTTTTGAAATATGCCCGGTATTTTTCCTCTTCCTCTTTTGGGTGAAGTTCACTTTCATGCATGGTCTGGATTTCAGAAAGTGTCCTGTCCAATCAGCATCTGTGTTTTATTATTTGCGTCAAGAAGCATGCCGGTTTCTGCGTCGGCAATAAAAATTGCATCATTTGCATAATCCATGAGACCCTTGTTCTTTTCATAGGCAGATTTCAGTTCGTCATCAGCGCGTTTGCGGTCCGTAATATCCCGCACAAATGCAAAAACGTATGCCTGTGGCCCAAATTCGATATAATTGAGAAGAATTTCCACCGGAATAAATGAGCCATCTTTTTTCCGGTGGGTATCCTGCACGGTGAGATATTTCCTCTTATCATCCCGTGCCAGAGAGTACCTAAATGGTTGTCGATGAATCCTGGATTGATATCCCGTATTGTAAGATTGTTAAATTCCTCCCGGGAATATCCAAGCATTGAACAAATAGTGTCATTGAAAAAAATAATCCCCCCGTTTTCGTTGATCCAAAGAATTCCTTCGGCAGCATTGCTGACGGTGGCCTTCATCATACGGAGCTCCTCCTCTGCCTTTTTCCTTCTGAATGCCTGGCGTATCTTATGACTTAGTTCGCTAAACTGGGCACGGGGATCTCCACCTTTCTGGAGATAAAAGTCAGCGCCGTTTTCGATAGCCTCAATAACAACTTCCTCACGTCCCTTACCGGTGAAAAGGATGAACGGGATATCTTTGAACTCCATCCGTACCTGTTTGAGAAATTCAATACCGTCCATCCCCGGCATCTGATAGTCAGAAACGATCGCGTCAATCATCCCCTCAGCAAGGATTTGTAAACCTTCCCTGGCAGAAGTGACAGTGGCAACCGAGAATTCTCCCTCCCTCTCTAAAAAAAGTTTGCAGAGGTCGAGCAGATCCGGCTCGTCATCTACGTAAAGGAGGGAAATCATTGATTTTATTATTGTTTCGTCAAGGATTTAGTTTTTTGTTCATACATGTTAATTAAAAAAACCGCCGTTGAAAACTAATAATAATAAAAAAATACCTTACTTATTTAGACTCAGTATCATCTGAATCCAACAACTCTTTATTTTATACAGGCATTTGGTATAATTGCCACGAATATCCCTTGTGTCAGGTAAACTCATAGACAAGTATGATACGGAGGATTTAGTGACTGCAAATCAGAAATGAGTCTGTTCCCGGTTGATACCCTGAACCTGTCCCTTATCCAAAGAATACCGCTGGTGTTGGTTATCAGTTCTTCTCGTCTGAAGATGTGCGGTTTATTCCTCGCACTTCGAAAGGATGATCGATCCCATCAAATGGAAAAAAGGTGCAGATGGTTTGAAAAAATTGCCCTCATTTTTCCGGGTTTTCATGTTGGTTGTCGTGATACGGTTTGGAACCCTTCCATAGGAACAATAATTTCAAACCGTGTACTCTTTTTGAACTCCCCGGTCTCCCTGATTGTAATACCCGTGCTTGCAAGGATTTTCTGTGCCAGGAAGAGGCCCAGGGTCTTTTCATTCCCCGATCTCCACTCAAAGAGATAAGCTTTGTTTTCCGGTAATATTCCGATTCCGTTATCAGCAACCATTATGATGAGTTCTGTCATGGCATAGTGGAAAGATACTTCGATACGGGTAACTTTCTCCCCATATTTATACGAATAATTAAAGAGATGGTAAAAAACCTTTTCAAAGAGCGGGTCAGCAAAAACATACGGGCTGTCCTGTTCAATGTTCAGAATAATTGATTCTGTTTCTACTTCCAGGAATGCCCGGCGTATGACCGTTGATACCTGTTGCCATGTGGGTGTAGATGCACCGAGATTTTCATATTCCCGGGTGAAGATAATCTGACGTTGTATGGTTTTTGTTGCTGTCTGGGCACGGGCCAGATGTTTCAACAAATCGGGCTCCTGAATACCGTATCCTGCAAGTTCGAGGGAGCCGCTGACAACCATCAGCTGATTCAGGATATCATGCCGTATCATGCTGGAAAACATGTCGAGATTCTTTCTCGAAAGAATCCTGGCACTTTCAGCCCGTTTCCGAACGGAGATGTCATAAATTGAACACTGGATAACCTGATGATCATTGAGAGAATTTGTCTTGCTGATAAATTCAACATCAATAATCTTGCCACTCTTCGTGACCAAGGGAATGTCTTTGTAGTGGATATATCCGGTTTTCTCCATATTTGAAAAGAATTGCTCTTCCGGAATTACTTCTTTGGAAAAACCTATTTCTCCCAGGTTTCTGCCGAGGAGATTTTCCAGCGAATAATCCGTCAGCGTAACAACAAATAAATTTGCATCGACAATCTTTTTGGTATTTGTATCAAGAATAATAATACCATGATCTGTGGTATCAAATAACCGATGGAATTTTTCATCCTTCTGGCGCAGTTCCCTGACATCATACATCGATTGAATCGCACCGGAAAACTGCCCGTTTTGATCGAATACCAGAGAAGCGATCGCCTCAAGGGTGGCGGGTTTCCCTTTCAGACTGGAGACCTGTATTTGTGCTCTGATATAATTATGGCTTCTTTGTATAGCCGAGTAGTGGTATTTCTCAAGTTCTGTGTCTGTTGCAAAAACCAGATCAAGGAGTCCCGGAATTCGTTCTCCTAACGTATGGAAAGAATATTCATAATTACCCAGTCCAAGTACCTTCTCGGCGCTGACTTTGGTAAGTTTCTCCATTGCCTTGTTCCAGACGATGATGGTACCTTGTGTATCGATGGCAAATGTTGCATCCGGAAGAAAATTGATAATTTCCATCAGTCGGTGCTCCGAAGTTTCCAGTTCTTCCTGAACCTGTCTTTGAGTATCCTCCATTTCCATTGTTGTTAGCACAAAGGAGATATCCTCTGAAATTCCGTTGAGCAGCCGGATCTCGGAATCGGTAAAAAAGTCTTTCTCACGGGAATAGAGGGTGATCGCTCCATGTCCTGTTGTTCCCGTACTTAACGGGAATGCAGCTGCAGAGTCGGTATCCTTTCCTGAGGGCATCTTCTTCCCACATCTCCGTGGAGGGGTAAGCCAGGATATTATTGCATATGCTATACTTTCCTTTTCTGATTGCAGTGACGGTCGGACCTTGTCCATGGGTAATATCATCAGATGATAATCTGACTTTGACAAAAAAATCATCTACTATCCCGCTTGCGGTGACATGATTAATCCTGTGGGTGTCAGGATCTTCAAATCCGACCCAGGCCATCACAAATCCTGCCTCCTTGACCATTATCTTGCATATTTCCTGCATCAGCTGCAACCGGTCATGGATGTGTACTACTGACTCATTGATTCGCCGGAGTATCGCATCTATACGGTTGAGACGTGCAATCTTCTGTTCACTCTCCCGGAATTCAACAGCGCGTTTTACCTTATAGGACAACTCGGCAAACAGGGATTTTGGATCTCCGCCTTTTTTGATATAATCATCAGCACCGTGGTTGAGGGCTTCAATGAAGATCTCTTCCCTGCCTTTATCCGTAAAAATAATGAAGGGGAGTTTTGGGAATTTTTCCCGGACAATTTTGAGGAGATGAATACTATCAATGTCCGGCATCGCATGATCAGAAATGATCGCATCAAATGAACCGGTCTTTAACCGTTCCAGGGCTTCCAGGGCAGTGTGGGCACTATCTACCCGAATATCCATTTCACGTTCCAAAAACCGCTTGCCCGAGTCCAGCAGGACCGGGTCACTATCAATATAGAGGACTGATATCAACGCAACCCACTTCAGCAGACTATCCAATCCGCTCTATTTACATTCTGTAATATAGTATTAAATATACCGGTCGTTATCCCGTATAAAATGATTTGTCAACGTTTTTGTTTATATATCGCAGGATTTCCCCAATCCTGACGCGATTCTCGCTTCCGTACGTTTTTATAGGGACAAAATCCTATATGTTTCTGATTCATGGACATCCTTTCCATTTTCCTGATCATCGCCGGACTCGTTTTGTTTGAGACAATAACCAGCATTGATAACGCGATTATCAATGCCGAAGTGCTCTCAACGATGGGTGAAAGAGCAAAACGCTGGTTTTTGACCTGGGGATTACTCATTGCAGTCTTTGCAATCCGGGGGTTGCTTCCCTGGCTTATCGTCTGGTTGTCAACCTCCTCTCTGGGTCCTATCGGTGCATTTACTGCGACATTCTCAAGTGATCCACTTGTAATAGCAGCAATTGAACAGTCAGCTCCCATTCTTCTGATGGGAGGGGGAACATTCCTGCTCTTTCTTTTCCTTCACTGGCTGTTCCTTGAGAGTAAAAATTTTGGCCTGAGGGGAGAACGTTATATCGCCTCAAAAGGAGTCTGGTTCTTTGCCATAGTGTCTATCCTGCTTACCGGGCTTGTCTGGTTCGCATTGGAAAAATCACCCTTTATCGCATTTGGAGCCGTTGTCGGTTCCACAACTTTTTTTATTGTTCACGGATTTCGGCAGAATGCAGAAGAAGCTGAGGAGAAGATGCTCCATTCGTCTGATATGTCAGATATCAGCAAAGTATTTTATCTTGAGGTCATCGATGCAACGTTCTCTATTGATGGAGTCATTGGCGCATTTGCGTTTACCATGTCAGTTCCCCTTATTCTGATCGGTAATGGCATCGGGGCGTTTGTTGTGAGGGAATTAACCCTACGTAATGTTGACAATATCAAGAAATACCGTTATCTTAAAAACGGGGCAATGTACTCCATCTGCTTTCTTGGAATTATTATGATGATGGATAGTTTCGGCGTTCATATCCCCTTCTGGGTGTCGCCCATCATCACATTTGGTGTTGTCGGATTTTTCCTGGTTAAATCAATGCGGGAGATCCCACAGGTACAAGGATAAAAAAAGACTGTTGTATAAAAATCCCAGAAATTGTTTTTTGGTATAAGGTATTTTTCAATGTGGAATGCAGGATGATGGATACATTACCTTGGGTTTTTGTTTGAGGAAAATATACGCCCGATGCGTCCGATCTGGTTCATACACCACAGTCCACTTTTAAGCACCGGTACTTTAAAGCTCATCCATCCATCCATCTCTTTTGAAACTTCCTTAAGTCGGTCTGGAATAGGCAAGTGCTGGGGACAGTTTTTTACACATTTGCCACATTGCCTGCACAGTCCGGCATAGGAAACATTGGAGAGTAAGCCCCCATGACGTCCCATATAGTGGAATTTTGCACTCCGGTCATGAGGGAAAAGGTGGTGTGCATTGTAGAGCGAGAAACAGCCCGGAATATCAACACCGGCACGGGCATGGCATGCAATATCCACAACCCGTGCAGTTGACCTTCATCAATCGCTGGTAGGTCATCGCGCACCCGGGCAATAAGTACCAGTTCGGACTGGGACAGTGAATTCGGGAGAGCTTCTCCTGCAACCCGCAGGTTTTCTTCAATATGACGCTCATCGTTCATTCCCGAAAGCACGACGGTTACTTCAGGATGGTTCCACACCCAGCGGAGCGCCCACTCTGCAGGAGATCGTCTGACGGGAGATTCGTCCCAGATTTTTTTTACCTCGTCGGGTACATTCCCGGCAAGGTTGCCGCCACGGATAGGTTCCATTATCATGACGGCAAGGTTTTTTCCTGCAGCATATACAAGACCTTCAGTGCCTGCCTGATTGTGCTCATCGAGATAATTGTACTGGATCTGGCAGAAATCCCAGTTATATGCATCAATGATCTCTTTAAAAGTCGCCAGATCACCGTGGAATGAGAACCCGGCATTTTTTATCCTCCCGTCTTTTTTTGCGGTGTCGAGAAATCCCAGTACCCCAAGCCTTTTCATCTTCTCCCAGCTCGCTTTTGTGAGACTATGGAGCAGGTAGTAATCGATGCGATCAGTATGAAGCGTGGACAGTTGCGAAGAAAGAATATGGTTCATGTCTTCCTGCGAATGGACCGACCATGGCGGGAGTTTTGTTGCAATCCGCACTTTTTCCCGGTAACCGTCTGCAAGTGCCCGGGCAAGTATTTTCTCGCTTTTCCCAAAATGATATGCAGGAGCTGTATCGACGTAATTAACACCATTGTCGATAGCATATCGCAGCTGCCGGATCGCACGTTCCTCATCAATCCCACCTCCACTTTTTTTCGGCAATCGCATATACCCGAAGCCGAGTATAGAGAGTTCATCACCGGTTTTAGGGACTTTACGGAAGTGTATAGGGGTCACCTTCTTGAAAAAAATTATTTGATTCTGTGATCTGAATTGGAGATGAGGATATAAATTTTTTCTTGGTTTCATGATCGACCTCATCAACGAGGATAAACGACAGGGTTTTTGACTATCTCCCGCCATAGGACCTGACATGCTTCCATGCACGGTGGTATTCATCGAACGCTAGTATCCTCCTCGTGGTAGATCCTGGGATCTTCGTTCTTGTACAGCTTTCGATCTTCCCCGACAGGACAGACCTTGATACACAGACCGCACGGCGAAATATATCGCTTTAAAAGAGCCTCAGATCGGGTGGCACAGGTTTTTTTATCGGTCAGCCCCTCCGGGTATTCCCTGCCATCCAGGGCTTTTACCGGACAGATACCTACGCATTGCATGCATTCTGTACACAAAGATTTCTCCATAACAGGATCCGGTGGAATGTCCGCTGCGGTAAAAATCGAAGTAAACCGTACTCTCGGTCCGAATTTTTCAGTCAGTAACATGTTGTTTATGCCAAAATTTCCCAGACCTGCAAGAAAAGCGGCATGGCGGTGAGAGAAAAAGGCGAGTGGTTTTTCCTTTAAGAGACGTATCGATCCATAACCATCCCGGGGGATCCAGATCGAAGGGAAACCTTCAGCATTCAGCAATAAGGAGATCCGGTACCCGCTCGTGTCCAGCAGGGTATTGACTGTACGGTACAGTTCATGGTAATAGATCGAGGGGGATGTTTCCACGATCGGCAAGTTTACCGGAAGACCTATGACAATAACGGTTTGCGTTTCTGGAAAAATTGACCGTGGCCGGAAGTCCTCAGGAACCCATGGTTCGAACAAAGGTTTGTCCCATCTGCGGGCAGGGGCAAATCCCACAAGGGGAATGTCAAGGTCCGCACACCTGGTGATAATCTTTTGTTTCAACGTGATGTTCATGATTCTACCATGGCACGGGTAGTGATAAATGAATTTGGTGACATACCGTGCCCTGCACAATCATCTTTTTTTGCCACGGAACTCTCCGTACGACGTGCTATGATATAATTAAGATGCAGAACACCAAAAGAAAATCGGGTGAGCAAATTACTATGGCTTTTGTTCCTGATCCCGCAGTCCTGGAAATCTTTTCCTGTGTATCGTAATTCTTGTATCGGGATATCTGGTATACCGGAAACGAAACAGTATCAGCGCACTGTTTATTGGTGTTGCATTTGGGATGTTCGGGTTATCACATCTGAACACCCTGCTTGGGCTGACATTGTTTCCAGAAGTTATCTTTGTCCTCCTGCGGATCTGTGGGTACCTATTCGTTTTTGCAGCCCTCTACCTGTCACTTACAGAATAACCTGGAGGATTAAACCAAGAGGGAGAAGCGGGGAAACAGACCAAAAAACTCATGCTTTTCCCATAACCGTGCACACAATCGTCCGCTCGCGTCCTGTGTTTACATCACATTCAATCAGGACAATCTGCTGCCATGTCCCGCACATCAGGGTACCTGCCTTCAGGGGGATGGTGAGTGAAGGACCGACAAGAGCCGCTTTTACGTGTGAGCGGCCGTTACCGTCACCCCAACGGGCATTATGAGCATATTCCGCATTATCCGGGGCAAGAATCGAGAGTGCTCGTTTGAGATCGGAAAGTACCCCGGCTCAAACTCGATTGTAGTGAGTGCCGCGGTAGAATGTTGCACAAAAAGGTGAATGATTCCTTCATGTACTTTACTATTCTCGACCACTTTTTTGACATGAGGTGTGATATTGATAATATCACCTTCGCCTTGTGAGCTAACCTTAAAGGTTGTCTGAAACATCAGTTCACCGTACATCATTCCTTTCCTCTTCTGCAAAAATCCTTCCTGATCCTGGATCACATGATAACGGATGTAATCCTCTGTTCAGCAGTATCTCCTTTCCGGTAAAATAGCGAGCAGGTAAATAAAATATGATAAAATCGGCTCTGGAGAACTCCTTTTATCAAGGTATGGAATAAAAAGCTCTGGTAGGACAAAAGACTGGACAGTTCCTGTCCCCCTTTGCCACCCCTGCACACAAGAAGCGATGATGATGTAGTACCTGTTCAGGAGGTATCGCATTTAGGGGAACCGAAGCAGCGGGGGAAAACTGCCGTGAGCGTTCAGGTTTTTTAAAAACAATTCCCAAGAAAACAGACATGATTCCCCCTGGGAGACAACCAAACAGGATGAAAAAGTGATCGCATTTTCATAGTAAATCATAGTATTCAGTTCGGATGCAGGAATTGTTAGCACTCTATTCATCTGGTGCGATGAATGCCACCGCCCCCGACTGGGCGCCCTCATGACGGATCGGTAACAAAAAAAACTCCCTGGCAGCCGGGCCCCGGAGAGGCCAGGGAAGTGGTAATCCATCGTAGAGAGTACGATTTTCATGGTTCGGGAGTGAAGCCGATCGGTTCACGCCCGTTTCTCCAGTGTTATAAAATCCACAATAAACAAAAAAGGATCGAAACGGGAAAAAAGATACCCGGGAGATGTCTGAATTCAGACACCCCTTTCTTCATTACCCACGTCATCATTTTCCGGTTCTGAACCGTTATTTATCTCAAGAACCGCTTCAATTTCAGGCTGAACAATTGCAACACCGACAACCCTGTCTTTTTCATCAAGACGTATGGTCCTGACGCCTTTTGTTCCCGCGACCGATAATCCGGATCTCGCTGACCGGAGTACGCATGACAATCCCTTCAGCAGTCATTACAATAATCTCGTCAGTATCTGAAACTGCACGGGATTCAATGATGACGGCATCACGCTCGAGCTGCATGTTCCTGACTCCCATGGTTCCCCTGCCATGGCCGCGGAACTCATCGAATTCAGACCTCTTGCCGAACCCGACATCAGAGATGGTTAGAAGATGATCCTTTTCGAGAAGGGTGACTGCCACAACGGTATCCTCGCCCCTCATCTTCATCCCCCGCACGCCCTGTGCACCTCTCCCGACCGTCCGTACGGTCTCTTCGTGGAACCGCAGGCTCTGCCCGAAACGACTGGTCAGGATAATTTCTTTTGTGCCATCCGTCAGAATTACATCAACCAGCTGATCATTTTCCCGGATCCTGATTGCATTTGTGCCGACAGAACGGGGATTGGAAAATTCCTTCAGCCGTAATCTTGATTGCCTGCCCGAATCTCGTTGCAAACAATAAGAAACGGGCCTCACTGAATTCCCGGACCGGAAGAACCGTTGTCACAATCTCATCTTTCAGGTTGAGGAGGTTGACAATGGGTTTGCCTTTTGCAGCACGGGAACTCTCCGGGATCTGGTAGACCTTAAGCCAGTACACCCTGCCAAGATTGGTAAAGCAGAGAAGGTAATCTTTCATACCAGCGACAAACACCGATTCGACAAAGTCCTCATCCTTGGTGGCCATACCGGTGATTCCATGACCGCCACGCCGCTGTTTGCGATATGTGTCAAGGTCTATACGCTTGATGTAGTTTGCAGTCGTGATGGAGACCAGCACGGTTTTATCCTCAATCAGGTCTTCATTTGACAGGTTGCTGGTATCAAGCGCGATCTGGGTCCTGCGTGCATCACCGAACTTTGTGAGCGACTTCGGCTGTTTCTCTGCGTATCTCGTCTTTGATGTTGGCTTCGCTGGACAGAATGGTCTCAAGCCGGGCGATTTCATTTTCGAGGCCCTTTTTCTCATCGGTGATCTTCTGCTGCTCGAGCGCTGCGAGCCGGCGGAGCTGCATCTGGAGGATTGCATTTGCCTGCGGTTCATCAAGACCGAATTTGGTAATAAGTGCCAGGCGGGCATTCTCCACTGTGTCAGAAGCACGAATTTTGGCAATTATCGCGTCAATTTCCGAAAGGGCCATGAGCAGCCCGTCTAAGATGTGGACCTTTTCC
The DNA here is from genome assembly GCA_963699515.1 of uncultured Methanoregulaceae archaeon. Taxonomy (GTDB): domain Archaea; phylum Halobacteriota; class Methanomicrobia; order Methanomicrobiales; family Methanospirillaceae; genus Methanoregula. The sequence continues at coordinate 634,073 of CAVOUD010000003.1, read as the reverse complement.
CTTGCCTTTTTTAAGTCAAATTCTGAACGGAGCCGGATTACCTCAATACGGTGATGGACGAAGTTGTCAAGAAGTCCATGCAGGGTGAGCGTCCTTGGCTGGTTATCGACAATGGCAAGATTGCTCACCCAGAAACTGGACTCAAGCGCCGTAAGCTTGTACAGCTGGTTGAGGATGACTGCTGATATGTGTACCTTTGCGGAGCTCAAATACGACCCGGATACCATCCTTGTCAGATTCATCGCGGATATCGGAAAGCCCATCTATCCGTTTATCCTTTACCATCTCTGCGATAGTAGTGATCCACTGAGCTTTGTTTACCTGGTAGGGTAGCTCGGTCACGATGATCCGATCACCGCGGTTACCCCCCTCGGATTCCTCAATGGTAGCAACCCCCCTGACGATCAGGCGTCCCTGTCCGGTGGCGTAAACGTTTCGCACACCCTCGACCCCCATCAGGACACCGCCCGTTGGGAAGTCCGGGCCTGGCATGATCCTCATGAGGTCCTCAACGGTAATCTCAGGGTTATCAAGATAGTGAGAGACTGCGTCACAAACCTCCCGCAGGTTATGCGGGGGCATCTTGGTCGCCATACCAACCGCTATTCCGTCAGTACCGTTGACGAGCAGGTTGGGAACCTTTGCGGGAAGAACAACCGGCTCTTGTAATGATTCGTCATAGTTCGGTACGAACCTGACGGTTTCTTTGTCGAGATCCTGAAGAAGCGCTTCAGCATACTGCGAAAGCCTGACTTCAGTATACCTGCTTGCTGCTGCAGAATCACCATCAACAGACCCAAAGTTGCCCTGCCCCTGCACGAGCATGTGGCGGTATGAGAACGGTTGCGCCATCTTGACGATCGTGTCATAGATGGAAGCATCGCCATGCGGGTGAAACTTACCCATCACTTCACCAACAACTCTCGCACTTTTCTTTGTGGGCTTGTCACTGGTATTCCCCATATCCCACATGGCAAAGAGCGACCGGCGGTGGACCGGTTTGAGCCCGTCGCGGACATCAGGAATTGCACGCCCGATGATAACGCTCATGGCGTAGTTGATATAGGAGGTCTTCATCTCGTGTTCGATACTGATGGGTTCCACACGATGCGTGAGCGGTCCGCTTGCCGGGAGGGGTTGCATCAGATGTCAAGGTTTGTCACCTCCTTTGCATGGCGGATGATGAAATTTTTACGGGTCTCAACGTCTTTACCCATAAGGATCTTGAAGATCTCATTGGCCTCCATTGCATCTTCGATGGTGACCTGTTTGAAGATCCGGTATTTCCGGATCCATGGTTGTATCCCAGAGCTGCTGGGCGTTCATCTCACCAAGACCCTTGTAACGCTGGATACTGACTCCTTTTTCGCCCATAGCAGGCCGAAACTTTCTGCATCTCCTCCTCCTTATAGACATACCTCTCCTCCTTACCCTTTGCAACGCGGAACAGTGGGGGCTGGGCGATATACACGTACCCGGCTTCGATGAGTTTGAGCATGTAACGGTAGAAGAACGTGAGCAGGAGTGTCCGGATGTGAGCCCCGTCGACATCAGCATCGGTCATGATGACGATATGATGGTAACGTGCCCGTTCGGCATCGAACTTTTCACCAATACCGGTACCAATAGCCGAAATGAGCGTCTGGATCTCGGCATTCTTTAAGATCTGGTGTTCACCTGCTTTTTCAACGTTTAGGATCTTGCCTTTGAGAGGTAGGATTGCTTGGAACTTCCGGTCTCTTCCCTGCTTTGCACTGCCACCAGCAGAGTCACCTTCTACGATATAGATCTCGCTCTTTGCCGGATCCCGTTCCGAACAGTCAGCGAGTTTACCGGGTAAGCCGCTGCTCTCCAGAGAACTCTTGCGCCGGGCAAGATCCCTCGCGTTCCTTGCTGCCTCGCGGGCTTTTGCTGCTGAGAGTGCTTTTTCAATAATAATCTGGAGCACTTTGGGATTCTCATCAAAATATTCGGAGAGTGCGGCGTAGACGAGCGAGTCAACAATGCCTTTGACACTGCTGTTGCCTAGGCGCATCTTTGTCTGACCCTCGAACTGGGGATTTGCCATTTTAACGGATATAACAGACGTAAGTCCTTCCCGGACATCTTCACCGCGGAGGGTTAACGGGGAATTTTCCTTGATCAACCCGTTGCGTTTTGCCATCATGTTAATGGCACGGGTGATGGCACTCCGGAATCCTTCCAGGTGCGTACCGCCATCGCGGGTGTTGACCGAGTTGACGTACGCGAAGAGTTTCTCATCGTATGCTGTGGTATACTGCATCGCGACTTCGAGTTCGAGCTTGTTCTCGGCATCCTTTTTTGTGATATCGATCGGGATTGGGTGAAGACACTCTGCCCCTTCGTTTAAGTATTTTACAAATTCGACAAGTCCCCCTGCGTAACAATAGACTGCTGTGTCACTGCTACGTTCATCTGATATTTTTATTCGTCAGGCCGGCATTGAGAAATGCAAGCTCACGGAGCCGGTGGGCGAGCATATCGTAATCGAATGTAGTCGTTTCAAATATCGTTGCATCGGGAACGAAGTGGATGACAGTTCCCGTCATCTTTGCACCAAATTGAACAAGGAACGACCGGCGATCTTCTTCATCGGACGGATCGGACTTGGCTGGAGATGTCCGGCTGAAGGGTACCGGTTACACCGAACCACTGCTGGTACCGACTGATCATCTCAGGAACGGTTTCCTTGCGTGATGTAAGCGGGCTGGTTGGTTTGCCCTGGCAAAAGCGCATCTCATAGATATTGCCCTCCCGGTACACGCGGGCGGAAAGCCAGTTGGAGAGCGCGTTGACCACTGAAACGCCAACACCATGAAGACCCCCGGAGACCTGGTAACTCTCCTTATCGAATTTTCCTCCGGCATGCAGGACCGTGAGCACGACTTCGAGAGCACTCTTGTGGTTCTTTTCCATCTTGTCTACGGGAATACCACGGCCATTATCAATGACCGAGACCGAGCCGTCCTTATTGATTGTTACGGATATTAGCGTACAGTAGCCTGCCAGTGCCTCATCGATAGAGTTATCCACGACTTCATAGACGAGATGGTGCAGCCCGCGGGTGTCTGTGCTGCCAATATACATAGCCGGACGCTCTCGGACCGGTGTGAGCCCTTCAAGAACGGTAATATTGGATGCATCGTACGTTTCAGTCAAGAAAAACCTCCGTTAAAAAAAATAAAAAAATACCGTAGTGTTATCACAATAATTATTGGTTGTTTGATGACTTAAAGGATAAGGCGTAAAAACCGGTTATTATTATAAAAAGGTTTTCCCTGTTACCGGAACTCCCCGATCCCGGCGTCGGCAATGCCAAGCTCGATGGTCAATCGCAATGACAAGCCGGTTCAGTGTCAAGATCACGTCCCTCGCGTCCTCCTTGTCCATAGTGCCCGGCTGGTGCCAGATCACTTTCTTTTTCAACAGCGTGGTAATCTCTTCAACCTCAGTACCTTTGAACTTCTCCGGCAGCACCAACCCCTCAACATGATCGCTGGCCCCGAACCACGCTTGTTCGGGTGGCAGTGCAAAGTGCCGGATGATGAGCATGATGCTCGTGATAAAACCATGACCAAATGGATGTTCCATGATCACACCATGGTACCAGGTGCTAAAAAAAGGTACTGGTTAAAATAGGCTGACTGCGGTCAGCCAGATCGTCACCGGCACGATCACGATAAAGCTGAGGGATAGGGTGAGAAATGCCCACTCATATCTCCGCAGGGGTTTTTTTGTCACAAAAAGAAAACTTTCCCTGCCGTATCCACGGCAGAGCATGCTGGTATACACCCGTTCCCCCTGCTCGTACGAGCGGATAAACATGGTGCCGATGGTGTAGCCAGACTGATTGAGACGATAGCGGTACGGCAGATGGCGATCAAACGCATCGAAGCATTTGGTCTGTAATGTTTCATTGATCTTGCGATACATGTACCCGAACACAAACAGGTAACGGATCATCATACCGAGTGCCAGTGCAAATTCTGCGGGCAGTCCCATCCGCGATGCCCCTTCCAGCAGGTCAGGCATCTTCGTTGTGGATGACAGCAGGATGATGAACGAGACAGTGACGATAAACTTGACCAGGAGGATAAAGGCAAATTCGATGGATTGTGCATAGATGTTTATGCCCCATGGGAGGCTCACAACCACCGTGTAATCAGTATAATACTTGTTCTTGATAAAAATCTGGAAGAAGATGATGACTCCCCAGAGAGGAAGTATCGAGAGCAGACGTTTTGCATAGACCCCAAGCGGGAGTCGTGAACAGCACCAGAGCAGGAAAAAGAACGCAAAGAAAAATGCTCCCACGGTATAGATCATCGTTGAGTAGGGCACGGCAACAAGGGCAATGATCGCGGCAAACGCAATCGCGATCTTTACCCGTGCGTCAAGACGGTGGATTACACTGTTTTTATAAGCATCCCGTTCTATCTCGAAGAGCTCTTCAATCATGATCGTTTGCCAAATGCATGAAGCAGGGAGTTTTCCGCATCTGTATAGGTGTAGGCCATCGATACCTCCACACCATGCTCCCTGAGTGTCTTTAAGAGTTTGGGGAGCACGGGCACATCGAGCCGCACCGACTGGAGCATCTCCGGCTGCACAAAAATTTCGTCAACCGTTCCGCTTGCAATGATACGTCCCTTATCCATGACATAAATATAATCTGCTACTTCAGGAACAAGAGCAACATCGTGCGTTGAGAAGATAACGGTCATGCCGTACTTTTCCGAAAGGGAGTTGATGAACCGGTTGAGATCGGCAACACCCCGGGGGTCGAGACCGGCATTCGGTTCATCGAGGACGAGCACTTCCGGTTCCATCGCAATGACCCCGGCAATCGCAACCCGTTTCTTTTCACCCCCGCTCAGGTGATGGGGCACCCGGCTTGCAAGGTGCTCGATCCCTACTACCCGCAGGGCTTCATGTACGCGGTGGTGGATAGTTTCGGCATCGAGACCAAGATTTGTGGGACCGAAGGCAACATCCTGCTCTACGGTTGGTGAGAAGATCTGGTCATCAGGGTTCTGGAAAACGATACCGACAAATTTCCTGATCTCCCGGAGGTTCTGTTTTGTGATAGGTTCACCCCGGATAAGAACGGAACCGGAGGTAGGTTTGAAGATGCCGTTGAAGTGCTTGAACAGCGTGCTTTTTCCTGCACCGTTCGATCCGATCACCGCAATGCGTGCTTTTCTCGGGGCGATAAAATTGATATGGTCCAGTGCGGTGACGTTGCCGGGATAGACATAACAGAGCTCGCGGGTCTCGATCAGGTGCATGAGTATAGGAAGTAGGTTGAAAAAATGTAAAGTTCTTTGGGTTTATTTTGCTGGTTTTCCAGCAATCTTGACTGCATAGGCAAGCCCAAGCACAACAAGGAACGCGAGGAAGATGCCGACAATGATTGCAATCAGCCCTCCTAATGATCCCATCTCTTCCCCAAGTGCGTAATCCGGCATGGGAGAAGTATAGGAAAACTTATCGGTCAGGTCTTCCTCCAGCTCTGCATCTTCGGGAGTTATACCTGTCAGTTCTTTCTGTCCCTGCACAACCAGTGCGGTGCTCTCCAGGCCATCCGGATCTGCGGATGCCATGAACACGGCTACAACGCCGATGAGTATTGCTACCACAATACCTGCAATAATAAATGTTTTATTATCCATCATGATGCTTATGCCCCCGCAGGTGCCTTCACACCGGTATCAACAAGATCCGGGCGGACACTGGTGATCAGGTAAATGGCAGCTACCGTGACAACCCCTTCGATGACACCAATGATAGCATGATAGATACCCATGGCTATTAACCCTTCCTGGAGGGGGAAGGTACCGGCAAGGAACATCTCAACTGCACAGGCAAGAGCCGGAATCAGACATGCCAGCCATGCTGCAACGAAGGCGGAGATTGGCATACTCTTGGTCATCCCCATCAATCCCTTGAAGGTATAGAAGCCGACAAAGCCGCCGATAACGCCCATATTGATGATGTTGGCGCCCATCACAACGATACCGCCATCACCGAAAACGACAGCCTGCACGATCAGCACCAGGGTGAGGATAAAGACAGCAGCGAAGGGTGATCCGAGAAGTATGGCTGCCAATGCTCCACCCACGAGATGTCCGCTTGTCCCCATTGAAACGGGAAGGTTGAAGGACTGGAGGGCAAAGATACCGGCGGCAAGCACCGCGACGAGTGGTAGTTTCTCTTCGTTTAGTTCATTCTTTGCCCACTTAAGGGCAAGTGCTATAAACACCAGGGCAATAATCCAGTAGATTGCGCCCTGCCAGATGGGCATGAATGCGTCAGGAATATGCATGATTTCACCACAAAGTAATTATTACAATTATATGATATCGTAATACTCTGTAATTAAAAAGCATTGTTATTTGATATTATATCGAAATTATTGTGACGTTCATCTGAACATTTAAATTAGTCTCACATTGAGGAATACAATTTTGGAACAACGTTTTGAGAGGCGACAGATATTTTTTTTAATTTTGCCTAAAGTGAACCCCCATTGAGAGGGTATCACCATGAAACAGTGGAAATCAATTAGTAATAAATTTTTTGTATTTAGTATGATTTTTTAAAATTATTACTGAAAATAGGAAATTCCCAGAGCAATATCAAAGGTCTTCCCTGGTAAATGGGAATGGATAGACATTGAATCCACGGGTCCTTTATCATTTCTAATCCATACAGTCTCACTGATTCATACTTTCCTGAACATTTTTCAAAACCTTAAAAAACAATCCGCTATGATATAGACATAACTGAGGCTTATTATGACCATGGACTCTGATCTCTCCCGCATCGGAATATCGCTTCCCAGCAACCTGCTTGACAAATTTGATGATATTATCAACCAGCGCGGGTACTCGTCCCGTTCCGAAGGCATTCGCGATGCTATCCGAACCTATATCACCTATTACAAGTGGATGTCCGATGTCAAGGGTGAACGTGAGGGGGTCATCACCATGGTGTATGATCATGACCAGCGGGGCCTGCTGGTCACCCTCACCGATATTCAGCATGAATTTCATGCTATCATCAAGGCATCCCTGCACTCGCATGTAACCCACGATCGCTGTCTTGAAGTGATTTTAGTGCATGGTGATGGTGCAGAGATCAAAACATTTGCCGAGCGGCTCATGTCGCAAAAAGGTGTTGAGTCGGTGAAGCTCACGACTATCCACGTGGAAGAGTAAATGGCACAGGAACAATTTTATTGCGATCTTTTTTAAATGAAATGCGGGATTCAGCTCGTCTTTATTTCCTTCTGCCTGGATACCCGCCACTCTAAAATGAAGATGCATTGCGTCAATGCCTTGCCAGTCTTTATTATTTCATCAGAATAGGTTATAGATTGAGAAAGATCCGGTCAGATATCACCCGAAACAAAATCTTTCATCGGGTCTTTCGGTTCCTTCAATCGGATCCTGCGTGTAATCCAAAATATCTTCAAATAATATCTTATATGCTCAAAAGTCGCATAAAAACAATGAAATTTTTAAAGTTAAATATATATATATGCACGAAAAATTATTATCAGCGGTAAACAGACAATATATCGTGACCATCTGTCAATATCGATGGATCTCCGGAGATTACCATGTATAAAGTATTGTATGTCGATGATGAACCGGTTCTCCTTGAAATCGTAAAGATTTTTCTGGAAAAAACCAAGGAATTTACCATCGACGTAACAACCTCGGTGAATGATGCAGTAAAATCAGAGAAACTGAAATCATACGATGCCATCATTTCCGATTACCAGATGCCGGGGATGGACGGTATTTCTTTCCTCAAATACGTCCACACGGAATTTGGGGATATCCCCTTCATTATTTTCACCGGGAAGGGAAAGGAAGAGGTCGTCATTGCGGCACTCAACAACGGTGCTGATTTTTATATCACGAAAGGAAGCGATCCACGATTCCAGTTTGATGAACTGGCAAATAACATAAAAAAGGCAGTCAAACGGAGGCAGATACGAGAAGGATACAAAAAATCCGCACAGCGGTTATCCGATCTTGTCAACTTCCTTCCGGATGCAACCTTTGCCATCGATCTTGAAGGAAAAGTGATCGCCTGGAACAAAGCAATGGAAGAGATGACCGGAGTAAAAAATTCTTCAGTCATGGGTGAAGGAGATCATATCTATGCCCTCCCATTTTTTGGAAAAAAACAGGATTTACTCCTCGATCTTGTCCTTCAAGAGAATAAAGAAATCGAAGAGAAATATCCATCCGTCATTCACCAGGACAACAAACTCATTGCTGAAAGGGAGTTCCCGATGCTCTACGGTGGTAAAGGTGCCTATCTGTGGTTTATTGCGTCCCCACTCTATGATGCAAACGGTAATATTACCGGTGCAATACAGGTTATCAGGGATATAACGGAAAACAAGCGGATGGAACAGTCCCTCAAAGAAAGCGAAGAACAATACCGTTCCCTGTTTGAATCTTCACAGGACGCAATATTTCTTCTGGAAAACACCAGGTTTAAAAAGTGCAACAGCCAGGCAGTAGCACTTTTCGGGTGCACAAAAAAGAGAGAGATCGTGGGGCGATCGCTCATTGATTTTTCCCCGGTTATGCAACCCGATTGGGTGAGTTCTGAGCAAAAAGGACAGGAAAAAATTTCAGCGGCTCTTGGAGACTCCACTCAGGTATTCGACTGGCTGTTTACCCGTCCGGATGGAAACCCCGTTCATTCTGAAGTAACGCTTAGCCAGGTAATAATCGGGGGAAAGACACTCCTCCAGGCGATTGTGCGGGATGTGAGCGAGCGCAAACATGCAGAAGACGCACTGAGGAAGAGCGAACGAACCTACCGGGCCGTTGTTGAGGATCAAACCGAATTGATTTCACGTTTCCGTCCTGATGGAACGCAGACTGTTCGTTAACGAGGCATACTGCCAGTATTTTAAAAAATCACGTGAAGATCTCATTGGGAAGAAATTTTTTCCTCGGATCCCGGCCGAAGATCATCGCCAGGTCAGAGAACACTTTGCATCCCTTAAAAAGGAGAATCCTTCTGCCATTGATACCCATCGGGTGATTATGCCTGACGGTTCTCTCCGCTGGCAGCGGTGGTCTGACCGGGCACTATTTGATAAGAAAGGCTCACTTGTCGAATACCAGTCAGTAGGGCAGGACATTACCGAACAAAAGCGGGCAGAAGATGCACTTGCCCTTGCCTGCCAGAAAATGAACCTTCTCTCAAGCATCACCCGGCATGATATCCTTAACCAGCTTACGGTTCTTTCCGGATATCTGGCATTATCGGAAGAATTTGCATCTGATGAAAAACTCCTTGGTTTTATCAAAAAAGAAGCCACTGCAACAGAGCGGATCAATCAGCAGATTACGTTTACGAAACACTACCAGGATATCGGGGTCCAGGCACCGCAATGGCAGAATGTGCATGATACTGTTGCTGCTGCTGCAACATTGCTCGACCTGAGTTCGGTTGATATTCAGATACCCTTCAGCAATATCGAGATCTATGCAGATCCGCTTTTAGGCAAGGTTTTTTACAATCTCCTGGAAAATGCCGTGAGGCATGGGCACACTACCAGTGTAGTTCAGTTTTCTTTCCGTGACAATGGAGATACGCTGACAATTGCATGCGAGGATAATGGTGGCGGCATTGACAGGGAAACAAAGAAACATCTGTTTAAACGGGGATATGGAAAAAACACAGGATTCGGGTTATTCCTGATACGGGAGATCCTCTCCATAACCGGAATAACCATTGATGAGAACGGAGAACCCGGGAGAGGTGCACGGTTTGAGATCACGGTGCCGAATGGTGCATACCGCTTCATAACGAATCAAAAAATCACCGACAAAAAAAATGACTGAAATTCAGGGTTAATGCAATACTCCCGTAACCTGTCCTGAACAGTCTTTTATACTCTCTTTTATTCTGTTGCTTTATCCTGATATCAAAGTCATGGAACCACAAAAATCGCATTACGAAAAACTCCATTTCCCAAGTCTTCTCCTTATTGTTCGGATAATCAGTATTACGATAAAATCTGAGGTTTAATTATAACGAAAAAAGCCTTGGGAGGACGGACAGTCATTGCGTTACCAGTATTCCTGTACCTGATTATGAAGGGGATACTCCATGGGTCACAGATACGCCAAACCGGTAAAAACCGGTTCCTTTATATCTCACAAAGAGATTACTGATTATGTCACCGAGACGTGCACAACAGCCGGAGAAATCCGGTACAACTCCTCGCCTCAAAGCCGGACCCAGCAAGAACAGGGAACGTCACCTTGAAGATGCACGGCATCATCCTTCTGATCATCCTCTTCCCCATCCTCCGCATAAAACCATAAAAAAACCCGTTCTCCCGCCCAAGCATACACCCCATTCCCATCCTCATGGTGATGAATTACCTCCGCATACAAATCCACCAGGGCCTATAAAACCCTCAAAAAAGATGACCAAGACGGGTTCCAGACCCTGATTTTAAAAAATTTTTCCACAATCTCGTTTCTTTTCTGATAACACTATAGGATATTTTCAGGATCATTTCTCTCTCATGCTAGTGTATGAGGTCTGAAAAGATTACATAATGCTGCCCAAAAACGTGGTTTCTGATGATAGTGAATGATCATATTTTTCGTACACATTATTTGAACAATGACAAAAGACCTGACCGGAGAAGCGGGGCTGCGCACCTGAATATGGCAGGTTTACGAAGAAGTTTTTTGACCAGAACACCGGGTCGATCCATATCGCCATATTCAACAATCGTGCGAACGATGTCAGGATCACGAAGTGCCCGGATTAAAGCGTCCATCTCCTGTGCAGAAATGGTCTGGCGCATCTGGAAAATCCGGAACCCGAGATCCAGTTCCCGTCCGATATCTGACTTCCACCGTTGTTCATACTCAGCAAGAGCTGCATCCGTAAACGTGTCCGTTTCACAACAGGCAGCCGCGATTGCGGCTGCATGCCGGGCAGAACGGATGCCGGTATACACCCCCCCTCCGGAAGTGGGTTTTGCAAACCCGGCAGCATCACCAACAAACAGCGTGCGGTGACCATAGGTTCTGGGCATGAGACCCAGCGGGAGGGTCCCGGTGACAAGATGTGTTGCACTCTTGCCATATTTTTTTACGAATGCTGCGAACCGTTCCGGCACCTGCGACTGCCCGCACAGTCCGATACGCACACGGTCCTTTCCTGTCGGGATCATCCATCCGAAAAAGTCTGGTGATGCATCAGGATAAATTTCCACAAACCGGGGATCGCATTCATGGAGCAGATCTACCTGGATACCGGCAAGGTACGTCTTTGCACGGGGCATACTGTAAAAACGGGCAATTGTACTCCGGGGACCATCTGCTGCAATGAGGAGCCTGAACGGGATTTCTGCATGCCCGTTCACACCCCGGGTCAGGAGAGTTGTTCCCCGTATACCATACGCTGCAGTTTTTAAGAGGAACTCTGCCCCTGAGTTTGCTGCAGCCTCTGCCATCTCACGGTCAAGCGATCCCCGGTCGGCAACAACAGCCTTTGGTGTCTTTGCATCGATAAGGATCTCGCTGCCGAGACCGGATACGACCCGGGCACCGGAGACCCGGGTGAGCACCGGACGTTCCGATACCCGGCATTCTGCAAAGGCAGCATTCGACAGAAGTCCGGCACACTGAACCGGGTAACCAATAGTACCGTGCTCCTCAATGCAGAGCGTTGAAAGTCCTTGCCTTGCACATTCAGATGCCGCAGCACAGCCGGCCGGACCGGCACCAATCACAATGACATCGTACGTCATGGAAACAAACACAATTTTTTTACATTCTGCACAGAGAGGCAGTTATTTTTTCCTTTCTGGCTCATGATCATGATGCGTAGTATTCACCGTCGTTCATGCTGCACCCTGGTGTGGCTCTTCTCTCTGAAAATAGCCCATCAGGATAGAGAAAAGGCCAAACACAAATGCGAAGTTGCCAATAATAACGATAACGAGATTTTTTGACAGGATCAGGGAAGTACCAGAGAAGAGCGGCAAGCAGGACTATGCCGGCAATGAACATACCAGGGATAAGGATATATTTGGTCCTGGGATGGGTGAGTGCAAGCGTGATATCGGTAAAACCATTATAAAATGCTATTCCTGCGATAATAAGCAGAAAAATGATTGCGAAGAACTGCTGTGCCAAAAATGAGAGAACTGCCAGGATGAGCAATCCTGCAGAAAGACCAAACCAGAACAGCGATTCATCGCTGGTCGAAGTAATGGCAAGGAAAAGGAAAACTGCGATAACCAGTCCGGTTACTATCAGGAATATCACATAAAAAGTTGCAAGCATCATTTCCGGATCGGGAAACAGCAGAGCAAAAAGTCCAAAAATAACGCCAATAATGCCCCAGACAAAGCATGATAATCTTGTATCCATGATAGTATCACGGGTAAGGAATCGATCTACACCAGTATCCTTATATCCTGTTAGTGCCACAACTACAAAATTTATCCTATTTTTTCTCCTCCTCAATCCCGCTATACTCCGCATATTACCATGACCTTAGGGACGATTTTTTGCTATCACGCGTAATTCTCACAGAAAGAGGTAATGTTCAGGATCTTTGAATTTGTAAAAAACTGTGAAAGATTCTGTAATAAAAAACGAAGTTATTCAAGATCTTTATCAACATTATAACATAATAGCGTAATTAACTCTATATTACACAAACCTTTATTTATTATAGAATAGTTGTGAGTGTATGGAAAACATAACCCTGAAAATCAAGAAACGTGCTTTTCCGAGCCATGGACGTGTACGAATCCATGAGTCGAGACTTACCGATCTTCAGATTGTCAACGGTGATCACATAGATCTCATCAATGAAGATGCAAAAAAAACCGTTACCGTCACCGTGATTTCTGACACTATGGTGGGAAAAGATGAAGTCCGTGTCAGTGAAGAGGACTTAAAATCTCTCGGACTTAAAGAAGGTGACAAGGTATCGATCAAAAAGTCCCTGGGTATCAAGGAAAAAGCATCAAAAACCGCTGGTGATGTATCAGCCGGGGCTAAGAAAGTCGGTGGTGATGTAGCAACCGGGGCAAAGAAAGCCGGTGCTGCAGTAGGAAAAGCCGCTGGCAGTGCAGCCGACACCGTGAAGAAAAAGGTAAAGGGAAAAGATGACCTTTAACCTTCCGGGGAATCCTGTGAAGGTGATTCGACTTACTAAATCGGAGAGGTGATTCATATTATTCCAACATCACAATCAACAACAATTATTGCGACATCGCCGCCAATAATTAATGACACATCGTTCCTGGTAATTCTTGCAATTATTATCATTATCTTTATCTGGCTCATAGTCCGTGAATTTCGCCTTATGAAAGCCTCGAAATACAGCGTCCAGCTGGAACAGGACAAGCTGAAAATCATCCAGATGGATGCAGCAACCAAGGCATATCCTTTTACCCGGCTCTCTCCTGAACAGACAACAGAGATCAGGGAAGTGGAGGACGAGAACATAACTCTTGAGACCAATATTTTCGCCCGGGAAAAACTTGTGGAAAAACGACTGGACAGGCTCGAGAATTATGTCAAAGTCAGAAAACTGGACAACTATGATAAGTAAGATTCAGACAGAAGAGAAGAAGGTGAAATAAACATGAACACCGTTGTTAACCAGACCGAAACATCCCCGGGTTACTGGGATAAGATCTCCAATTTTTCTGCGTCGATCGGGTCAAAAGTCCCCACGTTTGATAAATCCCTGGATGCATATTTCGATCAGAACTTTGCGTCCATCATAGAGGAATGGGATCTCTTAACCGATAGCGATCTCCACAAACTCGAATACCGGCTCTCACAGATTACCAATGAAATCAGTACCCTTTTTGCAGAAAAAATGGTGATCGAAAAACGCGTCGGAAATCTTGACATCCTGGTCTCTTCCCTGGAGGGGTCAAAATGATCGGCATGAAAAATTACATGAATGCCTATGTTGACCGGAGGATGAAATCTGTTGTTGAGGAATGGGATCTTTCCCGAAAGGATGATTTAACAGATTTCACGGCACGCCTCGATGCTATCGAACAGGAAATCCCGCGGCTGAAAGCGTCTAAAAAAGCGAGTGTGGAAAAACTGACGGAACTTGAAATCCGTGCACGAAAACTGAAGGAGAGGATCTGATATGGACTGGTTTGAATTCATTATTCTTGTCCTCTTCATAGCGGCCGCATTTTTCCTTATCTATTATTACTTCCGGGGGGCTAAAGGAGACATTGCGCTGACACGTCCCGTAGAGAGCCGTGTGGACGAGTACCTTGACCGCAGGTTTGAGAGTCTAGTCGATGAATGGGAACTGGTAAACCAGCCAAAGCTCCAGAGGTTCAAGGAACAAAAATCCAAGGAACTTGAACAGGATGAGGCCCGTATTAACGATTTAAAGAAATTCGAACTGGATCTGGAGAGTTCACTGACAAAACTGGAGACGCGGCTTGACACTATTGAAAAGGGACTGGCTCAAAAAGGAAGCGCCAAAAAATAAGACCGCCGGTAGTGATCTCTTCCTTGAATTGAAAGAAGAGATCACGGTCATGCGCAAACAGGGTGAGCCCCCGGTAAAGAACCCCCACAGTTTCGCCCAGTATATGTGCGACCTGTGTAACTCTCCCTTTACAATTTCAGAGCTCCGGCAATGTGTCTTATGCGGGCGATGGGCCTGTAATTCCTGCTGGACAGATCAATATTATGCCTGCAAGTCATGCACGGGAATCATAAAAATTCATTCAATACGGAAAACTCCATTAAGAGAATAATTCAGAGCAGGAAAAAACAGGTCTGACACCGGTTTTTAATAAAATAACAGGAATTTCCTTTTTTTGCCTCAGTAAAACTCCTTTTATCAAGGTATGAAATAACAGGACAGGTAAGATGAGGAGGGAACCGTGCCGGTCCTACCTTACCGCCATTGCGCTGAGCGCGATCATGACGGATCACCTGTTTGGGGGGTATCGCAGTGAGGGGGAGCCGATGCGGCGAGGGGGGGAAAACCTGTTAAGCGTTCAGGTTTTCAAAAAAAAAGAATTTCTTCCGGACTTTATTTTTTTATTCGCGCCAAAAACCAAAAAATTCGATGTGGAAAATTTTTTCCAGAGCATAGAGAATCGCAAAGAAAAAACCCGCATACAGGATAAAACTTACCAGGAACCTCATCCAGCCGACCATTCCTGTTGCCGATACTATCATGTTTGAGAGTGCATCTGCGATCACAATGGCAGACAGGATACCCATAAAAAAAATCGCCCATTTTTTGACGGGTGCAAAATCCATGGATAACATTGGTTTTCAGACTATTAAACTTCAATTAATACTTCGACAAGCGAGTAATCATGTTTCGCATAAACAATCACTGGAACCTTTCCGCAGGGATTATGTTTACGAAGAGTTGTTCCGAATACCACGATTCTTTTGATCTGAATCTGGTTTTTTTAGCTCGTAACTTCAGAAACGGTTATTGCATTGCCTATCTGAGTACAGGGTATGTCTGATGATCCCGAGGGGACTCTTCCGGATCCCGGGACCGCAGAGCAAGACAAAACCGGAATCACTCAACCGCAGAAAATGGGTCCTGCATTCTACGGTGCGCTTGCGTTTGTCGGTGTGCTCGTTCTTTTAATCGTGTTTTTTAATGTACCCGGTATCCGGGCATCTGCCGGAATGCTCCTTACCCAGAATACCTGGACGCTGCAGTCCTATGTCGATACAAGCGGGGTTCTTGTCCCGGTGATCAGGGGAACAACACCGATAACTGCCAAATTCTACCCTGACGGTAAGATGAGCGGATCTGCCGGGTGTAACCAGTATAGTGCCACCTATACAATGAAGGATTTAGCGATATCCATCTCCCTGCCAAGAATGACCGAGATGTATTGCGAAAATCCAATCATCATGCAACAGGAGTCAGCGTACCTCAATGATCTTTCAAAAGCAGTGGAGATCAGGGTGAATGCGGCAAACCTGAACCTGTATGACAAAACCGGAAAACCAGTGCTTATGTTTATAACGACGTGATAACTACGCAGTTGAGAGATGCAGGTTCAAGAATGATCTGACAGGAGATATGCAATGTTTTTTTTGGTTACCTGCCACAGGAGAGGGGGGAAAAGTAAATGATCAGAAAAAAACCAGCAAGGGTCGTGTAATCTTTATTATGAGGACTACCCACCTTCCCCCATGAAATTCTCTCCATGCGATAGTGCTTTAAAAAAAAATGCTTCTGAATCCAACAGATGCAAAAAGAGTTTTAATGTCAGCGGAGGGTCGTTGAGAAACACCAAAAAATTACCGCTCAATCAACCGGATATGCTCATCTGTCTTTTTTGCGAGTTCGCCGCGACCCTGCAGACGGGCAACATCTGAAATGGCTTCGAGCACATGAACAGATTCTTCAAGAAACGAGAGGATATCAGAAGGAAACATCTCAATCCCGTACTCATCCAGCATGGATGCAGCTATCTGACGGTGATCGAGACCATTTTCCCGCAGTTCGATCACTTTTTTTGCAAATTTTTTCTCCGGGCAACCGCATAACGGTGAATCTTTGCAATCACAGCGGAGGAAATCATTGAAAAAAGCGAGGATCTGTTCCCTCACGGCAAAATCGAGCGCATCATAATCAAGACGCGATGAGAGAGTTTCGAGCATAGTTCCGGAAAACGCAAGTTCGGGGAGGCGAAAGCCTGCAAGCCGTTCTAACTTTTTTGCATGACGAAACCGTGCCCGATCAGCGATCAATCCTCGTCTCCTACTCCCTCATCAAAGTTTTTCAGGGAGGCCATCGCCTCACCCATCCGTTCGCATTCGATAAGCCACTCATCAAACAGGGTTGTCTGTTCAATATCGTCTTTCACGTATTTGCCACAGCAGGATGCTCCGTCAATGACACTGGCGCCGATATTTGCTGCTGCTTCAAGTGCCTGCTCCATATCCTTCTCAATGGCATCCCTGCCCTTCTTGACAAGTGTTTTAATATCTTTGTTAAATCCACCGGCCAGGTATATACCTGCAGGAGGCAAAGAGCGCAAGTTTGGGGAGCTGCAGGATCTCAACGATTTCTCCGAGGTCGCCTTCGGGAGCAGCTGACATTACAATCATCTCAACCTGCGAGAGTTTGTCAACTGCTTCTTCAAAGGTATACCGTTTGTTCTGGTAAAGTCTGATGATCTTTAAGACAGACACGGTGATATCGACCGAGAAACTGTCAAGCACCCGGAATCCTTCGGGAAGCTCATCGCTCTTGGGATCTGCTTCAAAACTCGATTCCTTGAGGGTTTTTAACCAGTTGTCCCAGCGTTCCTGGTTGTAAAAAATATAAAACAACCTGAGCGGTTCAGCTTCAATTTTTTTGCTTGCCTTTTTTACCATTTCAGTACACTATTCGTTTGCGAAATTAAAGGATTTCGTTGTCAATCCTTGTTAAGGATCATTTTTCGGGGAATATCCTTTCATTATTGCACGATTCACGCGGTCGCTACATGACCACCAATGGTTATCTCCCTTGACCTTCAATACTACAGACAACAGGGGTGAGTACACGTGGGCAGTCCGGAAAAACTCGTGATGGTGAGATACGGGGAATTATTCTTAAAAAGCGAGTCGGTAAAGCACCATTTTATCGGCATGCTGCTCCGGAACATTGGAAAAGCACTCTCTGCATCTGCTCTTGCCTATCACTACGAAACCCCCCGCGGGCGCATCCTTATCTACGGTGATCACCCGGAAAAGATCGCTGAGGTGGTATCCCGGATTTTCGGCATTGTTGATGTCAGCATCTGTACCCGTACAAGCACCCGGCTCGAAGACATCTGCACGGAAGCGATCGCTCTTGCATCGGTAAATCTGCATGAGGGAATGAGTTTTGCAGTCCGGGCGAAACGGCAGCAGAAAACCGGCCTGAACAGCCAGGAACTGGGGACAGTTATCGGTTCTGCCATCTATGATCACATCCCGGGTCTTCATGTCGACCTGGATAACCCGGATTATGAACTCTTTGTCGAAATACGGGACTTCGGGGGGCTTGTGTATGATTCACGGATTGCAGCTCCGGGAGGATTACCCTGGGGCACACAGGGCAGGGTGCTTGCATTGCTTTCTTCGGGTATTGATTCACCAATCGCTTCATGGCTGATGATGAAACGCGGGTGCGAGATCACCCACCTGTACCTTGATGGCGGCAGATGGGCGGGAGCTGACGTCACCGAGGCAGCAATCGAGAACCACCGCCGGCTTTCGCGCTGGTGCGCCGGAAATCCCCTCTCTCTGGTGATTGCAAACAGCGAACTGTTGTATGATCGCATGGACCAGCTGCGCATTCCGCCGCGATACCGTTGCGTGATCTGCAAGCGTTTCATGCTACGGGTGGCAGGTCAACTGATGGAAAAAGAAGGTGCACTTGCCCTGGTCACTGGTGAGAATCTCGGGCAGGTGGCTTCCCAGACACTGGCAAACCTGTCGGTCATTTCAGAAGCGGTAAAGGTACCGGTATTACGCCCGCTTATCACCTATGACAAGGAAGAAACCATCACCCTTGCCCGCATGATTGGAACCTTTGATGCTCATCCGGGAGATCTTGCATGCCGGGCAGTCGCCGAGCATGCCGGCAACTGCTGCAGTGCTTGAGACGGTAAAAGAGAGTGAACAGAAGATGGACATTGACGAGATCACCAGAAAAACACTTTCCGACCTGCGGTTTGTGACAGCATTAAATTGCGAGATCATCAAAGAAACCTGATATCGTATTTTGTCACGCCAATAAAATACGGTAAGGTATCAATATTTTTATTTGGTCGACTCTCTAAAACCGGAAAATGATTATTCCTCATACTAAGCATTCGGGGGTCGGGATAACTGACAGATAGGATCGACCGTGCCTAGACTCATCGGGAATCCTGCATAATCTGCACCAGAAAATGCAGGAAATATCGGTAAAGATGAGCGGATTTTTATCGTATCGGGCTCTAAAATCCCGGAACAGGTATACTACTTACTCAGAAATTTCACGGTAATTTTTGTCGTACCAATAAATGCAAAAATGATCTGAATATCTTATTCTTTTCGTTGAAGTGCGATTTCCCGATTCTCCCGCGCCTCGGTGAAATCCGGGTTGATCGCAATTGCCTTGTCATACGAAGCAATAGCATCGGTATACTCTCCCATCTTAAATTGTCCGAATCCCCGGGCGTACCACGCGTTGGCATCATCTGGGTTGATAACAATCGCCTTGTCAAACGAGTCAATCCCATCAATATACTGTCCCATCGAATAGAGCACAAATCCACGGGCGTACCATGCCTTGGCATCAGTCCGGATTGATGGCAATCGCCTTGTCAAACGAGTCAAGAGCATCTGCATACTTTCCGAGGTTCCCTAAAGCATATCCACGGTTATTCCACGCATCAGCAGAAACCGGGTTGATCGCAATTGCCTTGTCATGAGCGGTAATTGCTTCTGAATACCATCCGAGATGATGGAGGGCGACTCCGCGTTTATTCCATGCATCGGCAGAAACCGGGTTGATGGCAATCGCCTTATCATACGAGGCAACTGCATCCAGATACCGTCCGAGTTTATCCAGCGTGTTTCCGCGGTTGATCCACACCCCGGCATTATTCGGGTTGATGGTAATCGCCTTATAATACGAGGAAACGGCTTCAGGATACCGACCAAGGTTATCCAGAGCCACTCCCCGGTTATTCCAGAAGTCAGCGTCATCCGGATTAAGAGCAATCGCTTTATTAAAAGAGTCAACTGCTTCGGAATATCGACCGAGATTATCGAGTGAGACTCCGCGGTTGTTCCACGCATCTGCGTAATCCGGGTTAACCGCAACTGCCTTATCATATGAGGTAACAGCTTCGGAATACCGACCAAGGTTATCCAGGGCAACTCCACGGTTGTTCCATGCCTCAGCGTATTCCGGGTTGAGGGTAACCGCTTTGTCATATGAGGCAACTGCTTCGGAATATCGACCGAGTTGACTGAGTGCATTTCCCCGATTCTCCCATATATCGGCGCCATCCGAAGTAAGGGCAATAGCGTTATCATACGAGGAAACGGCTTCGGAATACCGACCAAGTTTATTCAGTGTGATACCTCGCTTATTCCATGTATCAGCGGTATCCGGGTTAAGGGCAAGCACGGTATTATAAGAGTCGACGTGCTTCGGCATACCGACCGAGATTATCCAGTGCAACTCCGCGGTTGTTCCACGCATCCGCGTAATCCGGGTTGAGGGTAACCGCCTTGTCATACGAGGCAACTGCTTCAGGATACCGACCAAGATTATCCAGTGCGACTCCACGGTTGTTCCATGCCTCAGCGTAATCCGGGTTGAGGGTAACCGCTTTGTCATATGAGGCAACTGCTTCAGAATACCGACCAAGATTATCGAGTGCAACTCCGCGGTTGTTCCATGCCTCAGCGTAATCCGGGTTGATGAGAATCGCCTCCTGATACGAGGCAACCGCCTCGGAATACCTGCCAAGATTATCCAGGGCAACTCCGCGGTTGTTCCATGCTACGGGGTCATCCGGGTTGAGAGCAATAGCCTTATCAAAAGAGTCAACTGCTTCAGAATACCGACCGAGATTATCCAGCGTGTTTCCCCGGTTAATCCACGCATCCGCGTCATCCGGGTTAAGGGCAAGTACCTTGTCACAGGTGTCGACCGCTTCGGAATATCTGCCGAGTTGACTGAGTGCGTTTCTGCGGTTGTTCCATGCAGTGGTGTAATCTGGATTGAGGAGTATTGCCTTATCATAAGAAGCGACTGCTTCGGTATACCGGGCGAGATACTCCAGTGCGACTCCGTGGTTGTTCCATGCCACCGCATCATCCGGGTTAAGGGCAATCGCCTTCTCGTAAGAGTCGACGGCTTCGGAATATTGACCGAGATGTAACGAGCGTGTTTCCACGGTTGATCCAGACCTCAGTGAAATACGGGTTGATGGTAATTGCCTTGTCATACGACACAACCGCTTCGGAATACCGACCGAGATTATCGAGTGCAACTCCACGGTTGTTCCATGCTTCAGCGTAATCCGGATTGATAGTAATTGCCTGGTCATACGAGGCAACTGCATCAGAATACCTGCCAAGATTATCCAGAGCAACTCCGCGATTGTTCCATGCCACCGCATTATCTGGATGAAGGGCAATCGCCTTGTCATACGAGTCGACGGCTTCGGAATACTGATCGAGTCCGGCAAAATCATTACCTTCATTGATAAACTGATCAGCTCGATCTCGCATGAAATAGAATATGTTATTCAGCTAATCACTGTTGTGATTCATTCCTGTACGATACATCACAGACTACGAGTTATTTTTGATGAACACCGGAGACTTTTTTTGTCGGTGCAATCCTGTTCCAACCTCAAGGACTGCCACAAAATGCTGTTCTTTACAGGAGAATCTGAATTAAACCAGAATCGATCAGAAAAGAATTCTCCAGTTGACAAAAAAGTGTTCAGAGCAGTTTCTCAGTATAGCGGATAACTTCTTTGAGGGCCTTGACCCGGGCATACCATTTATTGTCTGACTCAATGACAATCCATGGGGCATAGGGAGTGTTGGTCCGTGCCAGCATCTCGTCCACCGCAACATCATAGAGATCCCATTTCTCCCGGTTTCTCCAGTCATCTTCGGTTATCTTGTATTGCTTGAGCGGATCCTTCTCCCGCTGGCTGAACCGTTTGAGTTGTTCATCCTTATTTATCTCAAGCCAGAACTTGACAATTCCTCCGCCACTGCTCTCGACATAGTCCTGTTCCATTTCATTTATTTCCTGGTACGCCCGTTCCCACTCGGTTTCCGAACAGAACCCTTCCACACGTTCAACAAGGACACGCCCGTACCAGCTCCGGTCATAGATTGCAAAATGCCCGGCTTTCGGGTAGTGACGGATAAACCTCCAGAGGTAATGGTGCTCTTTCTCGTAGTCATTCGGTGCTGCAACAGGTACGACATTATATCCCAGCGGGTTGATGTAACGGGCAAGACGGGTGATGTTTCCTCCTTTTCCGGCAGCATCCCACCCCTCATAGACAATGATGAACGGAATTTTCCGTTTAAAGAGTACGTAATTGATCTCAAGCATCTCGATCTGCAGGCTGTTGAGCATATTCTGACAGTCTTCTTTTGAGTAGGATACACTGGCAGAAGATCTTCTCGGGACAGGATTTTTCGGAGGCTTGGAAATATTTTTCTGCCTTGCTTTTTTTGACCGCTCTTCTGTTTCAAAAGCAACTCTTTTTTCGAGAGTTTTTACTAAAATTGAATACACCTTGAAAATGGTATACTTCCGGTCGGTGGCTTCAATAATATGCCAAGGAGCATAATCGGTATCGGTCTTTTCAATGAATTCATCAATAATCGGAAGATAGGTATCATAACTGTGATGGAAATCCCAGATACTGGGGGTCACCAGCCATGCAGTAAGCGGATTCCTCTCCCGCTCCAAAAGCCTGAGTTTCTGTTCGTCTTTGCTGATATGTAAAAAGAATTTGATGATAATTGCACCACTGTCGCTCAACTGGCGTTCAAAAACCGTTATTGAATTAATCTCATCTTTAAGCGATTTTTTCCAGCCGATGCTGGATAGTTTTTCTGCAAGTGCCCTGCTGTACCAGCTGCGGGCAAACAGTGCAATACGCCCTTTTGAAGGAGTTTTTACCCAGAATCTCCACATGAACGGGCGTGCCCGTTCTTCATCAGTGGCTTTATCTGTTGCATGAAGGGTAAACCCACGGGGATCAAGGGACTGGATAATCTCCCTGGTGGACATGGTAATGCCGGCCGCATTCCAGCCTTCAATGACAATTATGATCGGTATCCTGAGATCGCGAAGTGTCCGCTGAAGGATACTCAGGCGCTCTTTTAGCGGGGGCAGGGATTTTTCAAAGGTCTCATCGTCAATAGTTTTTGTTAAATCATATTTTTCGAACATCCGTCCCCCTCATACCCTTAAAAGAATCAGAATTCCTTTGATTAACAAACGAATCGTAGGGCATGACAGGTAATAAACCCTACCTGAATGGTATTCAGGGGGGTATTTTTACCTGAAAATTAGAGAGTGAGGGGAAGACCATTCTCTCTTGCGATGGTGATAAAAGCATCAGCAAGGAACGCAGCCTGTTTTGTTGTTGCCCCGTAGGTGTTGAATTTCCAGACTTTCGTTGCTCCGGGAATTACTCCGACAATACCTTTTTCTTCAAGGGCACCTGAGAAATAAAATCCCCTCTTCTTGTGGGATTCTGCCACTTTATCAAAAGATGCAATGGTATCTACCCGTGTCAGGGTGTGGTTCCTGTGGGTATTCCGAAAGGATCTTTGTTCCAGAAACAGAAAGAAGGGCTTCAAGAACAATACGGTTGTTTTCCAGTTCCCGGTCAAAGTGCTTCACCCGTTCCTTTACGTGCGGGAACGAAGCCATCATGCCGACAAGTGTCGCGCCCATCAGCGTGCAGCCCATCATCTCCGGTTCCTTAATCCCGAATTTACGTTTTGTCACATCGCCTTCCATTGCCGTAGTGCGGAAAACTTCAGCAGCTCGTTCCTTTGTCGCGGCAAGAACACCGGACGGAGCCGGGGCTGCCATACTCTTATGCCCGGAGCCGACAACGAAATCCACGCCGAGATCTTTACCATCAACCGGCAGGATGCCGACCGTGTATGCCCCATTGTACAGGACGGGGATATCGTAGTGGTGGGCCACTTTTGCGATTGCCTTCACATCATGCATGTTGCCATACTGGTAATCGACATGGTCAATGAAGGCAAGAACGGGCACCCTGCCGAACTCCCGCTTGACCTCTTCGATCTTTGTTGCTGTCGCATCAGCAGTAATCTTATGTGCTGTATCCTGGGGGATCTCACGAACAATACCCCCGGTTCCTTCAATGGCAAGGAATTCGGTATAGTGAGAAAGCGAAGTGAGAAGCACCGGATCTCCCTTCCCGACGTAAGTGTTAGCGACGGCCTGGAACCCGCGCCGGGCACCGGGTACTACACGGACTGCATCCATATTCAGCCACGCAGCGACATCCCGGTGGAACCCGGCAATCGGGGGTTTGCTGATGTAATCGAGACGGTTGGGTTTGCGGCAGTTATCGCAGACAGAATATCCATCCCCGTAGGCGATGACGGCTTTCATTGCATCGGCAGTGAGCCTGCCACCGGCCTGGATGGGATCAATATTTATGAAAAGCTCATTGACCTGCCGTGCCTCTATTCCGGTCCCGCACCTCATTTCAGCATCTCCTGTTTTAAGGATGCAACCTGCCGTTCGAGATTATCCAGCAGACGCTGGGCCTGTGTTCTCTGGGTTTCATCCAGCACATGCCGGGGTGCGGTTTCGCGGAGGATCACCCGAAGGTCCGTCAGGGTATAGAGTGCCTGGAATGTCATGTCAACTGCCCGTTTTGACAACGAATCACCTTACTAGTATTGGGAAGACGATGAAATAAGTAACCGCTATTTTTACTTTTTTAAAATTACGGGATATCTTCTGCAGGATCGTACCCCTCCAGTAGAGGGGGATGGTATCACACGCAGGGAACATGCTCTCCCGAGCCACTGGATAATCAGAAGTCCGGACTCAAGAAAACAGGTAAAAAATCAAGAGAGGGGCAGCAGGATTATTACGTTTCGGGTTTCCATGCATGAACCTGTCATTTCCTGATACCTATGAATTTCTGTT
The DNA here is from genome assembly GCA_963699515.1 of uncultured Methanoregulaceae archaeon. Classification (GTDB taxonomy): domain Archaea; phylum Halobacteriota; class Methanomicrobia; order Methanomicrobiales; family Methanospirillaceae; genus Methanoregula. Next base: position 609,293 of record CAVOUD010000003.1, on the reverse strand, counting down.
GGCTACAATTCTCTGCCTGCAGAATAGAGAGGAGAGGAATGGGTAACAATCGGGGAGCAAAATATACGCAGGAGAGAGGGAGAAAAATATATCCTTGTTCGAATTCAAAGGGAGAAACATGAGAAAAAAAACGGTAAAAGAGAAACCACCGATAGATCAACACTTCGACGAGGTCAAGAGCAAGATTACGGGATGGGAGAATTATCGTAAATCAGGATCCCAGATCGGGCCGTGGAGTTTGCTTTTACTTGGCGCATTGATTACGACAGCAGGGTTTTTCTGGGGTATTTTCAGTGACAGGTTCATTCTCGGAATCAGTGTCGGAATCATTGGTATCCTGATAATTATTGCTGCATGGAGCTGGTCAGGGAAGCGTTCAAAGGGTCAGAGGGATGTTGAAGATATAATCCTCACTATGAAGGGTGAGCTTTCTCTTCTTGAGAAAGAACGATGATAGCCGGACACCTATATCTCTCTCGATAACTATAAGTGCAAAATACGCCCGGGACGTAAAAAAAATTATTTTTAGTTAATTATCCATGATGCTTCCTGATTTTTAAAAACCGTAATAAAATGTTACTTTTTCCTTTTTTGTACTATCCTGCATACCGTGAAGCTGATACAGATTGAACAATCCAGGACGCGATACATTAGGAGAGAGACCCTCTTTTTGGAGTTCTGGCAATCATAGTGCACTCCATTCCAATCCACAATCCACATCCGGCTTTTTGTGGCGATTGCTTAATCGCCAACGTTTTTTGTTTCAAAATACAGGATGCGATTCGTTTCATTAAAACCAGTCACACGTACCGATTTTTTATATATCCTTTATAGTCAAAAATCGCGGTATCTCCTATTTTCAAATCGGTACGGGATGGATCAGGTTGATGGGTCAATTGAACATCAGATCCTTCGTAATTATAATAAGAGGGGACAATGATTCCAAAAAGGGAAGCAGGGGGTGAGAAACTGTTTCAACTCCTGAATGGTATCTCCGGATGCACAGAATCTCTCCTTTTACATAATCGGGCCGTATCATAAAAGATTCACTGTATTTTCCGGCTGCGACAAATTTTTCTCTTGAAGTCTTAATGTAATAGTAATAAAACAACACCAGAATATTTCATAATTCAGTTTAGTAGATTCGGAGGTTGGAGTGGAGTTTAACAACAAGGTTTTAATTATCGGATATGGTGCGGTAGCCAAATGTACGCTCCCAATCCTGCTCCGGCATGTAACTATACCGCTTGAAAATATCACGATTATTGATTTTAAGGATAAAGCGCAGGATCTCAAAGCGTGGACAACGGGCGGACTCCGGTTTTTCAAGCGAAAAGTCACGCCGGACAACCTTGACCAGATTCTGTCTGATTATCTTTCAGCGGGAGGTCTGTTGATAGATCTCGCCTGGAACATCGACTGCTGCGAGTTGGTACAGTGGTGTCATGATCATAATGTCATGTACGTGAACACATCCGTCGAAGCCTGGGATCCTGATGCGGAAAAGTTTACTGCAAGCCCGTATGAAAAAACCCTGTATTACCGGCAGATGAAACTCCATGAACTGACAAAAGACTGGCATGATGGTGCCACTTCTGTTGTTGACCATGGTGCAAATCCCGGTCTAATCTCACACTTTGCACGGCAGGGGCTCGTTGATATCGCGCGCCGGATGATTGCAGATGGGATCGCACCGGAACCGGACCTGATGGAAGACCAGATCCGGGAGAAGAATTTTGCTGCACTTGCCATGGAGACCGGTATAAAAGTCATTCACTGTTCAGAGAGGGACACGCAGATCTCCCGGTCACCAAAAAAAGTCGATGAGTTTGTGGGCACATGGTGTATTGAAGGACTCAGGGAAGAAGGGACCGCTCCGGCAGAGATAGGGTGGGGGACGCATGAAAAAGAGCTGCCTGATCAGGCTCATGTACCTCCTGTCGGGCCGAAGAATGAGATTCTGCTCGCCCGGATGGGGATCAATACGTGGGTCAGGTCCTGGCTTCCCCACCAAGAGATCGTGGGAATGGTCATCCGGCACGGGGAGGCATTTGGCATATCAGACCGCTGGACGGTCTGGAAGGATGGAAAGGCAATCTACCGGCCGACCGTTCATTATGCATATCTGCCCTGTGATGCGACGATTGCATCGCTCCATGAGCTGCGGGGCAGAAATTACGAATTACAACCTAAGTTACGGATACTGAATGACCGGGAGATTATTTCCGGAGCAGATATTTTAGGAGCCCTCCTGATGGGTCATCCCTATAATTCATGGTGGACCGGCAGTATCCTTTCCATTGAGGAAGCAAAGACCCTTGCTCCCGGCCAGAATGCAACAACGGTCCAGGTCGCACTTGGTGTCGTTACTGCCGTCATGTGGATGATAGAAAATCCGAAGAAGGGTTTCTGCCTTCCTGATGATCTGCCCCATGAATGTGTGCTGGACATTGCAAAGCCATATCTGGGTGAATTCTATTCCGGTCCTTCCGACTGGACCCCGTTGAAAAACAGGAAGATATACTTCAAAGAGAACCCGGAGAATCAATTATGACTGTGATGATGTCTGGCAATTCAAAAACTTCTTATTTGTGCAATGAATCACTCTTGTACTGACAAAGGTGGGAAAGACCGTGAAAAAGGAAACGAACATAAAGGAACATGATGATGGGGTCCCTCATATCGGGAAAGCGAGAAAGGAACTGCTGCAGAAACTGGCACGCGAGCAAGGAACCCCCATCTTTGTGATTGACCATGAAAAAATCCGCTAGAATTACCGGGAATTCAAAAAAGTCCTGCCCAATATCCAGGTGTATTATGCGGTAAAGGCAAATTCAAATCCGGAAATTGTAAAGACGCTCTTTGAGATGGGATGCAGTTTTGATGTTGCATCCATGCCTGAATTCATGATCGTCTATGAAAATATCAGGAAGATGCCAAAGAAAGAGCGACAGGACTGGATTTGGGATAAGATCATCTATGCAAATACCATCAAGCCGATAGAAACCCTTGAAGCCCTCGATCACTACAAACCCCTGGTCACGTTTGATAACAGTGAAGAACTGAAAAAAATCAAAGCAGCATGCACCTCATGCCGGCCTGGTCTTACGGATACGGGTTCCCAATACCGGTTCCATGGTAGAACTCTCCTCAAAGTTCGGGGCTCACCCGGGTGAAGCAGTCGATCTGATTGCCAATGCATTTGACATGGGCCTTGTCGTAGAAGGATTAAGCTTCCATGTGGGCAGCCAGTGCACCAATTTTGAGAATTATGTCCAGGCTCTGCAGACTGTCTGCAGATATTATCAAAGAGACAGAAACACGGACCGGCCGGAAAATCAGGATTCTTGATATTGGCGGCGGTTTTCCGGTGAAGTATCACCCGGAAGTAAAATCCGTAAGAACTCTTGCAAAAAAACTGGAGGCCGAAATAAAACGATTGTTCCCGCCGGATATGGAGATCCTCGCAGAACCGGGAAGGTTCCTGGTGGCAAATGCCTGTATGCTGGTTGCAAAAGTGGTCGGGAAAGCGTTCCGCGACGGGAAGCCCTGCTATTATATCAATGACGGGGTCTATCACACCTATTCAGGACAGATCTTTGACCATGTCACTTACCCGGTCATGGCTTTTCATGAAGGTGAAACCCAGATCTCCGCGGTGTTCGGACCGACCTGCGATGCCTTTGATACGATCACGCTCTCTGCAGACCTGCCGGATCTTGAGATCGGGGATTTGGTCTATTCAGAAAATATCGGGGCCTATTCCCATGCCTCATCCACCTACTTTAACGGGTTCCCCCCGGCAAAAGTGGTACATATCAACCGGTAATTTTTTGCAGATCTTAAGATTCCGTCGGGATTTTCACGGGCACTATCGATCGCACAGTCATGCCACCGATGTCTCTGGAGAAACGGACATGAATCTATAATGTTCACATCGGAACTATGAAAATCATCGATATACGATGGACCCCGCCTCAGGGCCTCTCCAAGGCACGGCGGAGCGGGGAGTTTTTTCAATTTTGCTGACCGATCCGCCGCGGGAGTGCCCCGTCGGGGGCGGCGGCAATCATCGTGTCTGAGGGAGAGAGCGGCAGCAATCCCCGTATCATATCTGAATACTATAATTTTCATGGGAAATGCTCAATAATAAGCTAAACGCTCAAGGAGGTTTCACCTCTTCTGCTGTGGCACCCTAAAATCCGATAAACCCCGACCAGGGAATTCGTCATCATTGCTCTCAGCGCTGGAGCGGTATATGGTGATAGGTACTGTCCCCTCTATACCCGCCACGGTGCTTTGCAGTTCATATCTTAGCAAAAGGAATTACCATGAAAGACCCACGGTTATTCATCATGTTTGCCTGAGTTCGTGATTCATGTGCGTTTCTCCTGAACCCCCTATCATCTTATTTACGGGGCGGTGTTCCGGCACGCCGGACAGTTCAGCGCATAATCACGAATTCCCTCGTTCCATGGGGTGAATCCGATACAGACTTTCGGTTTGGTATCATGAATTTTACAATAGACTTTTCCGTCATCTGCCCTCTGGAAGAACGGGCAGTGAGTTAATACTCTGCCGTCCGGATCTACCCAGTAGTCGATACGGATAATCCTGGACAAATCCTTTTTGGAAATATCCCTGCCATTGCACCGTTTTTTGTTGGTGAGCGTTAGGGAAACGTGCTGCAGGATATCCTGCCTTTCTGCCTGCACCCACGGGATAATATCTTCTATAACACCCTTCTGGCCCCACCCCCACTTCTCACAGCAGCGGCCGCATTGGGTACAGAATTGGTCTGAAGACATGAATACGCTCCGTTTATAGTATTGGATATACTACATGTTAGTCATTATTTTTCTCACGCGCTGATTATACCTTCATTCCCCGGAAAAAAAGGAAATTATAATGATGGAATGGATGGGGGTTTTACATAATCCTCCATCTGGATGGTTCAGCATTTTCTCGCTTCACCCATTCCCTTTGGCATTCCGGATTTTTTATTCCAGATTCTGGCATCGGAACAACACGGCAGGGAAGAAAAAAGATCGTTGGCGTGCTATATCTTATGTGCTTTAATGGTCATTTATTATAAAGATTTAAGAAAAACGCCATGAGGCATCCCATGAATCACATTTATCTTTTTGGCCACCGGCAGCCTGATACCGACAGCATAGCAAGTGTTATAGGGTACGCGGAATTTAAAAACCGCTCCGAACCTGGCAGGTACATCCCGGTCCGCTGTAGTGAGCTGAATCCGGAATCCCGGTACATGCTCGAACGGTTCAGCATTCCCGAACCCGTATTAATATCTTCAGTAAAACCCAGGCTCTCGGACATCACTTACAAACCGGTCTTTTCACTTCCGGCAGGATGTCCCGACTGTTGACGTGGCATCCCTGATGGTAAAGGAAGGGATCCGGAACGTTGTAATAACCGATGATGAAGGAAAACCTGTCGGAATGGTAGGGGAACATGCCCTGGTCGGCTCATATATCCAGAAGATTCATCTTGCCGAGCTCAGCAATAGCCCCGCTTCCGGTGGAATCTCTTGCCCGGATCCTGCATGCGACCATTATCGTATCAGCCCGGCAGATTCTTGAAGGGCGGGTGTATATCGCAATCGATGCCCTTCATGTCACGCTTGGCAAGGTGACCGTACAGGACATCGCTGTTGTCGGGGATAACGAACCAGCCCAGCTCGCGCTTGTCTCTTCGGGAATTGCCTGCCTGATTATTGCACAAGGGGCTCCGGTCGGGGAGTGTGTTGCGACAGCAGCAGCTCAATGCGGGGTATGTGTCCTGTCGACTGAGCTCGATGCCTTTGGGATTGGCAGGATGATTAGCCTCTCCCTGCCAGCCCGGGAAGTGATGGAGACCAATCTCCCGGTCCTCACGTTTGCCGATACGATCGCTCACGCCCGGCAGGTTGTCTCTGCTTCAAAATTCCGGGCAGCGTGTGTCGTGACCTCGGACGGGACACTTGCCGGGATCCTGACCCGTACCACCCTTCTTGACGATGTGCGGAGATCGGTGATCCTCCTTGACCATAACGAAGCTTCTCAGGCGGTCGATGGAATAGAAGAGGCGGACATTGTTGAGATTATCGACCATCACCGGCTTGGGGCTATCACTACCTTAAAACCGATACGGTTCTTAAACGACCCGGTCGGAGCGACATCGACCATAATAGCCATGAAATTCATGGAATCCGGACTGACACCTTCACGGCCGGTTGCAGGCGCACTCCTCTCCGGTATCCTGTCAGATACCCTTTCCCTTCGTATGTCGACCACCACGCACCGTGATATACAAGCAGTGAAGTACCTCGGTCCTCTTGCCGGTGAAGATCCGGACAAACTTGGAATCACCCTCCTCGAACAGGCAATGGACCTTTCAGGAACTCCACTGGAAATAATCCTCACCCGTGACATCAAGGAGTATATCCTCTCCGAAAAAAGAGTAGTAATCTCTCAGGTCATGGTGCCGTCATTTGCCTGGAGCGATGAGCGGAATGATGCTATCCGTGCCGAGCTTGCACGGATGAGAGCTGTATCCGGATCTGATATGGTCCTGGTGCTTTTTACTAATGTGCTGGAAAAATCAAGCGACCTCCATGGGATAGCAGATCCAGGTCTTATACAGGATATCTTTGGAAAAAGCCTGCCGGTCAGGCTTGAAGGGGTAATGTCGCGGAAATTAGACTTCCTGCCCTGGCTCGGGGCACGGCTCCGCGGGCAGGTCAGGCCCTGACCGTCACACCTTATCATCAGAGGTGACTCAGGATCTCAAGTTATAACGTTCATAAAGCTATTATCCTCAAGATGAACATTGATTATGTCAAACGGACTGATAAAGACAACAAAAAAACATAATTGAAGCTGGAAGGGAAATATCGCGTTTCCCTCTTGTTTTTAATAATTACTGTACTATCGTGCAGATCGGTAAAAAATATCAGGATTTTCGTCTTTTTTGGCGTTCGGCAAAGGATATTTCACTGCTTTTTTTCTGGCCTGGCTCATTCTCTGGAGTTTCCTCTGAAGAGCCATTCCCCTCCGGGATGATATCTATCCGTAAATCTTCTTTGGTATCTGAATGTGTATCAGATGAAGTATGCCTTTTTCCGGTAAATGCAAACCTGCTCTTGGTTGCCTTTGACCCGTCACTTCGATTGACATCAGCAACTCTTTCCTTATCCGTACTATCCATTTCCCCCTCACGCCGTTCAGTAAACACAAGGAACTGCAGGAAAGCTTCCGGTTCACGGAATACCGATGCATTCATTCCATCAAAAACGAGAGTCCGGTCCACCGTCCCGAACCACCCGCCTTTTCGTTCCGTAATGGCGTCATCACCGGCTTCAAAAATATAGACACGCTCAATCTCACCATGGCGTCCCCATGCGGTCTCCGCGACACCGTTGCGATCGAAGGTGAATATCTTGCCGACAGCCCCGTATTGTCCACCCTCCCGGACAGCAATCTGCTCGCCGCCGTTTTCATACCGGAATGTCCGGGGATGCTGGCCAAACGAAAAATTCTCTTCGAGCATTCCGGATGTATCAAACATGAACCTCCTGAGTATCTTTTCCCGGCTGGAGGGGTCGCGTTCCGTCATCATGTCCGATGAAGGATCGAAGATATAGAGCCTTTGCAGGTTTTTCCTGGTATCCAGGACTCGTACACCCTCCCGCCCGTACTGGTAGAACCTGGCGACAGGTCCCTGCCGTGTCCCTGCATATTCAGTGATAACTGCATCTGTCATGTCAACCATTCCCCCGAAATCTGCTGGTTTTCTAACGGTTTTTCCTTGATCAAGAAATACTTTGTTCTCAAGTCGTAGAGCTGACTGCATGTAAAAGTGCATGCGCCGGAACATTTCCCGTGCTGTAAAAAAACGCAGAGTTTTTTGTCAACAGTTTATTGAATAATCGGCCATGCCCATTCATTACGATGCAGGAAGGTGAGAGGTTTAAAATCTCTCAAGAGCGATAAGGATTTTTTCTCCCTCGACCAGCACCGGGTAATGTTTCAGGGGTCGTGGCGGATATGTTTGGGAAGCGAGCGAGAGTCTGATGCCAGTCTGGTCAGTCCACCGAATAACATGCCCGTCCCGCACGTCAAACTGGGAGTTGTGCATCGGACAGGTGAGCGTTGTCTCCCGAAGGGTTCCTTGTGAAAGATCTCCCGCAAGGTGCGGGCAGAGGGCATCAACCGCGTAATAGTGTCCTTTTACCCTTGCCAGAAGGATCCCGTGGCCACTGACCATGACTTTTTTTATGGTACCTTCTTTGAGATCGGTGACACTGGCCGCTTCGAAAAACTCGCTCACGTCAGATACATCCCTTTTAGAGGGGAATAAACTTTTGGAACTGATAACTGTTCCGGTAAAAAATGGTGCACCATTTATCGACAAAAATTGGGAATCTGTCCCTACACGCGAACTGGTGCATTCAGGAGGAGAGAAAGGATTTTTTTAGTATAGCTTCCTATCAGAGAATATCTTAAAAACCAATTATGATATATTATGCCCTTTGAACACGAGGATAAAAAAAATGGCTACCAAACCGTGTACGCGGATTTTTCCATCCGTGTACCGGAATATTATAACTTTGGTTTTGATGTAATCGATCAATGGGCAAAGAAGGACCCTGCCAAACCTGCCTTGCTGTGGGTTAATCAGAAGGGTGAGGAGAAACGATTCGCCTTTGGAGACCTGATGCAGGAATCGGACCGGGCGTTAAAGATCCTGCAAAAACACGGGATTCGTAAGGGTGACCGCGTATTGATAATGCTCCCCAGAATTCCGGCATGGTGGATCTTTATCATAGCACTGATCAAACTCGGCGCGGTCTATTCCCCTGCACCCACGATGCTGACGACAAAGGATATTGTCTACCGCCTCACGATCGGGAAATTTATCCTTATTATCACCGACCTTGAGAATGCGCAAAAGGTAAGCCTCGCAACGAAGGAATCCCAATCAGATGTGACCTGCATGGTGGCTGACGGTGAGCTGCCGGACTGGATCAGCTATCCTGCAGAACGTGCTTCTTATGGACAACCGTCATCAATACGTGGTAATATACCTCCGGAAAAGACGAAGGCAACGGATCCTCTCGTAATATTCTTTACTTCAGGAACTACCGGCTATCCGAAAATGGTACTCCATAATCACGGCTACCCACCCGGTCATATTGTCACCGCTCGGCTGTGGCAGGACCTGAAACCATCAGATCTCCATTTCACCATTTCCGATACCGGGTGGGCCAAGAGTGCCTGGGGGAACCTGTTTGGGCAGTGGATTGAGGGTGCGGCAGTCTTTGTCTATGATGTCCGTGGAAAATTTGATCCATCGGAGATTCCACCGCTGCTTGAGAAATACCGGATAACCTCGTTTTGCTGCCCGCCCACGATATACCGGATGCTGGTTCTTCTCGAGCTGGACCGATTCAACCTGTCAGCGCTCCGGTATTGCGTGAGTGCCGGGGAACCACTGAACCCTGAAGTGATCCGTATTTGGAAAGAAAAGACGGGGCTTGTCATCCATGAAGGGTACGGTCAGACCGAAACAGTTCTCTGTATCGGGGCTCTGCCCGGCATGAACTGTCCCCCGGGCTCAATGGGAAGACCAGCGCCAGGCTGGCATATCGAGCTTCATGACAAGGAAGGAATCCCGGTGGGGATTAACCGGGAAGGCAGGATAGCAATCTCTACAGATCCCCGGCCGGTAGGGTTGTTTGTGGAATATCTCGGGAATGAAACGGCAAATAAAAAATCGTTTGTGAAAGGCTGGTACTATACCGATGATAAGGCTGCTATGGACGAGGAAGGAAATTTCTGGTATATTGGCAGGGATGATGACGTAATCAAGGCATCCGGGTACCGTATAGGTCCCTTTGAAGTTGAAAGTGCTTTAATGGAGCATCCGGCAGTTGCTGAAACGGCAGTCATTGGCTCCCCAGATCCAATCCGGGGACTGATAGTCAAAGCGTTCGTGGTGTTAAAACCCGGCTGGGAGCCATCTGATGCGCTTGCAAAGGACCTGCAAGAACTGGTAAAACGGCTGACCGCCCCGTATAAATACCCCCGCTCCATTGAATTCACCGGTACACTCCCAAAGACCATCTCCGGCAAGATCCGCAGGAATGAGCTGCGCGAACGGGAGCTCCAAAGAGCCGGGGACCAGGCAAAATCCGGATGAGAGAAAACCCTGTCCTGAAAAAAAAATTACCGTCGTTCCAGTAATGCACAGACTGCAGCATGCGGGCCATACCTACCGCTGATGCGAATTGTCCTTAATTTCCGGATTGCGAAATACGGGGAAAAGAGTTCCCGCAATTCGGATTCTGATGAGAAATAGAGGGTTGTCCCCATCTGTGTCTTACGGTATTTTCCACTTCCACCAAACTGGGGGTCTTTATCACTGAAACAAACGGAAAAGCAGGTTGCTTTTGGGTTCAGAATTTTAGACACATTGTTGATATAGGTCATTCGGTCTTCAGGATAAATATGATGCAGGAGTTCCCAGTCAAAGGCAAAATCAAACGTATCGGTTACTTCATGCAGGTCGCCAAGGAGATCCGCAACAATAAATCTGCACCGGACTCCCCGTTTTTTTGCATTTTCTCCTGCGATCTTTATGGCGGCAGGAGAACTGTCGACACCGGTTACCTCAAACCCGAGACCTGCCAGGTATATCGCATAATTACCTGCACCGCAGCCGAGATCAATAGTCCTGCATGGATGGACTTTCCCGCCCTTTACAAGATTGACAAGGGCATTCGGAGGTGTCTCACTATTCCAGGGGATTTTATCCAGCGGTACGTTCTGGTAAATCCTGTCGATGTCGACATATTTCATGCATGCCACCCTGATGGAGTGTTCGGTCGGTTAGAGGGTTTAATGTTTCCTGGACACGGGTTACAAGCCAAGGCATCCTCCCCCATTTCATGTGCATGATACGGCAGACTCTAAAAAAAGACACGATGCCATTATATTTCGACCGAGCATGATCATCAAGTACTCTTCACTGAGGAAAGGGTATGCCGGGGATGGCAGTCAGGATACCGCGGGGTACATGCAAGCTTTTTGGCGCAATTAAAGCACTCAGCTCTATTAAAAAATGTGTAGTCCTTGTGCACGGGCCAAAAGGTTGTGTGTACCATATTAACTATATCATGGGCATGCGGGGCGACCACCCTTCGGAAATCTATTCCACATGTCTCGGTGAACAGGATGTGATTTTCGGGGCCGATCAAAAGCTCAAAACGGCGATCGGGGATCTTGACCGGGAACTCCATCCTGACCTTATCGCAGTTCTGTCATGCTGCGCTTCAGATATTATCGGCGAGGATGTCCAGAGTGCAATCCGGGATATCACAACCACCGCACCAGTTATCGGGATTGATGCCGGGGGGTTCGAAGGGGATTTCAGGACGGGCTACAGCGAGACCTTAACAAGGCTGGTAGAAGAGTTTGTTGAAAAAAGAGACGAAACCGACCCGCGTTCCGTAAACCTCGTCGGCCTTTTACGGGGTGGTCCGGATTTACAGGAAATCGTCCGGGATCTGGGACTTTTCGGAATAAAGGTCAACACTGTGCTCACAGCAGAAGCAGCCCTGGAGGAAATCAGAGGGCTCGGAAAGGCTGCACTTAATATCGTGCTCTGCGAACCTGCGGGAAAAGATGCCGCGGAATTACTGTATCTGAAGTGCGGGACACCCTGGATCATCGAAGAACTCCCTATCGGTGTTGATGCGACCCGGCAGTTCCTTATGAGAGTAACCAAGGCACTTGGATTTCAGGAAATTCCGGATATTCCCCAGGAACGGTTTGCCGTCGATTATTCATCATTCAAAGACCGGAGGATTGCCCTTGTCAGCGGTCCCACCCGGGCAATCTCCATGACCCGTTTTTGTATAGAACAAGGCCTTGATCTCCGGCTGATTATTGTAGACTTCGATTCGAACATCAGCGAAAAACTGCGTGGTCTTGCACTTACAGGCTGCGAAATACTCATCGAACCTGACCATGAGTTAATCGTGCGAAAACTCAGGGAAAGAAAAATCGACCTGTTGATTGGAGGCATGATGGAACTGCCCATTGCAAAGTCCCTCGGAATTGAACATCTCGATATCATGCATGGGAGTCAGAGAACCATCGGTTTTGAGGGGGCAAAGAACCTTATATGCCTTCTCTCCCAGGATAAAAAAAATTGATAACCGTTGCGGGTTTAAAACGGCATCAAATCAGGAATACACTCAAGGGAATAAAAAAAAGTGCCCTGGATACTACCCGGACATACCCGGTGTTCTGGAGAGAGATCAGGTTGATAACAAATACACTGTACTTCAGGCTTTAGCAACGACGATGTTCACGCTATAAGTAGTCTCATTACCGGCTACCAGTCTCCCATGAACGCCGGTAGATTGCAGAGAATTTCTGGTTGCCAATATCTTTTGCGAGGATTACCCAGGTACGGGTCCCACCAACGCCAACCATACCGGTGGGTGCATCGTTCTGACGGTAATCGGATGACTGGAGTTCAAGACCCGGTGACAGGGTTGCATTCCACATGAAGCCGGTGGTGGGATTTTCAGGAAGCACAACAGCGAACCGCGTGTTCCGGGTAATATCTCCGGTTTTTCCGTTATCCGCTTCCGTGAAGGTGAACATTTTCTTTCCCTCAACTGTTGCTGTCACCGTTAAACCAGGTTTGCAGCCCTCATTGCGGAAGAGCGCCCACTCTTCACAGGAAGTCCCGTTCTTGAAAGTACACATGCCGTACTCATTGCCGGAATTATCTTTTTTAATTTCAAGAGTGCCCCCGGCCTGGCCACAATACACGGATGCCGGATTCGGCATTCCTATGACTGTCTGTGTGGCGGTTGGAGTTTTCGTGCCAGGGGAGGTTGCTGCCTGCTGGGTGCAGCCGCAGACCAGTATCACCAGAACCAGCATGATCCCCAGTCCGATAACCCTGGATATGAATTGTCCATGACTCCTTGATGATGTCATAATTACCCATTATGATCCCGTATTTTAAAAAAATACCTTTGATTACGAAAATTGTTGCAGTAATGGTTCCTTTCAGATATCAGTAATCAATAGCGGGGGAGTGCATAAAACTCCAGGGGAAACACTGGCGCGAGATAAGGTCTTATGGGAGATTATTACTTGTAGTGCTGCTCAAGGAGTACCGGGTTTTTTTTAAGTATGCCGGGAAAAGTATCTATGAAAAGAAGAACAGAGAAATTTACCATGGCGGAAAAAATGAAATGTGAGTACTGTGAAAAGGACGCCATTGGATACCAGGGATTTGGGTGCTGTGCAGCATACGTATGCCTTGACCATGCCGATACGTTCATTCTTAATCTCAAGCCCGGGGAAAAACTGACCTCTGGTGAATGTTACTTCGAGCGGTTTAGTCTTCCATAAAACAAGGGTAAACTACCCGTTTAGCACCTACTTTTTTCTTAGAAACTCACTCAGGCTATGTCTTTCATAACACTCCTGGGGACTTCGGCAATGCCTCAGCCCCCGCTGTTGCGGTGACCATCATAATGCGATAGAACTGCGTATTCTTTATTACAGCATCGAGTATGTCAGAAAAAAACGAGATACTTTTTTTCAATTCATTTTAGTTCAGTTGTATCAATCGATTTTGACGTCGCAGTGTAACAGTTATTTTTGGTGTTTTATAAGTGGTTTACCCAAAAAAAGCCTCGTCAATGAGTATTCCTGGAAGAATGATCCACAAAAAAGAGAGAGTTTTGGCAGGTGTTTTTAATCTCTGGATTGAACCTTCATAGATTGTGCACAGGTGTACAACGATTTCCTGTATATGCCAAAACCGGACCGGGCAGGTCAATGTCCAGTGCCTCTTTTAAGACCTCTTCAATGGTCTCTACCGTTACAAAGGTCAGTTCACTCCTGACATCTTCGGGCACATCTTCCAGGTCCCGTCTCATTCTCTTTTGGCAGGATCACCTTTTTTATCCCTGCCCGGTGTGCTGCAAGGACCTTTTCCTTGATCCCCCCGACCGGCAATACCGCACCGCTTAACGTGATCTCCCCGGTCATGGCAATTTTCGGGTCAACGGTTTTACCGGTGATTAAGGAGGCAAGGGCTGTAAAGAGTGTCACACCCGCTGACGGGCCGTCCTTTGGTGTTGCACCTGACGGTACATGGATATGGATATCGCTTGTGATAAAGTCAAAACTGTTCGCCGTGTGTGCAAGCCGTGATCTGATCAGGCTCAGCGATATCGTTGCTGACTCTTTCATCACATCCCCCAGCTGGCCGGTCAGGGTAAGCTTTCCGTTTCCGGGCATGAACGTACCTTCGATGAAGAGGATATCCCCGCCAACCGGTGTCCATGCAAGACCGGTGACGACACCGGGTACCTGTTCTTTCCTGGCTTCTTCCTGCCGGATCACTTCTTTTCCGAGGATCCCGTCGAGCATATCTGCCTTCACGACATACGGCAGGTCGGCGTTACCGGAGACGATCTTCTCGGATACGTACCGTGCTGTCTTCGCCAGCTGTTTTTTCAGCCACCGGACACCGGCCTCGCGGGTGTATTTTTCAATGATCACCTTTAGGGCTTCATCTTCAATACTGAGTTTATCCGCATCAAGACCATGCTCTTCCAGGGTCTTTGGCAGCAGGTGGTCTTTTGCAATGGCAAACTTCTCATTTTTCGTGTAGCCCGAGATCTCGATATGCTCCATCCGGTCAAGAAGCGGCGCCGGGATTGTTGCAAGGGAATTGGCAGTGGCGATGAACAAGACATCAGACAGGTCATAGGGGACTTCCAGATAGTGGTCCGAGAAGGTGTTGTTCTGCTCCGGGTCGAGGACTTCGAGGAGGGCACTTGCCGGGTCCCCGGCATAGGAGACTGCAAGCTTGTCGATCTCATCGAGGATGAAGACGGGATTTTTCGTGCCTGCCCTTTTTATGCCCTGGATAATTCTTCCCGGGCAGGGCTCCGACATAGGTCCTCCGGTGCCCCCGGATTTCTGCTTCATCCCTGACGCCGCCAAGGCTGATCCGGACATATTTCCGGCCAAGGGCATCTGCAATGCTCTTCCCGAGGCTCGTCTTTCCTGTACCGGGCGGACCGGACAGGAGCAGGATCGAACCCTGTTTCTCCTGTTTTAATTTCATGACCGCAAGGTGCTGGATGATCCGTTCCTTGACCTTTTCAAGCCCGTTATGATTGCTCTCGAGCACACGGCGGGCCTCTGCGATATCGATGCTCTTTTTCTCTTCTGTCACCCAGGGAAGGTCGAGCAGGAGGTCGAGGTAATTCCTGATCACGGAACTTTCATGATTCTGGCTGCCTCCCGTTTCAAGTTTCTTGAGCTCCGAGAGTGCCTTCTTTCTCACCTCGTCCGGCATCTTTGCACTTTCAATTCGTTCCCGGTACCCTGCGTCTCCGGAACCAGAGCCTTCGCTTTCATTGAGTTCTTCCTGGATCACTTTGAGTTGTTCCCGCAGCATTGCCTCCCGGTTCGACTTGCTTACCTTATCGGATACTTTTTTTGCCATCTCTATCCGGATGGTGATGTTCTCTTTTGTCCTGATGAGGAGCTCAAGGAACGTGATGTACCGCTGCCGTACCGAAACAATCTCAAGGAGCGCCTGCTTTTCGGCAAGGTTGACCGGGCAGGAAGGGCATGACAAATCCCATGATCTGGTCAACAGAGTCCATCCGGTCGATCGGTTGGGTGAACTGTTCGGAGCCCTGAAACCGGTTGCTGATCTCGTGGATGGTGCTTTTTATGTCCGCGAGGATCCGGGCCTTCAGGTCTTCCTCGAGATCCTGCACATCCGGGACCGGTTCGTATACGGCATAGAACTGCCCATCCTTTTCAGACAGGGAGACAGTCTTTACTCTTTGCACGACCTGCGCACAGATCAGGTACCCGTCATCCGCGGGCTGCACGTGCGAGATCCGGAACAGGTTTCCGGTCTTATACAGCGATTCCGCGGTCACTTCAGAAGATCTCGTCCCGCTTTTTACGGTAAAACCGACGGCATACGCAGATTCAGGGTCTTCGATTCCTTCCAGCAGGAGGTCTCCGGTTGCCCGGTCGACCTGGAATTTTGTCCGGCTGTTCGGGTAGACGACAATCTCAAAGAGCGGTATGACAATTTTTTCCTGCTGTATCATCAGTTTGTTCTGATTGCATGATTTCCTCAATAATTTAGTTCGAATTTACCTAACTAAAGTGCAGGACAAAAAAATTACCTGACTTTCTGCAGGATCCCAATCAGGAGATCCAGCTCGTGTTCATCCAGTGAATTCAGCATCCGTTCAATCACCCGGTGCAGGGCATAATGTTCGGCTTGTGCAATTTTCTTTCCTTTGTCAGTCAGGCGGATGTACAGGATCCTCCCGTCATCGGGACACGGTTCACGGTACACGCACTCCATCCGGACAAATTTGTTGATCATCTCGGTGATCGTGGGTTTTGAGTTCCTTGTGATCTCGGCAAGCCTGCTGAAGGTGACTTCCCCCTGTTCATCGATGGTTTTCAGATAGGCGATCTGTTTGACCGTCATATCCGATAGTCCGCATTCGGAGAAGACCGAGCAGGAGCATTCGTTTTTGATCCTGATCAGGTTTTCAAAGACTTCGCACAGATGCTCCTCTCTGTCTGTCATACTCCGATCTTTTGTTAGTTAGGTTTTACCTAATAATAAATATTCCGGTAAGGGTATAAGAAACCAGACACGACCTTGAGGGGATTATCATTGAGGGGCACGGTTTACCTATCACCTCTTCGCCAGAGAGATCTTCTCCAAAAAGCTATCCTTAAACACCTCACCCCACAAACCTTATGGCGGAGAGAGAGACCATGGAAAAGATCACGCTCGGCCCGATGCCATTCATGAGTGTTATGCCGACCCTGCTTGTCGGTACAAACGTCAAGGGAAAACCAAACTATATGACTGCTGCGTGGGCTACGGTTGCCTGTATGGCGCCGGCGATGGTCTGCGTTGCGATCAACAAGATGCGGTACACAGCGAAAGGGATTGAAGAGAACAAGACCTTCAGCCTGAATGTCCCGTCCGTAAAACAGGTAGTCGAGACCGACCACTGCGGTCTGGTCTCCGGTGCGCAGGAAGACAAGTCTGAGGTCTTCCGGTCGTTTTACGGAAAACTCAAGACTGCTCCCCTTGCTGAGGAGTGCCCGATAAACATCGAGTGCAGGATGTTCAAATCGGTTGATTGCGGGAGTCACCTGCTGTATATTGGTGAGGTTATGGAGATCCATGCCGACACGACGTGTGTGACTGACCGGAAGCCGGATATCACAAAGATCAAACCGATCGTATATGCCCAGTCCGCTTACTTTGACGTAGGGAAACAGGTGGAATCGGCGTTTTCGGCCGGGAAAAAATATACGAAGAAATAATAGCGTGACGTTTCCTGGAATTTTTTTTAATTATAAAACCACTAAAAAAGTGTCTTGAGGAGGGGAACTCAATGGATGACCTGACTACAGAAGAAGAACCCTGTGAGCAGTGCGGACTCTGCTGCCGGATCTTCGGTCCTGGTATCACACCGACCGTAGCGAATGTGTATGTCTGGATGGAACAGGAGCGGACTGATATCCTGCGCTGGTTTGTTGCGTTCATGGAAAACAGCACACCGGTAAAGTGCGCCGATCTCATTCCTGAAGATCTCGGGAACATTGTGTCTGTTGAGATGCGTAACCCGGACACGGGTGAGTACGTCACGGTCTGCCCGTTCCTGCGCCGTGTAACAAAAGAACGGTATCTCTGCGGTATCCACCAGGTAAAACCCGATATGTGCTGCACCTACCAGCCGTGGATCTGGGGCGAGACCTACTTCAACCGCTGCAAAGCCCTGACAAAAACGGTCAGGAACCGCAGATGTCCACCATGATCCGGAAGCATACTCCCGCTAAGCAGATGCTGCTGCCTGCAAGGGGTATCAGATGTATCGAACAGGACGGCTCGTTTAAAAAAACTCGTTTTTCAGAGACCTGAATTCCGGTTTCAGGCCATCAAAGTGACCGGATGAAGAAGGTATTTTCCATTATACACCTGCTTCAGGATTTTGATATCAATCTTACCGATCGGAAGCATTGCCATCATCACTCGTTGCGATTTTACCATATCCGGATCATTCAGCATTTCAACTAAAACAACCGGAACGATCTGCCATGAAACGCCAAATTTGTCTTTCAGCCAGCCGCATTGCTGTTTTTCTCCTCCATCAGAGAGCTTCTTCCACAATCTGCAATTTCTTCCTGCGTTTTGCAGTTTACGACAAACGATATCGCCGGTGAAAACGTTAATACCGGGCCGCCATTGAGAGCAACAAACTCCTGCCCTTCGATCAGGAACCGTGCTGTCATGACCGTCCCTTTCGTCCCCGGTCCTGCCTCCCCGTGGCGGGTAATGCTCACGTGCTTCGAATTTTAAAAAACAGAGATGTAGAATTTCATGGCTTCTTCAGCCTGGTTGTTGAACCACAGGAATGGCGTGATTTTTTGCACAACGATGTTCTCCTCGTAATTATGGTAAATCCGGATCAAACAGCATCAGTGTGATTCTTTATTCTTCACTCTCGATTCATTCTCTTCAATTCTCGCTTTGACGATTTTTTTTACCAGTGATGCAGGAAGTGGATTTTTTGCCGAGAAATGAATAGTTGTCCCGGAAGTATCCCATGGCTTAAGCTCGCTGGTGAAGACGTCCATGATCGGTTTACTTACCACATAAAAACTGCAATGGTTCCGGAATGCTGCAAAGAAGACCAATGGACCGTGATATTCGAACATCGGGATCTGGTAGCTGATGACTTCTTCAGCTTTCGGCGCAGCGGACCGGATTGTCTTCCGGAGCTTTTCAAGAACTGACCGAACGTCTTCGGGAGCTGCAGCAAGGTACTCATCAACGTTTTTTGCTGGTTTTTGTTGATGATCTTTTTTCATGCTTCTTTCCTGTTCTCTCTAAGACCCTCTCTACATCCCCTGACTTGCACGTGTGACACAGGGATATCTTTCCCGTACTCTCATAGATATGGCCACACTGATTGCACCGGTATTTGTACCAGACAAGTTCATCGATGGTAAAGTTTGAACAACCGCAAATATAACACATACCCCGTTACCTCACATATCACCATACGGCTATAACCAGAAAAACATTGTCCTGCAGTCACTGGATGCCCGATGTTCAAAGCATAGCTTGTGTTGGATTTTTCATGATTCGGACCGTTGGCAAAATCCGGTATGAACCAGGCGCTGAAAATTCCTGATACCAGCACTTTTTTTAGAGAGCATCCGCAAAGGCGGATCGTAATATACAGGGTCGAAGGAGAAGAAAGGCAGTTTTTGGTTAGGGGAAATCCACAGAGGAAATGGGGGAGCTTCGGAGTAAGGATATTATTATATCTTCGCTATAGTACTTCGTGGTGGATATTATGATGAAAAAAGTGGATCAAACCATAACAGTGGATGATACTGTTGAGAACCTGCAGATTTGCAAAAAGTACTGTGGTGCCTGTCCGACATGCAAAGGGAGCAGGCTTTCAGAGTCCCCCCGAATGCACTCTTCTGCGCACGGGGAAAATCATCGGTTTCTCCAAAAGTAAAAACGATCAAGTGCTTTTGTCCGGCATGTGAGGTATTCATGAAAAACAAGCTCATCATCGGTTACTTCTGCGCTCAGTGATGAAGATCAGGATTATTTTTCTTCCGGTTACCGGTGCAGGGAATATCAACCTGGCACGAGATGATAGATACTCTTTTTTATAAAACCACTTCTCCTTTTAAGAATTCTCCTTTGCGAATGAGAAAATTAAAAAAAAAAGTTTCTCATCAGGAGCCTGCGCAATCGTGCAGGAATTCTGGAGGAGGCGAGTTATGTGACAACCTGTTTTGTCCGGAACTGGGTCCGGACCTTCTCGAAAAAGTATTTTCCAACCTCACCTGACCGCATGAGATCCGTGTAGACTTTTGAAGGGACCCCTAAATATTGATAAACAAGTCCTGTGTGAAATTCTATCTCCAGGATTTTTGTGCTGTCATCATATCCCACAGATCTAAGAATACGGGATTTAACGGCGTTTCTTTCCAAGAGTATCACTACTCTCTTACAAGTGCGCTGGATGGTTAATGGTTTTTAAAAAAGTTTTGAATAGTTGGCGCTACACCACTTTGTGTATTCCCGCGTTGCCTGAACACATTAGCTGATTTTTGTCTATCGAGCGTGCCGGGAAAACTCAAATCCCTCCTACAGTGTTCAATTCTACCCAAAGGAGGGAGGGGGTCAGTGTTAAAAAAAAGTGTCAGGGAGAATTCCTGAGGGTTCCACTCGTTGATCCGGTGAACATGTCCGGATCCCAGGTTGAAGTGAACGACGCAACGCTCTTTCCCTGTGTGGTCATCAGCCATCCCTGCGGGTATCTGATATACTTGTCAGTCGGACATGCCCCACCAGGTGTCCCGGGATCCATCACCAGCACGGTATTGAGTTGTTTCCCCGAGGACTGGGGTGTGAGGCCGGACGTTTGAGGACAACTTCCTGCCCCGCACGAAGTCGCACCGGTCGCAAAGGTCACCGTGAACGTATCCGGCGGGGGATGGTTTTGCCCGTATACCCATCCCGACTTCCATAGTTCCATCCACTTTGCCTGGGGACAGGGAAGCTCGGCAGGCGAACCGTCTGCGAAGGTCACCGTCGCTGTATTGTCGGTGTCGCAGGTGCCGCCATGTATCTTCTTGAACTGCGCGTAGTTTTCGGTGAGTATCACGGGCACCCCGAAACCCTTCCCACCCTCTATCGGCGGGATGATTGCCGTCGCTTTGTTATACAGACCCATGGAATCCATCACTTCCAGTATCATCCTGTCCGTAGTTTCAGTGTTCGGGTTAGTGACGTATACCATCACCGTTGCGGGATGGACCGCATTGAAGATCGGGTCCGGTATCTTGTAATTGCAGAAGGTGAGGTTTTTGCTCTGGCTGGTGTCGAATGCATATGCAGGGTTCGGATACTCTTTACAGTACGCCTGCTGCGAAGCGTTCTCCATCCCGCCTTTCTGGGAATTCACCAGTTCCTGCGAAACCGTCCCCGGGTTGCCTTTGAGTTTATCTTTCACATCACCCGGCAGTTCCTTGTACGCATCATAGACCTCCCCCGCCCCGAACTGGTCGGCACCGAGCTCGATTAAGTAATCCTTCGAGAGCGACTGGAGCTCAGGTCCTGTCGGGAGTGTCGGGGGAATGCCGTAAGCGACCATCACGGCCTGCAGCCCTGCCTTGAGCACCCCGGTGCATTCAGCATGGTCCTCACAATGGTACAGTCCGAACGTGAGAGTATAGGAGAGTACTTTCGCAGTGATCCCGACATACAGGTCCTGCAGTGCATTCCACGCTTCCGACATGCCGGTCACCATATCGCTGAAGTAATTGATAATACTGCCAAAGAAATCCTCAACCTTCTGCCACCATGCCTTGTCCTCCTCTACCATGGGTTCCCAGGTATGCAGGCCTGCCGGGTGGAACCCGTCCGCCTTCACGTAATACCAGTGGTATGATTCAGCGGTCCCCGGGTTTGCATAGAAGTTCGGTTGCATGTACCAGAGGACCTGTGCTGACGGCGGTTTTACAATGACGTCCTGGATGGGAGAGGGACACGGGTGCGGGCGGCTGACGGTCACCTCTACCGGGATCGCGGGGATGCCCCCGTTGCCGTTACGGATGGGAACGACACGGACATAGTACTTCTTGTCCATATCGGCCAGTGCAGATTCAATCCCGCCCGGTGCACGGAGGTTCAGGCAGTCCGAACAGATCAGGCTCTGGCCTTCGTTGGGGTTGCCAAGCTCTGACTGGGTAAATTCCCCTGCCGGAATAGTGATCAGTCCTGAAGGTACCGGGAACGACAGGAACCCCAGGTTGACATTTTTCGTGACGATGACGCTCGATGTCAGCGGGATTTTTACCTCTGCCTGCACCATACCCACTCCCTGCGGGTCCTGGTCGATGCTTGCGACACCGTCAAAATACGGGGGGTCTCCTGCGTTGTGGCGTGCGATCCGGGCAAAATCGATCACGAAATACTGGTACCCGTCTGCATCGCTGTGGTGCGCTTTCACCGGGCCGGACGCGACGAGGCCGGGGATATATTTGCTCTGCCAGTGCGTGGGGTCATCGGCAAACGGGTAGCGTGATACCTGCCAGACCGCCGCAGTGACACCTTTTTCTGAAGTGAGATACCGGAAGTTCACGTTAAAATTCTTTACAGATTTATCAATCGTCACCTGTTTCTCATCAACCCAGAATGGGGGTGAATACAATTGCTTTCCCGAATCGAAGTATTGTTTTGCCGTATTGTACTGGTCCACGTCGATTGAAGTCAGCGGCATAGTGCTCCAGTTGGGCAGGGACATAACGGAAAAATACGGCGATCCGCTTCCTACCAGCTGTATCTTTTTTGCCGTCCCCGCCCCGATCACCAGCGGGCGAAGTCGTGTGCCAATAGCAGTGGTACCCGGAGACAGGGGGGAGATGGTTGGCGCCGGTGTAGCGGCAATGTTGGGGGGCGTTGTCTGCGGGATGGGAAAGGGCGTCGGGGAGGTTGTAGGTTTCGGGGACGCAATCTGGTTGAGTGGGGTTGTAAGCGCCGGGAACGCAGACGAGGTCGTGACAGCCGCCACCGGTTTTTGCTGGTAGCAGAACTTCTCGACAGAGACTCCGGTCACCGAGTGCGATACCTCGCAGGGCAGTTCATTGCACTGAAAGAAACCGCTGGTGCCCCACAGGGTGACCGCCCGGGAGTACTCGAGGCACTGGCAGGGGCTGATGCAGGTGACCGTTGCAGCAGGTGGTGCAGGTACCGGGGTGCTGGTGGCAGCAGCAGTCAGCTGTCGAAAATCAGTCCGTGTAAGCGTATCCGCGCCGGTAACGGTTCCAGCGCTGAGCAACAGGATGATTATAACAAGGAAAAGGTATGTGCGGGTACGGGACATGGAAAAGTATCCTGTACCCACATTTTATACCTGATAATATATGTGTTTTGAAAGATCTTTCGGCTGTGTACATCCCTGAAAGTATTTCCTGTAACTGACGTTGAGTAAAAGGCACGTTCGACGATGAAGGGTGCTTACGCTGCAAGCTGTTGCAGGATCATAGGATCCCACAACATTTGTTTTTCTGGAAACTCATAAAGACGAAGGCTGCCTGAAAAAGCACCGGGAATCAGGGCACCTTAATAGGTGATGTGGGAGAAGGTAGGACTGTATCTCAAATAAGCCCGTAAAATGCTCCTTTTGGCAAACGGACGAAGGTGTTTTTTTGATCGGTGAAAACAGTGTCCACGCTTACAAAAAATACGGATTTAAACGAGTGTTTTTTCCATCGGACTGATTTGAATGGATTTTGACCCTGCAATTTAGCGGTCTTGCAGCAGCCCCTTTTTTTGGCTGGGGGGATAGCACGGTCAAGGAGAAAAGAACACCTGTTTTGAGGCAAAGAACGTGAAATTCTTCGTCTATCACCGATGAAAATTTTACTCTTGATAATAAGAGTTCCAGGATCAATCAATCCCTCCACACGGTAGGATGTCACCTCTTTTAGTCCTGACCATTTCACCGACCGTGAACCCCTTTTTTGGACCCTTTTCGAATGAACTTTTTTACGGATTATATGCAGAAAATGGCTGATTATTTCATACGGTTTTCGAAATTCCCGATATAATCGCTCTGATTACTCAAATTCGCTATAAAATGGCTCCTGAAATAATCCTTATTGGAGCCTTTTGGCGGGCAGATCGCTTCTAAATCAGGATATAGTGGGTGAAAATGAAAAGAAGACGTGTTTTGGGGCGAAGATCTGAAGATCTTCACGTCAATCAAAAACGTTGATTTTCCTCTTTCTTCTACCTGCTATTTTGTTGCTACGAGAACTTTGAACCATGCAAACCCTTTCACCGGGATGACTTCCACGTTCTTAAACCCGGCATTCCTGCACAGTTTTGCCCATTGACTAAATCCAATGCAGTATTCACCATCGTTCAGGATGTGCTTCTTTCCATTGTCATACATCCTTTCAAATGCCGGTATGCCTCCCTCTTTCATTGCGAGTGCAAGTTCCTCCGTAAGGTAATTCAGAATTCTCAATAATCGCTTCGGGTCATCCAGTCTTCCCGTTGTATCCATATCGATTTCCCCGATAACGAATCGTCCACCATCTTTCAGAGAGTCATAAATATTTTTAATAACCGGTTCTTTGCATTTCACATGGTGCAGTGCAACCGTCGCTGCAATTATATCAAACTGGTCAGGTTTGAAATCCATATCCTCAGCCGATTCTTGTATGCAATGAATTTTCTCAGTCAGATTGCACTTTTCAATCTTTTCCTGGAATATCTTGAGCATCTGAGCTGAGCTGTCAATTGCCGTGATTGTGCAATCTTTTTTATTAAGGAATTTCAGTGACAGCAGTCCTGTTCCACAACCAATATCAAGAATCCGGTCATTTCTTTTTATTCCCGATACCTTAACAACTAAGTCAAGCAGTTTATGGTGTCTCTTTACTTTTCCAAGAGTAGTGTCGTATTCGTTCGCCCACTCCTGGAACCATTCACGATTATCCTTAGTGACGTGTTTCATCGTCTTTCCCTTCTATTGTATTGATACCTTTTTCTGGTTGCCTTTTTTCTTCTTTATTTTGTGTTATCCACATTATCTATACAGCGCCTTATCAGGTTGGGTTGTCAGGTTCACCCTTCCCCACATCTTCTGAATAATTCGGGCACTCCGTGACACAGAGACTGCACCGGATTGTTGCTGTCCGGGCGATCCATGGTGCAAGAGGGGCCATGCATTTCAACACTATCGTTCGTCCCAGCATCCATTTCGCAGCCGGGACCAGAACGGGGGGAACCCAGGCACTCACGGTCCGGCACCGGAACGCATCGACA
Source organism: uncultured Methanoregulaceae archaeon (assembly GCA_963699515.1). Lineage (GTDB taxonomy): Archaea > Halobacteriota > Methanomicrobia > Methanomicrobiales > Methanospirillaceae > Methanoregula. The sequence continues at coordinate 584,321 of CAVOUD010000003.1, read as the reverse complement.
CCATCCGGCCCCAATGCTCCCTGCGGGCAGACTTTGATGCAGCGTCCGCATCCTGTGCAGGTCGGGGCTTCTTTTCTTTCAGCACAACTCTCGGTTTCCTGGGATTTGTGGACATGGCATCCGGTCACGACACCGCTCAGCAAGAGCCGCGGGCCGAACCGGGGATTGAAGAGAACGGTATTCCTGCCCAGTGACCCGAGTCCCCCCGCCGCTGCGACCTGCTTCAACCTGACAACTCCCTGAACTTTTCCGTCAGCAATTCTGACGGGCAGGTACAGCGGAACGGGCAGGGCCGGGACCTGCTCCTCTTTCAGGAGACCGGCGAGCCTGACAGCAGTGTTGTCCAGCGCTTCTGCAATCCGGAGCATCCCCCGGGTCTTCTCCTTCGGAGGCATCTGGTACAGCGGGACCGGCACTTCCTTCCCGAAAACGATCACGGATTGGGCGGCGGGGAAAAATTGCACTACTGAGGATCTGTCCTCATCTGAAAGGTTATCGAGGCTGACTTCGGAGAAGACGTCGATTTGCTGCTCCTGGAAAAACACTTTGAGATCCAATCTATTACTCCTCTCCGATCCGGTCTATCCTTATGGATGAGTCATAATAAATTGGAATTCCCTTACCTAAATTTCCTTTTCTTTCTGACTAGAGAGAGAAAAGGTGCGGATGATTATTGGAGTTTATCAAAAGGCGGGTATTACAATCATATCAAATTCAGGTTTTGGGTACCTCGTGTGTACATTCAGATCCGATTTTTCTCTCATTTTTCTCCCGGATGTTTTAAGTAGCTGATATTGTCAGTAACTTTTACTCAGGGATTTTTCGTGCTGTCTTTGTACCTATCACAATAAGAACAAGACCAAGTATCGTGAAAGCGGGAGATTTCAGATCCCAGCCGAAAAGGTAACTTAACGCATTCATCAGGATTATGACAAATCCAACAGTGGCCATGATATATCCCGATATCTGCCGTTCATCCATGATTTTACATCCTACGATGCCTGATTTGAACCTTTTTCTATATCATACACCGTTCTGCCGCTCTATCCTGGTGTACCAAGAAGGTGTTTTTATTGTTTCTTGTCCCTAAAGTCCCTTAAGTTCCTCTATGCTGACCGAAGGATTATGGTATCGCTGCCGGGCAGCAGTGCGGGAACCTGCCTGGATTGCTTCTGTCGGACAGAGGTGAATACACCCGCAGCAGAGTTCGCAGTGGTGTTTCCAGACAGGTTTTCCGTCAACCATCCCGATGTTTCCCGCCGGGCAAATGGCTGCACAGGTGCCGCATGACGTGCATTTCTCATTCACCGAGAATTTCCGGTCATCCTCATGGACGTGGGATACAAACCTCGGGTATGCTATTGAATGCAGTATACCGGACAGGAATGAAGAAGGTAAGGGAAGGATGTCATTCCGGTTGATTGCAGCCGCACTTTCTGCAATCTGTGTATCAGCCGCGGCAAGAATTCTCTCCTGCTTCTCTCCTGTCGGGGAACCGTACATCAGGATATAATTACCGGGCATTTTAACCATGAATCCTGCATCCAGCCCTTGCTCCCGCCGCTTCTTTAAAATGCTGTCAGACTGCTGTAATGCAGGCGCCGCCCCGGAACCTCCGAACGTAACGAGGGAGAACACATATTTTGCTTTCGAGAGATCGAGGCGCCTGGCAAATTCGGCTACCATAACCGGCAGGCCGGCAAAGTATACCGGATTTACTATGCCAACCCGGTCAGCGGCAGGGGTTATGTCCGCGGTTGTAGACTGCAGCGAAGCAATGGGTACAAGATCACAGTCTCCCAGGACTGCGGCGATCTTTTTTGCAGCGGCAAGCGAGTTGCCGGTGCCGGTAAAATAATAGATGGTAGTTTTCATGGTAATCTTCTGTGAGATGGTTTAAGGAACATCCGGGGCATTGTCAGGGACAGGTGACAGGGGGCATTCCCAGGACAGGATCTCATGTAACCTGAATTCTGGTGCGAACGGGTTCGGCGTACTTGTATACTTCGTATTCCTTGCAGAGAATTATAGTGTCAGGACCGGTTTTGCCACGTGAAGTAATCTGCATCTTTTCTGCATTCTTTTTGACCTGAACCTGTAACGAAACAAATCTCTTTACCGTGCCTGAGTGGTCTCTTCCCAGAGCCCGAACAAATTTCCCTCGGTGTCCATGCAGGTTGCAAGGAATCCCATGCCGGGCACTACCATCTTTTCCGTAAGGATTTTTCCCCCGAGGCTCTTAACCTGTTTCATCGCGGCGTCAATGGAGGGAACCCCGAAATAATTCATGATACGCTGCGAGGAATCCATCCGCTTTCCCATACCGCCTCCGACACCCGGAGTTCCATCCAGGTTTGTCGTGGTAAAGAGATTGTACTGCATCTCCGGGAAGGATTCGAATTTCCATCCGAAAAGCGCGGAATAAAATTTCTTCGCTCTCTCAACATCATCTGTTGGTACGTCAAAATGAACAATCGCCGGCATCAGACATTCACGAATCCTCATTTGGTGAAGAGATAATAAAAACTTTGAGATATAGGACAGATCGGCAATGTATCCCAAATGATAGCCGAGCTGGTCAATCCCGGGAGTAAAGGCAGACACAGGAATAAACGGGCGATTCATTCCCTGGTAAGATATCTGGAGAGCCAGTTTGATCTGATTGCACCGTACCGCAATCGGGCAAGACAAAGATTTTTTCCACCTCCTGCATATAGTTCAGCAGGGTGTTTTTGTCCTGTTCAACGACATCTGGAAGACGAGTGCGAAGGCTAAAAAATGAACGGCTCGGAAATTCTCAACTGCCGTCTCCATAACACGGGCTTAAGCTATTCTCCGTTTAAGAGTGCTGGTGACGTAGTAACTCACTTAGGTGCTGTTCAGGCACAGGATTTCACTGCCGCAAAATGGGCACTCGGGATTCGTGTAAAAAACTCGACCGATGCAGATATTGAAAATGCTTTTAACAACGGTACAATCCTCCGCACGCATGTCATGCGTCCCACATGGCATTTTATCATGCCGGAAGATATCCGATGGATGCTCGAGCTGACGGCACCACGGGTGAAATCATTACTCGCAAGTTCCAATCGGAGGCTCGGGCTCAATGAGGCATTGTTTGAAAAGAGCAATGCCTCGATCGTCAGAGCATTAGATGGTCACACCCATCTCTCCCGGCTGGAGTTGAAGACGATTCTGGCGAACGCTGGTATCAACACCGATGTCCAGCGCCTGGCTCACATCATTATGTGGGCAGAGCTGGATGGATTGATCTGCAGCGGACCCCGGCGTGGAAAACAATTTACCTATGCCCTATTGGAAGAACGTGTGGGAGGAATCGACACGGTTTGATCGGGAAAAAGCCCTTGAAAAATTAGCCCGTAAATATTTTATCAGTCACGGGCCTGCCCAGCTGAAGGATTTTTCCTGGTGGTCAGGACTTGCCGAAAAAGAGGCGGGATACGCCCTCGACCGGATCAAATCCGGGCTGGAACAGGTAACACTTGACGGGAGGACCTATTTTTTCACTCCTAAAGCGGAGATGACTGCCCGGGATTCACCCTCAGTATTTTTATTGTCAATCTATGACGAATACACGATTGCCTATAAAGACAGAGGCTATATCAGCCAAACACGGGACATTGAGCGAATGATTTCCCTGGGGAATGCCCTGACGGCAGTTATCATTGTAAACGGGAGAGTAGCAGGCACCTGGAAAAGGACATTGAAGAAACAAATAATCGAGATTAGCCTGAAACCTTTCCGGAACCTGGATGATGAAGAGCTGGAGGCTGTGGAATCAGAGGTGACCCGGTACGGGAAATTTTTTGGAACTCCTGCAGTCCTCGCAAGAGAACCATGAAGCAGGAGATCGGCAGTTGTATTCTGGTGTGAGACATGACCCGCTACCTGATAGATATCCGCCTGATGGGTTCCGTAAAGCACCAGATTCGCAATTTAAGCGATCATTTAGCAGGAGAAATTCAATCTCGGGAACAAACGGGTTATCCCGCATATCACCCTGGCCGGACCTTTTTCGACTACCGATGAACAAAAACTCATCGAAGATTTCACCAGAATATGTACGAACCAGAAAGTGATTCCAAAATATGAGGTCGGGGGTTACGGATTTTTTGACGATTCAAACGTTGTTTTTGTCACTATTACGCCCGATGAGAACCTGAAACAATTCCGGTATCAGTTGTCCCAGGCACTCCTGCCGTATTGCTCATTGCGGAACTATGATCTGGTTTCTGCTGATGAATTCAGGTTCCATGCTACGCTGGCCATGAAACTTGACTGGCTCACCTTCCGGAGAATAAAATGGTATTTCCGACGCGAGGAAAGTGTCATCTACCGGCACCATCCGATCCGGGCAACATTGCTCCGGAACACAAAAATTCTCTGCGAATATGATTTTATCCAGGAACGGATGCTGAGCCGGGCACAGGCACTGAGCAGGGCGACAATGAAGCGTGATTTTGATATTCTCAAGGTTTGGGATGATGGAAGCTGGGAATCACGATAACATCAGATGTGCAGGAGAGTTTGCCGGGAATCTGAAAAGTCAACCCAAGGAAAAGCAGTAATAACGATGGAACATGACACCAAAACCTGATAAGGGCGCTGCACAGACAATTGGAAAAATTACAAGCAAAGAAGAAAAAAGGCAGCCAAGAATATGAATCACTGCAACACGCTCGAAACGCATATGAGGTTCTGCACCGAATGAACTATTGTTTTTCATAAGACAAAAGAAAGGGAGGGATTCAACAATGAACATTCAAGAGATCCATATGAAAATAATCGCAATCGGCCTTATTCCTATATTCCTTATACTCGCCATCGCATTGCCGGACACCACCTCCAAAACCATCCTGCTGGGGGGTATAATGATCACCGCTCTTGTTGTGTCGTTCATAGGAATGTCAATGGCAAAGAAGGAAGCAAAGGAACCCGATGACCTGCTGGCAATCCCGCCAAAAAAATCCTGATGTTCTTTTTTTCCTGGGTACTCCGGTAAACAAACCGTCTTCCTTAGAGGGAACTCTCTCCCGTTTCCTCATCCTTTAAAAAAATCGTCCGCCACGAAACCCGCCCTTCCTCAACCGCTTTCTTGATCAGCGCCTCCTCCCGCGTGAGTCTTCCCTTCCCCTTCTTCACTTCCACCAGCACGATACTGATCGCATCCCCTTTCTCGTCTTTCACCTGGGTGTACCCGTCAAAGACAACAAAGTCGATCGGATTCCCGATGAACCGGGCGTCAGAAGAAGCAAAAGGAAACTCCGGCAGGAGCGGGGCCATCTGCTCGGAGATCCTGCCCTTCAGCGTTGAACGCGAGCGGTTGACGGAATCCTTCCGGATATCGTTTGTGCATTCGAGTCTTCCAGCGTTCGAGATCGTTTCGTGCCCGCCCTTCAATTGCGCTGATCTGCTGGCGGAAGAAGAGATACGCGGCGATGATGCCGAGGCTGAAGGCAATGGCCGGGATGAGGAGGTCGGTGAGGGTCATTCTGGTAAGTGGTTGGATGTTTAGGTGATATAGGTAAGGAACTGGGAGTGAAAGTTTCCGGGCAGGATTTTATTGATTACAAGCAAATGGGATCATTGTGCCACTCAAGGCAATTGTTGATGGAGAAACCATTATCGGCCCCGACCTTTCCAAAGAACAATGGACAAAACTAAAATTTCAGCATAAAAAGGGACTCACTATAACGATGGGTTGTTGCGGATCACCAGGACATTTAAGGATATCAACAAAGGGAACCCAGCACTTCTATCATGCGGTAGATACCGGATGCAATTACGAACAGGAGTCCAGAGAGCACCTGGAAATCAAATACCAGATATACCGGATCTGTAAATCCGAACAATGGGAGACATATGTTGAATTCCCGGCCTCGGACCGGACATGGATATCGGATGTATATGCGATCAAAGATGGCAGGAAAATTGTTTTTGAAATACAGATCAGTACCATTTCTCCGAATGACCTGGAAGAGAGAGAGAGAAAATACCGGAACGAAGGAATTGAATCGTACTGGTTACTGGATAACTTTTTAGAGAGATCCAGGGATTTCGAATCCTGGTATCATTCTCATCTCAACGAAGAAGACAATCGACGGGGGGAAACAATCCCCTATATCGACGATTCAGTTTTTGATACAGGTCCTGAAAATCATATTTTCATTGCAAAAGGCATCCGGAGTGTCGGACTGAAGGTAAAGAACCAGACGCTGTTCACGACCAATAACCCGGAAATCCCGCTGGCGGTCTGGGTCAGGGAAGTCCTGAAGGGAAATTACCAGAAATATCTCAAAGAGACTGCCGCTGCCTATCATCATAAGCGCCAGTTAAAAAATCTGGCAGCTCCTCTGCTGATCCAGTTCGAAGAATTTTATCATAAAATAATCCGCAATGAAACGTACAGGAAAAAGGTTGATTCCTGTTACCGGATCGTTAACACTAACAAAACATTGCGAAAAGAGAAAGCGTTGCAAAAAAAGTTTGATGAGCTCTATTCCGAAATAGACTGGCTGGGCAATGAATACCAATCTTGTATTGCTGAAAGTTATGGATTGTTTACGTGGAAAAAAATTCCGGGGCATGATACAACAAGGCCCTTTTTCCGGCTCGAATCGGAATCAAAAATTAAAAAATTACAAGAATGCGTAGACATATTCAGTCAATGGGAATCGTCATTTAATTGTGCGTACAGCAATCTGGAATGGGAATACACAAATATGAGCTGATTCATTACCGGACATTTTCACACCATCCCCTCTCCTCTTATATTCCATGAAAATCCAAATACACTGCTAAGATAATGCACCTCATCCACATCGCCGACACCCACTTAGGCTTAGCCGCGTTCAACCGCCTCGATCCCGAGAGCGGGATGAACCTCCGGGAAAAGCAGGTCTATGACAACTTCCTCAAGGCGATAGATGAGATCATACAACAAAAACCCGATGTGCTCGTCCATGCAGGCGACCTCTTCGATACCGTCAAACCCAAGACCCGGGCGTATACCACAGTGCTCGAAGCGCTCGACCGACTCCATGCTGCCGGGATCCCGTTCATCGTGATTGCCGGGAACCACAGCATGGTCAAGACCCGGTACACGACATCGCCCTACGAAGTCCTCACCTACCACCCGTCCCGCATCACCGCGGCCTACAAATTCCGGTACGAGCAGGTAGAGATCGGCGACACGGTCTTCCACCTCATCCCCAACATGCTCCGCGTCGAGGATTACCGCACGGCCTTTGACCAGATCGAGCTGGCTCCTTCTGGTTATCACAATGTGCTGGTGACCCACGGGCTTGCGACGGCAATCAAGGACAAGCGGCTGGCAACCGTGGCCGAGCACGAACTGGACAGCACGATCCTGTCTGACCAGTTCGATTACATTGCGCTCGGGCACTACCACCGCCAGTGCCAGATCACGGACAATGCCTGGTATTCGGGATCGACCGAGTACCTGACGTATGGGGAGATCGCGGATACCAAGGGCGGTCTGCTCGTTGATCCCGGGCGGCATGAGGTCTGCTCACCTTGACCTTCCCTGCACACCGATGATCGATCTTGGGACGATCAAGTGCCAGGGTGTTCATCCCGGGGATATCACCGAGGAGATCATCAGCCGTATCGTGGCGAGATCAGCTCCCCTGTATTCGATGGCACAGGTCACGCTGGACGGTCTCTCCCGCGAGCACGGGAAGGGGATCGATATGAAGTCGCTTGCTCGTTGTCCGCGAACAGCTGCTCGACCTGAAGATCCGGATGAAGACCGATGAGGAGGACACGCCGGTCCCGCTCCAGCAGGACATCCGGATGATCGATTACCTGCAGGAGTTCGACACGTTCATCGGGAAACGGCAGACTTTCCGCGAAGCAGAAGGAGTTCGTTGCGTGCCACGGGCGGGAGGTGTTGCAGTCCGTGATGGACGAGCACCGGGAGACGGCGGAATGATTGCGATCAAAGCCCGTGAAAACTGTTCCGGAGATTTTGCACCGTGCTGGAATCATCCGGGAGGCTGCTCACATTCCCGGGAGGTACCCGTCTCTCACAAAACGATACCTGCCGCCGCCCCGAAGGACGCCCCGCGGCGGCCTCAATGATCAGGAGATTTTCCAGGACCGCCAACCTGTTCATGTGTACCCCATGAGGGATGCTGAAGTTTTTCGACCCGATGCAGAAGAAGAACGTGAAATGTTTTTCAACCAGAGGTGCAGTGCGATTGACACGACAAACGGTCAGGTAATACGTCGTTATCGCAACCGGGGGATGCCCACGCGGCGGGGGCGGAGCCCACAAGAGCGTCAAACCTTCGTAAAGAAACGAAAAACGGTCTGCGACTTTAAAAGCGAAAGTGTAGAGATTGAAGGAGCCACAGCATGATCCTCGACCGCCTCGTGCTGAAGAACTTCAAGCGGTTCCGGGACGAGGAGATCCGCTTTAAGGACGGCATCACCGGCATCCTCGGGAACAACGGCACGGGCAAGTCCAGCCTTGTGCAGGCAATCTTCTTTGCGCTCTATGGGGTGCAGGCAACCGGGATTGCCGCTGACTATATCGTCTCATCGTTTGCATCCCCGAAGGAGAAGTGCGAGGTGCGGCTCGACTTCCGGATCGGAGGGGATACCTATACGGTGCTCCGCACGTTCAAAAAGGGAAAGTCCGTTACCCACGATGCGACCTTCCATAAGAACGGGAAACTGATGGCAACGGGAGTGAGCCAGGTCGAGACCGAGGTGAAGCGGACGCTCGGCATGGGCCCGGTGGATTTCAAGAATACCATCTATGCCGGCCAGAAAGACCTCCTGACCCTGCTCGAGAACACGCCCGGCAAACGCAAGGAGTGGTTCTTGCGGGCACTCGGGATTGATTTCCTGAAGGCCGAGAGCGAGAAGATCTTAAAAGACCAGATCGATGCAAAAACCGCGGAACTCCAGAGAAAGGAGGGTGAACTCGCGGCCATGACCGCGACGGCAGAGCACAGAGGAGTTTGCGGCAATGCAGGCATCAGTCAGCCAGGTTGCATGCAATGATCGCGGAGCATACCAAGGCACGGGATCTCAACCTAGCCCGCCGCGACAAAACTCGACGCCGACCTGAAACTGCTCGCCGAGAAGAAGACCGCGTATGCCCGTCTTCTCCAGCAGCAGCAGACCCTTGAACGTGAACGGGACGCAGATTCCGCACAGGCAAAGAACCTCGAAGCTTCGCTTGCCCTCCTTGCAGACGAGGAGGCCGAGTATCACCGTATTGAGAAGACTGCCGGTTCCTATGCGGAGATCCGGAAACGGCTGGACGGGCTGCAGCAGAAGAAGGCCGAATACCTCCGTCTCACGGGAGAGCTCGGGTTTGTGACGCGGGAGATTGCCGATCTTGCTGCCCGGGCGGAGAAACAGCGGGCCCTGATCAAGGGACTGGACAGCGATGCGGAGAAGAAGGCAGAGCTCATCGCCAAAGTCCGGGCCGGGCTTGGGGACGGCACAGGAGATTGCGGAGGACCGGCTCGAAGGAGCAGTCAGTTTCCGCCTCGCGGAGATCAACACAGCGGACCGGTACGCTCGCTACCCGGCAGGTGCACTACAAGGAAGAGCGGGAGAAGATCCTCGCTGACCAGAAGACCATCCGGGACGCCGGTGCGGATGGCACCTGCCCGCTCTGCCGCCAGAAACTCGGTTCGCATTTCGGGAGCCTCGATGCAGAGTTCACGCAGAAACTGCAGGAACTCGCCGATAAGGCAGTCGCCGATCGCGAAAAACAGGAAAAACTCGGCAAAGAGAAGGCCATGGTCGAGTCCCTGAAACCCTTGCTCGGCCAGGTCCGCACCCTTATCAGAAAAACTCCGGCAGAAACCCGTGTATGAAGCCGAACTTGCTGACCTTGAGGCAAAGCAACAAGGAAAATACAGGAACAGCAGGCGATCACCGGTTCCATTGCACAGCTCGCGTATAACGAGGAGAAGTGCCTGGCCTGCGAACGGGAGACTGCAGAAGTCCAGAAGGTGCAGCTCCGCTTCATCGAGCTCGGGAAAAAGATCGGGCAGGGCATCATGGTAAAGAAGCAGCTTGGTGAACTCACCAGCCAGATTACCCGGAGGAATACCGAGCTCACCAGTCTCTCAAAGGAGATCGCGGCAGCAGCATTCAGCCCGGATGAAGTCACGGAGCGGGAAAAAGCCATGGCCGCAGACCGAGTCAGCCCTGCGGAATGAAGAAGTTGTGATCGCCGGTGCGACAAAAGGACCTTGACTTTACCCGAAGAGAAGATCGCAGAATACAAAAAAGCAGAAGCTCAGATCGCTTCCCTGCAGAAAGAGGCAGCAGCGCTCAAAGGATGAGATCGAACTCCTGAAACTGACCCGCAGCCTCATCGGTGAGTACGTGATCTACCTCATGCAGGTCGTGCGGAGCCGGCTCGAAGGGGAGGTGAGCCGGATCATCAGCGAGATCACCGGCGGGCGCTACGAGCAGGTGCTCCTTGACGAGGACTTCAACCTCCTTGTCCGGGACATCGACAACGATTACCCCATCGACCGGTTCAGCGGCGGGGAACAGGACGATATTGCCGTTGCCCTCCGGATCGCCCTCTCCCGCTACCTTGCCGAGCTCCACGGGGTGCACGAGAGCACGTTTTTGATCTTTGACGAGATCTTCGGGAGCCAGGACGAGGAGCGGAGAAACAACCTCCTCACCGCCCTGCGGACACAGGAGTCCCGCTTCCCCCAGATCCTCCTGATCTCCCACATAGCGGAGATGCAGGGAGAGTTTGCCAATACGCTGGTGATCGAGATGGGCACGGACATGGTCAAGCCGGGTCCGGGAGGTGGGAGATTGAACACGCGTACCTCCTATGAGGAATCCGTTGACCGGGCACTCCGGCGGATCACAGAACATATCCCGGAAGACCTTGTTCAGAAGTTTGCACGGGAGAGCGGGATCACAAAAGATGATATCCACCCAATCCCACCCGGCCGTTCCGGCATGGTGAGCGCCAGTTGACGGGAGCAACACGATGATCCTGGAAGGGGGAAGTGTCTCTATTGCCGCAATCCGGGCAGTGCAGACAACGTTTCTCAACGGTGAACGCTCATCAACCGCTCCATCACTCCCCTCACGCTCGTCACCATCGGGCCCGGTCACCGGAACCGGGACTTTGACGAGCTCTTACCGGGAATGTTTTGGCATCCCTCCCCACAAGGGCCTCGACAACGCCGATCCCGAGCGGGCATCTGCCATCCTCCGCGACACGCTGGAGTACTGGGTAGCCCTGCAGACCGCAAAAATCCTGCCGGAAGGAGCCCTCCTGCTCATCGACGGTGCACTGCGGGTGTCCAGCCAGAACCACGAACCGGTGCTTGCCGATATCATAAAAACGGCACAGGAACGAAGACTTCTCCTCGCGGCAGTGGCAAAGCGGACCCGGGCCGACATGGGGCAGCGGGCACCCGCTCCTCCCCGCAATCGGCGGGCTTGTGGCACAGCTCGGTATTGCCGGCCCGTGGTGGGCAAAGATCGATGAACATCTCCTCGACCACACCGAATACCGGCAGGGAAGGCACGGAGAGATCTACGTGGCCTCGCTCCATGCCCAGTTCAGCAGGCCGATGAAGATGGAGCTGCCAAAAGGGACCGGTGAGGAGGCAGCTGCGGCAACCATGCAGGCGCTCGCCGCGTGTGCCGATGACGGGAGAATCCCCGGGTATCCCTACCCGCTCCTCGACGCCCACCGCACGGTTATCATTGATGAGCCGCTCGTGATGCAGATACAGCAGGACATAAAAGCCGGCCTCTCGAAACAGGGAATACGGAACAGGACATTTGAAGACCTTTTTGGTGATTTACATGGTGACTTTGAACGATATTGAAAATGTGGACACAACGAAATTCCGGCTGATCGGCAGGAGTGTACTCTCGTACCGCTTTATTATCCCCCATTCGGCAAAACTGTTCGTTGGCGATATCCTGAAGATCACCGATACTGCCAAGAGGTATTCCTTCTATGCAAAGGTCAGCGACCTTGTCCATGAGAGCAACTTTGCCGATGAACGCTGGGACACCCGCCCGTTCAGCGAGCACTTCTACGGCCTCGGCGAGGATGTGTTTATCGGTGTCGAGGCAGTGCCGCTCGGCTTTGTTGATGAGAACGGGATCTTCCGGAAACCCCGCACCGTCCCGACCAAGTTCTCTGACGGTAAAGATCCCTGAAACAGAGGACTTTGCATTTCTCACGAAAGTCATGGGGGATATCGAAGTCGGGGTCATGAGGACCGGGCAGGGAGTCCTGAAGGACCTCCCCGTAAAAATCCCGAGCAGGGTGCTCCCCCAGCACATGGGTGTATTTGCCACCACCGGCATGGGCAAGAGCAATTTCATGAAGACGTTCTGTGCTTCCTGCATGAAGATGCAGAAGTTCGGCCTCCTGATGGTCGATCCCCATGGTGAATACGTGCGGGGCGGACAGTCCAGCACCGGGGAACGGACACTCGGGCTTGTCCACTACAGTGCCGGTATGGACGGGCTGGCCGTCTTCACCATCAGCGAAACGGACCGGAAAAAGTACTCGCTCAACAGCCTCTGGCTCGACTACGATGATTTCCGGATGACCGATCTTGGCCTGCTCTATGACCTCTCCCCGGCCCAGTGGGATGTCGTCGAGTCGCTCGAAGAATTCCCGGGAACTGAGGTGATCCCGTTCTTCCTCAAGGCAAATGTCGGACACGCTCCAGGAAGAAGTGAGAGGAACCAGTATACCGGGCCGTACCCGAAGATCGCAGATAAACTCGCAGCATATCACCCCGGCACGCTTGAGGTCATCCAGCGCAGGTTAAAAAACATCGTGCAGGGCAACCGGAAATTCTTCCGCGAATCCGGCTCGTGCATTCCGGAAATACTCCGCTACCTCCACGACAACAAAGTTGTCCTCATCGACATCCCCCGCATGGGTGAACGCAGCGAACTGTTCGTGCTCTCCATGATCACCCGGAGGATCATGCAGGCTCACCGCACATCGGCCGAGGAGTTCGGGATCGAGACAGAACCTACCGAGCAGAAGAAGGTGCTCATCACCATCGAAGAAGCCCAGCGGGTGCTGGGTGCCGGTGGTTCGATACCCAGATCTTCCGGGAATGTGCGATGGAGGGGCGGAAGTTCGGCGTCGGGCTCTGCGTAGTGACCCAGCAGCCCAAGAACATTGACTCAAAAGTGCTTGCCCAGATCAACACGTTTGTTGTCATGGGCCTCGGTGACCGGGGTGACCGGGACATCATCATGGGCAGTGCCAAACAGGATCTCTCGAAGATGGAGATCGAGATCCAGACCCTCGACCAGGGTGAGGCGATCATCAGCACGATCGGTATCCCGTTCCCGGTCAGCACCCGGATCCATAAATTCGAGGATTATGTGGAGGGGCTCAACAAGGAAAAGAAACAAAGGATCTCAGACGGGCTCGCCACCGGGTTTTCCTGAAAAAGATCTGGTACGGAGTGTAGATTAAAAAAGATTTTTTTGGAGTTTAAGGATACGCAAGCGGTTTATCAAATATCTTATAGATCTTCCCCGCGCTGGTAAGGAAAACGGCAACCTGATCAACGCCCCTGGTCCCGTCCATAACCAGCTCATCATAGGGCCGAGGTCTCCGTATACCGTCATTTAAATATTTTTCTTCGACCGTTCCATCCGAACGAATAATCCGCATCATGATATTCTGGGCATTATCCTCTCCTATACCACCAGTGTAAATAAGGTGAATTGAAGCATCAGGACGCTGTTTCTCGACCTGGATGTCAACATTTTGTTCGTAAGGAAGGGTTTCCACTGATTGTGGTGTTGATACTACTGTTGATGTTGATGGAGATGTTGTTGTCGGGGAGGGTACCGGGACCGTTGTTTCGAAGGGTTTGATCTTTGCATCGGTGGGGCTTGTACAGCCGGCAAAGAGTACACAAACCATGAACACAAATGTGGTTAAAAGAAATAGGATATATTTCATGAAGAATGCCTTTGATTTTTTTGATATTTCTGATTTCCGCTCCTGGAGCAATGAGAGTACATCTTTTGTTCTGTTGATGAAACCTGCAGCCCCAATCGGACGCCCCTCCAGCAGTTTGATAGATGAAAAAATGCTAAAAAAATCCCTGCCCCGTCTGTATCGGAGAGGCCCTGATGCGGGGAACGCTTATAAAAGATAAATTTTTTACCGATTTTCATGATACTGGAGTGAACTCAATTGGTTCAAGTCCGTTTTTAAGACAGAAGTCTTTAAAATAACCCGGTTCACCCGTTTTATTATGAGCTCATGAGTTTTTGTGCAAATGCCTGGCGTGCCAGCAGGTGGGGTCGGTCCTGTTCGGATGCATTCCATGCAGCACTATACAGCAGGAGGAGGGCATTGTCCAGTGCCAGGTAAAATTTGTGATCATCGTCCTGACCAGGGGGCAGGTGTTTTGCCAGCAGATCCGCATGTTCCGGATTAAACACCAGATAGGTAAACGGGCGGGGAAGTGACTTGTCCAGAAGGGCAGCATGTTCTTTCACGATGCTGAATGCACGGGCCAGGCATTGATCACACCCTGCAGTATCACCGTTCCCAGTTACCGTTTCTGAAATCCTCGCCACTTTAGCGTAATCTCCCTGGGCAAACTGGACAAATGCCAGCGTTGCGTTGTGGGCAGTACCAGGAGAAATATTTTTCAAATGTTCCCGGGTCTGGTATATATAGGTTTTTAAGGATCCCCCGAGTTCCCTGCCCATGGATACCGCTGTGCCGGGTTTGCCATAGCGGAACTTCAGCCGCACCAGCAGGATGGTAAGACTTATTGCATACAGGATCGGGAGGATCAAGTCGGGTATCAGGTCGGAGGGGAGGACAAAAAAAATAATCGAATACATGGGGGTTGTAAGCGCGACGATGTCTTTTTTTGGCCGTATCCAGGCAAGATAGGCTAAGATAAAAGATGCAATTATGCAGCCGGTTGCAGCAATACGAAAACTCTGGATGTATCCCTGGTTGAGGAACAGGAATGCAATGACGATTCCGCCGAATGAAACAACGGGCACGGCAAGTTCCAGCCAGCGGTGTATACTTTTATCGGATTGTGTGGGTTGATTTGGATTTTCTGATGAATTTTCTGCCATGAGAACCGCCTCCACAGGATTTTTTATTAACTTCTTGAGGAAAAAACCTGATATTAATAGGATTACGGGATAGATCAGGATTTTTTAATTTTTCTGATGGAAACACAGTTGACGACCGGATCACCGGTGACAATATACCGCTTGATTACCTGGCCGATAACCTCAACAACATCATTCACTTTTATATCCTCATCAGGACTGGTAAACATCTTGACCGATATTGCACCGGAACGGTCTGCGACAAGGTACTGGGGACGGTTCAGGAACTGGAAATACACCCTTTCCACAACACCTTCAATCCGTACGGGTTTTCCCACCATACTCTCGTTGATCAGTTTAATCCGGACCGTTTTTGCCTCTGCTTCATAGATCGGCTCGAGATATTGCATACTGGCTGCGGCTCATGTAATTGAGGGCCATGGGGATCACAAGAAGCATGAACAGAGCGGGGATCAGCCAGATAAGCTGGGATCTCACTTCAGGACTGTACAGGGATGCAAAGAGTAAAAAAATGGTAAAGATCACAAACACCGCAATCGCGACGATTGAGACCTTCACTTCGACATTTCCGATCTTCATTAAAAATAGTATGTGTGGTTAATCTACTTCAGTGCTGCGATCTCTTTGCGGAACGCAACCCAGTAGATAACACCAACGAAGAACAGTCCACCGACAATGTTGCCGAGCGTGACAAGAATGACGTTTGCTGTCCACATGGTGACCCAGTTTGCTGTGGTTGCGGTAACACCGGTCAGCATCCTGAGGTAATGATACCTGCCGGGATGAAATACATGTTGGCGATCGAGTGTTCGAGCCCGCTGGAAACGAAGGCCATGATCGGGAACCAGATACCGAAGAACTTACCGACCATATCATCAGCACAGATACCGAGCAGGATAGCAAGGTTGACAAGCCAGTTGCAGCCAATTCCCTTGAGGAATGCTGACCACATGCCCATCATGCCGACATAACTGGTCTTTGCACCTGCAATGGCAATCGCCCTGTGTACCGAATGCAGTAACCGTTGCGACACCTGCTGCGTCAAAGGTGACAAACGGACCGTTTGCCATAATGTATGCCCAGACAATTGAGCCGATCAGGTTTCCGATATAGACAAAGACCCACAGGTTCAGGACCTGCACCCAGCTGATCTTGTGGATGAATGCTGCCATCGGGGCAAGCATTGCGTCACCGGTGAAGAGCTCAGCACCCGTAAGCACGGTGATGATAAGCCCAACCGGGAACACTGCTCCCAGAATCAGCTGTGCCATACCAGCTGATGCAAAACCACCGGGAACTGCACCGGCGGTAATCTGCGCTGCCGAATAGGCAATTCCTGTACTGCACACTGTTGCAAGAGCCCCACCCATAGCGATGTATGCGCCGGACATGAATCCACGAAGAACCATGTTCCATGCGGGCAGACCTACTTTGTACTTACCGGCATCGCCTGCCTTTGCGGTGATTGCTACCGGAGGATGAAACACCATTCTCTTAAACACCTCTGAAACGTTTCAACCTATACCAGCAACGTATTAAATCACTTTTCGTATAGGTCAATTTACACTCTTTTTTGTGGGTTATTAATAATTTTCGGATTGTTTGCCAATCAGAGGCAGTATAGTGGGTAAAAAAGCAGAAAAGTTTATTCAGAGGTTAATATATTAAGTTATTTAACAATTACATTTTTTAATTATTTTTATATAACTTTGCTCTGATAAATTTCTTGATTATATCCTTTCTGGTAACGGCAATATATCGTGAATATACGGTAAACGCGCAAATGTAGTTACCCCGATTGACCGTGAGAGAAAATAGAACCTGATTTCTGAGAGATTCGTGATAAGTACTTACACTGTATTTCATCAGTTAAATCACCCTGTTTTCTGATAAAAATCAGGATTAATTACGGAATTTTTGCTGAAATACATCCGCGAATTCACTGTTATCGCCGCACATCAAAAACAAACCGTTAAACAAAAAAAGGTGGGGGGATAAGAGGATCTATGGATAAAAAAATACAAGATCTTCTCGTTCTGGGGATACTCATCACCATTGCCTCCTGTATTTTATGATATTTACCTTGCAGGAATTGTCGGTGTAATCTTCATTGCCATCATGATGTCTTTCATGATTATGCAGGACACCACAGGAATTCCGGAAATCGTGGCAAAGCTGAGTGAAGATGCAAAAGGCATTGTCCTGACAAATACGGGAAATGCACGGGCAGAGAAAATACATGTGGCCCTTGTACCCAGTAATATTGAATTTGATATTCCCTCCCTTGATGTGGACTCAACCTATGAATATTCCCTGGGCAGCAATGGTTGCAGGAGATTAAAATTGAAATAACCTATAGCAATGAAAACGGAAGACTTTTTCCAGCTCAAAGAAGCTGTCCGTATTCGAAGAGGAGCCCGATCTCCTGAAACCGATGATCCCCATGTTCAAATGGAAAAAATAATTCTTTTCGTTAACAGTGAAGAAGAGCCGAATCTGGCAAAAAAATCTCCCTTTCCTGCAACAAATAGTCTCTTTCCTGCCTCACAAAATCGGTAAAAAACGTTATATATCGATATGCACAGTGGAGAGATAAGAAAATACCCCATGGAATGAACAGCGATTTTTCCTGGTACATAGCGGTATGCAGAATGAGGAATCCGGGTCAAGAGACCTTTCTTTTGAGTCTCTGAATGCAGCAGGAGAAATCAAAAAAAGATAAAATTATTTGGGAACGGGATTGAACACGTTCTCGTAGATCATGTCGCTGCCGGTATTGTGCAGCCGTGCACGCTCTTCTTTCTCCTCGACCATCGCCATGAGCGGGAGTTCCATGTTGACACCCGGGCACATGGCCGAACATCTTCTCGAGTTCGACCTGCTGGGCATGCATGAAGAGTGCATTCGGGATCTCGGCAGGGCAGAGTTCCTCGCACTGGCCGCAGTTCACGCAGGAGTCCGCGATATGGGCGAACCGGATGAGGTGGAACATGAAATTGGGCGGGAGTTGCCCGGGTGTGACATAGGCCGGGTTCTTGGTCGTGCAGTCCTCGCAGTAGCAGATCGGGCATGCTTCAATGCACGAGTAGCACTTGATGCACCGGGATGTCTCTGTCATGATCTTCTTTAACCGCTCCTTGCCTTCGCCAAGTGCCTCAAAGTCATGCTTGCGCCACTTGTCGCCAAGCTTGATCATTGCACCCTCGACTTTTCCCCGGATCTCAAGACCCTTGGGGTTTGCTGCTTCGGTTGCAAGGATACCGGATTTCACGGCACCGTTCAGGAGGTTTGCACCCTTCTCGCTGCAGACTTCGACGAAGGTTGCCTTACCGGCCTTGTCGCCGATGACACCCCAGTTCCCGCAGGCAAGATCTGCCTGGCGGGGGATTTTCATCTTGCAGCGGCGGCAGTTGGACCTGCGCCCGTAGCCAGCTTCTTCGAGTTCGTCGATGGAGATACCCTTGTGTCCGCCTTCGTACTCGATGATGAACTGGCCCTTGTCGATCTCTTCCTTGTGGACCTTGTCCGGGTCAACCCCGAATTTGTCGGTAATCATTTTGCGGGCAAGAATCGGGCTGACCGAGCCACCGCAGTTGACACCGATCATGATGACGTTGTCAAGGTTGATCTGCTTGCGCTTGGCAAGCTCATAGAATGCCATGCATCGCAGCCCTTGACGGTCACACCGATCTTCTTGATCTTTGCACCGTCGAGGTATTTCTTGACAAGTTTCGGGAGCAGGAGCGTTCCGCAGTGGAGGGAACCGGCAGTCTGGGCAAGTTCCTTGGGGTCAGTGATGAGCACAGGCTGGGCATCGTACAGGTCAGTGCCTTTCCTGATGGCAAGGACTGCATCAACCATCTTTGATTCGAGAGCATGTTTCCAGAGTGCGGTAACAGCACCGCCGAGTTCTGCCTTCTTCTTGATATCTGCGTCATTGGTCCATGCGTAGAGCATATCGCCTTTCTTTGCCATGTTACTTCGCCTCCGCGATCTTCTCTATCCGCACAGCACAGGCCTTGAACTCCGGAATACTTGCCACCGGGTCAAGTGCGTTGTTGGTCAGCGTGTTGGCTGCACATTCCGCGTAGTGGAACGGGATGAAGACTACACCTTTCTTGATGTTGGGTGTGACCCGTGCACCTATCTTGATCTCTCCTCTGCGGGTGATAGCCTTGACCATTTCCTTGTCCTTGATGTTGAGGGCTTTTGCATCCTCCGGGTTGATCTCGACCCAGCCGGTGGGCTCTTCGCGTTCGAGACTCTCGGAGCGGCGGGTCATGGTACCGGTGTGCCACTGCCAGATACAGCGCCCGGTGGTCAGGATCAGCGGGTAGTCCTTGTCCGGAACTTCTGCCGGGTATTTCAACTCGATCGGGGTGAAGATGCCCAGTCCGTCCGGGTGGGTGAACTTCTCCTTGTGCAGGATCGGGGTTCCCGGGTGCTCCTCAGTCGGGCACGGCCAGTGCAGGGCTTCGGGCTTCTCGAGCCGTGCATAGTTCATGCCGCCATAGGACGGGGTGACCTTGGAGATTTCGGTGAATACCTCTTCTGCACTCTTGTACGGGAACTGTTTCTCGAATCCCATGTGTTTTGCCAGCTCGCAGAAGATCTGCCAGTCGGCCTTTGCCTCGCCGGGCGGGTCCTGGGCTTTTCTCCACTTCTGGACACGGCGCTCGGTGTTGGTCTGGGTGCCGTCCTTCTCGGCATAGCAGGCAGCGGGTAAAACAACGTTGGCAAACTGTGCCGTCTCGGTCAGGAAGATATCCTGCACGACCATGAACTCGACATTCTTCATTGCCTTTTCGACGTGGTGAAGATCCGGGTCCGAGATCATCGGGTTCTCACCCATGATATAGACGCACTTGACCTTACCGGGTTCATCAGCAAGTACATTGATCAGCTTGGTGACGGTCAGACCGACTTTACCTTCGGCAATCTCGCAGCCCCATGCGTCCTCCATCTTCTTCTTATTTTCGGGGACGATGACTGCCTGGTACCCGGAATACACGTTTGCAAGCGCTCCCATGTCGCAGGCGCCCTGCACGTTGTTCTGGCCACGCAGTGCACAGATGCCGGTACCGGGTCTCCCGAGATTGCCGGTCAGCATCTGGAGGTTGGCGATCGACTTGACATTGTCGACACCGGTCGTGTGCTGGGTGATACCCATCGAGTAGAGAATCGCTGACTGGCCGGACTTGCCGAACCACTCTGCCGCAGTGATGAGGTCCTTTTCGGGGATACCGCTGATCTTCGAGACGTTTTCCGGGCTATAGGTGTCCTTCATCACGATCTCTTTGACCTTCTCGAAATCCTTGGTCCGTTTCGCGACGAAGTCCTTGTTCTCCCAGCCGTTTTTCAGGATCTGATGCATGAAGCAGTTGAGGATGGCGACATCGGTTCCCGGAGTAGAACGGCAGGTACAGGTCTGCCTGCTTCCCGGTCGGGGTGAACCGCGGGTCAGCGTAGATGACTTTTGCACCCTTCGCCTTTGCCTGCATAACGCGGCGACCGATCAGCGGGTGCGTCTCAAACGTGTTGCTGCCGATAATCAAGAAGACACTTGGATTCGGCAATATCGGCAATCGACTGGGTCATTGCACCGGACCCGAATGCACCGGCCAGACCGACGACCGTCGATGCATGGCAGAGACGGGCGCAGTGGTCGATGTTGGGGGTCTTTAAAACAGCCCGGGCAAACTTCTGCATCAGGTAGTTCTCCTCGTTGGAGACACGGGCTGAAGCAAGGCAGGCCCTCTGCTTCGCCCTGGTACTTCTTGAACTTCTCGGCGATCAGCTTGTATGCCTCGTCCCAGCTCGCCTCGACAAACTTCCCATCCTTCTTGATGAGCGGCTTTGTCAGGCGGTCCGGACTGTTGATAAATTCCGCGGCATAGTTGCCCTTAGGGCAGAGCTTGCCGTCATTGACCGGATTGCGGTGCCACGGTGCTACGCCGACAACCTTCTTGTCCTTGACAACAAGGTTGAAGCCGCAACCGGTCCCGCAATACGGACACGTGGTTGGTACGTACTTCATTTCCATGTTCTAACCTCGAACAAAAAAAATTTTGGTTTAACCATATTTAAACATAGTGAATTTTTTGCCAAAAGTGATTAATAGAGGTGGGTTTCAATTTTTATTCACCTGATATGATATGAAATGTCAACTAATCAACATATTTGTTACAAATTGATTGATGTTAACCGTTATTATATATCCGGAGTACGAGGTTCGCGCACGTTATGAAACCACCACGCATACCCCGCCTCATTATAGATATTGTCCAGAGTGGTCTTTTGGCATGTGAGGGGATAATTTTTGAAACCCGCGATGCCTGTCCTGTCTGCGGTGGAAAACTATCCGGTTATGATACAAAAAAGAAGCAGTTTGCAGTTATGCTTGAAGGGATGACACCGGCATCCGGTTCATGTATTGGTGAAACGCTTTTCCTGCCGGGAGTGCAACACGATATGTTTTGCCGATGAACCCTTCTACCCGGGTACCCGAATCGGCTCTCCCGTTGTCGATCTCTGCAGGACACTTGGAGCAACAATGTCATTGTATCGTGTCAGCTGCATATCTGCTGACATCTGGGAATAGTTGTTGAACGTGGTACCGTACGGAATTATATGCACGGGTCCTTTCCGGAAATTCCGACCACGGACCTTTTTGGGATTCAGTCTTCCCTTATCGATCATTTCACTCTCCGAACTCGCTGCCCGCACCGGTGAGGGGAGTCGCATCCCAGGGACAGAAGCGCTCGCTGCCTGTGGTTTCCCATCCGCATACCGGGCAGCGCCGGATCGTCTGCTTCCGCCGGAACAAGGGAATGAGCGGAATAAAGAGAAAGACAAAGAAGAACGGCAGGCCCAGGATCCATAGTATAACGGTAACCGCAAGTGATCCGATAAACAGAATGAGGCTCATGTGCCATGATTTCATCATGCTATCACCATACAGGGAAACACTGGGACATAAAATCCGCTGCTCGATATACACCAGATCCGTTACATCATATCCTCAGGATACAGTTGCTCCCGTAGTGCCACCTCCCGGACAGAAAATGCAGGCAGGGCATCAGCATACGATCCCAGTTCCCTGGAGAGATCAATTCCCTCCAGTTCCCGGGCAAACAAGGTGCGCTCCAATACCCGCAACAATTATCTGCCGGGCACCGGATTCTGCCGCAACACGCTGTACCTGATCGCAGATCAAGCTCCGCTGTTTTTCCCAGAACTGTTCAGCAATCTGGTATGCCCCGTCAGTTCCGATCTCATCAAGATCCGCACAGACAACCCGGGCAAGCCGGCGAAGTGCTGCTTTCGTGGTCTTTTCTTTCTTATCCGGGGTATCACAACTGTATACTGTGCGGGAGTGATATGCCCCAGGACAAGATGGGCATCTGCACTGGCGGCAAAATATTCAGAACTCACCGGAGTTTCCACCTGAATCAAGCAGTACCGATTGCAGCAGGGTGGCAATATTTCCCCGGAGCATTCCGGTATAGATGAGATACCCCTTCTGGAGCCTGCAGGAGATCGGTAAGACCTTTCAATGATCTCAAAACAGGCAAGCGGGATAATATCTGCCGTTGTGCTCCCGATATCGAGAAGAACGGCATCGGGATACTCTGCCCGCAGGTAATCTGCAGAGGCAAGCCAGTTTGCAGCAGCAAGTTGAGGTACTGCACCATCATGAAACTGCCCGTCAGTACCGTAAAAACGGGCAGAGTGAAATGCATTCTTAACCGCATTCACAATAAAGGAGATGCCCTCCATCTTGCTCTCAAAACAGTCTGCAAGTTCCCCGCTCATGACAACAGCTGCCGGTTCATCAGGAGCGGTGACATACTGGTTCAGCAGGCTCGTGAGGGGTGCCTCTTCCCAGAGCGGGCAGTAATGGATGTGAGCACCATCGTCATTGACAACTTTGAGATTTGCACCCCCCACATCAATCCCAATCATATGCCTGTGACCTTTCCCTGCGTGTCAAAACGGGCACTTCCCGTCAGGTGCACCTGGTCCGGCCCTCCCCCTTTCGATGCCGCAACAAGAATATCGGCAATCTCTTCTTTCATGCAGGCTGCAATACCAACAAGACTGGTGGTAATCCGCGGGTTCACATCCACCACGTATACCTTATCGGCAACAACAACATCAACACCACAATATCCCTGGCACCCGAGCACCTCCACCACCTTTTTGGCCACCTCAATAATTTCTGCTTCCCGTGCAGGATGCACCGGTGTCTCACCGCCACGGTAATGAAGTGCCCCGTCACTTCCTGTCTCGATGAACTGCCGGTTTACCGCGAGCACCAGCGGGGGTTTCCCGGAAAAATACAGGCACGCATCACCCACTACCCGGTTTGCAACAATGCTTACCGAGAAGTGCTCTCCTTCAATATATTGCTGCGAGAATTCCCCTGCTCCGGTTGAGCCATCCGATATTCGCACCCCCTGCGCGCCACAGCCTTTCACCGGTTTGATCACCCGCTTTCCTGCTGATGCTTCCGCCGGTACCGGGACACCATGCGAACGCAGGATCTTTTCTGTCTGCACCTTGTTGGCACAGAGAGCAACCGTCATGAACCCGCACCCGAGATTATGCGTATGCTGCTCAAGGATCTGCGTGTACCGTGCAAGCAGGTGATCCGGTGCGATCACGAGCCCCATATCACAGGAGGGGGCAATGCGTTCTATCTCCGCACCAAAGTCCCCGTTGCCGGGCACCACGACATCGTATCCGCAGCGCTCAAAACTCTGTTTCAGCACAGCGAGCATTGCAGCACCTTCAGGAGCAAGAGAGGGATCATGAGCTGAGGCATATTCGGCGAGCAGAACTTTCATCACTCTTCTCTTTGTCTTTGAAAGAAAATTACCCTATCCGATCGGTGAACTATTTGAGGAGTGCGGTTCATACGTGAATGCACATGAAACCCTCGATCCTGCTGACCAATGATGATGGCGTGAGTTCAGTCGGGCTCTGGGCTGCGTACGAAGCTCTTGCACCCGATTGCCGATGTAACCGTTGTTGCACCGGCAACCCAGCAGAGTGCTGTTGGCAGATCGATTTCGATCTTTGAACCGTTGCGGGCAAGCCGGATCATCATGAATGGTATCCCGGCCTGGTCAGTGGCCGGAAAACCCACCGATGCAGTCATTATCGGGCTCTATGCCCTCAAACTCAACCCGACGCTGATCGTGAGCGGGATCAATATCGGTGAGAACCTCTCCTTTGAATCGATTATGACCTCCGGCACGGTTGGTGCTGCGCTGGAAGGATCCAACCAGGGAACAAAAGGTATTGCATTCTCGCTTCAGGTTGAGGACCAGGGAGACAAATTCGATGATCCCCGTTACCATGGACAAAACTTTGATGCCGCAAAGAGAATTGTCCGCGACGTTGTATCCCGCATACTGGCGCAGGAGTTCTGTCCTCACGCAGATGTAATCAATGTCAATATTCCCTCAGTGGTGAAAGGAGGCTATGAAGTCACCCGGCTTGCCCGGAAACTTTTTCATACGGGTGTCGAGAAACGGTTTGATCCGCGGGGTCGCCCGTATTTCTGGATCAATGGTCCGCTTCTTGAAGATGCAGAAGAAGGAACCGATGTGCATGCAATCCGGAAAGGAAATATCTCAATTACCCCGATCACGCTCGATTGCACTGCCTATGCAGCAGAAAATGAGGCAAGAAAACTATTTCTGGAATAATTGTCTTTTTCACAATTCTGTTATCCGGTGATATCATGATAAATCTCAGCCCACACGGTTCAGTCCGGTTATCTGACCTGTTTTACCATGTTGTGATGTTACCTGTCCTGCAGATATTTGATCCAGGATCCGAACCTGAAATCACCAGTATTAATTATTGTAAACTGATATCTATCAGGTAGATGGACGATACAGCATCAGGCACTCACCGCAGCAAAGCGTGCAGCAGGATACCATGGCTGCAGATATGGCAGAAGACGGCATGATCCTTGGTCTTGGAACCGGTTCCACGGTTTTTTATGCCCTGGAACGATTATCCTGCCAGGGTTTGTGAAGGATTGACAGATCTCGGGTGTCCCAACTTCACTACCAGACAGCACGTTCGTGCCCGTGAATACGGCATTCCGCTTACCACGCTTGATGAGGAACCGGTACTTGATCTCGCGATTGATGGTGCAGATCAGGTTGACAGCCAGCTTCGCCTTATCAAAGGCAGGGGGGCAGCACTGACGAGGGAGAAATGCGTTGCAGCTGCTGCACTCCGCTTTGTGATTGTTGTCGATGAACAGAAGAGTAGTGCCCATCCTTTCCGGACCTGTTCCCGTTGAAGTGATTCCCTTTGCCATCCACCCGGTCATGAATCAGCTGCGAGGGCCTTGGCTGTATCCCCGTACTGCGTGATGGTATTAAAAAGGATGGACCGGTCATAACCGACAATGGAAATTTTATCGTGGATTGTCAGTTTGAAGAAATTGACTAATCCGGAAGAACTGGAAGATAGCATCATACGAATACCTGGTGTTGTTGAGAGCGGATTATTCTGCAGTTTTACCGAGAAGACAACGGTTATTGTCGGTAACCAAAAAAAGTGTAAGATAATTACTTCAGCGGATATAGTCCCGTAACTTCTGAACAAGGGCGAGTTGGGTTGTCGCTTCTTTCTTCTTCTCTTTTTCGATGCTGTCCATGATTTCGTGAATTGGTCTGTGCCAGCTCGTAAATCTTGACCGGGCGTCCTTTGCTTTCTGCCTTGCTCTCCCGGCTTGTGATCCAGTTCTGTTCGATCAGGTACCGCATGGCGATGCTGACTTCCGGCTGGCGGAGATCCGTGCCCCGCTCGATCGCCCGTGATGTAGCTTCAGGGGTGTTTGCCAGAAATACCAGCACCTTTGCAACATTTCTCTTGGTTCCAATCTCAATGAGGAGGTTTGCAAATTCCTCCTCTTTTTCAGTAAAATACATCACATTTTCGGTTCTCATGCATCACATCCAGAATATTAACAATAATTTAACAAAAATATTATCTAATTATTCATATATAGGCTTCGTTATTGTTAGGCAATAGGCAAAATATTTTTATATTACTATAATCAATTTCACCGTAAAATTAATAATAAATTATAAAAAATAAGAATGGATATAATCAACAGTCAAAACCAGTTAGGAAAAAATATCAGGTGATCAAACCCAGGCTGCGGAGGTCTGACAGAATTTTAACAACGGCTTTCTTTGCATCATCAGGTTCCTTGCCGCCAGTGATGATCAATTTGCCAGATCCGAAGAGAAGAACCACCACTTTTGGATTGTCAAGGCGGTAAACGAGTCCCGGGAATTGTTCTGGTTCATATTCGATCTTATCAAGGTTGAATCCGACAGCAATCTTATTCAGATTGATAGGTGTTGCAAGATCGGCAGATGTTACGATATTCTGGATCTTGTATTCAAGTTTCTTGGGGATATCGATGCCAAGTTCCCGCAGCTTATCGCCGAGAATATTCAGACCTTTGCTTAAACTGTCGACGCTCTTTGCACCGGTGAGCACCACTTTTCCCGAACCAAAAACAAGCGCTGCGATCTTGGGATCCTGCATACGGAGAACGACACCGGGGAATCGCTTCTTGTTATATTCGGCGCCTTCAATCTTCGATGCAAGCATCGGGTAGATCCAGATAATCAGTCACCTTTGCGGAGGCAACAATGTTTTCGATCTTGAGGGAATCCTCTGGTCTGACCTTCATATTTATAAATGCCACAAAACAGTATTTAAAAAGTTGGGTCAGTTTTTCTTTGTTCACTGCAGTTTCCAAGAATCGGGATGTCCCCATGATCGGTTACCAATGCTCAAACCCGGTAAACCTGGTACATATTTTTTCTCCACCGTTTCTTCAAAAGTGATTGTACAGACTCGGTCCAGGAGACCAGAGAGCTTTCAGGTCGAGGGTATCTCTTACAGGAAAGAGGTGTTGATTGGTCAGCCAATCACCAGGTGTATTATTGAGACAGAGGACGTACCTCGTGTGGATGATAGTGCCTTTCACTGTATTATATTTCCCGAACAAAACTTCCCCGGTAAGCGCCGGATGGTAAAAAACAGCGCGCTCTCAATTTTACCGTACCGGTATTGTGCTCTGCTACTGTTTATCCGTTCGTCCGTGGACATACGAGTCATAACTCCTTGATGCTTTGGTCCTTCAGCAATTTAGAGATGAACAAATAGCTCACGTCTTTTCCTCAGTTCAGAGCGAGGGTCCGTATATATGACGACATATCAAAGGAAGGAGACACTGTACCTTAGCTCTTTCGGTCTTCTGTACACTCTGTTTTTGAATTAGGATTTCAACAGAGCAAATAAAACAACTATTAATAAAACAACTATTTAAGTAAATTTTTTTGGTAATTTCAATTTCACACACCCCCCGCTACTCCCTCCTTTTAATTCAGTTCAGAACCTAGATCATGGAATCATACCGGAGTACCAAGAAAAATTCGATAATCGAAATATTGAAAATCCAGCAGCCTTTAATCCTGCACTAACCCCCTTCCTCAAGGCTGAATGCGAACAGTGGAAGGGGGGGAGTGCATCCAAATCTGTAAATCTGGGAAACCCTAGCGTCCGTAAGTCTTCAGCAAATAAGACCACCTCGAAAAAAGCGCAGTTCTCCACTGGAAATAAGTCGGTCGAAGCGCCGCTTAACGTCTGACAATACCAACTTTCATGTGGGTTAATTTCCGGTGGAACTATGCATATCGGCACAACCGCAAATTAAGAAAATATATCATCACTCAAATAAAAGGAACGGGTATGAAGTATCTTCTTTTATTCGTTTTACTGGGGGCAATTCTAATAACTGCTGGTTGTACTGGAGCAGATTCTACCGATCCTTCTTCATTAAAAACCCCAAAGAAAATCATCCTGCCAATTCAGACATTTCGGTTAGGAGATACTGTAACGAATGATAAAGTTCGAATAACTGTGAATAGTGTTCAATATGGAGATAGGAGAGATTTTTTTGATTTTAATTATAATTTTTATACGGTCGATATCACATTTATTAATAATGATACAACTGAGATTGCGTATATTTCACCAATTTCATCCTTTAGTGTCACGGATGCTGATGGGATTGAATATAAAGAAGAAGGGTATTCCATTATCGAAAAACAATTATCGCCCTATGGAACGCTTCAAATATTACCTGGAGAAACACGTCGAGGGAATATTTTTTTTAAAATCCCAAAGTCATCAAGGCATCTTCTATTGAAATATAATTTTGGAGAAGGACAAATTGCAGAGATTTTGATCCATCCTTGACACCATGCCGCAAAGCTGAATGCAATATGTGGAGAGGCGGGGAGTGCATCTATATCCATGACGCAGGGAAACCCGAGAAGCCCCAGGTCTTCAGCCGAGATAGGGTTTAATATTGTATCAATCCAATTGCCATTCATTCATGAGGAAGGAAAAACATGAGCCAAGAGGAAGGAAAAACCAAGAATTTGTTATGGTGGGTAGGTTTAATCGCACTACTGATTTTGGTAATAGTCGGGGGTTTATATTTACGGTATAAATTTTGGTCGGAGGTTTTTTGAGTAGTCGGAATATTCCGAAATATTTGTAAATAACAATGAAAGTAATCCTATTAGGAAAACCCGGGATCAACCTATCTTTAGCCCGGGTCTTCCATTCTCCTAAATAGACCCTCACATTCACGTTCTGTTGGAAGTCAGCAGGTGGTCGCGTGTCTTTCAGTGTGTCCATATCAGATAAGCGAACGGTTTTTTGTTGCGATGCGAACAACACGATTATAATCAATCTGGCAGCATCATCTTGCACTTATCGCAGAACTGCCAGGGAATTACATGCCATCTTTGTATCTTGTTTTCCGTGATCTTGATATGGCAGCGGTGCATCTTTCCGCAATTGTTAGGACATTGACGGGAACTGGACTTCATAAAATAGTATACTATTCAAACCATGAAAAGGTTAATCGGACAAAGAATAAGTGGGATTTAAAAAAGCGTATTGCATAAGTATGACTATTACCTAATCGTATTGTCTCCACGTGTGATCGCACTCGGTGCATCGAAAGAACCGAACCTCGCTTTCATCAGCCGCTCGGAGCTGGCGGAGCCACCAGATAGCCAGGTTGTTCCCGCACTTGGGACACTTAATCTGGATAGTTGGCATAGTCTTTGCCTGACCATCTTCCTCAACAATGACAATCTCATTCTCACTGCGCCCGACTCTGCGCTTCATCTGATCAGCTGTCATCAATCTTTCGGATATATCCACATTTCCGGCATTTCAGCTGGCCCCCCGATGAAACTAACATACTTTTACATTCAGGACAGAACATCGGTATAGCATGAGCAAGCATAGGAGATTAACCCTTTTATCGGGGAAAAACACGTGTCGGACAAATTTCTCCGCGATAACCAGTGCACAATCTCTTCAAATCAGTAACAAACCTTCAGATATCGTGCTTCTTCAGATTCCTTTTTTTGGTATCGGGTGAATAATTCTATAATGATCGAGTATCTGGTGCTGATTTCCTGTATTGGATTTCTTGTATTCCTCATACCTGGTCGCCATCGAAAATATGCTGCAATTATCGGGTGGACATTTATTGTCCTGTTCCTTTTCGCAGAGCTGCCGTACTACCTTTCTTTAAATAATTTCCTTTATCCCATCATGGCAGTCCTTTCGGTGCCATTTCTGGTTATCACGGCAAAGTATCTCCTTGCAGAAGATGATCGCGTAATGCACCTCTCACGTGCAGCAGCCGTCGCATTCCTGATCTATGCCCCATTTGAATATATCCCTGCTCTGGGTGACTGGCTCATAGGAATAGTTGTAGGGCAGGTTGTCTGGATGCTCGATGCACTTCATTACCCGGTCACTCTTGCAGACTGGAATATCATTTCAAGAAACACATTCCGGGTAGAGATTATCCTTGCCTGTACCGGTATCCAGAGCATTGCAATCATGCTGGGTGTCGCAGCAGCAGTACCGACAACAATCCGTCAGAAAATATATGCATTCCTCATTATTGCTCCGACCATCTATATCCTGAACCTGCTGCGGAACGTTTTTGTCATTATTGCCTATACCGAACAATGGTTTCCGTATTACCCGGAAATTGCCAGCAACGGCGAGTTCGGATACGAGAGTTTTTTCTGGGCACACAATGTAATTGCTGAACTTCTTGCGCTTGTTTGCCTGGTTTTCATTGCATATGGCCTTTTTACCATTATACCAAAACTGGGACAATTTGCCGATGACCTTTACCAGCTTTATTCCGGTGAGATCAGGAAAGCGTTCGGTAAAGATAAATAATCCTCTGGATAGCCGAAAGGTTCGTACATACGGCAATAATGATCACCGATACCCAGATAAATCCGGTAATACCGCCAAGAATCAGGACAAGAAACGTTTCGGGTCTGCCGAAAAATCCTACGCCTTCAAGCGGATCATCAATTTTACCTTCTACTTTTTCCCGGTAACCAATCTCTGCGTAGACCACCGGTTTTATGAACGTGTTCATCAGTGATCCGATGATCGCAAACGCTACAATTGCAAAATCCATGAATGGTGGAACCGCAACGGAACTGACTGATAATCGAAATGCCGGATAATCCCACGCCAAGCAACACAAGCGCATCGACATATTTATCGACAATCCAGTCAAAAACTGCCCCGAAATTCGAATGTGAATTGGTCTTTCGGGCTACACTCCCGTCGACAAGGTCAAAAACTGCAGAGAGAAACAGTGCCAGGCTGCCCCAGATAAACTGACGCTGGAAAAAGAGATACGCACAGGCAATACCGGCAATGAGCGCAAGCATCGAAATCTGGTTGGGGGTGATTCTGAGCCTGACAAAAACATCTGCAATCGGCTCAAGATAACGGATAAACCTTGGGCGGAGTGCAGTAATATTCATAACTTAATCTCATGAGTACGCGAGCCATTAATAGTTGTTGTTTTACGTCAGCTGACACAGCCTTCTTAAGACTAATCTGTTGAAAAGTATATTCTCGAGTTCTCCTCATCACCGCCATCGTCAACTTCTTTATATTCCCCACCCAATGTAACCGTAGGTAGGAGTAGCGATGACTGATACGAAGGACCGTCCGCATGTGCTGATGATGTCGGAGATCACCGCAGACGGCAAACTTACCCTCAAGAAAGGAGCATCCTCAAAAATCCTGATGAAATACATGGCGCACGAGACCGAGATCCTGCTTCACACGACACGGGCTGAATATGATGCGATTATGGTCGGCGCCAACACAATCCGGATCGATAACTCATTTCTCACGGTCAGATTGGTACCGGGTAAAAGTCCGTTGCGGGTGATCCCGTGCAGTATGGCAGACCTTCCGCTTGATTCGAATGTGCTGGGTCCTGATGCCCCGACTGCAATTGCGGTCTGTGAGGCAGCGGAAAAAGAGCGGATTGAAGCAATCAGGAAGAAAGGAGCTCATATTATTGTCGCCGGAAAAACACATGTTGAGCTTCCCCTTCTCTTAAAAATCCTCAAGCAAACATTCGGCGTGAATAAACTGATGATTGAAGGGGGACCAACCCTGAACTGGCACATGCTCCATGACAGACTTGTCGATGAGATCCGGCTTATTCACCTGCCATTCATTGTAGGAGGTTCCGACACTCCTTCGCTTGTCGGCGGTATGCATATCAATACCGAAGATGAGATGATCCGTCTGGACCTGAAGAAATATTATATGTGCGGAAGCAATCTCGTGTCAGAATTTGACATTCTTTACCCCGGGGTGTAACCATGGACGGCACTATTCCTTCTGAAGATATAATAATACACAGTACCATTCCTTCTCAGGGGATACCTATGGACAGCACTATTCCAGCCCAGGGCACAGTCGAACCAAAGCCCAATCCCGGTAAGAAATGGTTTTTAATTATTCTTTTCGGTCTCATTTTTGTCTTCGGTTTACTCATCGCCGTATATTATTTTTCCCACGATGATCAGATGGGTGTCACGGTTATCCGTATGGAAGGAACCATGGTGACCGGTCAGGTATCAGATGCCGATACCATCGGCAGCGAAGTGGTGGGCAGAGAGCTTCGCGATGCTGCTGATGATCCGATGGTTGAAGCAATTGTGCTGCGGGTAAACAGTCCCGGGGGTACACCGGCTGCAGCACAGGAAATTATCCGCGATCTCGATTATGCGAAATCAAAAAAGCCGGTTGTGGTCTCGATGGGAGATATGGGAACATCTGCTGCGTATTATGTCAGTGCCCATGCAGACAGGATTTACGCGAACCCTGACACATTCACTGCCGGTATAGGGGTGATCTGGAAGTTTTCCGACATCAGCCGCTGGATGGACAAGGAAGGATATAACGTCAGTATCGTCAAATCGGGCAGCAAAAAGGACATGGGATCGACATCACGCCCGATCTCTGATGAAGAACAAATCTATGCCCAAAAAATTGTGAACGATAGTTTCGAGAACTTCATCACCGATGTCATCTCCCAGAGGCCGATCGCCCGATCCGACATTGATGATGGAAGGATTATCCGTGGTGCAGACGCAATCAGATTAAACATCGTGGATGAAATCGGTAACCTGAACGATGCGATTAGTGGTGCAAAAACAATGGCCGAATCACGGCATTAAATCATCTGGACCGGGTCTGCCTTCATAAACTCACGGCAGACCGTAGTTGCGTAATGCCCGGGGGGTAATGAAAATTTCAGCCGTACATCGTTTTTGTCAAGGGAAAATTCAATTTCCGTTTTTAACGCGACTGGTCGCCAGGCACCATCGAATTTTGTATGGACAAACGCCGATGCATGTTCTGAAATCTTCTGCGGTAATATCATATTTTTCGAGAAGGGCTGCGATTGCATGATTCCCCTTCACTCTTTGCTTCAACAGGATCTTTGCCCGGCATGAAAAGTGCGATACTGCACCGCCCGCGACGGATATGGAGGGAGACTGCATTGCGGTTGGTTCGCGGTAACGGTATCCGTGCGCCCGTTGGCAAAGATGAGCCGGTCACCGACAAGCGGTTCAGTGAGCGTGTGACCCTCATCGAACCGCTGGCTCAGGGCACAGTTGAACAGGTACGACTGGAATGCTGAGACAAACATTGACAGAAGTTTTGGCGGCAGCTCCAAGAAGCGCCCCGGAATAATCGTCCGGGTGGTGTACAGGTAATGGAGCATCGCACGCTCGAAGGACATCTGCGGGGGAAGATCATGCAGCGCAGCCTGGATATCACGGGTTTTAAAAAATGCAGAACGGACAGCCCTGACATGTTCGGGTTCTCCGGGAAATTCCTTTCCTATATACGTCATCACGGCCTGTTCAAAATCGCCCCGCAGGATCCATTCCCCGACAAGATGGGTTACCGGACGGGTTGCACCGAAACGCTGGAGCCCGAAATAATTGGGAATACCTTGCCATACCGTCTCATTGGTCGCACGTACCCGGGCTTCCAGGTCATGAGGTAGGGAATCCCGTATGATAATGGTAAACCGGTTTCCCAGCAGATCGCCCAAGGAGAGTGCTTCGTTTACCTGGCCAACCGGTTCAAGAATAATATCTTTAAGCCGGATTTCGGATACCTGCTCTGCAGTCACCTTGTAGAGGGAGATCATCTGCTGCGTGATGGCGTTGCGGTCTTTGGTGCCCGCCCATCCGATCCGCCGGTGACTGATGCCGAGCCGTTTTGCAATTTCTTTAATTGCATGCTGGAGTTCCCAGTTTGTTTTGGTAAGTCTGCAGATGAGATAGGGGCCTTTTGTCCCGCCTTTTTCCGGTAACGGTATCTCTTCGACGATAAAATCCTCCGCAACTGAGCGGAGTTTCCCCCCGATTCCTTCAGCATCGCTCGCGTAATATTTCATGCCGAGCAGGAGTTCAAGAGGATAGGTGCTCTGTTTCATAGCAGGGTGAGCGTGCCGGTGATTTTATCGAGATCTTCTGTCCTGGCCGGTCCAAGCCCGAGGGCAGTGATCGTGCCCGGGGGGATCTCGGTCATACCGGCGTCCTGAATAAGGGATGATGAGACTCCTGCCCGTTCGGCAATCACCTTGAGCTCGTAGAGCGTTCGCTCGTCATTTGCCTTGAGCACCACTTTCTTCTGCCCTTCAGAAAGCCACGCTTTCTGGAGGACCTTGTCTGCATTGTTATATGCACCGATAGATGCATGCGCCGCCTGGGCGCACCGCTTGCCGCAGCTCATCTTTACGTCATTTCGGATGATAAGGCACTGTTTGTAACGAAAATCAGGCTCTGATGCCATTGTGTGTATTCTTGGTCGCCACTCATCAAATAGGTATAGCCATACATCATTTCGAAGGAAATGCCGGGATATATTGTAACCGGTAATTTCCCGTTCCGGTCGCATCTCCCTGAGACGCTAATGGTCATCAATCACATCGTATATATTCTTGAATTAGAATATTATATGTATGGAATATTCTGGTCCGGGAATTAACGAACGTGAAGCAGCGATCCTCGGGTTGCTCTGGGAAAAACCGCTCTATGGATACACAATAGAAAAGATTATCGAGGAACGGGGTATGCGGCACTGGACGGAAATCGGGTTTTCTTCCATATATTATGTGCTGAAACGTCTTGAGAGCCGGAACCTGATTGAAAGTTCCTGCAAACAGCAGGAAAATAAACCGTCACGAAAAGTGTATACCATCACCCTTGAAGGGGAGCACCAGATGAAAGAAAAAGTCATCTCCCTGCTCTCACACAATCAGCGGATTGTTTCACCGTTCGATCTCGGTGTAGCACATCTGCCCCTCCTGTCAACCACAGAAACGATTGCATGCCTGAATGAGCGTATTAAGGCACTTGACAAAGCTATTGAACATATCAGAGCTCATCGCATTCAGCACGAAAAGATCAAAAAACCCTATTTTCTCCTGGCACTTTCCGATCGTGCACTCGTACATTTGTGTGCAGAAAAGAGTGGGTTGAAAAATTCATTATGGAGGTGAATCAGCATGTCCGAACAGGTCCCTGTTAACGATGAGGCAATAATCAGGGTGGAAAACCTTGAACACACCTACGGGGCATTCAAGGCAGTGGACGGAATCAGTTTCTCGGTTAAAAGGGGTGAGATCTTTTCATTTCTCGGGCCGAACGGTGCGGGTAAAAGCACTGCTATCAATGTGCTTATCACCCTGCTCGCAAAGCAAAAGGGTGCAGCGACTGTTGCTGGTTATGATGTAACCAAAGATCCCCAGAAAGTCCGTGAATCCATTGGCATTGTTTTCCAGGATATTACCCTTGACCGTGACATGACGGTCTGGGAAATCCTCGAATTCCATGGCAGACTCTATAATATGTCGCGCGAAGAACGCAAAAAACGGATCGACGAACTCCTCCACCTCGTCCAGCTTGATGCAAAAAAAGATGAACGCACAAAAAACCTGAGCGGCGGTATGAAGCGCCGGCTCGAGATTGCCCGCGGACTGATGACACGCCCGAAAGTGCTCTTTTTGGACGAACCCACGATCGGACTTGACCCGCAGACAAGGATGAGGATGTGGGAATATATCAAAGGAGTGAACAATGAAGGTACAACCATCTTTCTGACCACCCATTATATGGATGAGGCAGACCAGCTTTCTGACCGCATCAGCATTATCGATCAGGGAAAAATAATCATATCCGGAAAACCCTGGGAACTCAAGAACACCCTCGGACAAGATCTTATCTATATGGAGACAAGCGACAATGAAGCTGCCATACGGCTCTTAAAAGATCTCCCCAGTGTCCGCGATGTGAAGATCAAGACAAAAGGATTTGTCCTGATGGTTACCGAGGACGGGACAAAGATCTTACCCATTGTCATAGACACGCTGCGTAATGCGGGAATTGACAGCACGACAATCAACCTCAAAAAACCCTCTATGGATGATGTTTTTGTCTTTTATACCGGAAAGGACCTCAGGGACGAACCCACCGGGAAGACTGCTTTGCTCGCAATGCGAGCAGGGGGGCGATAACATGCCAATGGGATTTACTACGATCTACTGGCGGGATATGATCCGGTTTGTCAGGTTCAAGACGCTCCTGGTCTCTTCACTCCTCCAGCCAGCCCTCTGGCTTGCCTTCTTTGGCATTGCCATGTCAAGCAATTTTGACCAGCTGACTGCGGGAATCGCTGTTCCGACAGATGTGCTCACGGTAAACTATCTGACGTTTATGGCGGCAGGTATCATCGCTATGACAACACTGTTTACCAGCCTCTTTGGCGGGATTGTGATCCTCTTTGATAAAAACTGGGGTCTGATGCGCGAGATTCTTGCAAGCCCTATGAACAGGAACCATATAATCTTCGGGATTGGGCTTTCAGGAGTTACAAAATCATTTATCCAGGCAATCATCATCATGGTCTTTGGCATCCTGATCGGTGCAGCGTTCTTTGCCGGGTTCACCGTAGTGGAGATCATCATTGGCGTTGCCGGGGTCCTTGCTTTTGTAGCGATGTTTGCCCTCGGATTCCTTTTCCTTTCTGCAGCAATTGCCATTTCGATGGAGAGTCCCGAGGGACTGCAGGGTGTTGTTACCCTGTTAACCCTGCCGATATTTTTTACCAGCAACGCCCTGTACCCGATCGATGCACTCCCGGAGTTCTTAAAAACACTCGCAATGTATAATCCCATGACGCTGCTGATCACTGGGATCCGGTATTTTGCCATTGGCCCGGATTTCATTGCAATGGGGAAACACTACCAGTACACCCCATCGATTGTCCTTATTTCGTATTTCGGTCTCGTGGTATTTACAACACTCATGTTTGCGCTGGCCTGGTGGCGGTTTAAAAAAGCGGTTGTTACCTAGAGAAATCCAATGGTGTAAAAAATTTCGTATCATACCCAATCTTATTGTGCAAGGATGGCACATAGGAAATACTATGGAGATAGCAGAGGGTCTTGAGTTTTCGGCAAAAAAGGTGGAATATCTCAAGTACCTCTTTGTCCGGGGGGGTTTGTGAAGACCAACAACCTTGCCTCACGGTTCGGTGTCGACCCGTCAACGATCACAAAAACAATTAGCGAACTTGCAGACTCAGGGTATATCACCCATACGCCTTATCATGGTTTCTGCCTTTCAGAAAAGGGAATACAGTTTGCAGAATTCTGTATTAAAAGGCACCGGGTGCTTGCGCTCATGCTGACCCATTACGGAATATCACATGAACTGATGTGCAGCGAAGTCTCGCGTTTCGAAGGTCTCGTATCACGGGATGCATTCCAGATCTCAGGCAGGATGGGTATTCAAAAGCGGTTTCAGAATGCACTGGGAATCTCCGGAGATGCGGGGAAGGGACCGGAAAGCAGCGGGTTTCTTGGGTTCTCAATTGAAGGTCAACCTCTCCTGTATGTTAGGGGTAGTCTGCGGCCTCTTAATCCTCTGTTACGGGGTTTACCGTCATTTCAGGATTTAACCCGCAGGTACCGGTACCCTGTGGGGAATACGTACCTGTCTGCGGGTACCTGCAACGGTGTAACCTCTGGCAGGTATCATTCAATAGGATAATACCAAGCAGGATAGTGGAATCCCCGATCAAAAGGGTGTTCTGGATATGATTCGGGGACTTCCTGATGATTACCTTTTCCCCGGCAATAATAAAGTCTGGCATGGCACTGTTGCATTGCATTTCTGTTTTTTCATGATAGCGCGATAGCAGACCACAACAGCGGGAATGCATCTGTTCAACGCTCGTTCACAGACTGTATATCAAAGGGAAAAAAACCCTCGTTTACATAAAAAAATAAATCTTGTTTAAGATGGCCTATATCCCAGTGCCTGGACCAACGCGATCATCTCTTTGACCTGTTCTTCCTGCTTTCGTGTCAGTTTCCTGTCTTTCTGGATCAACCGGCCCATCCTGACAATCTGCAACCGCTGATCGTGGGTGAGCGTTGTGGAGTGGTGTGCCCACTTAAGAAGATCGAACCATTGTTTGCGGTTAAATGAGAAAAAAACGGGAGGAACCGGTCCGCCTGATTCTTCGGAAATTTTTCCGGTGCTGTCTTTTTCTGGTTCTTCACCGGTATCCTCATCTGTTTGTCCATTATCAGGAAATGCCTCCTCTCCTTTTTCCAAGTCAGAACCCGGAAATTCTGTTGAAAATTCCTCCCCGGTTTTCTCTGGTTCGGATATCGGGGATTCCCGCCGGTTTCGGTGCAATATCCACTCTTGGTATGACAGGTTCATCTTCTTCAAAAAGATCCTCATCACAAAAAGTATTTGCGACATCAGTAACCGCTTCTGGGGATACATCAGGGATACTCTTGGATTCGTGTGAAGTCAGTTCATTTTCAGACAGAGGAGGTTTTTGTATGTCAGATGGTGTTACCATCGCAAGTGCATGAGATGAAGACTTCACAATCACCGGAAGATCTGACTCTTTTGCGATGATTTCCTGACTTTTTTCTTTTTTTATACCTGCCGCTTCTTCCGGGGAAAAAGACTGCTTCCGAATTTGTGGTTCTTTACCGACAGCAGCGAACGATTCATCACTGTCCATGTGATCCACCCACTCATCGGCAAGGGCAATTCTTGCCTGATCAAGTTCACTCGTGAGCGCTTTGACATTCTGTTCTGCCTCTAATTTTTCCCTGGTGAGGATATTCACCTGTTCTTCAAGGGATTTTTGCAGATCGCATACAAGTGTCGAACTCCTTTTCAAGATTCTGAATCTTGAGAGCGCGATCGTTTTCCTGACGCTCCCGCTCATCAGTCACCGCACAAAGTTCCTGTTTGAGATGTTCCTGTTCCAGAACCGCTGCTTTCGATGTGTCCTCAGCAGTAAGTCGTAATTTTCGTTCATTTTCAAGAATTTCATTCAGGTTATCCCGCTCATGAACCGAGAGCATGGAGATCCTGCTCCAGGCGCTGCATGGTCTGCATCAATGCCTCAATGCTCTTATCACCGGCCTGGTGCAGACTTCGTTCGGAATCAAGTGCTGCCTTTACCTTTTCCAGTTCGTCAGCAAGCGAATGCACCTGCTGAACGGATTGTGCCCTGCTCTGATTTGCCAGATTCAGTTCATCGATAAGCGCTTTGTTCTGGTATTTTTGCAGCATCAAGATCCCTCTCAAGCGTTTTTGGAATTGCCGTTGCTTCATCGAGATCGCGTTTCAGTCTTATAAAAGTCGTTTTGTACGATTCCAGGTCTGCTTTTACCCTTACTTCGGTTTTTTCATTTTCAGCAACAGCTTCAGCGAGATTTTCCTTCAACAATTTTGTTGTGTTCTCTTCGTTTTGGAGTGATGTATACGGGTGGTTTCGAACTTCACCTGCAAATCATCAAGCTGCTCTTTTAGGGCAGTTATGGTAGATCGAAGTGATGATTCCAATTGTTCCTTATCCTGCTGGAGTGATCCCAACTGATTTTCTGCAGAGATACGCTGGCAGGATTCTGTCTTCCAACGCACCCTTCAGACCGGGTCAGATCCGCTACCTGTTGTTGTTGTGTCTCGTTGAGACGGGTAATTATCAGGGTCAGTTCCTGCTCAGACTGCGTTTTGGTCTGCATGACCGTTTTAAGTTCCTTCTCTGCAGAGGTCACCCGGTTTTCTTCAGCCTCAAACGCAGACTTAAGCTGTTCGTGTTCAAGCGTTAATGCACGGAGTGTTTTTTCATTTTCAGCAACAACTTCAGCGAAATTTTCCTTCAGCAATTTTGTTGTGTTCTCTTCGTTTTGGAGTGATGTATACGGTGGTTTCGAACTTTCCCTGCAAATCATCAAGCTGCTCTTTTAGGGCAGTTATGGTAGATTCGAAGTGATGATTCCATTGTTCTTTATCCTGCTTGAGGGATCCCAACTGATTTTCTGCAGAGATCCGCTGGCAGGATTCTTCTTCCAGCTCACCCTTCAGCCGGGTCAGATCCGCTAGCCTGTTGTTGTTGTGTCTCGTTAAGACGGGTAATTATCAGGGTCAGTTCCTGCTCAGACTGCGTTTTTGCCTGCATTACCGTTTTAAGTTCCTGCTCTGCAGATGGTCGCACGGTTTTTCTCGGCCTCGAACGATCAGATTTCTGCTGTTCATGTTCATCGGTTAACGAGCAGAGTGATGATTCCAGTTGTTCCTTATCCTGCTTGAGGGATCCCAACCTGATTTTCTGCTGAGATCCGCTGGCAGGATTCTTCTTCCAGCTCACCCTTCAGACGGGACAGGTCCGCTGCCTGTTGGTTTTTTGTCTCGTTAAGACCGGTAATTATCAGGGTCAGTTCCTGTTCAGACTGCGTTTTTGCCTGCATGACCGTTGTGAGTTCCTGTTCTGCAGATGTTGCCCGGTTTTTCTCAGCCTCGAATGCAGATATCAGCTGCTCATGTTCATCGGTTATCGAGCGGAGTGATTTTTCCGCAAGCTCTTTTTGCTGAACAAGCAGTTCAAGAGTGCATTCCAGAGAGGTACAATGAATTTTTTCTTCTTCAAGATCACCCTGAACAGTATCAAGACTCGTTTTTGTGGTATCAACCTCATTTGATAGTTCTGAGATCTGTTGTCTGAGCGTCTCGATTTCAGAACAATACGATGTCTCGATATCCTTTTTTTCCTGGATTAGGGTGCGGATATTACTGTCATACGTGACAATGAGAGCCTTATGATGATCGAGTTTCTCGGTAAGCTGCTCAATCTCGTCAGTCTTTTGTGCAAGTAATTTTTTCTTTTCCTCAACTTCATGGGTCAATGTCGAAATTTTTTGTTCTTTCTGCTGGAGAGTCGCTTTAAGAGTATCGATGACACGGGTCTGCTCGGTGACACGGTCTTCAAGATGTATTGCAGATTCAGAAAGCGTCTGAAGTTCTGTTTTTATATGTGACAATTCCGATGATTTGTTGACCGCAATCTCAAATGAGGACAGGAGAAATTCAAGGAGTTTCCGGCGATTGGCAGCAACAACATAGATCCGGTCATCGTGACTGATCTTGAATTGCGTTTTGATCTGATCAGGAGTCTGCCGCTCAACCGGAGTTCCGAGCATGCTTTCAATAATTGAAAGACAATAAGAAAGATCAAAAGGATGCGGTATGAAGTTATCCGCATTACAATCCAGGACATGTAACAGATCCGTGAGCGTGGATGCACTGGTAAGGATAAGGACCGGGATAACCCAGAAGTCATCATCAGCCTTTATCTGACGACAGACCTCAAATCCCTCCTCGTCTAATGTCGTGGTGTCACAGATAAGGAGGTTCGGTTTTCCTGTTCTGAGTGTCTCAAGAAGGTATGTGCCGTCGGTAAAGAGGGTAACCCGGTATCCCTTTTTCTCCAGGTGCTCAGTAAACAGCGGGACCACTGTTTCACTTACGCTTAAAACGAAAATATCAATGACACTTTCGTTTCCATCTGACGGTGGGTCATTCATCGCAATCTCTCTTACTCGATTAAAAACTCAATAAATTATATACCTGTATATATGATCTTGTATACTCAATTATAGCACTTCTGGTCAAAGAGACCATGCCAGTGCTTTTCGGCTAGATAAAAAATGGCACTTTTTCGATCTGTTCTCATAGTAATTGCCCGGTGTGTTTTTTAAAAGGGTATTACCAAAAATGAAAGATATTCAGATGTGTCGAAATATTCCTGAAAATTATTCACAAAACTCGTTGGAAGTTTCCCCTGTGCATGTCCCCTGAAAACCGCCCCTGCACTCAGGAGCGATGTTGATGTAGTACCTGTTCAGGTGATATTGCATTTGTAGGGTAACACAAAGCTCCTGGGGTGAAACACCGGTGAGTGTTCTGGTTTTTTGAACATTTCTCCAGGACCGTTCGTTTCTAAGTTTTTAAAAAAAAGTATTCCGGATATCAATCATTACACCAGGGGACTTGGCTGTTTGTCGCCAAGAGCCGGAAGTCGTGTGGGTTTGACCAGGACCGGTTCATCAGACTGACGGATTTTTTCAAGGATCAGTAACTTTCCTTTTTGTGTCATGGCAAATATCGGAACTGAAATACCAGCCTGGAGAAGTGCCCCGGCCCCGGCGATTTCCCGGATAGTCTTTGATGCACAGGAAGTCACCAGATCGGATGCTGAAACGAGTGATTCTGCTTCATCATGAGAGAGCCCGGTCACATGGACTGCAAAGATCAGGGTATCCGGATGGATCCTGCGGATAATTTCTGCAGTTTCCGGCGTGGCGACCGTGACTGCGATAGTCCGGTAGCCTTCCATATATGCAAGAGCAACACCCGCCAGCTGATCGATTGTTGCGTGTTCCCGGTCAAGCACTATCCCCCCACCCTGCTCAATCCGGTCCATGACTGATGTGTGGGGAGATGTTTTTACCAGCCCGGACATCCTGCCCCCGATCCCCTGCGCCATTGCGGGTTTTGTGACAATGACTGTTCCGGCACCATCACATGCAAGTACCGCGGCATCGATTAAACCTGCATAAAGACCAAAACTTAACAATTCCGATGCGCCGAATCCGACAAATTCCCGGGTATCCAGTACTTCCCGGTTTTCAGTACACATACCAAATGCTTTTATCCGGTGCTCAATGTTCATCTTGATGGCATCTTTTGTAATTGCGGGAATCGGGTATGCGAATCGTTTTGCAAGAGGACAATCGCTGATGCAGTGCCTCGCCGACTTCGACCACCCTGCCATTCTTAATGACAATGCGACTCCGGCCAATCGCCTCGATAATATGTTCGTCGTCTCCTTGTGCCATAGGAATTCACCTTACACTAAATGATAAAAAAGTTGTTGGTTGTTCAGGTTTAAGGAACATTGCCAGACTAAAAAATATTCGGCTCTGTAGAACGGGTATTTCCAAACAGATATGACACAACAGTGACGATGCATGTACATGGATGAGATATCACGATACCGGGAGATTGATCTGGTCCGTGGTATTGCCATTCTCATGATGATTCTTTTTCATACGGTGTTTGATCTCTATTTTTTCCGGATTTTTCCCGTTGATATTTATTCAGGATTCTGGCGGTATTTTGCCTTTGCAACAGCATCGCTGTTTCTCCTGATTGTCGGAATTTCACTCACAATCAGCCGGGCACGGGTGGCATCAACGAAATCCGGCTATCAGCTGGCATTAAAATTCGTGTACCGTGGAGCCGGCATCTTTCTTCTCGGGCTTCTTGTCACATTGTGCACCTGGATGTTCCTGAAGGAAGGCTTCATTGTTTTTGGCATCCTGCACCTTATCGGTATTTCCATAATGACTCTCACCGCTCTTTTTCCGGTTTAAAAAATGGAATATTGTACTGGGTTTTCTTTGTATATGTAATCGGCTTTTTCTTCGCAACCCGTACCGGACCGATCTGGCTTCTTCCCCTTGGTATTCACCCGGCAACGTTCTGGTCAGTGGATTACGAACCGATCTTTCCCTGGTTTGGGATGGTATTGATCGGCATGGGACTTGGGAGAGTTTCTGTACCCTGAAGGAGTACGGAGTTTTACCCTTCCGCAGATCCCGGAAATGGTTGTCAGACCTCTGGCATTTCTGGGACGGCATTCACTCATCATTTATCTGGTGCACCAGCCGATTATCATTCTCATGATTGCAGCGGTAACCGGTACAAAGGTGCTGTGATTGATTGTCAGATACCGGAAAGATTCGTAGAAGAACAACCAGTTCCAGGCAGCCAGCGGTTACCCGGATAATGAGGTAACCCCCTCCGGGCCCGTTACAGGCTGTGGCTCCCCCAAAAATGCAATACCACCTGAACAGGAAATAAAGCACCATCGCAAGCGCAGGAGCGGTTAAGCGGGACAGGCACTTTCCCCTCCTTTATCG
The DNA here is from genome assembly GCA_963699515.1 of uncultured Methanoregulaceae archaeon. GTDB lineage: Archaea > Halobacteriota > Methanomicrobia > Methanomicrobiales > Methanospirillaceae > Methanoregula. The sequence continues at coordinate 540,376 of CAVOUD010000003.1, read as the reverse complement.
AACCAGTGCTTTGTATTGGATATCATAGAAAAAGGAATTACCCTGAAAGATCCACGGTTATTCATCATGGTTGCCTGAGTCCATGACTCATGTGTGTTTCTCCAGAGCTGAAAAAAACCATTCCAAATTTCTCCGATTATGAGGCTGAGAGACCGGACAGGATTATTAGATTCCAATCCAATAAAATAGTATTTCCATGATCCTCCCCATCTTCACCCTCACCCTTGAGCCATCAAATCCACTCCATTTTTCAGTCGATGAGCTTCGCTCCTTTTTTTATAAAAAATCAGCAGAGTACACCAGACTCCACAAGGATTCCACCACAGGATTTATTCACCGCTATCCGGTCGTGCAGTGTAAACAGATCAAAAGCATACTCATGGTGATCGGTATAGGCCAGGGAGCAGATCTCCTGCAGGAGATTTCTGGTAGCGCAGAAGGAGTTCCGGATAGGAGAGAACACCTGCACTATATCCGGGCGGGATCAGGAGATCAGGAAGGAAGTGTTCGGCATCTCAGACAAAATCCACACCTATGAATTCCTGACCCCCTGGCTTGCGCTGAACCAGCAGAATGCAAAAAAATTCTATGATCTGAAGGGAAAGCCGGAGCGGGATGCTTTCATGCAGAAAATCCTTACCGGCAACCTCATTACGCTTCGCCAAATCCCTTGACTATGATCTGCCCGCACCGCTTACGTGCGAGAGCAGGGTACGGTTCAAACGGGAACGGATTCATCAGGAAAATGTCATGGTGTTTCTCGGAACGTTTGGAACAAATCTCCGTATACCTGATTACCTGGGTATCGGGCAGTCGGTTTCACTGGGATTCGGGACGATACGGTGTATAGATCCTTCGGAAACTGACCTCCATTGAAGGGATAATGAAAACTAACCGGAAGTAATACCTCCTTCGATCACGTTTCAGTCTGTCAACAGGAACGATAAAAAGCCCGATATGCAATAAACGCACAAACGGTACTCCGGATTTCTTACGCATGCTCTGGATTCTCTTAGCGCTCCTTGGAGCCATCACCAACGCGAGTTATTTCATCATTATCAAACGGCATATCATGGACGCTGGATCCAAAGATCCTGACCGGGTTTGGATTTACCTGCGGTGGGCTCCTATTATTTGCCTTTTCCGCAATCCGGGGATTTCCGGTCATTGGTCAGGATTTTTACTCAGCGGTTGCCATTACTGCAGTCCTGAATATTATCAGCCTCTCCCTGATCTTTAAAGCCCTTTCCTCCTCGGATCTCTCGCTGTCCATTCCCATGCTCTCGTTCACACCGGTAATATTGATCGGTACTTCCTATCTTCTCTTAAACGAGGTTCCCTCTTTGCTCGGGGTTGCAGGCATCTGTATCATCGTGATCGGATCCTATGTGCTGAACATTTCTGCGGAGGATAAACATTTCCTTGACCCGGTAAAATCAATGCTGCGGAACCGGGGGAGCTGGTATATGCTTATCGTTGCGTTCCTGTTTGCGGTATCGATCAATTTTGATAAAATTGCAATGCTCAATTCTGACCCTTTCTTCGGCATGGCGCTTACTGTCCTTACAATCGGCGTGGCATTTGTTCTGATGGCTGCTTATTCCCTCATCTCGAACCGGAACTCGTCCTTGCAGAAACCCGCTGATAATGCATATCCAGAACCTGTATCAGGGTCCCTTGCATTCCCGCAGAGAAAATATCTCGCTCTTGCAATTCTTATTGGCGCATTCGTTGCCATAGAGGCTGCGTCCATTAACGTTGCATATACATTGCAGATCGTACCCTATGTCATTGCAATAAAACGCTTAAGCATCATCTTCGTAGTCCTCTATGGCACCCTGGTATTTTCCGAGCATGAAATCAGGAAAAGGCTGATGGGTGCTGCTCTGATGGTCGCAGGTGCAATTATTATCGTGCTGTTTGCGTAATGGGATTTTTTATTGAATAAAAAGCGGGATGTTTGCAAACTCCCTGACATCAAACAGCCCCTGGTCGGTTATCCTCAGGGATGGGATCACGGTCAGGGCAAGGAACGAGAGGTACATGAAAGGATCATCGATGCTGCCCATACGCTCAGTGACCGTATGAAGATCCTTTAACCGCTTTACAACTTCAGGATAGGGCAGCGTTGACATCAACCCCCCGCACTCGAGCGGCAGGATTGTCAGTGTTTCCCCAACAACAGCAACCATTGCACCCCGGAGCGGATGACTCCCTCAATCGCCATGTGGATTTCTGCATCGCTCGTCCCAACAGCAATGATGTTATGGGCATCATGGGAAATACTGGATGCAATCGCCCCCTGCTTCAGCGAGAACCCATGGACAAGTCCGATACCGCATTCTTTGTCCCGGTACCGGTTGCAGACAACCACCTTCAGGATATCACGCTTTAAATCGGGTATATCCTGCGCTGCGACAGTATATCGCAGGGAATCGGTGATTATCTGGTGGGGTACAAGCCCGATTACACGGGCTTCTCCGCTGCCCGTGATCCGTATTTCATCGGCAGACAGGTATCCTGCAGGTGAAAGGTGAGGGAGGGCTGGTGTGGGGTACAGAATTGGGATGGATGAACCTCTTTTCCCCTCACAAAAACTTTTTTAACGATAAACTGTTGCAGGTCATCAACGACACAGAAATCTGCCCGTCGGCCCGGGGTGAGAGCTCCGCGATCGGACAGTCCGAACCTTTCTGCAGCAGAGAGTGTTGCCATCCGAAGGGCAAGTTCTGGTTCAAGCCCGCATTCGATAGCCCGCCGCACGCACCGGTCGATATGTCCTTTTTCAAAAAGAATATCCGCATGGCAGTCATCTGTGGCAAAACAGCACCGTGATACAGTATTGGGGGTCACCAGACCGATAAGATCGGCAATATTGCGTTCGGTTGAACCTTCACGGATGAATATATACATCCCGCGCCGGAGTTTTTCTTCTGCCTCATCCCGCCGGGTGCATTCATGATCACTTTGCATACCGGCAAGGATGTACGCGTTGAGATCATTTCCCCTGAGAAGGGGAGCGTGACCATCACGGATTGCACAGAGCTGGAGTTTTTCTCCAATAGCGGGATCTGCAGCAAGGACACCGGGAACGTTCATCATCTCACCAAGCCCCAGAATTCCATCACGCCCGATAAACTGCTGAAGATCCTGGGCATCCAGTGTCGCACCTCCCGTGTCCATCAGGAGTCGCAGGGACACAGGAGGGAAGGAGATACAGGATATCGATAACAGCTCCCGACCGTTCGGCAAGCATGAAATCAATTCCCTGTGTACCGGCAACATTTGCAATTTCATGCGGATCGGCAATTACGGTGGTCGTTCCGTGAAGGGCAACCAGACGGGCATACTCGCGGGGAACAAGGAGTGAGCTTTCGATATGGACGTGAGCATCGATCAAACCGGGGATAATATACGAACCCGAAAGATCATATTCTGTTTTTCCGGTGTAGGTACCGATACCAAGTACCAGCCCGTTTTTAATTGCGAGGTCGCCTCGCTCCCAATCACTGATAAACGGATTGAACACAAGGGCATTTTTAAATACAGCATCCGCGGGTGTGAAACCGCGTGCTGCATCAAGTAAGTCCTTTGAAAATGTTTCCATCAATCACACTACAATGTCCCGGATAACTGCAGTTTTTCGTTCACCATCCTGGATAAGATAGATATTGAGTTTGTAGGTTCCGGGTTTGAGCATAAGAGGGATAAAGACGTTATTGTCGCCATTATTAAGTCTGACCGGATGCATGACAAAAGACTGTTCCTGCTGCGATGAGGCCAGTCACCTGATATATCGTGACCTGCACAAATGCATTGGTAGGTTGACCGGGATTGCTGATGGTTGCTGCAAGTCCGCCATTTGTGTAGCTGACTTCACCAATACTGCTCGAAACGCAACCGCAAAAAACCGAAAAAAGAACCAGAATTGCCGAACACGGCTGCGATTATCTGCAAAGGTGCGGACATTAATCAGATGTAAATTTTTTGGGACTTAATACTTTGGAACACGGTTTTCTTACCATGCAATGAACAGGAACATCAGTGAAACCTGGGGGCATCTGGTTCATGTGACTGCGTAAAAAATGAAGAAACCTGCTCAATGGCATGTATTCTTTCATATTTTTCTGTCAGGTTTAAAAAAGCCTATAGTTTTTCCACGGTAACTCGTACACGGTCCCCGGCTTTTACTGCGTGACCTTTGGGAATATCAATGTTAAACCACAGAGCATTCGGATTATCCTGTGTCGGGTCCTGGGACATCAGGCAGTCCTTGAAGTCATTGATATCAGCAACGAATTCTATCTCAGATTCAAACTCAAGAAGTTTTACCATAATAAAAAGGAGAAATGAATGGGCGGTATTTTAAATCGCCCGCGGCGTGACCATCCACGTCGTACTGTTCGAATAGCTCCAGCGGATTATGTCGAGTTCCTTGCAGATATCTGCAAGAATCGCCATATTTGTTCCTACCTCTTTTGGGGATAACCCGAGTTCTTTTGCAATATATTTTGATTTGAAGTAGTGTTTCCCTTTGGTTATACCCGAGCTGAGGTACTGAACAATTTTGTGCTGGGTCTCGTTATACGTTTCGCGTATTTTTTTTGTTGTTGACATGTCATGCCTCAGCATTTAAAACTCATATAGAACAAATTGTATATATAATCTATCTGATGGTTCTGGTTAAAGAATCGGTCGTTTTTATTTCACTGCACAAATAATCTGACCAGAAAAAATATATCTGGCACGCAAATTGAGCTGATTATCGTGCACCTGATTAATGCGCAGTCCAGACATTTTCAGCCGGTTTTTATTAAGTTTTTTAAAAAACAAGGGTATTTTTTCATTTTTGTACCTGTGCATCAGATATTTTACTGATGAGCGCTTCGAGGACCACACCGCGCATCCCTTCAACGAATTTGATGCTGCCAACCACCAGATGTCCGCCACCGCTGATACCGCCACCGGGTATCTCATTTCTGAGTTCCCGTACCATCCTGGGGATATTCATGAGCACACCCCGTGAACGAAGCACGGCAAAGTCCGGACCAAATCCGATGGTCACAACAGGTTTATCCGCATTCTGTCTGCAGAGCCTGTCATGCACTTCACCGGAAGTCTTCCCGGGAGGGGGAAAGGTAAACTTGTGTGCATGGATCTCCACATCAAGTAAGAAGAGGTGTGCTTCGTTTTTAAGCACTCTTGGGACCACATGAGGCATGCAGGCACTCATCTGGTCTTCGATCATCGTATTTGCCCCTTCAACAAGGAGTGCCACAAGTTTCTTATGGCGTTCAGGATTTCCGGTCAGGTTCAGGATATCCTTGATAATCTCCCTGCCGTCATTGAACCGCAGCCAGAACTGCTCATAGTCAAGTGCGAGTGCGATATCCTTGCATGCTGATTCAGGGTACTGGTCATGGACAAGAGCGAGGAACAGGGCCCGTTCCGGGGCTTCGCTCCGGTCACCGACACCGGCCACTGCCGGAAGATGCCTGATGAGACGCTCGACTTTTGGATTGATCAGTCGTGCAACTTCGGTCCCGAGCATTCCTGCAGTAATGCCAAAGTCTCCCCCGACATGGTAAGGATTGACATGCGCTTTGAGGTACTTTATCGATGGTCGCATCAGGATGGTGATGGTCGATCACAATAAACGGTATTTCGTAAACACTGGCAATCTTGTAGGCTGGTTCATCCTCTTCAGTAGAACCATTATCGGTCAGAAGGACCAGCGGCATCTTCTGCCCGTACCGTATATGGTCTTTTAATGAAAAGTCAAGGTCGCGGGTGATATCTTCTATTTCATAGAATGGCGCTTTTGACGGGGCACGTTTGAAAAGGAAATGATCAGCATCAAAGTCACCCCCGCTCTCCTTGATAAGTGAAACCACGGCCTGTTCTATCGCCACTGCTGAACAGATACCATCAGCATCGGCATGATGGCGCAGGATGATCGGCTGCGAGGTGAAGACCGCTTTCCGGATAATTTTGGCAATCTTCTTCATCTCGGGACGAAGCTTTTCCATAACTTCGCTGTGCACAAGGAGCGGAATATTTTCCGGCTCCGATCGTGCATCCAGCGCTTTTTCAATGCGTATTTTCACCGCTGCTGCATCCTCATCCGTGAGAACAGTAAGGGAGTCGACTTCGATCTGCAGCTGGTTATTCCGCATCATCACTTCACCGATGATCTTGACAATATTGTCAAGCTCGGCTTCCGGATATGCCCGGACCCCGGCTTCTACAAATGCCGCCGCATTCTGGGTCCCGGTCTCATCAACAATAGTAAAGATAGTGGGGCCACTGGTCTGTTTGATCTGGGCGATCTCACCTTCGATTGCCACCGTCTTTCCCACTTTACTGGAAAGGTCTGCGATGTTAACCGTCGTGGACTTGCGATCAACGGTCTGCACCTGGTACACCTGAACCAGTACTTCTTCCAGATCGATATTACCATTCGGGCGGATCTGGCGAACCCTGACAAGGATCGGATCGCGTTCCTTGTGTTCTGCCTTGATATTGCTCTTGTGCACAAGACCCTTGATCCGGTCGTTAATCTGGGCAAACATCCCAAAAGTTGCAAAACCCTGCACTTTTGCCTGGTAAGTCTTACCTTCCTCAACATCGGAAAGGTCGCATCCTGCACCAAGCCGATAAATAATAACGTCATTATTTTCCATTGTTTTTCACCACACACAGCGAAGCGTACCTATTGTCTGCATTGTTGCAATTTTATACTACTACAACGTTGCATACCGAAACAAAGCTGATTAAGTATTATTTGGGAGGGCGATGTTAAAGTTCATTGTATCTGACACCACCGTAAAATGCTGCGCTTTTATTGATGATTACTCATTACCTGTTCTGGTGGATTGTGTTTGGAAGGAGAACAAAGCAGGGAGATGAAAACCTCAGTTGCGCATTATATGTCTATTAGACATTTCCTATGAAAATCGTACTATCCTGAATTCGATACGAGGATTGTTACATTCCATCTATTCAATATGATGATTGCCACCGCCCCCGACGGGACACCCCCGCGGCGGATCATGATTGAAAATTGGCTCTATAGACTTTTTTTGCTATAATTTTGCTATGATATCGAATACAAAATCCTGGTATAATGAATGAGAGGCAGTGCCTGTCCCCCATAACGCACTGCGTTGTGCGAGATGACGTATTACCGGTTCGGGGTTATCGCGTTTGAGGGGAGCCACAGCGGTCGGGGGTGAAACCCCCATGAGGGTTTAGCTTGTTATTGAGCAAGTAGCAGAAATCCCATTCAAAAAAAAACACCTGCCCACCGTGCCTCGAAGAGGCCCTGAGGCGGAGATCCCTCATATTGACGACAATTTTCATGGATAAGCTGCGAAAGGGATCGATCCACCTCTGTTTCCCAGGAGGCTATATTTCATCCCGGAATGCCACTTCGATCATGTCCAGATCGTCGGGTGCAATAATTGTGCCGGAGAATTTTTTCTTTGCATCACTGATGTGTGCCTGTGCATCCGGATACCGTGAACTGGTATGAACAAGAACAAGGGTTCGGGCATTGAGCACTGATGCCGCTTCTCCGGCCTGTGCTGCGGTTGCATGAAAAAACTCTGCCCCGCGTTCTGCGTCAGACTCATCATAGGTTGCGTCATGGATCAGGAGATCTGCATCATGGGCAATCTCTCTGATACTCATATGAATGGCTCGGGTATCTCCTGTATAAACGATTTTACGACCAGGCCTTGCGACACCCATCACCTGTTCGGGTCGAATCTCACGGATATCATCACCGGTTCCCAGCGTTATAATCTCGCCTCTCTGAAGTCTGCCAAAGAGCGGGCCGGGCGGGACACCGAGACCGATTGCCTGCTCACGGTTGAACCTGCCCGGCCGTGGATCTTCCTCAAGAATATAGCCAAGGGAGGGAATCCCGTGTTTTGTTAAAAAAGCAGTTATGGTATAACCATCGAACCGCACCCAGGAACCTTGCCCGAGCTCGACTGATTCCAGGGAAAATTTCAGATTGTATCGTGCGACCTGCCGGAGTATAGTGACAAATTCATGCACCCATTCCGGGCCATAAATGGTGAGTGCTTCTGTCCGCCCGTTAAATGACATGGTCTGGATGAGTCCGAAAAGACCGAGGAAGTGGTCTGCATGCCAGTGAGAAATAAAAACTGCATTTACGGTAAAACCGCATCGCGAACGCATCATCTGCTGCTGGGCACCTTCACCGCAGTCAAAGAGAAGTGTATCCGAACCGCGCCGGATCATGATGCAGGATGGATTGCGCACAGGAGTAGGGAGTGCCCCTGCTGTACCAAGAAAATAGACATGCAGAGTCTCACCGCTCATAGAAAGCACCTCCTGAAAACAGAGAGACTTTTCTTTGCCTCATCAATGGATCTTCCTTCAATAACAACCACTCCGTTGTAGTTTGCAGCAATAGTCTTTCCGACCGTGGACCAGGAAATTGTTCCCTCTCCCAGTGCAAGGTGTTCATCATTCATACCATTATTGTCGTGAATATGGATGTGATGTGCTTTTTTTGCATGGAGAAGAAAATCGTTTACTTTCCCGATGGTGTTCGCGTGCCCGAAGTCAAAAGTCATACCGATCCCCTCAATTCCTTCTGTCATACCAATGAGTTCCTCAGGAAGCCGGCAGAGGAATTCTTTGATACCGATCATATTTTCGAGGCAGGCAAGAACCGAGTGCTCCTGTGCACATTTCCCGATCTGCCTGAGCGCTTCTTTCTGGAGATCCCAGACTTTCTGGGGCATAAGTTTGCCTACCGGTGACAGGTAACCGGGATGGATGACAACCTTGTCAGTTAGTGCCGATGCATGTTCAATACAGGTGCAGATCTGCCGTATCGACTCGCGCCATATCGGATCATTTAACGTGGCGAGGTTCAGGTCACCATACGGTGCATGTACCGTAATCCCCAGCCGTGTGCTCGCGATCACCTCTTCAATTTTTGAAAAACAATGCAGGATTATCGAGGTGGTAATTTCCATCGCCGACAATCTCCCATCCTGCATATCCTGCCTCTTCAATACCATATACCCAGGAAATATCATCCCAGACTTTTGATGAGGAGGAGAAATAGGGTTTGAGTGTCATGGATCACACCCGATAGTGTCAAGGAGGATGTGAACCGCAACGGAAAATGCAGCAAGTGTCCCTTCATTGGATAGGTGCATATCAGCATTCTTCAGTGCGTTACCAAGACCCCAGCCCAGCTCACGCAAATCCCGTGAACGGAGCTCTGTCGGCCGATTTGAAATCATCTGATCGACCCCGTTCCTTAATACGCGCCAGTCGTGTTTCAAAGGAGGAATCAATGCTGATAAGGGTGAAACCGGAAAAAATTCTGCGAAACATCGCTACTTCTGCATCTCCCCGTATGCCGTCAACAAGCACAAGTGGCGCAGTCTGGCGTTGTATCTCGGGAATGCAGAGATGTGCGATTGCATCCATGCCTCGTTCAGCGCGGAGTTTGTTTGCCATTGCACCGAGATTTGCATCGGTAGGGTCCAGGCCTCCTTCTTTTACGGCATTCCGGATCATATCTCCCATAACTATCACCGGAATACCCATCCCCGCTGCGATCTTTGAAAACTCGCCTTTACCGCTTGCGGGAAGCCCGACGACTCCGATCACCTTCATAGACAATTTCACCTCCTTCACGCGTCCGAATCTTTACGCTCCGTGCTAAAGTATCCGCAATTTTTTTCAGTTCCGCTTCTGAAAGGGGTCGGACTTCCCCGGTTACACCCTGCTGCAGTACGATATCCACACCACCAACCTCACGGGCGATTATGGGGACTTCATCATCATACCCGCGGAAAAGGGTAATCACAACCTCAAATTCAGGTAAACGTCCCTTTTCGTAAGCCTCTCTGCAGATTGCAAGCGATCTCTGCACATCACTAACATAATTTCCCTTGAGGAGGTTATTATACCGCGCCCAGCGCGCTTTTATATCGAGCGCAATGCGATCCACGATACCCTCACGGATTAATGCATCAAGTGTATCCGGATAGACACCATTTGTCTGGACGCCAACAGCAAGACCCATCCCTTTTGCAATGCGGGCAAGTGCAAGTAACGCTTCCTTCTGCAGCGTTGGTTCACCCCCGGAAAAAACCACGCCGCTAATGGCAAACAGCGATCCCCGGATCATCTCAGCAATTTCATCGATCCCGCGCTCATCAGTCCCCGAGACAATGGAAGAGTTCTGGCAGTATGTGCAGCGGACCGGGCATCCCCGTAAAAAGACCGTGCAGACCGACCTTCCCCGCCAGTCTACTGTTGAAAGCGGAACAAAACCCCCGAAGTTCAATTTGATAGGATCACCGTGCCGGATTATTTTAGTAGGAGATTATTTGAGAGTATTGAGTTGTAATTGCAGAGAAAAAACCATGAGCACGAGTTCTTACCTGCAGTTGCAGCGGATGATACGGGTATCCGTTACAATAATGTCCATGCTGGCATCGGTTGCATCTGCCGGGATTTCTTCTACTTCCTGGCAGGCAAACGCAATCCCAATCCTGGTAAGGTGGGGATGTGAGGAAAGGAACCGATCATAGTAACCGGCGCCATAACCCAGCCGGTTTCCCTTTTTATCGAATGCAAGCATAGGAATAATAACCGCTTTCACGTCAGACGCCAGTGCAGGCAGTTCGTGTCCGAGAGGTTCGGGTACGTGAAAGGTGCTCTCTTGTAAAACATCGGGATCTTCAAGATATGACTGGCGCAGTGTTTTTGTATCTCTCTCAATTATCGGGACGACTACGGTTTTTCCCTGGGCTATGAGATGTCCGATAAGATCTTTTGTGTTTACTTCAAGCGGTTTTGATACATACACCATGAGGGGATCAGTTCCGTCAAGCACTTCCAGCACATGCCTGAAGATGAGCCCGCTTTTTTCTTCAATCTCTGCCATTGAGAGGGCAGCCCGCAGGGTGCGTGCATGATACCGCAGCAATTTTTTGTCTGTGGGGGAGGGATTGTCCGGCATGGTTTCTCTATAATCATTTGGCGCATCTATCCAATAATCCTGATGTTTATTTCCTTGATCAGAAAAAAAATGGGTAAAGTATCATTTCAGCCCCTAAATTTTATTTATTCTTACGACGATATTTTCGAAAAAATTTCGTAACTAAAACCGAAATGAAAAAAATGACTTTGATTCACCATCATCACTTTTTCGTGTGATGGGCCCGGTAATCAGGTCTATCGCATCGTGGGGGTCGCAATAGCGGCAGAGACAAAGGCCTTGCCGAAGCTCCCGGGAGCGGGATAACTATTGATTGGATTATTATTTACGGAAGATTTTATGAAAAAAACAGGGGTTAAAATAACACTGTACCCTAAAAAAATATCAAAAAAAATAAGGCTTGTGGGATTAGAATTTAAAATACCGGTTAACAATTTTAAGCGCACAGTAATCCCCGCACATTGTGCAGCCATCAGTATCAGCAGGCATCCGTTCATCCCGGATAGCGCGTGCACGTGCCGGGTTCATGGCTACAGCAAACTGGCGCTCCCAGTCAAGATCCCGGCGTGCATGTCCCATCTCAAGATCTGCTTCACGGGTCTTTTTGAGTTTAATCATATCACCGACATGGGCAGCGATTCGCGAGCTGATAACACCCTCGTAGACTTCCTCTGGTGTCGGGAGTGCAAGATGCTCTGCAGGGGTCACATAACAGATGAAATCCGCACCCAGTGAGGATGAGATTGCGGCACCAATGGCAGCGACACGGTCATCATACCCGGGGGCAATATCAGTGACAATCGGGCCGAGCATATAGAACGGTTTATTGTTCGTGACGCGTTTCATGAGCGTGACATTTGTGGCAATCTCATCAATGGGTACGTGCCCCGGACCTTCGACAATAACCTGAACGCCGTCTTTATGCGCCTTGTCCGCAAGTTCAGCATTGATGAGAAGTTCCTGCACGGCAGCCCGGTCGGTGGCATCGTGAATTGCACCTGCTCTCATGCCGTTTCCCATTGAGAGGGTAACCTCATGCTCCTTCATGATCTCGAGCAGGTAATCAAACTCCGAATAGAGGGGATTTTCTTTTTCATTGTGGAGCATCCATGCGGTCATGAATGCACCACCACGGGAAACCAGGCCGCCGTGCCGGCCCTGGTTCCGGAGCCTTTTCACCGTCTCCCAGTTGATTCCCGTGTGAATTGCCATGAAGTTGGTGCCCAGTTTTGCCTGTTCCGCGGTGATTCGGAACAGGTCATCTTCCTTCATGTTAACGACAGCACCATCTTTTATTGTCGCTTCGATGAAGGCCTGGTACAGGGGCACGCACCCGACAGAAAGTGTGGTATTGGCTATTACCTGTTTGCGGATCTCGATAAAATCTCCCCCCGTTGAGAGTTCCATCAGGGTATCAGCACCGGCAAGCTCTGCCTGCCGGGCTTTTTCTATTTCCATGGGTATATCAACAATATCCGTTGAAGTTCCAATAGATGCGTTCACTTTGGTACGCAACCCTTCACCAATCCCGCATATCCTGACTTTCCGGTAAGGGGAAACAGGGATAACAATATGTCCTTGTGCAACCCCGCGCCGAACAAAGTCTTCCGTGACCCCTTCCTGCTTTGCGACGATCTTCATCTCATCCGTGACGATGCCATTCCTGGCATCAGTGATAATACTCATACCATACACGTTGCGGTAAAGACAAGATAAAGACTCGGTTTTTAAATTCTGGACTAAATCTGGCTTGTTAAGAGGACAAGTAAAGTTGATTTGGGATAAGGAAAAAAAATTTGAGTGCCTTATCTTTTCCAGACTCTTTCCGGAATGGTGCTGATTTTAAAAAACCAAGGACAGATATGCAAGGGGCATTTTGAGAAATATTTATATAATATTGAACACTAACTTATGGTAAACCTTGAAGATCAGGGGGATTTTATGATGACAGATAAAGATTTTACAGAAGTGACGGTAAAAGAAGCCGCGCACGAAGATGCAGGCCGTGGCATCGCACGCGTGAGCATCGAAGTGATGAAGAAACTCGGGCTGGTCTCCGGTGACGTTATCGAGATTCAGGGCAAGAAGAAAGCCGCTGCAATCGTCTGGCCGGGCTTCCAGCAGGATACCGGTTACGGCATCCTTCGTATAGACGGGAATATCCGGGGTAATCTGAGCACAGGGATTGATGAGAAGGTTAAGATTCGGAAATCCGAAGCTGAATATGCCAAAAAGGTGGTGATCCAGCCCACACAGCCAATACGCCTTGTCGGGGGTGAGCAGTACCTGTCACGGGTCCTGCGGGGACGGGCAGTATTTGAAGGTCAGACACAGCGGATAGACGTAATAGGAAATTCCATTACCCTTGTGATTGCCAAAGTCCTGCCAAAAGGGATTGCAATTGTTACCGATGAAACCGAGATTGAACTCAAAGAGGAACCCTACAATCCCGAAGAAGGTAAAAAAGAAGTCTCTGACATTCACTATGAGGATATCGGGGGTCTTGGCCGCGAATTGCAGCTTGTTCGCGAAATGATTGAACTGCCGCTGCGCCATCCGGAGATCTTTGAGAGGCTGGGTATTCAGCCGCCTAAGGGGGTGCTTCTCTACGGACCTCCGGGGACTGGCAAGACCCTGATCGCCAAAGCGGTTGCAAATGAAGTGGATGCTCACTTCATCTCGCTCTCCGGCCCGGAGATCATGAGCAAATATTACGGCGAGAGTGAGAAAGGGCTGCGTGAAAAATTTGAAGAAGCTGAGCAGAATGCACCGGCGATAATCTTCATCGATGAGATCGATTCAATAGCCCCCAAACGCGAAGAGACAAAGGGAGAAGTCGAACGGCGTGTGGTTGCCCAGCTCCTTTCCCTCATGGACGGTCTCAAGGGCCGGGGGCAGGTCATTGTTATCGCGGCAACCAACCTGCCGGACTCGATCGATCCCGCACTCCGGCGTGGTGGCCGGTTTGACCGGGAGATTGAGATCGGTATTCCCGATAAAAAAGGAAGGCTGGAAATCTTCCAGGTTCATTCCCGGGGTGTGCCGCTTGCAGATGATGTGAAGATCGAGGAGTTCGCGAACTCCACGCACGGATTTGTCGGTGCGGATATCTCGCTGCTTGTCAAGGAAGCAGCAATGCACGCACTGCGAAAGGTGATACCACAGATTAAGCTGGATGAGGATATCCCCAATGAAGTACTCGACCAGCTTAAAGTCACCAAAGAGGATTTCGATGAAGCACGCAAGCACGTTGAACCGAGTGCGATGCGTGAGGTGCTCGTTGAAGTACCGGATGTAACCTGGAAGCAGGTCGGCGGACTTGAGGATGTAAAACAGGAATTAAAAGAAGCGGTGGAATGGCCGCTTAAATTCCCGGATGTGTTCGACCGACTCCAGACAAAGCCTCCTAAAGGTATCCTCCTCTTCGGACCGCCCGGTACGGGTAAAACCCTGCTGGCAAAAGCCGTTGCAAACGAAAGTGAATGTAACTTTATCGCCGTAAAGGGACCTGAACTTCTATCAAAGTGGGTCGGGGAATCAGAAAAAGGTGTACGGGAGATATTCCGGAAAGCACGGCAGGCATCCCCCTCGATCATCTTCTTCGATGAAGTCGATGCCCTTGTTCCTAAACGGGGGACCTACCAGGGATCATCCCATGTGACCGAAAGTGTAGTGAGCCAGATTCTCACTGAACTTGATGGTATGGAGGAACTCAAAAACGTCACGATCCTTGCCGCTACCAACCGCCCGGATATGCTGGATGAGGCACTGCTCCGCCCCGGGCGCCTTGAACGTCACATCTATGTACCTGCACCGGATGAAGAGAGCCGAAGGAAGATCTTTGAGGTCTACCTTGGGGGAGAGACCGGAAATATCCTTGCAAAAGATGTTGATATCGAGGCGCTCGTCAAAAAGACTGAAGGATATGTCGGAGCTGACATCGAGGCGCTCGTCCGTGAAGCGAAAATGGCAGCGATGCGTGACTTCATCATCCTGATGGGGACCAGGAATGAGCAGGAGCGAAAAGATGCCATCAAGAACGTGATGCTGACAAAGGCACACTTTGATGCAGCGGTGTCTAAAGTAAAAGGCTCGCTTGACCGTGATGCGATTGAGAAATCCGAGCGTCAGGCCTGGGAGATGCTCTATAACCAGGATCAGCGGACTATACTCGACAAGGCGTCATCCGCCATCAATCGTGCTGGCCTGATGCAGAAAAAGATCGATGAACCATTACTCGGTGATCTTCGGAAAGCAACCTATCAGAGAAAGAAGGATTTTGCAGAGATCACAAAACTCACTGAAAGTCTGGAAGAGAAAAACATCACAAAATAACCGTCTGGAGGAATTGCCAATGTATGAAGATCCGCAGGATATGTTCCGGGAGATGGACGAACTATTCACCCATCTTTATACCCGGATAACCCGTAATTTCGCAGCGGGGGATCCACAGGTATTCGGGTACCATATGATCATCCAACAGGATGGAGAAACACTCTGTAATGCCCATATTCACCGCGCGACCAATTTCGGGCAACCTCAGAACCGGTGGTGGAAATTCACCGGATTGGTGATGAGGTAAAAGTAATCACTGAACTTCCCGGTTCAACAATGGAAGTGATCGAGCTCGAACTCAAGGGATCCACTCTCATCATTGATGCAGATGGGGGTTCTTTGCAGTATCATACACACGCAGATGTACCCCGAGTAGATCCCGGTTCAATGCAGACTTCGTTTAAAAACGGAGTGCTTGAAGTGACGTTCAAGATTTTACCGGATACATTAGATGAAGAAGGCCCGTGAGACCGCTTCCCTATCATTCATTTTTCTCATAATCAGCGGCAATTGTTTAACTGAGAACCAGCGATATGCTGATTTCGTCAACAGATGCTTCAAACTATCCTGATGAATACGTGAGGTATATTATTTATTGCAACAAAAATTCGGCTTTGTAGAGACGCACATGAATCGATTCAGTTCACACCCGAATCATGAAAATCGTTCTCTACACGAGGGATTTCCTCCTCATGGATTCTCCGAGGCACAGCGGGCAGGGAGTTTTTTTGAATTTTAATCACCGATCCGCCGCACAGGAAGCCCCATCTGGCGTGGCGGCGTTTATCGAAACTGATCCCTTTTTCATCCTGTATGGACGTCTCTTAAGGGGAATCATGTCTGTTTTCATAGGAAATATTCAAACAAACTTGAACGCAAAACAGGGGTTTCACCCCCGCTGTTTAGGTTCCCCACAAAATGCGATATTTTCTGACCAGGTAATAGGTCATCATCCCGCTAAGCGCAGGAGCGGAAAGGGGGGACAGGCACGGTCCCCTCCTTCATTGTACCTGTGTTTTTTATTTCATCCCCTGATAAAAGGAATTCTATGAAGCCCCCAAATCTGTACTGAAGGATGTATTTTTTATTCCTCTGATTTTCAGATGACATCTGCGATTTTGTATTCTTTAAGAAAAAGAGGGTTCAACATTTCCGCGGTTAAAAAATTCCCGATAAATGGGGGGCTGTCCAGCACGGGTAGGGATTTCCCGGTCAGTATGATAAGTCTGATAAACCTCGGGATCAAACTGCTACACAAATCAGGGCATCCGGTAAAGTATCAATGGTGTAATGCTCTTTTGTGACAGAGGAAGGCGGTAAAAAATGATACTCAAAGATTTCCTAATCAGCGCAGGAACAGAAAAAAACCTCACAGAGTTAATTCTCTTGTTGAGCACACAGGCTCAGCAGGTGAAGAAAGGTTTTTTCCCAACGTGTATGAAAACACAGGCATGTGAACTGACCAGAAATACTTTTGGCGAAGAGCAGATGGCTCTTGACAAATACGCCGATGCGGTATTTATTTCAGGACTCAAAAATTCACGTCTTGTCCGTTATATCGCGACAGAAGAACAGGAACAGATCATAACAATCGATAATCCGAAAAACAATTTCGGGGTTGTCATCGATCCTCTTGATGGTTCATCGCTCATTGATGTGAACCTCTGCATAGGATCGATTATCGGCATTTATCCCGGGCATGTGCTTGAAAAGGGCGCAAAAATGGTTGCTGCCCTCTACATCCTGTACGGGCCTCTTACCACTCTGACATTAACAACGGGAAAGGGAGTTCATGAATTCGTCCTTGATGATACGGGTGAATTTGTGTTGAAGGAACAGGATATTAAAATTCCGGAGGGGAAAATTTACGCCCCGGGTGCCCTGAGGAAGGATTACCTCCCGGCTCATGCACGGTGGATTGAGCATCTCGAGCAGGAAGGATATAAACTCCGCTTCAGTGGCTGTTTTGTTGCAGATGTTCACCAGATCCTCCATAAAGGAGGGGTATTCACGTATCCCGGATTCAAAGGTAAGGAAAAGGGAAAACTGAGACTATTATATGAGGCAAATCCCATGGGAAAGATCATTCATGAAGCCGGGGGGGCAATCAGTAACGGGAGGACTGATATTCTCGGATATCACCCGGAAACGATCGACCAGGTCACTCCCATCTATATCGGGGGAAAAAAAGAGATCGGGCTGATTGAAAAGTATATGACTGAAGGGGGATAAAACAGGAGTGATGAGTCTATGAAACAGAACGATTATGGTCCAATCCCCGGTTCAACGATTTTTCGTGGCATTTCCGGCCAGAAAACAATTATCATGGCGGCAAATACACGGATTGCTACGGTGGCACAGGGAATTTTCAAAGCCGCAAAAGATACTGATTCCGCAGTATTCATGGAACTTGCCCGGTCTGAATGTGACCTGAAAGGGGGGTATACCGGATTAACACCAAAGGATTTCTCAGAAAAGATGCAGAGAAGCTGCAAAGGCGGTACAGTTTGATATCTGGGCTCTTCATGCAGATCATATCACCATAAAGACGGGAGATGCCCGCGGAGATTGAGGGGACAAAACAGTTGATCGATGCCCAGATCGCGGCAGGGTATACCTCCTTTGCCATTGATGCCTCTCATCTCTTCAATTTTGAAGGAAAAAATGTCAGGCAGGAACTGGACAAGAATATCGCGGTTACCACAGAACTGGCCCTCTATATTAAAAACAGGATGAAAGGAAAAGATTTCGGCCTGGAAGTGGAAGTGGGGGAGATTGGGAGAAAAGATGGTCACGGGATGATCCTGACAAAACCCGAAGAAGCCGTTGAATTCATCAAAGCCCTGCAGGAAAATGGAGTCTATCCCCAGGTGCTGGCCATTGCCAATGGAAGCACGCATGGGCATGTATACGATGAGAAGGGAATGTGGTCGAACAACTTTCCATCGATATCCCCCAGACAAAAGCAGTTGCAAAAGCCCTGCGGGAGAATAACCTGCATGTTGGCATCGCCCAGCATGGGATCACCGGAACTCCCCGGGATCTCATTAACCAGCATTTCCCGAAAGGGGATATCATAAAAGGAAATGTCGGAACCTTCTGGCAGGATGTCGTTTTTAACACCCTGAAAGTGTACGAACCTGCATTGTACAAAGACATCCAGGAATGGACACTTGAGAAATACCGCCCCGCAAATCCCGGGAAAAAAGACAGCCAGATATTTGACGGGAACTGCAAGTTTGCGATAAAAGAATTTTTCAAAGAGATCTATTCCGTAGAAGAAGATACTGAACAGGCAATCCGGGCAATGGCCTATGCTGAAAGTCTTGTCTTTTTCAAAGCGTTCAGTTCGTATGGGTCTGCCTCCCGGGTCAGAAAAATCCTGAAATAATCAACCACCGTAACTTTTTTCTTCTGCAGAGAGATTCTATACTGTGATTTCTCATGCCGAAGACCACGATTTCTGTTATTAAGGCGGATGTGGGAAGTTTCCCCGGACACTCCCGCACCCACCCGAAGCTTCTGGAAAAGGCAGCAAAGATGCTCAAGGATGAGGAAGGCAAACTGCTCATCGACTCCTTTGTCACCCACTGTGGTGATGACCTCGAACTGATCATGACGCATACCCATGGTGTGGACAATGAAAAGATTCACAAGCTTGCATGGGATGTCTTCATGGAATGCACGGCAATAGCAAAAAGCCTGAAACTCTATGGTGCCGGACAGGATATGCTCGCCGATGCATTTTCCGGAAATGTCAAGGGTATGGGCCCGGGTGTTGCCGAGATGGAGTTTGAAGAACGGGGCAGTGATCCCGTTCTTGTTTTCATGGCAGACAAAACTGAGCCGGGTGCATGGAACTTCTTCCTCTACAAGATCTTTGCCGACCCGTTCAACACGTCAGGTCTGGTAATCGACCCTTCGATGCATAAGGGTTTTGTCTTTGAAGTCCACGATCTCATAGAAAAGCGCCGCATCATGTTCAAATGCCCTGAAGAGATCTACAGCCTGCTCGCATACATCGGTGCACCATCGCGGTATGTGATCAAGCATGTGTTCAAACGGGATGGGGATATTGCTGCTTCCACCAGCACCCAGCGGCTGAACCTGATGGCGGGAAGATATGTTGGCAAGGATGATCCGGTCATGATCGTCCGTGCCCAGAGCGGTTTTCCTGCTGTCGGTGAAGTGATCGAACCGTTCTGCATACCGGTACTTGTTGCCGGCTGGATGCGGGGATCGCATCATGGCCCGTTCATGCCGGTCGGACTGTGCGATGCCAACTGCACCCGGTTTGACGGCCCGCCGCGCGTCATCTGTTTGGGTTTCCAGATTTGCAATGGCAAACTTATCGGTCCGGCAGATATGTTTGATGATGTCGGGTTCGATCGGGTCCGGAGCACGGTGCAATGAAATTGCTGATCTTATTCGGGCACAGGGACCATTCGAACCTCACCGGCTCTCGCTCGAAGAGATGGAATATACCACGCTTCCCGGGTGTTGAAAAGGAACTTTCAAAGCGCTGGGAACCACTTCCCCCGTAATAACCTTTTTTCCTCTCTGTGATTGGGACGTAAATCTGATTTTCATGAAGCATATTTTTGAAATTTTTTTAAAACAGGGTTCTTCCGGACTATGATGATGAGCAAACTTTAATTATCTTACATCCCAAATTAGGGCAGATGGTTAACGGAATTGTTTTGCCGATAAAAAAAGTGTTTGGACTTGTGGATTCAAAAATATCTGTCGAGATCAAAGACGAAGGCCGGAAACTGCAGGGGCGTCTCGTCGCCGTGGATGAGTACCTGAATATCCACATGGACGAAACGATTGAGTTTATTGATAACCAGCGGGGAAGAAGCCTTGGTACTGTGGTGATCAGGGGCAATAATATTCTTACCATTGCACCGGTTATCTGATGAGAGAAAAGGTGGACACCGTGGTAGATCCTGTTGATGAAGCACTGAAACTGATCCAGTCGAAACCTGAAGGTATTCTCCAGAGCGAGCTCTGGAAAGAACTGGGTGTTGACAGCCGTAAATGTTCACGGATTGTCAAAAAACTTGAGGATGGCGGACTCATTGATAGGACCGAGTTCAAGAAAGATGGGATCAAGACGTACCTTCTGCATGCCAAACAGATGCCGGTGAATCCCACTCACCTGCTTGCGGGAGATGAGTTGATTCCCTGCATCAGCTGTGAACTTGAATGCATCGTTGAGGAATGTCATCCCCTCATGGACTGGATGTACCAGCTGGCGATTGTCCAGCATACTGAATAACCGATTTTTTATCTATCTGCCGGTTCATCGTTTTGTTTCGATATACTCAATAGGTATCGGTGAAAAAGAATTATCCTGTTAAGTATGACCAGATACAGACTTCCACTCATACTCCAGTGCCTTATTTTTTTGATACCTCTGAATATCTATATGTGGGGCGATTGGCTGTTGGTCAATGTGCAATGGGCGCTCTTCCGGTACCAGCAATCTCCGTATGGGAACAGTTTAATTCTCGGTTACAAGGATATTCTGTATATTTATTTTGGCCAGAATACCGGATTCTATAACATTGCAGCAGCATCTTTATGGACAATCGGAAGTATTGTTCTCCTTATAGGGCTCTGTATCACAATTTTTGCCTACAAAGAGAAAAGATCTTCCCTCATCAAAACAGCCTCTTACTTTACTATTTGTGGCGGAATATTTCTTGGTTTATCAGCACTGTGTCGTTTTTATTCGGGGTTTGCCATTCCTGTTGGTGTCCCTATTATTCTTTTCATTGGATGGTGGATGTACACGGGCATGTATGAGCCCGTTGATAAGGATAATGAACCGGTGGTGGATTCGTCAGGACCTGAATGAATTTTTTTTTAGTCTGGTTTTTTAAAGATCATTTTTTCTCCGTTCCTTTTTCTGATTCATAAAAAAATTATTGGCTAAGAAGGAATATTAAAAAAACTTGAACACTCAAGGGATTTCACCTCCCACCGCTTTGTGCTCCCCCCAATGCGATATCTCCTTTAGAGGTACAACATTCCCTCGTGCCGAGCAAAGGGACAATAAACGGGGACAGTGACCTTCAGCGTTGGGATATTTTTTTCATATCCTGGTACAAGGAAATCACAGAGCCAGATTTTTTTAATTTTGAAAAACCCGGGAGGGTTTCCAGTTTTTCCATTCACGCTTATAATCTACGGCCGGTAATCAAAAAATAACAGACATATATTGCAGCTATGATTATGATGAGAATGATAATACCGTAAACCAGCGTAGCGAAGGGCCCGACATACTCTGCTGAATCTATTATGATCACCTCAGCAATTTTTTCTTACCCCGAAGAATCCGGGAGTATAGAGATTATCGTGGTTTGGGTCTTAAAGCTTCAGAAAATGAAAACGCGGAATCCGGATAAGGAAACAGAAATTACCATTATCAACAATTATCATTTTTTTTATCAGACTATACTATTCCGGGGAGAATAACACGCTGAATTTAAGAAAAAAAAGATGGGACGGTATATACCGGGAAACCATACTAGTGTCAGATAGTATCTGAGAATCTTAAAAAAAGGACTTATAGAGACTATTTCATAAAAATTCCCGGACAACTATTTATCGCAAAACTATCCACCTCATATAAGTGAATAGCACACGATTTCCCTAAAAGAGATTCACTATGATTTCTGTTTTATTTGTCGATGACAATACCGATCTTTTCGGACAGATCCGCTCATTTTTGGAAAAGGCCGGAGATATCAGGATCGACAACGCCCATTCCATAAAACAGGCAATAGAAAAAATCAAAGGCCGGACCTATGATGTGATCATCTCCTACGAGCAGATTCCCGAAGTGAATGGTATTGAATTCATGTCTGACATGAATGGGATAGAATTTTTACAGTATCTCAAATCATTAGGAAACACAACACCGGTAATCCTGCTCTGCCGACGGGGAAATAACAAGATCGCTGTTGAGGAAGTCACCATACGGTACTGAGATCAGTATACCGAAAAGCGGTGATATCCGCCCGTATCTTCTGGAAATGGTCACGGTCATCAAGCAGACCATGCTCCGCAGAAAAGCGGAACGGGAGATCAAGGTGCAGAACGAACAGCTTACCGCCATCCTTTCCGCCACACCGCTTGGCATATTTCAGGTACGCAACCATCTCATGGCGTGGGTGAACCAGCAATTTGCAGAAATGCTCGGATATGAAGAATCATATCTGGTTGGTAAAGAGATGAGCAGTATTTTTAAAACTCCTGAAGACTTCGACCTGGTATGCCATGAACTCCAGATCAAGCGCAACTCCCAGGGTTTTGGCAGGACAGAATGCAACCTTCTGAAAAAAAATAATTCGACTCTTGCATGCCAGCTGCAGGTGCAGATGGCTGATCAGCGCGATATCGGTAAAGGCGGGACATTTGTTGTAACTGACATATCGGAAAGGAGGAAAATTGCTGATGCACTCAAAGAGAGCGAGGCAAAGTACCGGGAAGTTCTCCAGAATACCCAGAGCATCATCATCAGGATGGATACATCAGGGAATATCACCTTCTTTAATCATTTTGCACTCTCATTCTTTGATTATACCAGTGACGAAGTGATCGGAAAGAATGTAGTTGGCACCATTGTTCCGCAAAAAGCCCGCTCCGGTCATGATCTGTCCATGATGGCAAATGATCTCGGGTTTAATGCTGAGGGCTATGCTGTCAACGTGAGCGAGAATGTGCGTCGCAACGGTGACCGGGTCTGGATCGCATGGATAAATAAGGCAATCCGTGATGAAAAAGGCCATATCATTGAAATCCTCTGTATTGGCAACGATATTACCGATCGAAAGCGGAACGGGGAGGTTCGTATCAGTACCGATACCTGGAAGGACATCGTGATTGCGGAAACCGATGTGAAAGAGGAAGTCTTTGATGCGGTCTTCCATATATGCACCGAAATATCGATTGAAGGCAGGGAAGGCAAATCTGTTGGTACAACATTTCTGCATCGGAGATGCTGATAATGTCATGGCAAAATCGCGGCAGATATCACTGAATGCATTTGAAGGGCAGAAACCTGAATCACGCATTATCACCAATCAGGATATCAAGGAAAACATCAAGGAATTTGCCCAGCTTGACGGGGCTTTTGTGATTGACGGTGACGGGTATATCCGGGCGCAGAGTCGTTATATCACGGTTGATACCAGTAATGTTACCCTCCCAAAGGGTATGGGAACCCGTCACAACTCAGTTGCTGCAATGACACAGGTCACCAACACCGTTGGCATCGTTGTATCCCAGAGCGGCGGGGGAATCACCATCTTTAAAAACGGGTTAATACTCAAAAAAATTACTCTCTGATTCCTGTCCACTTTCATGATTTTTTCATGGGCCACATGTTTTCCCATGATATTCTTCCCAGCAGATGTGACGACAGATATTTCCCACTGCTTTGAACGCATCCTCAAGATCCGGGAAATTCGGGATCCCGGAATCCTGGAGTATGCGCAGCGGCGTCTTCATGGAATCCCCGCCAATCATACATCCCACGATCATCTTGTGGGTGTTTTTTGAGAACCGTACCAGTTCATTTGCAACGCGTACCGGATCTGATATTGCTGATGGCACAGCAATGACAAAGGCAATATCCCAGGCATCCTGGTTTTTTATCATGACATCAAATGTTCTGGCAAACCGGTCTGCTGATGCATCCCCCACCATGTCAATCGGGTTGCGCCGGTTCCAGTCAGCGGGCAGGATGGTATCCAGTTCCGCAAGTATCGCTGGAGGGAAATCCACCAGTTCTATACCGAACTGTCTCTGCATAATCTGATGACAATACAGCAAATCCCCCGGCATTACTGATTACAATGGCACGGATACCCTTTGGGATAGCCTTCCGATGACAGAAGTTCGGCAGTCTGGAATGCTTCACGCATGGATCGAACGGGTATTATTCCGGACTCCCAGAATGCTGCCTGATACACTTCAAAACTGCCCGCAAGAGATCCGGTATGGGAAGCTGCGGTCATCTGGCCGATCCGGGATGAACCTGACTTGATAGCGACAACAGGTTTTTTTGGGGTGATCTCGCGGGCAATCTCCATGAACCGTTTTCCATTTCTGATCTCCTCAATGTACAGGATAATTGCCCGGGTATGGGGGTCATCTCCGGCATACACCAGAAAATCCTCAAAACTGAGATCTGCCTGGTTACCAATACTGATGACTGCAGAAAAACCGATCTCTTCGGGCAGGCTCCAGTCAACAATGGTTGAAATGATGGCCCCGCTCTGCGAGATGAAGGCAATTTTACCGGGTTTGGGAGATATCGGGTCAAACGTGGTATTGATACCCTGGTGGGGCAGCATGAGGCCAAGGCAGTTCGGGCCCATGATCCGTATGTTATAGTGTCGTGCGATCGTGAGCACCTGATGTTCAAGTTCCTCACCCGCTTTTCCGGACTCCCGAAAACCGGATGAGATGATGATGACCAGAGGAATACCTTTTTCTCCGGCTTCCTTAACGATTTTTGGGACAAAACGCGCTGGAACAACAATAACGGCAATATCGATATGATCAGGAACTGATGCAAGGTCAGGGTAGACCGTGCGCCCGAGAATTTTCTGGTGTTTGGGATTTACCGGGTAGAGTTTTCCGGGAAATGCGAGAAGGTTGCGCAGGACCGCATACCCGACCTTATTGGGTTCAGGAGTTGCTCCGATTAATGCAATAGACCTGGCGTTCAGGATCTCCGGGAGCAGAGAGGGGTGGCTGCTGTGCGGGTACCTCTTCAATGGCATCGGTAATGAAGATCCGGGCATCTACAACACAGGCTCCTTTTTCGTATAAAAAAACCGGATTGAGATCAAATTCCACAATGGTGGGACTCTGGATAAAAAAACGTGCCACCGTGTCAATCAGCGAGATAAGTCCTTCCTTATCCCGTGCCGGTTCGTTCCGAAATCCCTTAATCAAAGGATATGCCTGCAATTCCTGGAGCATCGCATCGATATCCTCAGTCGTGACCGGAAGCACCCGGATTGATATGTCCCGGATAAGTTCGACAAGCGTCCCCCCCATCCCGACCGTAATTACCTTTCCAAAGGTTGGATCCGTCCTTCCGCCGACAAGGATCTCCAGCCCCTTTTCTTTCTGCTGTTCGATAATGAAACCAGAAATGATCGCGGAGGGATCAAATGCTTTCACCTTGTGCGAGATGGTATCAAATGCTGTTTCTGCATCTGCACTCGACCGGATACCGGTAATAACACCTCCCGCATCGCTTTTATGGATTATCTGGGGAGAGATGACCTTCATAACCAGCGGGTATCCCAGTCTGATCAGCAGCGTTTGCCACTTCCTGCCGGGTTCTGACAACCGAAAACTCAGGGACCGGTATACCCTGGTTTTTCAGCAATGCATATCCTTCCGCTTCTGAAAGCATCCTGCGAGTCATGGCATCAGTTCCCCTGTAGGTATAGCCGGTTCGTAGGTTATGAGGGTTTTTAAAATAAACGGAATAAATCCCGCTATACATCTGCGCAGTCCCTCTTTTTCACTTGACCTCTGCTTACTGATTCAGGTGACCAGTAAAATGAATTCTCCAAGAACCTGAAATATCAGGCTCTCACAGACGGTGGACGGAATAATGGTGAACAGATATTTCCCACCAATGACAAGCATAAAGTTAATAATATTCTATCACCATCAGTAATCACAATGCATATTCCCACCCCAGAAGAGCTCCGTGCACGCCGTGAAGCACTCGGTATGAAACAGACTGAACTTGCAAAGCGCGCCGGCATCAGCCAGTCAATGGTCGCACGGATTGAAGCGGGAAATGTAGATCCCCGGATAAGTACCTTATCCAAAATTATTGCAGTTCTGAACAGTGCTGAGCCAAAAAAGATCAGGGCAGCACAGATAATGCATACACCGGTTCTTTGTGTCCAGCCTCAGGATGCGATTACCCGTGCAGTTGAGATCTTTGAAAAGAATAATATCTCTCAGCTTACCGGTAATCGAACGGGGAGTGCCGGTAGGATGTATTTCTGAAACAGTGATCGTAAAAGCGATTGAACAACAGCGCCTGCATAAGACACACCTCTTTTTTGTCCGTGACTTTATGGAACCGGGATTTCCCACAGTACCCCCCGATATGGATGTGGAAACAGTGATAAATATCCTGCAGCAGAACCATGCCGTGCTCGTTGTCGAGGGCAGGATGGTAAGGGGTGTGATTACGAAGCATGACCTTATCTCGTTAATTGTATAATTTCAGTTTTTCATCACCGATACGAAAAATACCAGCTCCGTGTCCATTATCGCAGAAAAATCCAGCGAAATCAGCTGTAAATCTGCAGAGACAGCAATGATGCAGTTGTGTTTGTGGGGATTGTTGGATATCCGGATATGATGGAAGTCTAATTCGGAGATATAATTTCGGCTCTGGAATAAACAGACAAGCACCGGTTCAAATTACCCAAGAAGAATCAAAATAAATCTGCAGAAATCCTGCCCCGAGGCCTCTTTAGAGGTACGGCTGCCAGCGAGTATTTCAATGATTAATCACCGATCTGCCGCGGGGGCGTCCCTTCGGAGGTGGTGGCAATCATTATACCTGAAGAGGGGTGGCAACAATTTCTTCATACTATCTGAATACTACGATTTTTATAGGAACTGTTCAATACCCAGTAAACACTCAACAGGAGTTTATCCCACGCCGCTTTGTGATTACTTGAAAAATGCGATAAACCCCCAGGTACTACAGTATCATCCCGTTTAGCGCAGGGGCGGTGCGGGGGGACAGGCACTGTCCCCTCCATCATCTTACCAGTTCTTTGCATTTCATAGCGAAAGTAAAAGGAAATCTCCAGAAATGATTCGTCTTTCCGATGCACTTCCTTAAAAAGGTCATACGTTATAATCGAACGTCGCCCTGGAAATAAAAGAAAACAGACACAGTTCCCTCCCATCACTTTGTTAATTTTTCTCATAATCAACGGAATTCTCCTGAACCGGAAAAAACCTGTTTTTTTTAAAAAAAGAATGGTTTCCGGGTCAGAGTTTTGAGACCAGATCCCGGAGCACAACACCCGGCTCTTTTGCTTTCACAACACTGGATGCAAGCAGCACACCATCAGTACCGAGATCCACGGCTATCTTTACGCACTCCCCCGACTGGATACCGGCACCCGTCAGAACCTTTACCTGAGGATTCACTGCATGAACAGCTGCAACAGAGCGCCTGATTATGTCCGGGTTGGCTTTTGAGACCGAGACTCCGCTCCCGATCAGTTCCGGCGGTTCAATCGCTACATATTCCGGTGCAAGTGCTGCTGCACCGGCACTGGTGGATTCATTGTTCGAACAGACAACCGAAATGAGTTTTTGTGCCTGTAAAGCCCTGACTGATGCTTCAATCTCGGCAAGTCCCAGACGTCTCTCTGAATGGTTGATAAGGGATCCTGCAGCTCCAGCCATCCTGATTGCATCAACAGTGATGTGCCCGGTATGAGCACCGGGTTCAAAACCGTCAACATGCTGTGCGTATACCGGGATGGCGAAGTGATGACAGAGCGGGTGAAGATCCACATAGGATGGCGCAATCCCGATAGTTACCCCGCTTTCATGCGCTACGAGTTGTGCAGCATTCGCGATCATATGGCCGCGGTTGCCCATTCCTTCTTTGAACGTCTTTAAGTTTACCAGGATTAAGGGTGAAGACATAGTAACTCCTCATTTTTACGTCAGATTTGGTCCCTGATACACCATTTCGGTTCAATGGTGATGAATATTTTGCCCTGATTATGTAAACAATCAGTTACGATTCCTTCAGCCCGCGGATGAAGTGACCGGCAGTAATTCCTCCGACTGCACAGGCGTTTTACTGCATCTTTCAGGTGTTTGAAACGAGGATCATTGGCAGGGACTCCTTTTTCTGCCAGCTGTAGTGCTTCCTGATAAAGACGGATCATATCCCTGGTATAGGTACCGGTCCTGCCGCGTGCATCAATAAGCACTTCACTGATGCCAATCTGCATGAGTGACGGGAGATGGTCAATAAGGCAAATCTCTGCAGAATTGTAAATATGTGAGCGGCATTCACCATCGATACGGACGGGGAACGTATGCCCGGTTGCATCCATGATGCCAAAGAACGCGGAGGTATCTGTACTCACCCGCTTTCCTGGTACACGGTAACCAGGGCTGGAGAATACAGTTCTCTGAAACCATTGCTTCAATACTATCCCTGCACGATAAGGGCAAACGAAGATAAGGAGCCCCCAAACCGGGCTCCATGGATCAACAGCCGGATCTCATCACGCGATAGTTCCGGGGAAAGAGTGACCGATCCAAAACGGGAAGGAAGGTGCCGGACTGCTTCATGATTGAAAATATTGAGCCCAATCGATCCAAAAAGAACTGATGCCGGAAGACACTGCATGAGAGCATGGGCAGTGCCCCAGTTTTCCACCATAACTTCGGCGATTTCCGGACTCAATGTCTGCGACAGGAGGGGAAGGACAGCATCCAGGTAGTAGTTGTCAGTGATACGGGGAAATTTGAGCACAAAGCGGATACCTGCTTCACGGCATATCCGGGATGCAGTAATAGTCTGTGATGCAAACGAGGAAAATCCGGAAGGGATCCTGCAGTTGCCCCCCGATGACGTGAATACCGGTTCAAAACAGATAAAATCGCATCCGGCTTCTACAGCCTTCTCAACGGACAGAAGCGAATCTGTATAGACACCGAGAACCAGTGAAGATGAGGGCAGGTGTCTCGCTGGTTTTTGGTGAGTCGGATAATTACCTCCGGTTTCAAACCATTCCATCGCTGCTGTGCCTGTTCAACGCATTCCTGAGGAGGATGGGAATGTGCAATCATCATCTCTTCAGCCCGTGCAAGGAATTCCCTCCGAACCCGGTTCAGTCCTGCAAGAGGGGTAAATAAATCACCGGAATACGTCGAGGGAAAAATTCCGTATCGCAAACGGGGTTCCTCCGGTTTTTTTCAACTGCTGCTCCAGCTGCTCCCGGGTTAACGGATGAGAACGGGCAGGCACCAGGCAAAAATCAGAGCGGTATATCAGGGGAATTGATCTTCCTCTCCGGGTATGTATCAATCCTTCAAGCACCAGATTACCCCCCTTATCGACCCTGACATCAAGATCCACGGGAACAGGATGCCGTAATCCGACTGGCGGATGAGCAATTATCTGCCGTGCACGCATTTCAAGATCTGTTGAAGAGGTGATGAAGACTCCTGTACCAGGTTCAACCGGGTGCGGAACCCTGATTACAATTTCCCCGTCTTTTTGCACGGGAACTGTATTGAGGGAAAAACCATATTCCTGACGGGGATTTTTGGGATGGGTGAAGAGGAGCCCGTCACCAGGAGAGGGAATTACAGATCCGATTGACCTGACCGTTATGGTTTTTGATTTTTCATCATACCGGCTCACATAGCCGATGCAGATGCCCCGGTTGTCCGAAGCATCCCTTCCCATGAGTGAGCGCAGGTGATTTTTCAAAAAGATATCCTGACGTAAAACCGCGGTTGAAGGCGAGGTGGAGATCCTGTAATGCCTCGGGAGATTTGTACGCATTTCCCGCTGCAATTGCATCGAGAGCCCGCCGGTACGTTGAGACGACAATCGCAGACATATTCCGGTGATTTCATACGACCTTCGATCTTCAGCGAGACGACCGGGGAGTTGACGAGCTGGAGGAGGTTCTCATAGGTACAGAGGTCTTTTGGGGAGAGCAGGTAACGCCCCGGTGAGGGAAGTTCATGAAGACCTGTCGGCCGGCCATATTCATCGGTATCCCCGGTCATCAGAGTATAGGGTTTACGGCACGGCTGGGCACACATACCACGATTCCCGCTCCTTCCCCCGATCACTGATGAGAGCAGGCATTGACCGGAATAGCAATAACAGAGTGCCCCGTGAGCAAACACTTCAAGACCGATGCCGGATTCACCGGTTTCCCGTGCTATACGGGTTATGTCTTCGAGCGAAAGCTCGCGGGCAAGAACGACACGGGAAAAGCCCTGTTCTGCTGCCCATCGTACCCCTTCAGTTGAATGAATTGTCATCTGGGTTGAGGCATGAAGCGGCAACAGAGGGACAATATCGCGGGCGAGTGCGGCAATTCCAGTATCCTGCACAAGAACCGCATCAACACCGATTGAGTACAGCCAGATAAGATATTCAGCCACATCTGATAGTTCCCGGTCATGGATAAGGGTGTTTATCGTAACATAAACCCTGATATCCCTGCTGTGGGCATAAGCTGACTGCCTCTTTTATCTCCGCATCGGTAAAATTCGTGGCAGATTTCCGGGCACCAAATCTCTTTCCGCTCAGGTATACTGCATCCGCACCTGCCAGCGACAGCTGCCCGGAATGCTTCGGGTGACCCGGCAGGTGCGAGAAGCTCAGGGAGGTGTCATTTTCTTTCCGGATATGAGGAGACAACGGCATACATACTCTCGATTATTTAAAAGACCAGGCTGAAAATTCCCATCGTTGCAAGAATCGTTACGATGGAGATAGTGATATATCCTGCCATTATCAGGAGGATTGATCTGGTTTTCGGCCACCCGAGCACCCAGGATACCGGGGGGCAGACATAAAATCCCAGGGTCATTACACCAGGTACCAGGCCATAGATACCATATTTTGTCAGGAACGAGGATTGTTTTGCCCGGTCTGATGACTTTTTTAAGAACCGTGATACCCTTTCTGAATGCTCCCCCATGATAGCAAATATATCAAACAATACCAGGGTGACCCCCAGCGCGACACAGACCAGTACATACAATACAAAAACCGGGTGCAAACCAAGCCCAAGACCAATCGGTGCCGCACCATATTCGATTATCAATGTGCCTGTGATGAGCGCAAGGGTGGAAGGGATGGGGATAGTAAAAAGGAATGCGGCCGCAAGAGGTAAAACAACAACCAGAACAAGAGCTTTGATGATTGCCCCCAGCAGGGGGACCAGGTAATCGGGGATAGTTCCGGTCTCCATATCAGTAACAGGAGTATCGTCACCGTGAGATAAACAGGTATCTTCACGTACAAAGAGGGGACGAGAAAGCGGTTGAAACGCATCTGTTTTTTTCCTTATCTGTTCCAGTTTTTTATAAAGACCGGAGCGGTTCTTTTTTTACACCACAAACCAAGAGAGTGTAACAATGAAGATCATTGCAGCGCTCACGGATCCGCTCGATGCCTCCCGGGCGCAGGATCAGGGTGCCGATATGGTCGAACTCCGGTTCGACTTAATGGCAGGAGATCCGATAAACCTTGTCCGGACATGTAAAGATGAATGCTCCTTACCCGTCATTGCTACTATCCGTTCTGCGCAGGAAGGAGGCCAGTTTTTCGGCGATGCCGGCAGAATGGTTTGAGAAGATCCGGCCGGTCATCCCGCTTGTTGATTATATTGATGTTGAGCAGCGGTTTGCATCCTGTGCTCTGCGCATAAAAGAAGCCGGAAAACAGATCATTGCCTCGCACCATACAGGGCAGATGATGCCCCTCCATGACCTGTTCAGGCTTGAGCGTGATCTCAGGACGTTTGGGGATATTGTAAAAATCATTGTTACTCCTCAGAATGAAGAGGATATTATCGAGCTGATCGCTTTTACTCATGCAGTAAAAAAACCCATCTGTACTGGAGTGATGGGAGCGCAGTTCCGGTATGCCCGTGCCATCCTTCCCCTGTTTGGTTCAGAACTTGTCTATTGTCATACCGGGAACCGGACTGCCGAGGGGCAGTATTCGGTGCAGGAATTTATTTCCCTGGTAAAATTACTGACAAGCGGGAAGTAAGGTTTTCTCGAGCCGGTAAAATTATTTGGATATATCTTTTTTTATGCCGGCATTTTTTGAAAAACCATATCCCTGGAGAAATTCTCCATTCCAAGATGAAACGAATCAATTCATGCCCGTTTCTTAAAGAGCCCTTTTATCGATACTTTACCTGTTCCAGCATACAATCCATCAGCACCAGGGCAAGCATTGCCTCGGCAACCGGTACAATACGGGGGACGATACAGGGATCGTGTCTCCCGCCAACGGAAATTTCAACGGAATTGCCGTGGATGTCCCGGGTCTGCTGGATCTTTGCAATCGAGGATGTTGGTTTTACCGCTATGCGCACGACAATATCCTGTCCTGAAGAGATGCCCCCGAGAATGCCACCGGCATGGTTGCTCAGAAACCCGTCCCTGGTCATCTGATCGTTATTCTCACTTCCGAATCTTGCCGGCCACTCCAAACCCATCACCAATCTCAACCCCCTTGACTGCTCCTATCCCCATCATGGCTCCGGCAATAAGCGCGTCCAGTTTGCCAAAGACCGGGTCGCCAAGGCCGGGCGGGCATCCGTCAGCAGTTATCTCAACGATACCCCCGACAGAATCACCCGCCTCTTTTGCAGACATTATTTCCTGTTCGATTTCACCAGGATTTGTTTTTCCATGGATTTTGAGGATTTTACCGGTTATGGTGATGCCCTGTTCTGAAAGGTATGTTAATGCAACGGCTCCGGCAGCAACCCTCCCGATGGTCTCGCGTCCGGAACTCCTTCCCCCGCCCCGGTGATCCCGGATACCGTACTTTTCCTGGTAGGTGAAATCCGCATGGCCCGGCCGGAATTTTTCGCGGAATTCCTCATAATCCTTCGAATTCTGATTTTCATTTCGAACCATCAGTGCAATCGGTGCACCCGTAGTCTTGCCTTCAAAAATCCCGGAAAGTATCTCAACCCGGTCCATCTCCTGCCGTGAAGAGGTGAGAGGGGATGTTCCCGGGCGCCGCCGGTCAAGCAACGGTTGTATATCCTGTACTGTCAGTTTCATGCCCGCCGGGCAACCATCGATGACAACACCGACAGCTGCACCATGGCTCTCACCAAAGCTGGTAATCCGGAAATTTCTGCCAAACGAATTCATATGACCAGTTCCCTCACTTTTTCCACCGGGACATCAATACCGAAGAACAGGTAGAACTGCTCCCGTGCCTGTTCGATAAACATTTCAATACCGGTAATAGTCCGGCACCCTTGTGCCCGTGCGGCTTCGATCAGCGGTGTGACCGGGGGAGTATAGACAAGATCGAATACCGTCATGTCCTTATGCAGCTGATCCACCCTCAGAGGGTTGCGGGTATCCGGCTGCATACCAAGGGGTGTTGCATTCACGACAAGGTCCGGTTTGATCCGGTCAAATTCATCCCAGCTGCCCCACCTGCACCCGAACCGTTCAGCAAGTTTTTTTGCATTTTCCGGTGTCCGGTTCAGGATCGTCACGTCCATATCGAGATCAGTAAGTGCATAGGCTGCCCCTGCCGCAACACCCCCGGCCCCAAGAAGCACAGCCTTTGCCCCTTTCATCGAGACAAGAGGTTTACGTACCCCGAGCCAGTCCGTGTTATACCCGATCGTTGTCCCGCATGCAAACACAACGGTATTCACTGCGCCAATCTCCTGTGCTGCATGTTCATCGATCTCATCAAGGTATTCTATCACCTCCTGTTTGAACGGGATGGTGACAGACAGGCCTTTTGCATCAATCATCTTCGCAACATTCATGATCTCGTCCAGTTCAGGATCCTCAAACCAGGTATAATGGTAATCAAGATGATAGAACGCAAAGAGTGCATTGAAGAGCTTCGGGCTCCTGCTGTGAGCACACGGGTAACCGGCAACCCCCATGATCCGGGTCGTGGGTTACGGTCAGGCCCGGTGAGAATATCCTCAAGTTTTTTCAAAGGGACCGGGGGGAGCCGGCCGGTTTTAAAAAATGCCAGTGCAGTATTCCGCTGTTTTTCTGTCGGGACTCCGGTCTGCAGGAGTGAAAGAATTTTTTCACGCGGCAAGAACTGGTGAAGTCTCGCTCGTATCCATACAGAAATCTGCAGAGGCATAATAATTTTTCCGGCGGCGATCCATCATTGCAGCAATCTCTTCATGCAGGGGGAGGCTGGTAAGAGGGGGTCTTGGTTTTTTCATTAGCCGTTTTTCGATTGTATCAATATCAGCAAACAGGAGCACAACCGTGCTGTCACGGCGGAGATGTTCCATGTTTTTTGGATCGCAGACAACACCGCCTCCCGTGCTTACGATAACATCCGCATGCGGGAAGTGATGCGATAACCTCACGTTCAATACTCCGGAACCGTTCCTCTCCATCATAATGGAAAATATCAGGTATTGACCGTCCGGTCCTTGTCTCAATCAGATCATCGGTATCAATGAAAGGAACATTCAGCCGCGAGGCGAGGATCTTTCCTATTTCGGTTTTTCCGGTCCCGCGAAAACCGGTCAATACAATTCTTCTCATTTCATTACCCCGGCAAGGATATCCCAGAATCCCGGAAACGATTTATTCACGCATTCAGCATCCGTGATCGTAATTCCCCCGATACCCAGACCAAGCACCGCAAAACTCATCGCTGTCCGGTGGTCATTATCCGGGTTGATACTACCCCCATGAAGGGGTGTCGGGCAGATCGTTATCCGATCATCTTCAACCTGTACATTCCCCCCAAGAGCCTTCAATCGTTCTGCAGTACCTGGTGATACGATCACTTTCCTTGAACTTTAAATGGCTGATACCGGTGATTGTTGTAGGTGTTTTTGCCATTGCGGCGACCATGCAGAGTGTCTGGACGGTATCCGGAGATGAAGACATATCAAACGTGATTCCCTGGAGATCTCCGCTCCTCTCAACAGTCACTGCATTTCCTGAATAGGTCACGGTACATCCCATTAACCGGAGTGCATCAAGAAACCTGCGGTCACCCTGGACGGAATCAGGCACGAGATTTTTCACCGTCACCCTGCCACCACAGATTGCGGCAATGGCAAAAAAATACGATGATGACGAATAATCCCCTTCAATGGTATAAGTCCTGCCCACATACGGTCTGTGATTGCTCACCCAGAAACCGTGCATACCCATCCCGCGTGACATGTCGCACCAAACACCTGCATAACATCAAGGGTAATATCAAGATAAGACTGTGATGCGGGAGGTGACGGGATCACCACTTCAACTTCGGTTTCTGCATAGGGTGCGGCAATGAGGAGTGAAGAGATGAACTGGCTGCTGATCGTTCCGTCAACAAGTAACCCTGCCCCCCTGAGATGACCGCTCACTTTCAGCGGGGGATATCCCTCATTTTTTAAGAATTCTACGGTTCCCCCAAGGCAAAGAAGAGCCTGTGCAAGCGGGCCGATAGGGCGTTCCTGCATCCGCTGACTGCCCGTGAGGATTACCGGATACCTGCAGAGCAGGGCAAGAGAGGTAAGCAGGCGAAGGCTTGTTCCTGAATTATCGAGATCGAGAAGGGTTGTATCACGAGTGGGAAATCTGCCGTTGCATCCCGTCAATAATTATCTGGTCCGGATTTACCGTTATGGTAACTCCCAGCATTCTCAGGGCGTTAATCGTGAGCCGGGTGTCTTCTGCATACAGCGGTTGAAGAATTGTTGTTGTGCCGGTCCCAAGCGCTCCGATGATGAGGGCCCGGTGCGTGTAACTCTTTGACGGGGGTGCAGTAACCACCAGATCCACGCTCCCTGTGCGTGGAGGCGTAACTATCATGGCGGGACCCCGATGTTCCGGTAGCAGCCCAGTTCCTTTACCGTAGAAATGGATTTGAGTTCATCAAGTGCCTCGCAGGTATCCGGTGACCAGGCATAATCCAGAAAGAACACATAATTCCCCATGCCTCTTTTTGACGGACGCGATTCGATCCTGGTGAGATTAATCCCCCGCTGGGCAAAGACTTCCAGAAGATCATGAAGAAGACCGGCGCGATCCAGGGTTGGGTCAATAACAATACTGCATTTTTGTGCCCCGGTTTTCTGTGAAGCAGCGCGGGAAATGCGGACAAACCGGGTCGTATTGGATGCATTATTCTCAATGTTTGAGACAATGATAGGCATTTTGTAGAGTGATGCAGCCGATGCAGAGAGTATCGCACCCGCGTTGGGGGTTTTTTTTGCTTCAAGGGCACTGGATGCATTGCTGCTGGTATGGATTACCGGAAGTCCCCATTTTTCAAGATGCCCGCTGCACTGCTCATGGGTCTGGGGGTGTGCATAGATAACCCGCATCCGGGAAAGCGGAACCAGAGAAGCGAGATGATGGTGGATGGGCATGTACATCTCTGCGGTAATGAAAACAGGGAACCGCAATAATCCATCAAGTGTCTCGCCGACTCCTCCCGCTTCTGAGTTCTCAATGGGCACCATTCCATCCCCTTCACCCTGGTCAACTGCCGAAAAGATGCCGTGAATCGTTGATGCCAGACTGATAGACGTGACATCCCATCTTCAGGGCAAGTTCATGAGAGAACGTCCCTTCAGGTCCCAGCGTGATTATCGTCATCGGTTCACCATATATTCGATCAGGGCATCGGTCGTTTTCATTCCTTCATCACAATAGGCACCGAGATGCCGGGTGTTTCGAAGGAAAAATTCCCGGAACAGTGCAGGATCCTCTGAATCCACAATCCTGCGGAGATCTTCTGCTGATGACGTGCATATCGACAGCACCTCCGGGCACAAAAGGGTTCTGCTGGAGAATATCTGCATAGAGTGACGGATCCTGTGATAGTAATCTTCCGACAAGCGAGAGTTCGATCTGGTAGACCGGGCTGGTGAATGCCCGTGTTGTTTCGATATCGATACCCAGCCGCCTGACTGAATCTGCCATGCAGAGCGTGACAAAATGGGTAAGTCCCTGCACGACCGCCATCATCCGATCATGCTGTTCGGGAGTTGCAATGGTACATTGTGCCCCTTCGCTGCGGAAAATGAGACAGGAGGGACTGCGACTGTTTTTTCTTCGGCCCGTGCAGGACAGACGATGATTGTCTGGTGACGGAGCGATTGTACTGTTGGCCCGAATAACGGGTGCAACCCGATCACGCTGGGCTTTTGATTTCAGCATGGCAGCTACCGGCTCTGTTTTGAGCGAGGTGAAATCACAGAGGATCTGGTCTTTTGTAAGAACCGGTGAAATCTCTTTAATTACCCTGACAGTATCATGGATTGGGACTGATACGATGACAAGATCACATTGTTCCGCCAGTTCTGTATTTGTCAGAGGGGTCGACCTGCCCTGAAACCACTACCTCATACCCTGCCCGCTCAAAAACCGGGGTGAAGAGCCTGCCCATTTTTCCGGTCCCGCCGATAATTCCTGCCTTCATGTATCACTTCTCACGAATGGTCTCTTTGACTGCCATGCCAAAATGCCTGCCGCCTTCAAGGGTGCATCCCATGATGGTGTCGCCCTTCTGGAGGTTCACCACAGAGATGGCTTTCCCGTCCTCTCCGACCAGCCGGATAGTCTCCGCATTCTGGAGGATGAGGCTGACCTTTGCCTTTCCGGCTTCAGCCTCAACCAGCAGCAGGGGCCGGCGCTCGATCTTGGTCCTGCCGATGATGGCGGTATGGGCTGTTCCCTTCCCATCGGTGACCAGCACCTGGCCGCCAATGGCGAGGTCCGACAGGTACGCGGTCTTCCCATCCGGCAGGAGGATGTAGGCATGGACTGCCCCGGCATTCACCCGGAACGGGCGGGGTGCCACGTACGGGTTCTCCAGCGTCTCGGCATGGACAAGGAGCATGGCAGACGAGGTGTTGCCCATCAGCATACCTTCGCCATCGCTGAGCAGGGAGCAGGTGTCCACGCAGACCCGGTCACCCATCCCGACCGGGTGGATCTTCGTCACCTTAAAGGGAACGAGACCGACCTTACCTGTGGGTGATTTTATGAGTGCTGCAACGGATTTCACCATGGCCGGACTGTCAGTTTTCAGGAGGATGCCATGCGTTCCTTTCTCAAGCACGTGGAGTGCCATCTGGGCATCTTTCTCGTCTTTAACCAGCGCAATAATTTTATCGGACTGTGCCACAAGATTCTCGAGCGGGATGACCGTCCAGTCGCTTGTCGCAACGATGACGAGCGTGTGCTTTCCCTGTGCGGCTGCCTTGTTCTCGCTTGCCTTGTCCGTGATCGTGCATTCAATCACCTCTTTTCCGGGCTTGATGTCCCCGTCGGGAGCAACCGTGGTGATGCGCCCGAGCCTGCGGACGTCCTCTGCCCGGTCAACGACCAGCGCATCCGCTCCGCTCTCGATTGCCGTTGTGGCAATCTCCTTGTTCCATGGCCTGATATCGACCCAGAACTGTTTCATTTCTTCTTCCCCAGTGCCTTCTCCGGGTCAATGTTGTCATGCACGACTGCGCAGAGGGCTTTGACAAAGGACGTTGTGTCATCGCGCTGGAAGGAGTTCCTTCCCACGCAGACACCAGCCCCGCCGACATTGACAGAGTCCCGGATGATCTTGAGGGACTCGAGGTCGCCGGTCTTCTCGCCACCGGCAATGAAGACGGGTACCGAGCAGGCCTTGACGATCTTCCCGAATGCCTCGGGGCTGCCCGGGTAGTTGGTCTTGATCATGTCCGCGCCGAGCTCTTCGGCAACCCGGACCGCGTGACCGACTGACTGCGGCGAGAAGGAGTCGATCCCCTTGCCCCGCGGGTAACTCATGATGAGGAGCGGCATGCCCCAGCGGTTGCAGTCCCGTGCAACATTGGCACCGATCTCGAGCATCTTGGACTCGTTGGGCGAGCCGAGGTTGATGTGGATGGAGACCGCGTCGGCGCCGAGCGCAATCGCTTCTTCCACCGTGCAGACCTGCACCTTGTCGTTCGGGTCCGGGTTGAGCGAGGTGCTCCCCGAGAGATGGATGAACAGGCCGATGTCACGGCCGTGCTTCCGGTGCCCGCGCTTGACAAGACCCTTGTGGAGCACAATCGCGTTTGCACCGCCTTCGCTCACGTCCGAGATGACCTTTGTCATATCCAGCAATCCCTCAATCTGTCCCATGGAAAAACCGTGGTCCATCGGCACGATTACCGCTCGTCCCGTGTTCCGGTTTATGATCCGTTCGATCCTGATGTCTTTTCCAATCATGTTTATTCCTCCAGAATTTTCAGTGCTTCATCTACGCTCTTGTTCTTGCATGCACGATACACGCCGCTGCCCGGACGAACTGTGCCGGGTGCTTGTGCTGGAATGCGTTCCGGCCGATGGAGATGCCTGCTGCGCCTCCGGCCATTGCACCTTCTATCAGTTCCAGTGTTGTGCGGTCATCGGTCTTTGAACCTCCGGCCACCACGACCGGTACCGGACAGCCCCGGGTGACCTCACGGAAGCTCTCCGGGTCGCCGGTATACACCGTCTTCACAATATCAGCGCCGAGCTCTGCTGCGACCCGTGCCGCCAGTTTCACCTGCTCCGTATCGGTCATTCGATTTGGCGATCTTCTTTCCCCGCGGGTACATCATGGCAAGGAGCGGCATGCCCCACTCCATGCACTCCACGGCGACCGCACCAAGGTCGGCGAGCATCCGGGCTTCCGACTCGGCCCCGATATTCACGTGCATCGAGACCGCGTCGGCACCCATCTTCAGGGCGTTCTGTCACCGAGTTGACGAGCACCTTCTCGTTCGGGTCCGGCGCGAGCGATCGTGCTCGCGGACAGGTGCAGGATTAGCCCTATGTCCCTGCCGCCCTGCCGGTGGCCGTGGAGCGCCAGGCCCACATGGCCTATCACGCAGTTCGCCCCGCCGTCCGCCACCAGGTTCACGGTCTGGCCCATATCGATGAGCCCGGGAATCGGCCCGTTCGTCACCCCGTGATCCATCGGCACGATGACGGTTTTTTTCGTATTACGGTTCATGATTCTTTCCAGACGAATTTCCTTTCCTCTCATAATAACAACAACCCTCCCCCTGCATTCACACACGAATTATTGTGCAAACCAGAGGGCTTATCAATACCAGAAATAAAACCGGAAATAAAAGCTGAAAAAAGCCAAAAACGCGAAACCTGCGGTCTTCTGCGTTCAAAGATGTTCAGAAACGATTGCTTACTGATGCAGTGGGCGGGTGAACTAGTGGAGATAAAGACATTCACGGGCAAAAAAACCCTCATGAATGCGGTGGCACTCGTCCTGCATGGTTATTTGTATGAGTGCCGGTGGTATTTAACTATGTGTGCTACAGTGTAGCACGATCGAGGGAGAACAAAGAGGGATTTTAACTCCGATAGAGAAATCCGATGTTTACCGACGAGAGAATTCCAGAATCAGACCCCCAAAACAGGTGTTCTTTTCCCTTTGACCGTGCTACCCCCCCAGCCCCCCTCACTTTTGTCTCCCAATAGCGTCCATTAGCGTACATTTTCCTGCCTGCAGAATTCAGATTTTGGTCTGAAAACGGCGGGTTGGGCGTATTTAAATAACGTGTGCCGGAA
The DNA here is from genome assembly GCA_963699515.1 of uncultured Methanoregulaceae archaeon. GTDB lineage: Archaea > Halobacteriota > Methanomicrobia > Methanomicrobiales > Methanospirillaceae > Methanoregula. The sequence continues at coordinate 499,683 of CAVOUD010000003.1, read as the reverse complement.
TTCGTCACTTTTTGCAACCATAAAAGAAAAATACGTCCCAATGGAAGAGGTCTCCGACGGTGAAACGGAATGGGGGAGAGTCAGTCTACCGGGGTCCGTGGTTGGTGATCGATGATCCGTGAAAAGGGGTTCTTTTCAGCTGCACCGGGTGCATGTCAACCATCATCACACCAGACCGATTGGCAGGAAAATATTCCCCTATATGGCAGAGGGGTGATCCGGATTCAGCGTAACCTGGATCAGCCCCCCATTCACGAGGTTTTTATTAGCAGGAGAGAGAATACAGCGCTGGGTACGTGTTCCATGATCTGGATTGCAGCAATAACGGTACTCCTGGCATTTGCTTTCACCTTCACCAACGGGTTTCAGGACGCGAGTTCCATTGCTGCAACCTTCATAGCATCCCGTTCGGCTTCGCCGAAATCCGGGATTATATTTGTGGCCGGTGTATCGTTGCTGGGGGCGATCCTTGGGGGGAGCGCTGTTGCCTTTACCATTTCCGGCCTCCTTATCCTGCCCTCAGATGAGCAAACCCTGCTGGTACTCCTGATTGGACTCCTCACTGCAACGGTCTGGAACATCATTACCTGGAAATTCGGGCTTCCCTCCTCGTCTACGCACTCTCTCATCGGGGGTCTGATAGGAGCCGGCATTGCTGCAGCCGGGATCAGCGGCATCTACTGGGGTCTTGCTGAGATGGTCAACCCCCCCTATGAAATTACCGGTATGGTAAAAATCCTGTTCTTCTTTGTAATCTCAATTCTTATTGGATTTGTCGGGAGTTTCCTGATGTACAAGATCACCGGTTTTCTCCTGCGGAATGCACAAAGAACGGCAAACAAAACGATTGTATTCTGTAACTGGTGCGCAGCAGCAGTGATGGCCTTTTCAAACGGGGCAAACGATTCCCAGAAACAGCTGGGTATCATTGCTCTTGCGCTCTTCGCTGCCGGGCTCTCAACTGCTGCTGAAGTGCCGCTGTGGGCACGGGTTACCTGTGCTATCCTGCTGGCGATCGGGACCATGAGTGGCGGATGGCGTATCATGAACACGCTGGGTCGCAGGATCTTCAAAATCGAACCCATCCACTCGTTTGATTCACAGTTTCTCTCGTCTTCATCCCTTGCAATTTCAACCATTGCAGGGGCACCGGTATCATCAACCCAGGTCATCACGATGTCCGTGATTGGGGTTGGTGCAGCCGAGAATCCCAGGAAAGTGAAATGGTCAGTTGGAACGCATATTCTGATTGCTATGATAATTACCATGCCTGTCTCCATGGTGATCTCAGCCATCCTTTACCTGATCATTTCCCCGTTTATTGGAGGGTGAACCTCTATGGTTATTGAAAAAGAAAACAAACATAAAAATCAGCAGCCGGAGAAAAAAAAGAACCTGTTCTCCGAATTTTTCCCCCGTGAGTATGATTTTGAATCCATGCTTGCCCACCAGTCCGATATGACCGTCACCGGTGTACAGGCATTCGTTGTATGGCTGGAAACACGTCCTCTTTCAAATCCCCATGAACTTGAGCGCATAGAAAATGAGGTGGATATCATGCGCCATGAGCTGGAGGATAAGCTGATCCAATCCTTCTCCACGCCGTTTGACCGGCAGGATATCTACAGCATCTCCCGGCAGATGGATTATATCCTTAACTTTTCAAAAGAGACCGCAAAAGAGATGAACGCTTTTGGTGTTCAGGCAGATAAGACAATTCTTGCTATGGCACGATCTCTTCTCAGCGGTACTGAGTGTATCTCAAGGGGCATCAGGAACCTGAAAAGCGATAAAGATGTGGTGGAAGAAGAGATCCGCCATGCCCGCGATGCTTATCATGTGATAGAGGAGGAATACATCACCGGAATGACCGAACTGCTCAGGACAAATGATGCGATGAATGCGTTGCGGACACGGGAGATCTACCACCACCTCCGGGATGCGGGACGGGCGATGCGGGATACGCTGGATATCCTGCACAATGCGGTGATTGATCTGGCTTAAAAAAGAATCGAATTTTATAGGTAGCATTATTTTTTTACTTTTTTAATAATGGTAAGATCGCCAAGCGTGGGAGTGAGTTTACTCTGCACCTTCTTTTCTGACTCAGGGACCGGGGCATCAATAAGCCTGATCTCAAGGATCTTCTCCAGTTTTTTCCTTACATCCTCTTCAGGAATCAATTCACTGTTCTCAATTTTTTTGATGAGATGTTCACGTTCCTTAATCTGCATGGCCAGATCTTTTGTAGAGAGCCCTTTTTCCATCCGTGCTTTCCTGATGCGGGCTGCGTAATCCTCCACGATCTCTCCTTCCATATAATCGAAGAGATCCCGTTTTCTCCTATCAGCGGGAACTACTGTCGTCGGCGTTTTTCCAGGTCGGGGTGCTGCAGTACTCGGGCGTGCAATATCTGTACGCCGTACCTGCTGCACTTCAGTGCCGAATTTCTCGCACTTGGTGCATACCTGAAGTTCGGCACCCTCAACCCGCACTAATTTGGCGGTGCCGCGTATCGTTTCTCCACACATTTCGCACTGCATATTCTCACAAACACTTTATATGCAGTTTCCCTATATAGCTATTTGAGAAACGAGATGGGAGACATACTCCACCAGTCACCGGAACCTCAGACGCCAGAGGAACTTTACCGACTGTACCGTAACCTTTCGGAACAGCTTCGCGGACAATTGGTCCAGATCGAGAACGACAAGCATGAACTCGAGATACAGATGATGGATCGTGTGGGAAACCTTGAATCCCGCAACCTGGAACTCCGCGAACAGTTACGGCAGGTCGAAGCGGACAAGCGATATATCGAGACCCAGAAGATCCGGTACGAACGTGAAGTCCGGAAACTCAAGAGTGAAAGCGAGCAGCTCCGCAGCCCCCCGCTGATCATAGGCACTATCACTGATGTAGTCGATGCATCCCGTGTCATTGTGAGGAGCAGTGCAGGCCCGCGTTTCCTGGTACGGAGTTCTCCCTCCATCAGTGCCGAGGAGATCAAACCCGGTGTCCGGTGTACCCTTAACCAGCAGTCGCTGGCTATCGTTGAGCTGCTCCCTACCAGCTTTGATGCGCAGATCTATGGCATGGAACTGGTGGATTCCCCGCAGGAAACCTATGCGGATATCGGCGGTCTTGAGGTCCAGATCAACGAGATAAAAGAGGCGGTCGAACTCCCGCTGAAACGTCCTGAACTGTTCCTCAGGATCGGTATTGATCCCCCCAAGGGGGTACTGCTCCACGGACCGCCGGGCACAGGAAAGACGCTGCTGGCAAAAGCTGTCGCCCATGAGACCAACGCCCATTTCATGCGGGTGGTTGGATCAGAGCTTGTCCAGAAATATATTGGTGAAGGTGCACGACTCGTCCGCGAGCTTTTCGATCTTGCAAAGAAAAAGGCCCCGACCATTATCTTCATCGATGAAATTGATGCAGTTGGCGCATCACGTACCGAGGCAAATACCTCCGGGGACCGTGAAGTGCAGCGTACGCTCATGCAGCTCCTTGCAGGCATGGACGGATTTGAAAACCGGGGTGATGTAAAGATTATCGGCGCAACAAACCGTATCGATATCCTTGACAGGGCATTATTGAGGCCCGGGCGATTTGACAGGATTATCGAGATCCCGCTCCCGGATGAAACAGGGCGGTTGTCAATCCTTAAGGTCCATTGCCGGGCATTGACGATGGACGAGAAGGTTGATCTCGGTGAAGTCGCAAAACAGACAGATGGCAAGAATGGTGCAGACCTCCGGGCAATCTGTATGGAAGCCGGTATGTTTGCGATCCGGAAGGACCGCCCGGCTATTACCCAGGAAGATTTCCTTGCTGCAATCGCCAAAATACGTCTTGATTTCAACCGTGGTATGGCAGATGTTGAAGGCGCAATGTTTGCGTAAGGGACGTTATTTTTCTTTTTTATACAAATCTCACAGGTAACGCGATGCCGGACCAAGACCATACCCATGATTGCAACTCCGAAAAAAACGATGTTACCCTACCGGAAGATGGTTTCCTGACTATGGTCCCCGTCGGTATGACCCTGGAGAACATTATCGATCGTACCGGCGAACTTGAACATTTAAACGAGCTGGTTATGCTCCAGCTCAATAAATCTGGGGGATTTACCGGCACAGAATCGTATTTTTCCCTGGTGCAGCCACTTCTGGATTTGCTTGAAGTTGAGATCCGGCTCCGATACTACCATGGGATGACGGACCAGGAGATGAAACTCCTCGTTCAGGACTGGATAGACAAAGAGATTGCGGAAACGAAAAAAACATGCGATGTGCAGGACTCTTTCACATCTCGTTGACCATGGTTCGAAGCACTATTTTAGGGATCCCACGTTTGAGTTTTCACCAGGCCTCGAATCACGATGTAAGAGGTTGTTTGAAAAATCCGTTATCCGGAAGATTTTGGAATTTCTCCCCCACTCTGAGGCTTCTGCGAATTATTCAAGGTGATTGTAAAATATCAGCCCCTAAATAGAAAACGCGAAATGTAAAAATTCAGTCAATTGAAGTCAAAAGATTAATCGCACGAGAGATTCGCTCTTGGGGGCTCCGCCCCCGCCGCTCGGGCACCCCCCCTTTGCGATAGTGCTGTATTACCTGTTCTGGTGATATCGCAATGCGCCCCGTCCCCCTCGGGGGACTGGTGACGCAAGGGGGGGCAATCATGCCAAATGGTGTGGTTGTCACCTCATTTGGGGGCGGATTATTGATAATCACCAAATTTTTTACATCCAACCCGTCATAAATGCCCACATATTCTGAAGCCCCGTCGAGATAACAATACGGGGATCAATTCCCAGAACCGGGAAGACGAAAATGAAATAAAGGAAGGTGCCCAGGAGGCTGCCGAGATTTGCAAGAGCTGCGACAAGAACAACCCGGAAGAGCGGAATTTTTGCCATATCGGTCAGGGATTCGGCTTCATAGATCTTCCGGAAATCAGTGACCGGGGGTTTTCTCACCTTAGCCTCGACATATGCACCAATCCAGCCAGCGTGAATCATGGGGTTTAAGGAAGTAAACCATGCTACACAGAAAACCGTAAGCGCCGTGTACGGGTGCCCGCCCGCAAGAAGCGTGAAGAGCGCTGCAAGTGCCCCATGAATGATAACCCAGAAGAGGAATGCATACAGCAGCACATCCCAGCCAACACCGGAGAATGCAATTGCTGCGAGCAACAGGAAGAAAATTGCTGTTACACCGAACCCAAACACTTTGCCCCAGGGGAATGATTTCGGTTCCTGAGTTAGCGGTTCGAAGGGAGGAAGGGTTGTCGGGTTATCAAGGTAATTTGCTATCCCCTGGCGGTGCCCGGCACCAACCACCGCGAGGATACGCCCCTCAGGTCTCTGGACCTTCAGGGAGATGAGCTGGTGGGCGATGAATGCATCCCGCTCATCAATCAAGGCACGTGCACCATTGGGGGAAAATTTCCGGAATTCTTCCATAACCGCATCGATGACGTTTTGTTGCTTGAGCGATTCGATATCGATCTCCTGCCCATTATCAATTTCAGCAATCGATGCGATTAACGCCCAGAACATCTTGATCTTTTCAAAAAAACCCAGCGAACTCCAGAAGCGCAGGAGGGTAAGGCGGATATCCCGGTCTACCAGAGCGAGGGGGATACCCCGCTGCTCTGATTCTTCGATAGCGATTTTCATTTCGGATCCGGGTTCAACCCCGACATCGATGCCGATCTTACGCTGGAGGTAGGCAAGCAGCCACTGGACAAGGAGCGAATTGAAGTTCTTCACTTCGAGTACGTCGTTTACTGAAGGGTCGCGGGCCTGCTTTTTCAGTGCAGTAAATCGTGAAGCATCGAGTTCAATAGCCACAACATCCGGCCTGAAATCCCCGATTGCTGCCCGCACTTCATCGACACTCTGCTGTGAGACATGTGCTGTCCCGATGATCTTTATCTCTGCCATTGAGCTCCGTTATTCCACAACTATGTGCGCTGCTTCCTCATTAATATAAGAGATGAATAGTACCCACGAGCACTCGGTTTATTCCCTGCTGCGCATTTCATACCGCACCAGAGCATCTGCCCGTGGGAAGACGAGAAGATCAGTCAGAAAATAATTCATTTGAAAATACAAGAAGCACCCCCAGAATGTCATCACCAAATTCGGCAATGAAACCAGGTAGTATATGTACATCCTGTTCATCAACCTAAAAAGGTATAAAACACACATGTGTTTTAGGCATGTCGGGCCCTTGTGAAATTATTGCCGGGCAGGAGAAATTTTCAAGTCTTGGGTGATTTCATATGCCGCAACCTGTACGGTGAATTCCGGGAAGGAAGGTTTTGGGACGGAATTTCACATTCCTGACAGGGTATAAATGATCCCTTTGGATCATTGACCTGGTGACAGAACATGTACAGTTTACAGCAGGAGTCGTAATCCTTGCAGTTGCATTGTTCCTGTATGGCAGGAAGCGCAAACGTGATCGGATAATGTACCTTCGCTAATACCTTGCCTGAAGGTTATAAACAGGAGGTGCCGGTTTCTTTTTTGTCATATCGTCCTGAATCCCTTTGAAGACACCCACGGCAATAATGATCACCGGGACGATCTCAAGTCTTCCCAGCCACATGAGAATAATAAAGATCCATTTTATGGGGAGCGGACTTGCTGCCGTGATATAGCCAAGGCCAAGGCCCACATTGCTCAGAGCCGACACTTCCTCAAAGACAACCTCATTGAGCCCGAACGTCGTAATGTAGAGGTGCATTACAATAATCGTGCTCAAAAAGATCGTAAGGACATACAGCATGATGACTACCATATTTTTTGAGAGCTCAAGCTCGGAAACCTGGCGGGAAAACGTGTGCCCCTCGAACCTGAACGGGACGAGCACCCGGCTCGATACAAAAAAGCGTTTCAACCACCATTTCACACCCTCATATGCGAGCTTGACGCGATTCACCTTGATACCGCCTGCCGTACTTCCCGATGCACCCCCAATCAGCATCATCATCGTGACCACAGCGATGGGGATTGTTGCCCATTGATGAGGATTGGAATTCTGAAGTCCGCACGTCGTGAACCCCGAAATCGCGGTGAAGGTACCCTGACGGATCGCTTGTTCAAGAGAGAGATTGTTGAAAATGAAAAGGTCAAGGGATGTGATCGCTGAGCCGACTGCCGCGATAAGGAGAAGCACCTGCACGATCTGGTCCTTAAACATTGCCTTAATATTCCCACGGTACAGCAAAAAATAGATTTTAAACGGCAGTGCACCGGCAAGCATAACGGGGATCAGGAGCAGTTCAAGCATCTGGTTGTTGTAATACATCATGCCGGCATCATGGATCGTAAACCCACCGGTTGCAAGAGCAACCATGACAAGATTGAGTGAATCCCACAGTGCAGTACCCGACAGCATGACCATACCCGTGAACATGAAGGTTAAAAAAAGATAGATCTGCCACATCTTTCTCCCCGTAGAAACTACATTGGGCATCAGCGCTTCCGATCTGCCCTCGGAACGGTAGAGCTGGAAAAGCGTGGCACTCGTCTTCCTGCTGAGCGAGATGCGAAACGCTATAATCCCGATCCCGCCGATCCACTGGGTAAACGACCGCCAGAATAGCAGGGTGTTGGAAGTAGAATCGAGGGATGTGATCATCGTAAAACCGGTGCCGGTCCAGCCCGACATCGCTTCAAAAACGCTGTCGGTGAACGTCATATGGAGCCCAAAAACAAACGGGAGCGCCCCGATGAAAGCGATAGCAAACCAGGAAATGGCGACCACAACGAGTGAGATGGAGAGCGTTGGCGTGAGATCTGGGCTGTGAACACGGGAGAGGAGATACCCGGCAATGATAAACACCAGCGGGGCGGAGGCCATGGGGAGAAGCATATCCCATTCGCGAAAAATAACAAGGACAAGAAAAGGTAGCAATGAAGCGATGCCCAGGAAATTAAATGTGACACCCAAGTCATGCGCAATTATGGCGATAGTCTCGATGCGCTTCATCTGATAACCAAGGTGATTGGTTGTTCAATATTGTTATGGGTATCGCTTTTTAGTAGAGGTGCATGATACAAACCAAACGTATCTATTAATTTCAGGACCGGTACAATAGGTATTCATCCATGAAACAGACTCTATGCCGACCTTTTTCCCTTCATTCTCTTTGTCGTTCTTACCCTCGCTGCATTCATTGTTTTTTGGTCGTTTATGGATATGGTAATACTCGGGGCTTCGCTTGCAGTCGTCCTCATACCATTGCACCATCGTATTTCACAACAAACCCTGCCAGAAATCTCCGCAGCAATCGTGACCTTAGCAATTTTTTTTGCGGGAGGCATCATGGCACTTTTCACTTTCCTCATCCTCTCATCAAACGTGGTCATACTGACAGAATTGTTTGGTGCGATTGCGATATGGCTGAATAATCCAGCAACCAACCCCCTGGATTTTGGTATTCCGGTTGCCAAGGCAAACCTGTCAGATCTTCTCAATAAAGGGATCGCACTTTTTGTGGACTACCAAACGACCCTTCTCAATAACCTGTCCCTTATCGCTTTTAAGATGTTTGTTTTCTTCGTTTCCTTATTTTCCCTGCTAAGGTGGGGTGAAGATCTCAAAAAGACCTTCTCGCGTCGTGTGCCCGAGGTTTTAGCCGGGTATGACAAGAGGTTATCTGAAGTGACCGTGGACACGCTCTATGCTATTTATATTGTCCAGATCGCAATTGCTTTTCTCACGTTCTTTATGGCACTTCCGGTTTTTTATCTGCTTGGGTATGGAAACGTCATATTTTATTCATTCCTCGCCGCATTCTGTGAGCTTATTCCCGTTCTTGGCTCATCAGTCGTATTTATCCTGATGGGGACGTATGCCTTTGCTCTGGGAGATACCCGGGGAGTACTCATCCTGTTTTTCCTGGGTTACCTGATCGTTTCCTGCGTGCCGGAATTTTATATCCGCCCGGTGCTTGTGGGCAGGCGGGTGAAGATTCATCCGGTAATTATGTTTATTGGGATAGTCGGAGGCACGCTTACCCTGGGGCTTGTCGGTTTTGTTCTGGGCCCGGTCATAATCGTCCTCCTCATCACCAGTTACCGGATGTATGTGCAGGAAAAAAAGGAACGAGCCGGACCAGGAGCGTCGTCCAATCCATGATAAGCGGCGATTGCATTTTCCTGTTTTTAAAAGAGAAAGGATTATACCCTATTTCTGATGACTGGTATTGAAGGAATGCTCAAAAGCTATTTCGCAATCCCGGGAATCGTCAAGTCGATGGGGCTTGTCTTTGGCGATATCGGTACGAGCCCGATTTATACCTTCACGGCAATTTTTCTTCTCATCCCCCCCACACCCCAGAACGTGATGGGTATCCTTTCCCTGATTGTCTGGACGCTGACTATCCTTGTAACGCTAGAATACACCTACCTTGCGATGCACCTTGGCAAGAAGGGTGAAGGCGGCACCATCGTGCTCAAGGAGATCCTTTTACCCTTGTTGAAAACGGGAAATCAGGTTGCTTTTGTTTCATTCCTCACGATCGCAGGAATCGCTCTCTTTATCGGTGACTGTGTAATCATGCCGGCGATCACTATCCTTTCAGCGGTTGAGGGGTCACTCCTTATTCCTGGTCTGGAGAATATATCACAGGTAACACTTATGATCATTGCCGGAATAATTGTCATTGTTCTTTTTTTATTCCAGGCACGTGGTTTTGAGAAAGTAGCCTGGGTATTTGGTCCGGTGATGGTCATCTGGTTTTTAGCGCTTGCTTCAGGAGGGCTGGTGGCCCTCTTTGCCGCACCGCAGGTCCTCCTTGCACTCAACCCGATGTACGGTATCAATTACCTGATGCATAACGGTCTTGCAGGATTTCTTATCCTCTCATCAGTTATCCTTTGTGCAACCGGAGGAGAGGCATTATACGCGGATATGGGTCATCTGGGCAGAGAACCTATCGTAAGGGCATGGTACCTGGTTTTTATTGCCCTTTCCATGAATTATTTTGGACAGGGTGCATTTCTGATTACCCATCCCGGTGCTCAGAATATTCTTTTTGAGATGATGTATTCCGAGATGCAACTGTTGTATATTCCTTTCCTGATTCTCAGCATCATTGCTTCCGTGATTGCTTCCCAGTCAATAATCTCTGCGATTTTTTCGATTGTATACCAGGGTATCACCACCCGCATCATGCCCCTGCTGCATATCGATTTTACTTCCGTACAACTCCGGTCTCAGATATATATTGATATTGTGAACTGGTTCTTACTCGTTGCCATTCTTCTCATAATCGTCATATTCAAAACCTCAAACAATCTCACGCATGCCTATGGCCTTGCAGTAAGTGGCACCATGGCGATCACGGGATTCATGATACTCTGGATCCTCATACTCCGTGGTGAGATTGTGAAAACGGGGGTTGCGCTGTTTGTATTAACGGTAAATTTTGTTTTCCTTATTTCCAATCTGAACAAAATTCCCTACGGTGGATACATATCCCTGCTCATTGCGTTAATTCCGTTCTCCATAATTTTTATCTTCATCAACGGCCAGAAAAAACTCGCCACTGCTATGCAACCGGTTCCGCTCAACGATTTCCTGGAACGGTATAATGAAGTGTATACATCTATCAACAGGATTTCAGGATCAGCACTGTTTTTAGCCCGTGATTTCCGCAGGTTGCCCCCGTATATCCCACGGATTATGTTCACGAACAATATCATTTACGACGATAATATTATCGTTTCGATCATAAGGACAGAACAACCCTTTGGTGTGACGTGGGGGGTCACCCGCGAGATCGCACAAGGACTCTCCCTCTTTGAGATATACATAGGATACATGGAGATTGTCGATATCGGGGAAATCTTAAAAGAGGCAGAGATTGAAGAAAAGACCATCTTCTATGGTATGGAAGACATTGTGACCACCCACCCGGTCTGGCGTATCTTTGCTGCGATTAAGCGCCTTTCACCGGCCCTGGTCCAGTTTTACAAGCTACCGTCAGATAAGATCCATGGTGTTGTGACCAGGGTGGAGTTATAATCCAGGTTTTGTACCAATGCTTACCAAAGAAACTCCTTAACCCATTGATCACCATCTCATCCTCACCGGAGTGATAATTTTCGTGATGAGATAAGCAGGTAATTCGATAACAAAATGCGCAGTTTCGGGATTATCCTGTATTCCAGAAAGTGGCAGATTTTTTTTAAAGCGTTCACCTGCAGGGAATTAACCAGATTTGGTACAACATAGAAATGCCCGGGCATCGGTGCGGCCGTTACCCATAGTCCAGACGATTCTTGGGGTTATTACACATTGCCCATAATTCAAATATTGCAACATTTTTAAGGACATGCAATCCGGTTTGGAGTGCCCTCTTGGTATCAAAGAAGAGACAACTACCCTGAATATTGGTTCGCTTCTTAGGAAAAAATAATGATTTCAGATATATCCTACTTTCAACAGGAGAGAAATAAGCGAGTAGAGTGCGAACGAGAATACAACCAGGGTAATAATCAGAATTCCTGTCCGGATCCTGATTGAATCCCACCGTGTATATATCCCGCAAAAGAAAAGAACAATGGCAAAAAGGACCGTGTTGGAGATGTACAGGTCCCCGTTTGTATTCGCATCCTTGCCCTCGTTAAAAGCAGCTGTTGCCTTTTCTTCCAGACTGGCACTTTCAGTATATTTGGCTAAGGTATATTCAGGAAGTTCAAATGGTGTTCCCGGGGGAATCGGGTTTGTGGTATTTGCCTTGGCAATCCAGACCTCAAAAGCAGGTTTGAACTCCTCCCTGAAACGTTCTTGTATAAATTTTGCCTCAATGAGGTCACCCTGGCCTGCCGCATCAACCCAGCTCGTAAAAGCTGTACATCGATTATTACCAGAGTATTGGCTGCAGTTGATGCCCTGACCGATTCAGTCCGGTACTTTGATGCATCACCGAAATCAATTGCCTGGATCCCATTCCACCGGGTTGCCTGGTAGACGCAGAACGCTGTTGAAAGGGTGGCAATCAGGAGGAGAATGGCAAAAATGATATCCATCTTCGGTATGCCTTTTTGCGGAATTTTCATCTGATCCGGATTGATCATGGTATATACCTTCGGATTCTCTAGGAGATAATCTCCTCGATACTATAATTAGGTAACCAAATTCAGATAATCACCGCTATCGGTGAGAAGGGATCAATCCGGATATCCCGGATACTCTTTTCAACCGAGGGAGGAAAAGAGGTATGTTATTATCAATCGCTTTTGTGCTCTGATTCATCTTAAATTTCTTTTAGTTCTCGCTTCAACCGACCTGAGCATCAAATCTCAACGGTACCTTCATTGCGCTGTGTATGCAGGTTTCGGATCAGGATAACGGTACTGATGACCATTACCCACCCCGGGAAGATCAATGTTACCCAGAAGGAATAATCGATACTCAGCAACAGCACCAGCGCCAGAACGTAGGTCAGGAAAGCCCAGCCACGGTGCATCAGACCGGTGCGGAGCCAGATGCTGGCAAGGGATATCATGAACACCCCTGCCATGCGGATGGCATAGATGTTGAAGACATGATATATCACCTTCCGGCTGTAGGTCAGTACACCGCTTTGTACAAGGACACTCGATTCGACCGCGAAGCTGCTCAACAGCCCGGCTGCCAGAGCTGCACCTATGAAGGTCAGAGCCAGAAAAAGCAGACCGCTGCCGAGGAAGACTGTCGCAAAGAGGCGATCTTCCATGTCGCTCATGAGGTCACGAATCACACCGATGAACCAGAGAAAAGCAATCCCTGCGAACGGAATAAGGTTCAGCGCCAGAGTGACCGTTGTTGTGTCTGCCTCCAGCCATGCAAGGAAAGCTGTGGGATCATGGGGAAGGGAGACTGTTTATGAGTACCATGCTGGTTCCGTACAGGACAGAAAAGATTATGCCGGCGATTGCCGCAGCACGTGGTGTTTTCAGTGCCTGACGTTTTGAGGCACCAGGTGTTTCCGTCATGGCCTTATCCGTTCCGTTGGGATTTGTTCAAAGACTATTGTCCCCCCGGTTGGCAATAGTCTGCATCATTATATGGTTGTTCCCTGTACATGAATAAACCATTTTGATGAAAGAGATTTATTTCACTGAACAGTGTGCGCAATTCCTGTACAGCCCATCGCCTTCTTTGAGGCTTTCGTTCTCTTTTTATATAGTAATATCTCTAAAGCAAACATCTGTTTTATGGAAAAACCTGTTCTTTTTCAGACAGGTACCATGCGAACCTATTAACCGGCATACTTCCAACCACACTATGAGAATGTGAAAAAGTCCCCGGGTCTTCTCTGGTATGGTGTGCTGGCAACCGGCCTTATGGTCTTCTGCTGCATCATTCTTTTAGGGTATATGTACTGGGAAGCCGGGACCGTTGAGGTCACGGCACTTTCTGTTCCCGGGGCCCCTTCCGGCATTGTTTTTATCGCCGATCCTCATGTAAGACCGGAGAACATTGGGCATACAAGGGAAGTGATCAGAGTAATAAACAGCCTGCACCCATCAGTAGTCCTCATCGGGGGGGATTTTTCCTACCACGAGCATGAAAACCTCTCGCTTCAGGGAGTATGGAATGAGATCGATGCCCCGGTGTATGCTATACTTGGAAACCATGACTACCTGGCTGGTATCAACGGTGGCGGTATCGAGGGGCGGATATCATGGCTGCAGGAACTGCTGCTCCGCTCCAACGATAATGATGCCGGGTTCCTGTACAGTGATTTCCCGGATCCGGACCATGCACAGGCTGTCGTTTCGGTTCTGGAACAGAACGGGGTAACCGTCCTCCGTAATGAGTACGTGGACATTGACCTTGACGGGAAACACCTCATGCTGGTCGGTGTTGATGACATCTGGGCGGAGAGGGATGATCCCCCTGAGATTCCCGATACCGGAGCCTATGTTATCTACCTTGTCCATGAACCCGCATGGCGATCAGACTGGGATGCTGACCTCGTCCTCTCCGGTCACACGCATGGCGGACAATACAATATTCCCCCCTTGTGGGCGATTGATTACTTCCATATTATCCAGATACGAGGCCTTTCCTGGAAAGGTGATGTACCACTCTACATTACCCGAGGGACGGGGACATCCGACCATACGTGGGAGTTCCGGTATCTCTCACCTCCGGAAATCGTGGTTATCAATCCTGAACCGGGAACGCTTCCCGGTAATGCCGTTCCTGTTGTTGTTTCCCGATCAAAAAACCAGCAATCCTTTTAGAAACTTACCCCATTCTCCGATACAAGGCACTGAAAAGAAAATATCTTGAACTCCCGGGACGAGTTGTTGCATAACACTAACATTTTCCGGTGGTCACCCTGATACCAGATTTCCTCGCAAAAATGCGCACGAACCGGTTCGATCCAGAATATCTCCCCAGTTTCGAGAGCAGACTGTTCTTCGAAGGAGAAAGAAAAAAAACAGATTGTGAACTTCATTGTCCTGCTGGCGCTTGCAACAGTCATTGCCACGTATGGGGTAGTCACTGATTCCACTGCCTCGGTCATAGGTGCGATGATTATTGCCCCCCTGATGACGCCTATTATGGCCGCTGCTGCCGCGGTCACCATGGGCTCAACCATCCGTCTCGGGCAAGCCCTACGTTTAGTAGCGCTCGGCATACTGGGAGTCATCGTGCTCGCCATGCTGCTGACCTTTTTTATCCCGGATTCAATCATATCCTTTCCGACCAACAGCCAGATTACTTCCCGTGTATCACCGGGATTGCTTGACCTGATGATCGCCCTCGCCGCTGGTGCTGCGGGTGCCTACGCGATAGGGCGGCAGGAAATTGCCGATTCCCTGGCGGGTGTAGCTATTGCCATCTCCCTTGTTCCCCCGTTGAGCGTTGTCGGGATCTCACTTGCAAAAGGGGAGTGGGTGGATTCCGGGGGGGCATTCCTCCTGTTTCTTACCAACTTTTTTGCCATCCTGCTCGCAGGTGCACTGGTATTTCGCCTCATGGGACTGGAACGATTGGGATTTGTTGATGCAAATCAGGATACTAAACGCAGAGTCGTCCGGGTGATTATTGCAGGCACGCTCCTCATAACACTCCTGCTCGCAGGCACCACCTATAATGCATGGGTGAAAACCAGTGAATAGACAGGTACGGCAGATGCCATCAGGGACTGGCTCGGTGATACGTCCTTCCAGGTTGTAGGTATTAAGATCCGACCTTCAGAAGTTGACATTCCATCAGGGGTGATGAACCTGTTCCTCCCCTCAACAACCTGCACACAAGACTGAATGCCCTGTATGGTCATCCGGCAACAATAAACCTGCATGTGATTCCGTATGCAAGCCAGTCCTATCCATCGTAGCTGACAAGGCCGGCTAATCCGGCTAATTCACCATGAAACATTCAGGCCAGTGGTAACACGGGATCACGACCTCAATTAAAATAATTTTGAATTAAAGTGATGCTGAGGGCTTTTTCCCGGACCCGGATGCAGGATTCTTTCTCCATTTCGCGGCAATCACCGCGCTCATGATGATCTGGACAATGATGTATGCCACAAGAACCGCGAGAATATCGCCAAGCTCTGACGAAATGCTGGTAGCAAAGAGCAGGGCCATCCCGGCGTTACGATTGGCAGAACCAAAGGCAAGAGAGCGGCGGGTACCTTCCGCTGGTCCGCCGAAGAGGTATCCAAGGATCAGCGATATCCCCACCGCAAGAACAATTGCAAGGATGCCCAGGGTTCCGAAGAGATCCCTCAATCCTCCGACAGGGTCCGGTGAGAAAATTTTATACATCAGGAACACTACGAACACCACAAGGATCATAATGTAGGAAGTCCAGACTACCGGTGACATCAGCTTTTCAGCTGCCGGGGGCCATCTGGCACGGATGAGAAGGCCGATAACCATGGGGATGAACATCAGCAGGAGGAGCGTACGGATAACCGGCCAGACACTGACCGTACTCCCCTCCGGGAGAAGGAGGAGTATCGTGATGGGCGCTGAAACAAGTGCTATGGTGGACAGCAGGAACATGAGCCCGGTTGAAAAAGGTACATTCCCCTCAGCAATCTCGGCAATCCTCGGACTATAGGATGCCCCGGGTGCACTCGTCATCAGGAGAAAACCGACAACCATCGCTCCGGAAAGGGCAAAAACCGTAGCAATCAGGTAGCCTGCAACCGGTATCAGGATGAGGTTGACAAGGAGTGCAAACAGGACAAGCTTCACGTTTTTGAAAGGTGCCAAGAATGTCCCGCCAGGTATGGCCAAGCCCGATAAAGAGCATGGATGTGATGATAAAAAGATAAATACTGACTGTTATGATGGTTTCAGAATTCATTTATTCTCTCCATGCTTCTCTTTTTTGATCCGGGAATATAAAAAATAGGAGGAAATCGTTTTTTTTTGTCATCGTCTCTTCGATCGTGGGGAAAAATCAGATTGAACTGCCCTGCTTTGCAAGCCTCTTTCCAACAAACAAAAGAATGATCAGGGTGGCAATACCCAACAACACGATCATGAGAAGGACTGTCGGATCATACACGGACGAACCGGGATTTATCTCATATACCAAAAGGCTGAGAAGGGGAAATACCAATGCTACGGAAAGACCCCGCTGGGCAGTCCCGAATGCCAAAACCGCCCGCATGTGCGGTGTATATCCTCCCAGGAGATACCCGATGCCAAATGCAGCCAGCGTAAAGAGGATTATCGCAAGCAAACCACCATAACCGATAATTGCGGTCAGCTGATCGGAAAACACAAATATTACGCCGATAAAAGTCGCAAAGAATGCACCATACGATGTCCTGTCCAGCCAGGGAAGTACCCGTGCCATCTTTTCTTCTCTGCCGGACCGCAGGAACAGCGCCAGAAAAAGCGGGATAATGATAATAATTACCAACGTTATGAATAAAAGAACAGGATCTATTTCAGACTCGCCAGGAATGAGGAATGGTGCGATCAGGGGAATATAGAAAACGGAGAAAATGGTAAGCAGAACCCCAAGACCTCCGGCCGTTTCGCGTTTATCAGCAGGTATCTGGTTAGCTCTTGCCAGGAACGGTGATCCTGCCGCCGTACCAACCAGGATCAATCCAAGCGCAATGCCGGCAGGGAGATGCAATCCGGTAACCAGCAGATAGGCAAGGACAGGGACAAGTATGAAATTGGCAAGGATTGCGCGGCTCATGAGATTTTTATCTTTCAGCGGGGCAAGCACCTGGGAAACGGTAGTTGACAATCCCAACGTTACCATGCTGACGATAATGAAGATCATGGCCCCGAGGTTTGCAGCCAGTAACATTATCTCGGTTATCTTGTTGGCAAAGAATAAGACAAACAGTGATGCTACGGTGAAGGAGGCAACGATGATGGGAATTGCGTGCCACCGTTTCCAGTTCATAAGCCATGCAAATACCGGTGCACCATAAATGCCAAAGGGGGGAATCCACGCAATGAAAAAACAGGAAATAACACCATATTTCTGGAGCTGCGGATATTTTGCACTCGCTTTTTCCATCTTTTCAAGCCATTTCTGTACCCGTTCTGATGTCTCAGACAGGCTGTCACATATCTCAAAGACGGCAAGCACCATGCCGAGGGCAAAACAAAACATGGTTATGATGATTACCGGATTTGAAATACCCAGGCCCACCCCAAGTAACGGAGCACCAGCCTGAAGGACAAAAGTTGAGGTGATGAGGGTGATTAAACTGGCAATCGATGTTCCGGTGACTGAGCCCACAATAAGCGGTATTGCCAGTGCGATTACCACAAAAAAAATGATCGCCTTTGAGAGTTTTTTGAGGATAATCTTCCTTGTATGTGCCCCGCTTTCCATACTTTATGATAATGCAGGGAATATATATAAATAAGGACGCTCTGTGCATTTTTTTTAGAGAGAAAATAATAAAAATTCCGGTAAAGAATACTTCAGACACCGGGATGTCTCTTTACCAGATATCCGGGATGAAATGCCGTAACCTGAAAAGATATAAGATACCAGATACCACCGGATAGCAGATCACCGGATGAATCTTCGCCTTCCCGAAACAAACTACATGCGATACTTAACCCTGGTTATTCTTGTGGGTTTTCTCCCCGCATCTCTTGGGTATATGTATACCGAGGGGAAGTCACCTGCTGAGATAACCACACTCGAAGTTGAAGGTGCACCTGCAGGAATCGTGTTTATCGCAGATCCTCATTTGAGAGAGAGTAATTTCAATCAGACCCGGGAGATTGTCCGCCAGATTAATGAACTTCATCCTTCACTGGTCCTGATCGGGGGGGATTTTGTCTACGATGATGAGGAAAATCTCACATTCCAGAGGGTGTGGTCAGACATAGATGCACCCGTGTATGCAGTGCTGGGCAATCATGACTATAAATCGGGCATCGTTGCTTCAGACTGCTGGGAAAAGACGCTGAATGACCCCCATCCCCCGCTGAAAGCCGGAGAGTACGATGCACTCCGGGTTCACGATGATGCCGCTGATTACGAATATGCTGACAAGGTTGCCGGTGTCCTGGCCGAAAACGGGGTCAGGGTGCTCCGCAATGAATATGATGAGATCCTGATAGGTGAACCAGAGTGTGGTCATTGTCGGTGTGGATGACGGCTGGGCCGGTATGGCAAATCCACCGCACGTGCCGGACGAACTGAAAAATGACTCTTTTATTATTTACCTGGTCCATGAACCGTCATACCGTGGCGACTGGGATGCAAATCTGACGCTGGCTGGCCATACCCATGGCGGTCAGATTATTCCGTCAGGATCTGAACGGATTATTTCAGGGGGACTGGTCACGTTAAGCGGGAAGATCGAAGAAGGAGATACCATCACCTACATAAGCCGGGGTATAGGAACATCCAACCTTGATGTCAGTTTACGGTCTTCGCCCCCTGAAATTGTGTTCATCAATCCTCATACAACCTGAACGTAGGGCATTTTAGCGTTTAGTTGGACGTATACCAGACCACAAAAGAAAATCCTGTTTTTTATATTCTGACTCTGTGAAACAGACATGAATCTGTGGTTCACTCCGAACCATGAAATCGTAATATCGATGAACCCCTCAGCCTCATAAGGCGGGCAGGGTTTTTTGAATTGTTTGTTCCTGATCCGCCGGGGGCGACCTTGCGGGGGGCAATCATCGTAATGGAGGATGAAAAAAATCTCTATCATACCTGAATAGTTCAATTTTATGGGAAAATCATATCCGAAAAAAGAAGAAATATCTATCCCCTGCTGATAGGAATAGGAATTTATCAGGAGAATACCATGAAAGTTATCGAAGCGATACACCGTGAAGAAAACGGGCGAACCATCGTGAGCCTGAAATTTAAAACCAGAGATCAGTTATTTGATCCTGATGATCCATCCCCACTCCCAAAAAAAGAACTCACCCAGGATGCAGAAGATGCGATTCTGAATAATGTGTTTGCTTATAGGTTGAAAAAGCCTGTTAAACTCGAGATACAGGTTCCGATGATTCCGGATCCTGGATCCGTAAAAGATATTTCTGATGCAATTCGTAATCATTTCCGCTTTGTACTCATCGGACATAAACGCGACACCGCAATTTTCATCCGGGAGAGAAGAACCGCCCTTGCCTTTACCGGATTAAATATCCTGATTGCCCTGCTCTATATAGGGTATGCCTACCTGAACGAGAACTGGATGTCCACGATTGCAGGAACTCTTATCGGGGGATTGGTTATAATTATCAACTGGGCTACGATATGGGATACCTACGAATTTTTTATCTTCGACTCACGTGAAAAGTATCAAAGGAAAAAACTGCTCAATAAAATCATAGACGGAGAAATTCAGGTTGTTCCCCTTGAAGAAGAGAAGTAAATCCTGAAATGCCTGAAACTCCATTCTATCTCCAATTTTTCCGTATTTTGCTATTTTTTTTCTCATAATCGGAAGAAAAAATCGGAATTCAGGAATATTCCTTCCTGGATGCACACCAATGAATTCTCCCAAATCAATGATTCATTCCGCTCCTTAGAGCAGTATTACACCGGTAATATGAACTTTTTAATGCTACCAGTCGAATTGCATTCTCCCACAAAAAAAATAATTCAGTTGGTATAGCATCTCGCCCTCATAGAGAAATATCATCTATCAATAACAAAACTAAATATGGGTATACTGCAAAAAAACTACACCATGACTGAGCGTTCATATGGAATGTATCTGGCTTACCTCACCCAGGCAGCTCTTGGTTTTAATGTCCTGATTGCAATATACCTGGGCTTTGGAGTCGCTTCAGGAGTTTTAGGATTCCTGATAGCATTGGTTCCCTATCTTGTCACCAAATTTACCAAGATTAAATTCCCCTGGTTTGTGTACTTCCTCATATCGCTGGCGCTCCTGATTCACATTTCGGGATATATCCAGGGACGGTATCTCAATATCCCCAACTGGGACACTCTCGCCCACACGGTTTCAGGATCGATTATAGCCCTGCTAGGGTTTATTCTGGTTCTCTTTATGGATAAGATCCGGAAATATAACCTGGATCCTTTGTCTATTGCAGCCTTTACCGTCATGTTTGGACTGACTGGAGAATACCTCTGGGAGATCTATGAATTCCTTGTCGACATTTTCCTTGGTGGCTCCCTTGCCGGCAAGATGCAGGCGGACAACACGGATACCATGATGGATATGATCTTTGTATTTCTTCCATCCCTCATCATCGCAATTGCATGTTATTATTACGTGAGTAAATACAAAAAAGAGACAATCGTGCACGAAATGCTCAAGGACAGTACCTTTTTCCCCGAATAATTTTTCACAGAGATCGGACAGCCTGTCAAAGATAAAAGAGGATATTTTTTTTTTAAAATTTATCAATCGTTTCCGGGATCTCAAATTCCGGGGTTGTCGGCGGAGTGGTATATACCATCCGACAAAAAACAGCAACACAGGTTATGATGATAGCAACAAGCAGGATTGCACTTATTACATTTTCAGTGACCTGCGTGCTGACGGGGATATTCGTTCCCATCGTATTGTTGAATGCTCCAATCACCAGCGCTAAACCAAAAAACAGGAATAATCCAACGAAAATCCCAAGGATTACTGCAGCAACAATTCTGAGTACAGCGGGTTTGGGGGCATTTTCTGTCATAAAATCACTATTTATTCCTGTAATATATAGTAATTGGCATTGACCCCGATAGATTTCTCAACTGACAGGGGATTAAGATTCATTTTTTAAACAAGATTGTTATTGAACGATACCACGACTCCACATCGGTAAGAAATGTTACACTATCTGCATGGAAAGGGTTTCCTGAAATACGAGGGGAATTTGTTGTAGTACCTGGTTAAAGTATTGTATCCTGCCACCGACCCTGACGATATACTCATATTTTCACCGCACCAATATATCGCATACGTGAGCAGTGATCCGTGCACGTTCAGTGTGGTTGATTGAACCTCGCGTATTAAAAAACCGGCAATTGCCGTTTTCAGGGCGTGGGTATCCGAGTCAGGTCAAAGGAGCGGGATTTAGGGTCCCGTCGCGCAGGCGTTCGTCGGTTCGAATCCGGCCCCACGCATTTTTTGGGTTATAGGTATCTTTTCTAAAAAAACGCCACTCTTCTTGCATATAAGTGGATTTGAGTTCTTCAAGGCACTGGTATCTCTGCAGATTTTACCTTTTTTATATTTGAGTAAATAAAGTTTGTGTAATAAATTAAAAGGTTTTATTTGAGATATAAGCTTTTTATCATTAAATTTTAGAGATTTATAATAAGTATGAGAAAACCATGTTTTAATTCTGGAATCCTTTGCTCATCCAAACTGTAAAAGGAGGGTAAGGTAATACCCTGCGAGATACTCAAATGCAGGAATTGGTTTTTGTAATGTAACTCTTGTTACCCACGGGATAATTTGAGAATTACAATACACTCAAAAAAATATCCAGCCGAATGCATTGCACTGGCGCGTTGCACGAATTTATGAGGAATCGTGTATGAGCGACTGATCACCTATGAGTGAGATCAAAGATTCCAGGTTTCAGACTCAGTATACCCTGGTAAAAAAATATCATCGTCATGTTCTCTGGCTGATTCTGGGATTATTATTTGCTCTGGATATTTTTACAACATCCATGAGTCTGCACCTGGGGAATTTTGAAAAAAATCCATTCATGATTCCCTTTGTCAATAACCCGCTTCTTCACGGGATAGTGAAAATGAGTGCATATATTTTCCTTTTTTTCGTAATTGAAAGGGCAGTCCTGTTCATACAGGAAAAGCAACCGGAAAACAAGCCATTCTGGATTAAACTGAATTTCCAGACATTGTATGGGATTATCATATTTGTGTTGGTTTATTTAATCTGGGTTTACCTTTATGTAGTGATGAGAAATATACTGGTAATTTCTTAAGCAGTTCTTTTTTTAAATCTGAAAAATCTGATAAAATTAAAATCCGCTTCAAACTTTTCAGTTGTCTTTGGAAAAATTGCAGAGAATCTGACAGTTTTAAAATCACCGATATCTGATAATTCCGCCTATTCGTGGATCATCGTCAGCATCATTTTAAACCGTTGCTGTGCATGGAGGGCATGCGGTTTGTTTGCCGGCATGATGATCATCTGGCCTTCTTTGAGCAGGTATTGCGTCTTTTCAATGGATATCTCTGCTTCGCCATCAATAATCGTGGCAATTGCATCGAACGGTGCGGTATGTTCTGACAAGCCTTCACCGGCATCGAAGGCGAAGAGGGTTATGGTGCCGCTCTTTTTGTACACGATCATCCGGCTCACCACCGAACCTTCCTGGTACGCGATGAGGTCTTTGGGATTCAGGATTTGTCCGGCTAGGTTTTCATGGGATTTTTCTGGCATCGGATTTCCTCGAAAATGAGTTGTCCCTGCAGGTGCTTAAAGTAACTCGTGACTGGTAGGATTTCGAGCAATTATCCCCTTATCAGCAGGAAATGTAAAATCTGAACCCCGTTTTAATAACGGATTCAAAATTATGCCCGAATACGATCCTTCTGGAAGACCCGTAAAAAGGTTACAGCAGGAGTTACTATAGCAATAAAGTATTGACCATCCGGTACGAGATCGGCCTATAGAACACCTCTATGAGGTTTTTTTATTTGGTCCCGTTTGCCAAAATAACGATAAATTGAGGACTTACGAAATCAGGACCTGATATGGGCTTTTTTTGGGATTGTCTGACACCAATCCGGGCACGTAAAGGGCTCCGATTGAGAATAGTCGAATTGTATGGTTTAGTGATCGGAGAATGAATCAAGTGATTGAAATAATTGAATTGATACTTAAAAAAAAGGGTTGGATTTAGACGTAGGTATCCAGAATAACCTGCTGGGTGCCATCAGTGAACTAACCAGCAACAACAACGTGATCCCTACCAGCAAATGCATTAGGCACGTTTGCAGTATCGTTGAAGCTACCAACATGTGTCGCTAACCAGCCACATATCCGCTGTCGGATCGCACCACTGCATAGGTCACATGCAGTATGTAGTTCCAGCAGAGCTGTGTTATAGTTACATTAGTACCAGCAAAGAGTCTGAGCATCCTGTCCACCATTGATAGGTAACAGAAATATGCGTTGCATCTGGCTGCTGAGCCGTTACTGCAACAACCTTGGTCTTGCTGATATTGCCCGACATTCCGAACACGAACGCAGCAATAACTGCTGCGAGGATCACTGTAATAGCGACCATCAGGATCACACCGATAACGGGTGATACTGCCTCATCATTCTTTCTTGTTACTACCATAATTTTGAACACCCTTCACAATGCCCACGTTGGACATGACAATGTATACTATTTCTATGAATGTTGTTAGTATATAAACATTTCTTTTGAATTGAGATTCATTTTAAGAGTGTATACAATAAAATACAACAAATTTTCATCAGGATAGTCATAAAAATCAGGGGTAAATACTGAATAATCAGGCATAACTACAGGAATGTCGCCTGTTATGACCACAGTACCACCATTTAAGTCGATTATCGCTGCACTATAGGAATTTAAAAAGAAAATTGCGACCCGGTATCTGCAAACATTAATAAAAGATCACTCGCAATGAGCGATTATAATTATCCTGGATATAATTTTTCGCAAGGAGCAGAGATATCCAATTTACCGGTATTTATGGTACAAAACGAGACAAGTGCTGGTTTGCTGTTTTAGCTCATCACGGAATTTCCCGTGTCGGGTCCAGCAGGATTTCATGGGGAAGTCCGGCAAGGGCAACCGCCCCAAGAGCACCGATAACGCCATTGCCCCCGTGCAGCGTGATACCGAACCGCTCCGCCGTCGCTTCCGCAACCGCCCGGGTGATTACCTGATCCCGGACAAGTCTCCCGTAGTCTCTCAGCCCACCAGGTATCTGGAGTCCGGACCGGATCGCTATTCCCCATTCATGGGAAAGAGATTCATCTGCCACAAACCGCAACACCTTTTCTTCAAGATCCGCGTAACTCTCGGGTGTGACTGCCACTTCAATAAAACTCGCCGAGTTACCGGCTGTTTTTGCAAAAACATCCTGGTTGAGCATCGCAACATGGTGGCTGATGGGGAGAACACCTTTGATCCGCGTCACATGCGAAAGAAGGGCCAGAGCAAGGGCAAATGTTGCACCTCCTGCTTTTGAATCGGTATCATCAATACCGATGGTCACATGCATCAGCGCCTGTGTCCGGACATTGCCTTCCACAATCGGACCGGCATGCCGGGTCTTTACCTGGATAACACCTTCCGCACGTGCCATCATATCGGACAAAGAGTATGCAGGGCCACCAATGCAGCGGATGTGCTGGATTACGGTATCCCCGTCCCGCTCAATACCGGTGACCCCGACTGCGGGAAGCGGTGAGAGCCCTACCGGAACCTCATGCGTCCCGATCCGGGCACATTCCCTCAGCAGCGTCCCGTCACGCTCCACGCTGATCAGCACACCTCCTGCCAGTGCATGATGATACCCGCAGAAAGCTGCACAGGCCCCGCTCATGCAGTCATGATAAATCTCGACATTATCATCATCAATGGTCGTGAAGATCCGGCGGCAGGCACTTGAGGGCATTGCACTGATCGCAACATAGTGTGCCGCACTTCGCCCGCGTTTCTCCTCGCGTACAAGAACACACCCCTCCATGAGCAGCCGGTTCACCCAGTCCTGTGCAGTGCTGCGGGGAATATTGGTAGCGTGCTGGATATCGGTGACCGTAAAAAAACCGTTATCGAGAGTGAACTGCCGCATCAGGCGCAGATACTCGCGCCTGCGCTCAAGCACGCTGGACATAACGGTCTTTGATGAACAGCAGGTCACCGATAATGGCACTTGCCGTTTCGGTCGACCCGGCTCCCCTGCCGATCAGGGTAATCTCCTTTGCCATATCCGTTTCCAGCGTAAGTGCGTTCAGCGTGCCCTCAACAACAAGCGGGTGATTCTTTTCAATGATACGGGGAGATACCCGGAGGATGTGTTTGCGGGGGATCGCTTCGGCAATCAGACGGATGGTGCATCCTTCATCCTCAGCTAACCGTAATGCGTCGGGTGTCAGCAGATCAATACCCGTACGATCGATATCGTTTAACCGTATCCCATTACCCCAGATAGTATTTGCAAGAATCACGAGCTTGATGGCTGCATCTATTCCCTGAACATCATAGGTCGGGTCAGCTTCGGCATACCCCATCTCGCGGGCTTCCATCAATGCCTGCTCATAGGTAAGTCCCTCTGCTGCCATACGGGTGAGGATATAGTTGCAGGTACCGTTGAGCACCCCATAGAGAGCAAGGATCTCATTGCCGGCAAGCCCGTGCTCCAGCATGTGCATGATGGGAATTGCACCTGCAACGGTTGCTTCATACCGCAGGGCCACACCCTTCTTTGCTGCGAGCGCGCGGAGTTCTTTGTAGGCAAGGGCGATCGGCCCCTTATTCGAAGTTACGACATGTTTCTTCCGAAGAAGTGCTGCTTTGATATATCCAATCGCGGGTTCGCCCGTAAGAGCGTTTGTGGGAGTCACTTCAATAAGTGCATCGTAATCCGCCTTCCTGATCACATCGGAAGCAGAAATTTTCTTATCACCACAGTAGCCTTTCCTGGTTTTACCTGCCAGCAGGCTTGCGATGTCAAGCCCGTCAGGATCCATGCACCCGCTTTTGGAATCGGCAATCCCGGTTATGGTAATCCCGAGATCCTTTTTTGCAATCATGCCGGCGACTCCCCTGCCGACCGAACCCAGGCCGATCAATGCTACCTTCATCATGCGATCTCCTCGAGGGGTTCGATAAGGAGCAGGGACTTCTGGTGGGAAACGCGGCGGAGAATTGCAAGAGCTGCCTCCATATCCCCCTTGCTCACCGCTTTTATGGTTATCCGTGAGCTGGATCGCTCGTTCACGGCCGGGCATGCTCATCGCAAGTTCGCAGACTTCAGCAAAACCGGTAGAATCGATCTGGTCAACCGTGTCAGAAAGATCGGTGTGCATCAGATGCCCGATCATGATCACCGTCCGTTTGTAAAGAAGGCGTTCCTCATCAATCCGCTGTATTCGCACTCCCTGTTCCTTGAGAAGGGCAACGAGCTTTTCCCGGCGCCCTTCCGGCAACTCGAGCACAATCTGCACATTCAGGGTATCATCATCAAGATCGGGTTCACGCTGGTGAATTACCGCAATGATATTTCCCCCGACATCGGATATGGGTTTGAGAGCAGCAACCAGCTGACCGGGAGAATCCTTCATCTCGAGTTTCATGGAAACCTGCACGGGACCACCTGTCAAGTAGTAGAACGGCTTTCAAGATAAGTCTTTTATTTTGAAAATCTTTAGAGAGTCCGGTAAAAGTATCCTATAAAGGAGATTTAAAAGAGATTTTTTGGGTCTTGAGAATTCCTTTTACTATGATATGAAATACGAAGCACGGGTAAGATGACAGAGAGGACCGTGCGTGTCCCCCCATACTGTCCCTGCACTGAAAGCTGATGATGACATAGTACCTATCCGGGGGGTATCGCATTGTGAAGGGAGCCGAAGCGGCGGGGGTGAAATCCCTGTTGAGCGTTCAGCATCTTATTGAGTATTTCTCCAGAGCCGTTTTTTTTCAATCGGGACTTTCAGCGCTATGAATATCCATAAAAAAGAATATACCACTCCTTTTAAACCAATCAACGTTGATTACCAGAATAATCGGAAAAAATAGATTTGTACCTGTTCAGAGCTTTCGGAGTTTATTATCCACCTTTTCAAAGAAATTACGTTTGACATCAACGAAAAGTGCCGGATGTTCAGATCTTTTCACTGCTATCGTCATTGAGGTTCCCAGATCAATCGTCTTCTGGCCATCGATAACAAGGTTGGCGGGTTTTGAACTCTCCAGTTTGACTTCAAGGTGGCGATCACTGCTGATGAGGTGAGGGCGGGATGACAGGAGATAGGGAGCAAGCGGAACAAGTAAAAATCCCTGTATTCGCGGGTCGACGATGGGTCCTCCTGCACTCATTGCATAAGCGGTGGAACCGGTTGGCGTGCTGATTAAAAGACCATCAGCGCGGAACTGTTCAGTAGTAACCCCATCAACAATGATGGAGAACTTCAGCATTTTTGCCGGGCGGGAAGTCACGATTAATGCTTCGTTTAAGGCAGTTCCAAGACAGGTGCTGTCGTTGGACAGCGTGATTCTCATCCGTTCCTCAACAGAAAATCCACCTGCGAGTTTGTGAACAAATTCCAGCGCTTCAGAGGGTTCAAGATCCGCAAGAAAACCAACCTCGCCCCAGTTGATGCCAAGAACCGGAACCGGGCGGTCCATCTGCTGGATCGTGCGGAGAATGGTTCCATCTCCTCCGATAATTATTACCGCATCTGCATGCGAATCTGCCAGAGAGCAGCCAGGAATACCGAGAGATTTGGCAGTATCCCTGTCGAATGACAACTTCCGATCCTTCTTTTTCAAGAACAGTTCTCAACTTTTCAGCAAATACGAGTGCATCCCGGTTGTCAATCCGTGAAACAAGCAGAATTCTCATGGTAATCACCGCAGGTACTCGATCACCTTATGGTGCAGTACCCCGTTTGTAGCCACAAGACACCGCCCGATCGTTACTTCATTGGGAAAACGTATTGATTTACCATCAAGGTCCGTAACTTTCCCGCCCGCTTCGGTACAGATAAGCATCCCTGCGGCAGCATCTGTTACCCTGAGCGTCCCCCGGAGATCGACAAATCCATCAACTCTTCCGCACCCGATATAACAGAGTTCAAGCGCTGATGCACCCAACAGACGCCATCGTCGTATCTTCTGCCCAAGCTGCATCATACGCGTGGGATCGAATTTTCTCCCGTATACACTCATGGCACATTCATCCAGCTGGGAAACATTTGATACCTTTATGGGTTTATCATCGCATTTCGCGAATTTCCCTTTTATTGCCGTGAACGTTTCGCCACTCGCAAGGTTGCGGACAAACGCCTGCTGGGTCACTCCCTTCTCCGCGTATGCAATAGAAAGAGCATAGAAGGGGATACCTGCAACCGCATTGAACGTTCCATCAACAGGATCGAGAAAGATGGTCCCGCCATCTCCCTTCAAACTCCATCTTTCCGGCTTCTTCACTGACCAGGAGAGAGCAGAGCGGGTGCTCCTGTAAGTAGGTGACAACACAGTCCTCTGCGACCTGATCTATCTTTTTTGTCGGGGTAAGATCAGCGCCCATCTTTACGGTTTCTCCACCTTCAGGAGTTCCGACAAGATCACGGATGCTCTCTTCGACAAGCTCCGCCATCTGGTTACATGCAGAAAGAAACTCCATACGCTTCAGGACATCCCCTGTTTTACACGCTGTATTTATGTAATGCAATGAAGATAAATTACTACCGCGTTTACGATATGTGGTTATTACAGGTGTACATGAAATGAAAGAGCAGACAGAAATAGGAAAAATCAAAGAAGGACGTTATGTTGTTATCGAAGACGAGCCATGCAGGGTGCTCGGTATTGCCACATCAAAGCCGGGAAAACACGGTGCCGCAAAGGCACGGATCGATGCGGTCGGTATCTTTGACGGGGTCAAGCGATCTATCGTTCAACCGGTATCGGCAAAAGCATATATCCCGGTTGTCGAGCGCAAGAGCGGCCAGGTAATCTCCATTGCCGGCAACACCGCACAACTGATGGACATGAAGGATTTTACCAATTTTGAAATTCCCATTCCTGAAGACAGGAAAAGTGTTGTTGAAGTCGGCAAAGAGATTGTCTATATTGAATCCATGGGGAAGAGAAAGATCGATTAAAATCAGTGCTGTTTTTTTCACAACAATATTCTCAATTCTCTTTTTTTGCAGGAAAAAATCTTCTTTTGAGATTTTTTCATAAAAAAATTCCTCACTATTCAAGGTAACCTAATTTGTTTTACGGCAGAAGAGAAAATTAATATTTTCCAATATATTCCGCCGGAACCCGAATTTCAATGGTATAGGAACTGAGCGCCTGGGTGTTGATAACAAAATAATAATTTTGCTGGCCTTCGTAGAATTTTTCTTTCCAGGGACGGGGATCGGATTCCGTCCATAACGTAGAATCAAGGCCACCGGGAGGGGTGATGGTCCGGACAATCCGGTTGGGATCATCAGCATCCATCACCTGGAGAGTAAATACCGGAGTGATCACGGAAAATGATCCCTGCACAAAGGAATGGGAAATTCCGCTTCCTTCCTCACCGAGAACGGTTGAAGTACCCAGTTTCTGATCCTTACCTCCCATCTTTCCCGCAGGTTCAACCGTATACCAGAGTTCCCAGTAAGGAAACGGGATATGCATAACCTGGGTGGTGGCACTGTATTGCCCGGAAATTGTTGCATAGGTGATCCTGCTGGTGTTACGACCAGCACTGTCAATGCGTGTGCCATTCGGAAGTGACTGGTTCAACGAAATACCATAGGAGGAAGGATTAACAAATTCGACCTTCATGACATTTTTGTCCCATGTGGGAACCGGTGTCGGGGGACGTGTTGTTGCAGAAGTCGCCGGGATCACAACATGAGTCATCCCACTCGTATCCGGAGTTGTCACCGGGTAGGTTGGATACGGAGTGGTCGCATCGGGAAGACCAAGATTCAGCGGCTGTCCTGTCGCAATCGGTTTTACAACCAGTGCTACAATGAGGATGATGATCATTGCACCCACTGCATACATGACAGACTTTTTTATCCATACCAGAACAGTTAAAAAATAGTATGGTTTCCTTGCATAAATACTCGTATACCGGGTAAAAATGAGGATGCAGAGGGAATATTTCATAAAATATTCCCTCATCCAATAACAACTTTTAGCGCAGAATAAAAGTTGGACGTTTCTTTTTTCATAATTTATTTGAAATTACACTGAAAAAACCTCAAAATCCAGAAAAAAAGACAGCCTATAAGAAAAATCTATATATACTATGACATCATTTAGTGAATTAGGGACGTTGGTATATCCAGGGTCCACTTTCCAACTAAGGTGAATTCATGAGTTCTGTGAAACGTAATGATGAAGGGTTCACTGGCCTTGAGGCAGCGATTGTGCTTATCGCATTCGTTGTCGTTGCGGCAGTGTTCTCGTATGTCGTACTCGGCGCCGGGTTCTTTACAACCCAGAAGGCCCAGGAGACTGTGTACAAAGGTGTTGAACAATCGACTGCCAACATCCAGATGATAGGTAACGTCTATGGCCTATCAAGCAATACGACTTCAGGAATTGACCAGATCAGGTTTACCATCGGTCTTGCCCCTGGTGCACCATCTATTAATCTGGAAAAGATGAACATAATCGTATCTACACCAAACTATGGTCCAAAGACTCTCACTTGGATTACCGTAACTCCAGTTGCCGACACGAACTTCCAGACACTATTAAATGGTCAAGGTACCACCAGTAGTTCGACCATGGAAGCAGGTCAGCAGATGGAAGTCCGGTTCAATGTAACAGCAGTCCCCAAGGATACCAAAATAAACATTGAAATGAGACCTGGTGTTGGTGCTGCTTTACCATTCACTAAAACCACACCTGCAGCGATTACCGCAAACAATGTTCTCTACTAATTCCTTTTTTTTTTAAATACCATTGAAATCGGAATGAAGAATCTTTTTGACAGGGACTACGTCCTCCTGATTCATATTGTTTTTAATCCTCGGGAGTAATCCCGCATCTATGACTCATCAAAAAAGATATTGGTGATCCTCCTGCTGCAGCGGATGTTATTCTAATCCAGGAGGAGATAATTTGGGTGAAGCATCGAAATTGCCGGAAGGAGAGGTCTTGAGATAAATCGTCTCAATTTTCCTGATTTTTGCGATTTCCGCAATAACCAGGTACATGTGTATTATGGCAAGTTCCACATCATCTTTGGACACACGCTCGTGCAATACTCTTGTTTTTTCATGGGGGTGTTCAGCCTTTGCAAAGATATACGCCATCTCTGATTCGATCATGGATACCCCCGGATCATTTCCTGAATTCTGTTCAATATAGGAAAAAATCCGGTTGAGGTATTGGTGAGGTTCTATGCTTCGTTCATGGCCTTTTTTATCCCGGTAGATTTTTTCTCCCGGGGGAACAAGAGTATCGGCAACAATGACCAGAATTTTCTGAACAGCAGCAAGTGCCTGTGCATAGGACTCGGGGTCAAAATACCGCATCCGCTCATTTATTTCAAGGAGCTGTTCACCTGCCCGTGGACAATTCTCCCGGATAAACTTGTCTGCTGCCAGTCGGGTATCTTCAAAGATATCCTCGGCAAAATCCCCAACCGAGAGCGATATGTTTACTTCGGTAATATAATTGTGGATGGTGGTTTTAAGACGTTCAAAATCATTGACCAGCTCATGGTGTTTATTCAGGATCTGCATTTTCTGGCTTTCGTTTGCCCCTATTTTTGCAACAGATTCGATTTTTGTCGAATTGATGTAGGATTCTAGGTGGGGAAGACCGATGGAGTGAGGCCGGCGCGTTTTTTCGTCTCGTATTACCGGGCGGTCACTCGTATAATATTTTTTGCAGGAACCCAGTTCATCCGGATCGAATACCACGGGATAGCCCATAATCTCATAATCCAGCCATTTCTGGGCATCAGAATCATGCAACATGCGGGCCAGTCGTTTGGCTTTCATTAAAATCTGCGATATGGGCAACTGGTTGATTTCCAAATCTCCAAGAATGACATTGGATAATTCTTTTGCCATTCTCAGGTTCGAATTCTGATAATCGTCCATAACCATTGGTGGTTCTTCTCCCATGTTAGAATTCTTAATTTATATAAATACGTTCTCATCATCAGGGACTATAACTCTATGGTTACATAACCCAGAGGTTGCACGGCAAACATATTTTCCCCAATCTGTTAGCGAAAAAGTCGATATCCGGTTTCACGTTTTATCATGACGGTTAGGGATCCATTAGCATGGAATCACGCTCACACGAGGGAGGACGAGGGAAACGTTCCTGAGTTCCACGATATAATCCACGGATAATGGGGGTTAATACTAAATCCTAGTCAGGACAGAGTGCATGGCTGGTTTTTAAATTGCAGGAATCATTCGATCATTTTTCTTCAAGATTTTACAGTGACGATAGTAATTTGGGCTCTGGAGTATTCCTTTTATCAGGAGATGAAATTAAAAGCACCGGTAAGATGAAGGAGGGTAAAGTGCCTGTCTCCCCGTACCGCCCCTGCGCTTACAGCGATAATGACGTAGTACCAGTTAAGGAGGTGCCGCATTCGTTGGAGCCCACATCTGCAAGGGTGATATCCCTGTTGAGCCTCCAGGTTTTTTTGACCATTTTCTATGAAAATCGTAGTATTCAGATATTATGCGGGGATTGTTACCACCCTCTTCATCAGGTACGATGAATGCCGCCGCCCCCGTCGGGGCGCTCCCGCAATGGATCGGTGACAATCAAAATACTCCCTCCCCGCCGTGCCTCTGAGAGTCCCTGAGGCGGGAGTCCTTCGTACAAAATACGATTTTCATGATACGGGTGTGAACCAAATCGATTCATATCTGTTTCTTCAAAACCGAAATTTGGGACTGCATCTAGCTGACCCTTTTTGCTTTTTTCATATAAACCTAAAGATCACACCATGTGATAGGAAAGTCAGCGAAAAAAGTATAATTATCACCAACAAATCTCTATCTGACCCGGATGATTCGGTTTTTCTTTTTGACAGTGTCCTGTCGGGAGAATACCTGCAGAATGAAAAAACAGAGAGTTTGTCTCACAATCAGCCTTTATTCCCCGTTAAATTTTTTTGTTTTTCTGCTTTAACCAGTAATTATTGTTATTTACGTAACACAATATTTAATAATCATGAATGTAATATAACAAATAGATACATCATGGCGGTAAACCAGTCTCAGGTCGACCATATTATTACTGCCGCGTCAGAAGATGATCCGGAAGTCAAGCTCCAGAACCTTGAGCGGGAGGTGGATCTCATCAAAACCTCCATCAAGCGTCTTTTAATGGACATCCGGGAACGGATGAACGAACTGGAGAATCCGTTTACCCTGGCGGCTACCGGAACTGCCGGTGCTCCGGCAGGGCCTTCGGCAGCAGTGATAGAGGCAGAAGAGGCACAAAGATCTGCACTGGAAGCACGGGAAGCAGCTCTTGAAGCACGCGAATCCCGGCTTGAAGCAGCAAAAGCAAAAATGGAAACCGATAGTAAAAAAGAGCTGGTGCAAAGCAAAACTGAACCAGCGAGTCCTGTCTGTTGAAGACAGCAAAAAAATGCTGGATGACCAGATGCTTGCTATCCTGAGATCCCAGGCAGGAGCACCCCAAAAAACCGTTTTTGCAGCCCCGATCCCCACCACTCCCGTAAACGAAAAACTCCGGCTTCAGAAAGTCTACAAACTCTTCAAGTGGACGCACCAGGCAGTCAAAAAAGTCGGGCATGACCGGCTGGAAATCACCTTGGAGTCCTACCGGGCGATGGGATATATAACAAAAGAATCCTGCGATGAGATCCGTGAGATCTCACGCCTGATGCCGGCAAATCTGGGAGAAGAGCATGAAGTAGGTCCTGATGAATTTGTCGCCGAACTCTATGCGCTGAACAGGATTCTTTCTCCCGACGATACTTCACTTGACCGCGATATGATAGAAGTGATGATGGAACAGCGTCAGAATATGCCCGCCAGCAAGACCGGAAGTGGTGAGGAAAGAATTGATCTCCCCCGGGTCTCCCTGCTCGAGAAAAAGTCTTCAATGCATAAAGAAAAAGATGAAGAATGGATGAATTTACCCGACAGGATCTAACCAGATGTCAGCCGAGACAATTACTACTGCATTGTTTCTGATCACCGCGGTGGTCGCATCAGCAGTACTTATTAATGCAGTATATCCGGTCATTCAGACTATGGCAGGAACATTTTCTTCCTCCACCCATGAATCTGATGTACAGGATCCGCACGGATTTTAAAATTATTGCCACCTCCGCCTCCCAGTCATCAGGCACCGCCCAGGTGTGGATGAAAAATATTGGATCTGAACGGATATCGTTATCAGAAATTCAACGGGCTGATGTCTTTTGTGGTGCGGTCGGCAATTTTGATCATCTTACCTATACAAGCAGTAACCCTGGGATAACAATGGACCGCAGATTTTGGCCCCGGATATGATCTTAACACAAATAGTTTCTGGGATCCCGGTGAAACCCTGAAGGTAACTGCCAAAACGTCAATCCCTCCTGCAGGAAATAAGGTCTATTTCCAGTTTGCACTTCCCAATGGTATCTGGCGATCAAACGAATTTACGGCGAGCTGATGTAGTATGGCCGTTGCTGGGATTATTGCTGCGGCGGTGGGGGTAATGCTCCTTATTGTTGTGGGATACGTAGTGGTGGGCGCTACCATTACAACAGCTGAAACCGTCACAAATGCCCAAAAAGACGTTACTCTCCAGAATGAGCTGCGTTTGGGGACGGCTATTGTCATTAGCGATCAAAAACATAACAGCTCAATAATTACCTCGAATATTTCTAACACCGGAACTGAAATCATCAGCGATTTTAACCATATGGATGTGTTAGTATATGACACGGGATCCAGTGAATATCACATCTGCACCTACAATGCAAGCAGCAGTGGCACACCCGGAACCTGGGATATTTCCAACCGTTACCAGGATTTCATCCATCCTTTTGAACTGGACCCCGGGGAAAAATACCAGATACGGGTAGCCACAAAGGGATCCTCGCCCTATTGGTTCCAGATAACAACAAGTAACGGGGTTTATGCTTCAGCGTATGTTTAACATAAAAAGGAGGTCCTGAAATGGCAAACATTTCCGATCTGATGGGGGGCGAAGACCGGCGGATTATTTCGACCGGCAACAGCGAACTGGATAAAAAAATTGCCGATGGTCTGCCGCTCGAATCCCTCACCCTTATCGAAGGGGAAAACGATACCGGGAAAAGTGTCCTTACCCAGCAGATCATCTGGGGTGCGATGAAACAGGGGATGTCAGTCGATCTCTTCACCACAGAAAACACCAGCAAGAGTTTTATCAAGCAGATGGAGTCCATGAGTCTTGATATCTCGGAATATTTTGCCTGGGGCTACCTCAAAATCTTTCCCCTCCATGTGGTCGGTTTTGAATGGAAAAAAGAGGAGATGGCAGGTATCCTTGCACGCCTGATCAGCCATATCGAGAAAAGCAAATCCCAGGTAATAATTGTCGATTCACTTACCCTTTTTACCGAATATGCGGAGACTGACAATATCCTCACCTTCTTTACGAACTGCAAATCCCTTGTCGATCATGGCAAGACAATCCTGATAACCCTGCATACCTATGCGTTTGAGGAAGACACCCTCGTCCGGATACGGTCAATCTGCGATGCCCACCTGAACATGAAAAAAGCCCTCGTCGGGAGCAAGTATGTCATGGTGATGGAGGTTATCAAAGTCCGTGGTGCACACAAGACAACCGGAAACGTTGTCAGTTTCGAAGTCCATCCCGGGTATGGCATGAAAGTCATCCCGATGAGTTTTGCGAAGGTCTGATATGGGTACTCTGTCTGTTGCTGTTAATCTCCCGTTCAAGCAGGAGATCATTGATTCGAATGTTGATTTTTATAACGATATTGAATCAAGTCCGCTCTATAAAATGCTGCCGGCAAATGCCAAGGAGTATGTAAAAGCCAGTCCCCACCTCCTTGAATACCTTCACACGTTCCCGGTAAACACCTATGGAATTCCCCTGTTCCTCTCGGAATTGAAAAAAGATCTCCGCTCCATGGAGAGCCCCAATATCATTTATCCGGTCAATGATACCACCTTTGTCCACATTCTCCCGGATCCGGATGATGTGAGGAACTTTTACATTCCCATCGAACCCTCATTCCTCCACAACGTGAACCAGCTTCTCCCGGAAATTGAGACGAAACTTATTGACCTGATCGACGGGCTCGAAGATGATCCGATCAGCGACAAGGAGCGGGCTGAAGTAATAAAAAAGATGCTGGCTTCCGTTGCCGTCATCCTGCCAAAAGGTATGGATCACGCACAGCTTCAGGGGAGTGCTGCCAGCCAGCAGGATTTCAAATCAAAGATCACGACATTTTTAAACACCGACTTCACGGCCCAGAAAAAAATGAAAGACACCAAGGTGAAGCACCAGGTTCCCCTTACTCCTGAAGGCAAGGTAATCCTCACGGATGAAGAATACCGGGCAATCGAGTACCTGCTGATACGGGACAAGATCGATATGGGGGTGCTCAAACCTTTCCTTTCCGACCCCTATATTGAAGATATATCCTGTGATGGTGTCGGTCCCATCTTTATCGAACATAAAATTTTCAAAGGGTCTAAAATCGGTTATAGAGTTCAAAGTCTCCAGTGAACTGGATGAATTTGTCGTGAAGGTGGCAGAGCGGATCAAACGTCCTATCACCTACCGGAGTCCGATTGTTGATGCCACCCTGCCCGACGGTTCCCGTATCAACATCGTCTATGGAACTGCCATCAGCCGGCACGGGAGTAATTTCAGCATCCGTAAAGTGAACGAGGTGCCGTTAAGCATCCTCAATATTATCGACAGCAATGGTCTTGACTACCTGGCAGCCGCATATATCTGGATCTGCGTGGAGTACGGGATGTCACTCTTCGTTTCCGGAGAAACCGCAAGCGGGAAGACCACGCTCCTGAATGCAATCACGGCATTTATTCCCCCGGAAAATAAGATTGTTACCATCGAGGATACACCAGAACTGAATGTACCGCACCGGAACTGGATCCGGGAAGTGGCACTCGCCAAAGGAAAAGGAGAGGGAACGGGGGGTTCGGCTGCCGGCGGGGAAGTGACCATGTTTGACCTGCTCAAGGCTGCCCTGCGTCAGCGTCCCAACCAGATTCTTGTCGGTGAGATCCGTGGTGTTGAAGGAGCCGTTGCATTCGGTGCCATGCAGACCGGTCACCCGGTGATGAGTACCTTCCATGCAGCATCGGTGGAAAAACTCATCCAGCGTCTCTGCGGAGACCCGATCAATATTCCCAAGACCTATGTGGATAACCTCAACCTGGTGATCATCCAGAGTGCTGTCAAACGACCCGATGGTCAGCTGGTCAGGCGGATGATCAGTTGTAACGAACTGGTTGGTTTCAATGCCGAAACCCAGGGGTTCACGTTTGTCGAGATGTTCACCTGGGAACCGATCACTGATACGTTTATCTGGTCGGGGAAGGGCAGCTCCTATTTACTTGAAAATAAAATCGCCACCATGCTCGGCATGCCTGACAGTAAAAAATCAGAGATCTATCTTGAAGTGGAAAAACGGGCAAAAATTCTCGAACGACTCCACAAAGCAGGATACACCAAGTTCTGGGACTTATTCACCATGATGACGAAGATCAAGAAGCAGGGGCTCTTAAAGATTGGTTCCTGATATGGTTGATACCACCACCGGATCAGGAAAAAAAACCAGAAGGCCGTGCAATCCCGTTTGCCTCTCAGATAAAGGGATTAAAAGAGAGAATCGCTGCAGGTCACCGAAGACCGGAAAATGGGGGCTGATCTCCTCTTTTTAAACACGTATATGGCATCGCTTGCCATTGCAAATGCGTCCAGGCCGGAGATCTTTGCCTATGCATCAAACCGGAAGGAGTACATATCGGCGAAGTATATTACCAAAGTGGACACGTATGTAAAAAAATGGAATTACAGTTATTCCGAAGCCCTGGGGATAGTGGCTGACAGAACCCATAATATCATCCTTAAAAGCATGCTGAACCGGTACGCAAATGCAATAGACTCCGGTGTCCCTGATGATGATTTCTTAAAAAATGAACTGTCTACGGTCAGAAGCGTGTACCGCAGCCAGGTCGAGCAGGGACTCGAGATGCTCAAAAAATGGGGAGATGCATATATTGCCATGCTCCTTTCCGGGACGGTTATCTGTGTTACCATCATGATCTCCATTGCCATCTATTCCCCCCAGGGTCTGGATACCACCCTGAACATGGCCTACGCAATTGTTCTCACGATCTGCGTCTTTGGCAATCTGCTCATGTACACATCAGTACCGGATGACCCGAAATCCCATGGTCTTACCGAGAGAACTTCCAAGGAACAGCAGACAATACATGCCATGGAGAGGATTATTGTACCCCTTACCCTGGGAGCGTTTATCGTAATGACGCTGCTCGGGATTAATGCCGGTCTGATATTCATGATGGTGGGAATCCTCATGGCACCCCTTGGCATCATCGGGTTTATTGATGACAGTAATATCACCCTCCGTGACAACGATTTTTCCACCTTCATACGGAGTCTGGGAGCGATAATGGGGGGCCAGGGCACCACAGCCGTACATGCTCTTGCCACTATTGATAAAAAATCTCTCACTGCCCTTGAACCTCTGGTGAATTCCGTCTATTCCCAGATGAACCTTGGTCTTGATAACAAACAGATCTGGGATAAATTCATCGGTGAATCGGGAAGCAACCTCATTTACAAATATCTTAACATCTACCTTGATACCGTTATTATGGGGGGTCCCCCGGAACCGATCGGTACGGTAGTGGGATCTTCGGTACTCGAACAGACACTTCTGCGGGAGAAAAAAGATATGCATGCCCGCAGTTTTATCGTGCTCCTTGCACCCATGCACATGGCAATGGTAGGGATCTTTGTTGTCCTTTTCCGCATCATGTTAACCCTGACCGGCTCTGTCTCGGCGATGATGGGGAAATTTGCGGCAACGACTGCTGCCTCAGAGCGGCGCAAGCGCGGGAGGGGTGTCTGCGGGCAGTGCTCTTGGGGGGATGTCGATGTTCACCAACTTCCCCGAAAAGGAGATGGGCAACTTTGTAGTAATCTCCTTACGATCATCACCATTTCCAATATTGTCGCAGCACGGATTGTCGGGGGAGGGGATCGGTATATGTTTTATTTCTATGCAGCCCTATTCTGTACACTTACCGGACTCATACTCCTGATTGCGCCCATAGGAGTAAACATATTCTTCAGCCCCGAGGGACTCTCGAATATGGGAAAAACAGGTGCCGGAGCAGTAGGAATGTATCTGATATGAAAGAAAGTCTGCGCAGGGTTATCCTCTTTACCGTGATTGTGATCACCGGCTCGGTCATGATCCTGTTTGATGTACCCCTCATCATTATGATCCCCCTGATCCTCGCAGTAGGGTTTGTTATTCTCCTGCTTCTTGGTGCGATAACCGTTGCTGATTTTAAATCTGTTTTCACAAGAAAAAAATTAAAAAACCCCAAAAAAATTTCCCTTATACAGCGGCTTGAACGAGATGAAATTTTTTGAAAAAAAACCTGTACAACCGGATAAAAAACCAGCATCTCCTCATAAAAAGGAGGAGGTACCAAAAAGTGCTGCCAAATAAAACCGGCGCCGGTTCCCATCTGCGTTTATTTTTCACATCACTTGGTTCGCTGCGAACCGTTCTCAAAGAGCGCAGCAGACAGGCAAAAAAAGTGGAGCACATTGATGAACTGCTCGATAAAGCGGTCAGTGAGAAGGTAAAAAGCTCTGCACTCGCCAGTGCCGGCAAGGGAGCCGGTACAAAAATTCCCCCTTCCGGTAGTGGCGGTGGAGCGGGCCTGAAGGAACAGGAAAAAGACCAGGATCCTTTCCTGTCCCTTTCCGGGGATGAATTTGACGCAAGTCTTCTTGACGGGCTGGATGACCAGGAAACCCCCAAGTCCCCATCTTCGGGTCAGATCCCAGCTCCGGGCGCCCCGGCACCAGGGTCCGCCCTGACAATCAATGAGCCTGAGATCCCGATGCCCTCGCTGGATATCAGTTCAGAAGCAGATGATATTCTCAAAGATAATGAGGGGGGTCTTGAAGAATTCAGGGTCTTGAAGGCGGAGAATCCATTGACCAGGACTTTTCCGATCTGGACAACGTGAATCTTGATGACATTGATCTTGATGTCGAGCTGGAGGAAGAGACCCCGTCAGCCAACGGGAGTTCTTCATCACCGGCAGGAAAGCCCGGTCAACGACGGTGAAAACAGACTGGGTCGCTTCTGATGCTCCAAAAGGTGCGGATTTGCCAGGAGACGAGATCTCCACCCAGGATGAAATGTCCTCATTTGCAGGAGGAGCTTCCGGCAGCGATGCAGACCTGTTAAGTTCCCTCGCATCGGATGTCAAGCATGTAACAAAAGAAAAAAATACCAGCCTGCTGAGAGATTTAAAAGATTTCAAAGCCCCGGCAACTGACATTGAGAATGAATTGAAAGATATGTACGAAACGATGAAGGCATGTCAAGAATCCCCGGAAAAAAGCGATCCAACCACCCAAGAGAACGAAATAACCCTGATAAATATGTTAATGTTCCACAAAGAACACATGAAAGAGTAAGGATCACCCCGTGAGGATGTATGAAAGAAGTTCCGGTAAAAATCCAGCACAACAACGAGTGGATTGTCGTCAAACTGGGCATCGCGGATGACCTGATCGTCAATTCCTGCCCCCATCAAAAAAGAAATTCTCTTCAAGACGGTTACCGATATTGCCGAAAAGAAAAATATCCTCATAATTACGGTAAAAACCGATACAGAAACCGTTTACAAAATTCTGTCCGTTGAAAAAGTCCTGCAGGTATTAAAAAAACTCATCCTTGCGTCCTGCAATGCCTACCGCCTGATGGCCTACTTCATGTCACCTGCCATCCGTGGCGGTGTGATGATCAAGGATGCCCAGTGGGAC
This sequence comes from uncultured Methanoregulaceae archaeon, assembly GCA_963699515.1. Classification (GTDB taxonomy): domain Archaea; phylum Halobacteriota; class Methanomicrobia; order Methanomicrobiales; family Methanospirillaceae; genus Methanoregula. Next base: position 458,423 of record CAVOUD010000003.1, on the reverse strand, counting down.
AAAGGGAGTGTTGTTGTCGTCAGTTCAGGGATCTGGTTTGTCTCTGCAATAAAACAAATCTGTGTCCCGTTCAATGATGTGGCGGCCATAGAACTCACCAAACGGGACGTCCAGGGCAAACCCACCGATGTCATAAAAATCGATCACCTGGACTCGGGAGAAGTGTCCTCCAGTCTTGTGCTCTGCCCGCTTTCCACCCTTCAGGTACTCTACAATTACCTCAGGGACACGACAAAGAGCATGGATATGAAAGGCACCGAGCTGGACGGTATCGACCAGCAGGTTGCCATGCTCGTCTATTCAGGCATGGACTCGCATGCAATCGAAAATATGCTCAATATCCCTCAAAAACAGCTTGATGGAATCTATGATAAAATCCTGAAACTCGGTCTCGGTGAAGTGGTCACGACACGAAGAGAGATCCAGCTCACGACAAAAGGAGTCCGCTATATTTCTGATGCTACAAAATCCCAGACAAACTAACATTTTCTCGTTAATTATAAATTCCAATACTTCTTTATGGAATAATCTACCAATTATTTTATTGATCGTCAATGGGAAAAATTCTGATTGTGGATGACACGCTCTTCATGAGAACCCTGTTAAAAAATATTCTGTTCTCCGGTGGACATACAATTGCCGGTGAGGCAGGGGACGGCGAGGATGGCGTTACAAAATACAAGGAGCTGAAACCCGATCTCGTCACCATGGACATCGTGATGCCCAAGCTCAACGGGATTGAAGCATTAAAAGCCATAAAAGAGTTTGATCCGGCGGCAAAGATTGTCATGTGCACCGCAGTCGGTCAGGAACAGATGGTGAAACTCGCCATCAAGAGCGGTGCGAAAGGCTATATTATCAAACCGTTCCAGGCCCCGAAAGTGTTAGAAGAAGTCAAAAACGTCCTGGCTTCCTGACCGTTATGGTGAAAGTTCTCATTGTTGATGATTCCGTGTTCATGCGCACGGTCATCCGGGATATGCTGGCCAAAGATGCCTCCATTGAAATAGTGGGAACTGCATCGAACGGTCTTGATGCACTCGAAAAGATCCAGGAGCTCAGTCCGGACCTCGTCACGCTTGATATCGAGATGCCGAAAATGAACGGTCTTGAGGTCTTAAAAGAACTCCAGAAGATAAAGAAGCATCCCAAAATCCTGATGCTGAGCTCCCTTACCTCAAAAGATGCAGAGATGACCCATGATGCGATTCGTCTCGGTGCAGATGATTTCATGCTGAAACCAAAAGATCTCCCTCACGTGCGTGAGATTAGCGAAGAGTTAATTTCCAAGGTCAAACATCTTGCCACACTTTCTTCATCGGGTATTTCCCACAAATCCCCCCACCTTACCCACTTCCTCTGCTGACCGGGTTGTGCTTATCGGGTCATCTGCCGGGGGACCCCAGCAGGTCGATACGCTGCTTTCCCTGTTGTCTCCCGATCTTCCTGCGGGTGTTATCATCACCCAGCATATGCCGGTCGGTTTCACTGCACCTCTTGCCGAGCGTTTCAACAGGATTGCCACCATGCCGGTCAAAGAGACCCAGAACGGGGATATGCTTGAAACAGGAAAAATTCTGCTCTCGAAAGCAGGTGTCCACACGGTCGTTTCGGGAGTGATGGGAGAAGATGGCAAAACAACAGGGCGCATTGTTCATACCACGTCACCTCCCGTTCATGGGGTCAGACCAGCGGTGGATAAGACCTTTGAATCCGCTGCTCAGGTATATGGAAAAAACGCACTCTCGGTTATTTTAAGCGGCATGGGAAATGATGCAGGTGAGGGAGCACGTGCAATAAAAGAAGCCGGCGGCGTGAGCCTTATCTGTGATGAGAAGGATTGTCTTGTATACGGCATGGCACGATCGGCAATCAGGAATAACGCGGTCGATCAGATCCTTCCCTTAAAAAAACTCTCAAAAGAGATAGAGCGGGTAGTGCACATGATGGAGGAAACCTGTGTCTGAATTTGAGGCATATCGCGGGCTTTTTGTTGCAGAATCCCGGGAAAACCATGAGAACCTGGTCAAGAACCTTTTACTCCTTGAACTGGGTTCATACCAGGAAGCCATTGATGAAATCTTCCGCTCTATCCACACCCTGAAAGGGGCATCTGCATCCATGGGTTTTTCCACTATGGAGCATCTCTGTCATACGATGGAGGATGTCTTCTCGCTCATCCGCAGCGGGGCTGCAGATATTTCACCGGACCTGGTCAACCTGCTCCTTGCATGTTCCGATCTCATTGAGCAGATGCTTGATGATATTGAATCAGGAGGAGATTCTTCGTCAAAAAACCCGGAAACCGAGGTCAATGCCCTCAGGCAATGGATTGAACAACGCGGTGTCACGCCAAAAGAGAAGGGGGAGATGCCGGAAATCCCGACACCGGCAGAACCGCCACCTGAACCTCCACGGATTGTTGAAAGTGGAGTATTGTCAGGAATACGAGATGCACATCATTGTCGCGGGTGAATGCACGATGAAGGATGTGCGTGCCATGCTTGCCCTCGGGAACTTAAACGCCCTTGGAACTATTCTTTCCGTGAACCCATCCCTGGAAGCGATTGATGAGGGGAAGTTTGATGGTACGCTTCAACTCGTTATCGCAAGTGATGCCGGGGAGGAGGCGTTAATAACTGCTGCCTCAGGAACTGATATTGCTGAAGTTGAGATACGACCTGCAGAGAAACAGGAGATTCCGATTCCTGATGACTTCCCCGATAGCATAAAAACTGATGACGCTGATGCAAAACAATCCTCCTAACAGATAAAACCCGAAGATCCAACTCCTGATTACTTCCCTGATGTATAAAACTGATGATGCTGATGCAAAACAATCCCCCTGCGGAAAAACCCGAAGATCCCAACTCCGATGAGATCCACGACAGCATAAAAAAAGCCGAGGCTGATACAAAACAATCCTCCGCCTCGATAAAAGCCGGGAGATCAAAAATCTCCGGGTCAATATCCAGCAGCTCGACCACATCATGAACCTGGTCGAAGATCTCGTTATCAACCGGGGCAGGCTGAAACAGATTGCCGAACAGCACAAAATAAAGGAGATGGATGAAGCAATCGCCATGGTTGACCGGTCTGTCTCCGAACTCCAGAACCTGATGATGATCATCAGGATGATCCCCTTAAATCATATCTTCAACCGCCTGCCACGGGTTGTCCGCGATGTCGCCCAGTATGATGGCAAAGAAGTCGATTTTGTCATTGAAGGGGGAGAAACCGAACTTGACCGGAGTGTGATGGACGGGCTCAATGATCCGCTTCTTCACCTGATCAGGAATGCAGTAAATCATGGGATTGAATCTCCCGATGCCCGGGAAAAGGCCGGAAAGCCGCGGAAAGGGTATGTCAGACTCTCTGCACATCGTGACCGGGACAATGTAATCATAGAACTCATCGATGACGGTGCAGGAATCAATGTCGACAAGGTCAAGGCAAAGGCCATCGAAAAGGGACTGATTACCCCGGAAGTAGCCGATACATTCACCACGGAACAGGCAATTGACCTGTTATTCCAGCCCGGCTTCTCCACTGCCGACAAAATATCCGACATCAGCGGCAGGGGAGTCGGGCTTGATGTGGTCAGGAGATCCATCGAAGCGCTGAAAGGCACGATACGGGTGGAAACAACACCGGGTAAAGGAAGCCGGTTTGAACTGTTACTCCCGCCAACCATGGCGATTGTCGATGTGATGATTGTCAGGATCAACGGAAAACGGCTCGGCATCCCTATCAGCAGTATTGTCGAAGTTGCAAATTTCAGGCGGGATACAACCCACCACATCGGAAAAGGCGAAGCGATCCTGCTGCGTGACGAGGTGCTTCAGATCCTCTGGCTGAATGAGATGGTTGGAGTTTCCAATTCCTGTGAAATACTCATTGTTGTGCAATACCAGAAGCGGAAATGCTGTATTCCGGTGGACGTGGTTGAAGGCAAGCAGGAAGTAGTGGTGAAGCCATTGAGCAGTTTTATCGGCAATACCCGGGGCGTGAGCGGTGTTACCATCCTGGGTGATGGCGGCGTTGTGCCGGTGCTTGATGTCAACACCATTGTGTAGGAGAAGATCATGAAATTATCAGCAGTTCAGGCAGATGCAATTCAGGAACTTGGAAATATCGGGGCTGCACATGCAGCGACAACGCTTTCCCAGATGCTGGGAAGTACTATTGAGATGAGCGTCCCCGCCATCAGAGTGGTGGATCTTTCTCAACTTGGGCAGTACATGGGTGAAGAATCGGCGGCAATGGTGGCTTTTGAGCTCCAGGGGGATATTCCCCACGGGGGATATATCCTGTTTTACATCACGCGGGAATCAGCAGTCCGCATGACAAACACGATGCTCGGACAGACGGAAATCAACCGCCCGCTCAGTGAGATGGACGAGAGTGCACTGCTCGAAGTAGGTAATATCATGGTCTCTGCCTTTCTTGATGCCACCGCGGAACTGCTCGGCTTTGTGATGCTTCCTTCCCCTCCGTCACTCACGATCGATATGGCACACGCGGCCATGCAGTCTCTCATTGCCCAGATGCAGGAAGAGACGGATGAGGTATTACTGTTCTCCACTGAACTTGTCTGCGAAGAGTATAAAGTAGACAGCGATATCATCATGATGCCCGAAAGAAGCACTCTTATAAGAATTATTGAACTGCTCGAAAACATGATGAAGACCAATTAAATAACGTGGTATCTGAACATGCCCGACCACCAACCCCAGAGTGAACAAACAGCGATGATCGGTATTGGAGAATACCGCGTAGGTTCTTTCCCGATGATGACCATTGGCCTGGGTTCCTGTATCGGGCTTACCATGTATGATCCAAATCTCAGGCTGGGTGCGATGGTGCATATCATGCTGCCCGAAAGTGCCGGCAGAACAGATCGGCCGGGGAAATACGTGGATACAGCCGTTCCCCTCCTGGTAAATGAGCTCGTTGCCCTTGGTTGCAAGAACCGGTCTATCATTGCAAAGATAGCAGGAGGGGCATGCATGTTTGAGTATTTTGGCACCAATCTCAATATTGGTGAAAGGAATGCCGTAAAAGTCAGGATTCTTTTAAAAGAGCACACATATCCAGCTGGCTGCAGAGGATGTTGGGGGCAAGGTTGGCCGATCGGTTACGTTCCTGCCGGCCAATGACGGCAAGGTTTCGATCCGCAGGGCAGATGGGACATCAAGCAATCTCTGATACCGCTCCGGACATTGTAATAAGAATTCCACTGGTGAAAAAACTTTAAGAAATCGGTTCTCCACGGAAGGTTTGTTATCACCGTTAATTCGTAACAGGGTTTTGTATACCGACCATTGATCACAGACATCCAGTCAGAAATACCGGCATCAGAGTGCGTGGTCCTGGATAGTTCAGTAAACAGCCACCGGCATGTCGAATCAGACATCGGGTCCCACTCTTTTCGAGGATTAGAAGATATTGGAGAATCCCTGCTCCAATCTCCAAATATGATATTCTCTGACAACATTCCCGGATCCTGTCAAAATACCATACTCTTCTTTAGGGTAAAATAACCCCATATCGGGCTCCGATTACCCATTTCACCCTCCGGAAAACCCCGCAAAACGCTCCGAATGGACCCTTATCCGAAAATTTATAATTTGAGACTTGTTTGACAAAATATCCACATTTTGAGCCCTAATTCCGACCCGAAAAGCTGCGTAAGTTTTGATCCTGACCCTGCTTTAGCCTTCCACGGTCGGGATTGGCCACACAATCACCATTGGTGGCCTTTTAAACTGGGGTCGAGAATAGACAAAATTCCAGGTTATTTTTGCTAAATAAGCATTTTTTAGGGTTATTTTGGATCAACACCGAGGGAAGGTGAAGTGCCTTTCTTTTTGAGTTCTTCGAAACAATACTGGTCAACAGAGTCCAGAAGTGCTTTTCTTGCCTTTTTAACCTGCATCTCATCATTCGAGAAGAAATCATTGGCAATATACCTGAGGGTAGTTGCATAGTATTGTAAATGGGGAAATTCTTTTTCGAATTCCGCAATCCGATTTAGCGCATCCGTTTTATCACCGTTGAGAAGATCAAAGGCCACATCAAAAAGGTAGATTGTATGGACCGGCATGCCCTTCTGGTTCGCCAGTTTCCTGAAACTGTGATAGGTGATCTTTTTTTTCGTCAGGAGAGAGAATCTGAGCCCGAGATAGATGGGTTCGAGATCATCGGGGTACTGCTTGATGAGATGGTTGAGAACACCTGCAGCACCACTGGCGTCCCGGTTATCAAGGTAATAATAATACATCACGCGCAGGAAATGAAAATCATTGTAAAACCGCTCTGAACTTATATCCAGCAACCGCTTCCTCATCTCGGTGTCATGGGCAAGAGCTGCGTTCTCCAACCCGATTTCAATGAACCATCTCTCACTGGGGAACCATTCAAGTCCCAAAAAAATCATCTGCCAGAAAAATTTCTCAAGAAACGACGGGTCTTCCAGTTCCAGCTGTTTCAGCCGGTGTATCGGGGTCGATGTATGTGCGAGATTCAGCAGGGTTTCCCGGGCGAGAAGTTCCATCTCACCGGGACGCTGGCTTTTTGCAGACTCATCGTCACTCCTGAACTCTCGCAGGGAAAGAGCATAATAGCAGTATGCTACCGCAGTGCCAACCTTGGCATCCAGATTGCAATAGTTTTTCAGATAATCGATGGCATGGGGATAGTCCCCGACTTTTAATAATTTCAGGCCAACGACAATATTGATCCCGGTTTCTGCATCTTTTTTCTTTTTAAAGCGAAGGGCGTTATGGATGACCTTTCTGAAATATTCAAAATCGCCGCTGTTCTTACTTGCATCCAGCACTTCAAACGTAATATGATCGATAAATTCGTCAAAAGATTCATCAGGGATATCCGGAAAAGAATTCTCGAGTGCAGAGACCACATGTCCATAAAAAACCGGGAGGTTTGAGTCAACTTTTTCCGTGTTGCTCTTGATATAGCCAAAGAAATCCTTTTTCAACAGGTTCAGCTTTTCATAGATAATGGCATCTGAAAGCTTCTCTCCCCGCATACAGGAAAAATGGCATGTTTAAATATTAAAAGGTATGACAGGCATCCATGGTTTTTTGCAGGTTCTGTTCCATCATTCTTACCCATGGTGATAAAAAAAGAACCAGAATCCCTCTTATCTATTCCCACCCCTGCACATGGATGGGCTGCACATAACGCGCGTCCGGTCAAACACGGTCCCGGAACGCGTGGCGTTGTAAATTCTCTATCATTTACAAAAAAACAGCATTTTTTAGCCCGGAGCCAAAGGTGAACCATCCTGACTGATCGCTATACCCTTTCACGATTACCAGATTCGGTAACAATGTCTTCGGTAATAGTATTAGAGTATAGGGAAAAAAAACCTCCCGTGAAGAACATCCGGGATACTGAATGGATTAATTCAAAAAACGATTCAGGAAAATTGCGTTTTATCGGGTGATGGGAAAATAGCATGTCTATGATTGAGGAGAAATCCGAACAGGTACTACAGCGCCATCGCAAGCGGAGGGGCGGTCAGGAAGACAGGCACGATCCCTTCCTTTATCGTACTAGTGCTTTGTATTTCATATCATAGAAAAAGGAATTCTACCGTACCCATATTTTAATAAAAAATCAATCCGTACGGTAGGCATCGTAATATTCTCTCGGTGTCTCGAGACGTATATGATACAAATCGATATTCCTGACGCTGATAATCATGTACATACTGGTATTTGCTGTCCGGATTATTCTGTACGACGTACCTGGTTTCACGATCTCTTCTCCCTTAATGATACCTCCGGTGTCTGCATAACAGAGAGCCATGCGAAAGTTTGCATACTGAGGCTGGTTTTCTGCAATAACCGTGGTATTAATCACCCAGATTGGATAGGGTACAGAAAAAACCTGGGTCAGACCCCCCCGGGTATTTTCAATAACAGCAAACGGCACCCATTCCTGTGTCTGCCGGGGTGTTTCAGAGGCCCCGGTCGTTTCCATGTTTTCGGGGAGTTTATAAACCGGGTAGGTAAAGGGTTTGTCGGTATAGAAAATGCGGTAAGGGGGAGCATCGGGTTTTTCCATTTCTGGCGTTATAACAGGAATCCGTTCAGGATATTCTGGGAGGAACGTGATGGGAACAGAGGTTGGTACGACCGTTTCTCCAGGATTCAGCGGCCTTTCAGGTGAATTCTGCAATCCCGACAAGTACTGGGGGTTTGCCATTATTGCCACAAAGATCACGATAGCAATGCCCGCAAAAAGGGCAAGAACATCACCGGAGTCCACATACAATACTGGACATGATGCAATAAAAAACCTCCATGAACCCTATGTGCCCTGGATCCAACCCCTACATATTTCGGGTTTAAAAACTCAATCAAAAGTTATGTCCCGGATTTGCTATAGGTCTTACCATTTTCTTGGAAAATGACAGAGCCATTCTATACAATAAACGATAGTTATTATAGGATAACACATAAATAAAAAAATTATATAAGGTGGTATAATTACAATCATTACCTTTTCTCACCATAAAGGAGGTACTGGCAAGACAACATCCTGCCTGAATATTGCCGGCTTTTGTCAAAAGGCCGGGAGAAAAGTGCTGGTTGTTGATTGCGATCCTCAGGCGAATGCAACCGCCGGGCTCGGTGTCGACCCCAGTGCTGCTTCCGGCAAAAATATGTATCAGGTGTTTATGAGTGGGATTGATGATTTTCCTAAAGTCAGGATGCAGGATATCATTATAAAAACTGCTTCCGGTATTGATCTTGCACCTGCACACCTTGATCTTGTCGGTGCGGAACCATATCTCTATCACGCGAAATTCCCCACCGGGGTGCTTAAAGAAGCGCTCGCTCAATGTCAAAAACCAGTATTCTTATATCTTCATTGATACGCCACCGAGCCTAGGTCAGTTTGTGATCAACGGACTCTTTGCAGCGGATCATGTCATTGTGACTCTCGATTCGGGATCGTTTGCGCTCAATGGGGTTACGACACTCTCGACAATATTTTCTGATATTAAAGAGGGTCTGGGTAAAGAAATTCGACCGGACATGGCAATTGTCAGCCGCTGGGGTGAGGGGTTACTCCAGGCAGGTTCACAACCTGAAAAAGAAGAGGGAAAAGATCTTTTTACCCGGATTCGGAACATTTTTAACAAACCACCTGAACCTTCTCCTGAGAACCTGAAGGCTGCAGAAGAGCAAAAACAGGAACATACGCGGCTGCTTGCGATGCTCAATCAGATAAAGCGCAGATTTCCCAGTGTGTACACCGTCCCGTACTCTCCAGCAGTGTACGAAGCCCAGAAACGCGGTATGCCGATTTCTCATATTGCACCTGACAGCAGTGCCGGAATTGCGTATAAAACCATTGCAGAAGAGGTTATGAGATGGAACTAAAAGAGATTGAAAATGTATTAAAGAAAACCAGTGAAGGGAATTTCTCTGCCCGTATCGATGAGAATAAGGTTGATACTGAATTAAAAGCAGTCGCACAGATGCTGAACCAGACGCTTGAAAAGGCTGCAGTGGCAAAGGAGTTAAAGCATCGTGCTGACGTGATGATCCAATACAATCCTATGGCGATTGCCATATTGAGAAAGGACAAGACCAGGATACATATCAACAAAGCCTATGAAACGGTCTGGCGCGGTACCCGTGAAGAACTGTTAAAAAAGAAACTCAATGATTTTGATATTACTATTCTTTCCGGGGAGCACTTCTACGCCTGTTTTGAGACAAAGAAACTTGCGATCACCGAATGTCTTGTCACCTTCCCTGACGGGGTTAAGAAATACCTGACCCTCAATGCCATCCCCATTCTTGATAAAAACGGGGAAGTGGACGGTGCTTTCTATATCTGGATCGACAACACCGAACTTCACGAAAAGATAGAAGCAGTAAAAAAAGTGGAGCAGCGGGTGGACCGGATCATCCAGGAAAACCCGTTTCCCCTTTTCACGATCGATACCGAACTGAATGTGAAAATCTCTAACCAGGCGTTTCTGGAATTCACGGGCTATTCCAAGGAAAAAGCTTCATCCCTTTCGATGAAGGACTTCAAGTACCTCAAGAACAAGGGAGAGACCGTCGAGGGAACAATAAAATCCAGGAAACGCAGCCAGGGTGAATCAACAATAGAATTCCCCCGGGGTACCTTCGTGCTTGAATGGTACTATATCCCCCTGCTTGATACAGAAGGTAATGTTGAAAGCCTGCTGATTGTGTTTAACGATATCACTGAACGGCGTAAGAAAGAAAAAGAAGTCAAGCAGTTGATGGAGGAAACGCAGAAGAAAGCCGAAGCGCTCTCAGCAAGTGCCGCAGTCCTGGAAAGCGGACTTGAACGAATTGCCAAAGGGGATCTTACGTTCCATATCCCTCTCGTTGAAGGAGATCCATTAATCAAGCTGAAAAAAGATTACAACGTATCTGTTGATTCAATCAAGAAGGTTATCGGGGAACTGGAAAAATCAGTAAAACAGATTGAAGTGACCACGCAGGATACCAGCCGGGGCACAACGGAAATCTCCAAATCAACCGAACAGGTTGCTGTCGGAACGCAGAAATCAGCCGATGGTGCAAAAAAGCAGCTTGACGAGTTAGAAAAGGTTGGAAAAGAAGTCTCCGATCTCTCCGCTTCCATTGAGGAAATTGCCAGCACATCGCAGGATCTCATGAGTCATGCCCAGAAGGCAGCGATGGAAGGGAACAAGGCATCCGAACTGGGCAAGATCGCAACTGCCAAGATGACGATGGTTGAGAAGATTGCCGGGGAAAGTGTAAGTGAGATCACCGCACTCAACGATCGGATGAAAGAGATCTCAAATATCGTGAAGATGATCGCTGATATCTCCAGCCAGACAAACCTCCTTGCACTCAATGCAGCGATCGAGGCTGCACGGGCTGGTGAACACGGGCGCGGATTTGCTGTAGTCGCGGGTGAAGTCCGCAACCTTGCCGGGGAATCAAAAACCGCAACAAACCATATTGAGACGCTTATCAGTTCCATCCAGAACAACAGCGATAAAACCGCGGCTGCGATCAAAAGTTCCTACAAGGAGATACAGGCAGGAATTGAAAGCGTAAACAAGACGATCGAAGCCTTAAACCGGATTATTGCTGAGTCGAATGTGGTTGCTCAGGGAGTAAGCGAGATCACCAAAGCGACCGAGGACCAGGCAGAAGCAACGACCCGTGTGGTTCACGGAATGGAGAAATCCAGTGTTATTACCCGCGAAAACCAGGGACGGATGGAGGATATGGCAGCACTTGCACAGGAGACCAGTGCGTCAACAGAAGAGATCGCCAGCGCATCTGCCGAGCTTGCTGAGCTGGCGAACCGGCTGAAGAAGATAATGGAACAGTTCAGGTTGCGGTGAGAAATGGCCTCAACGGTTGATGTCGTAGAATTTGTACTGGGGGGTGAGCGCTATGCTCTTGATATACAATTAGCGCGGGAAATTGTTGAGATGATACCAATCACCCCCATTCCCCGTGCACCGCCTTATATCTCCGGAGTAATTAATCTTCGCGGAGAGATCACCAACATCATGAACCTCAATACCCTGCTCGGATTACCCCATCAGGAGATACGGGAAAATCAGAAGATTATCGTTCTGGTACCGGAAGCGGCATCCGGGAGCAATGTCGGGATCATTGTCGATGAGGTAACCAGTGTCCTCCAGGTGGCAGAATCCGATATCGAACATCTTGGTGAAGGACTCTCATCCGAAGTCTCCAGTTTCGTAAAAGGAATCATCAAGCAAAAAGGCGATGGGTCCGACAAAAAGAGCACCGGCCTGATCATCTGGATCGATATGAAGAAAGTGCTTGAGGATGTGGCAACAAAGTGAACGGCAGGAAATTACCATGGCAAAAATTATGCATGCAGGACAATTGACGGGGGGATGGATATGACTGAACTACCAGGGAGAAAAGCATTATTTACCGGGGCGGTATCTCCGACAACCCCAGCAAATCCTTCAGAAGAGATTGCACCTTTCAGAGAATCTGAACAAACGATTGCAGAACTCAGGCAGACGGCTTGATGTGATGGTCAGGAATAATCCCGTCCCCATGCTCCTTACCACACCCGGGTTCTCAATCGTTGAGGCAAATGCTGCCTATATTGAGATGAGTGGCATCAGGGAAAGTGATCTCTTAAAGACAAATCTTAAAAATTTCAAGATTGTCAGCCAGAAGGGAGAGGGGGCAAAGGTTGCACTTCAGGAGAAACGGCGCTCATTTGGCGAAGTGATCGTAGAATTGCCTTCCGGTACACGCATTCTCGAACAATACTGCATTCCGATTATGGGTAATGACCAGACGATCACCAGTCTGCTCTTTGTCTACAATGACACGACTGCACAGAAGAAAAAGAGCGAGGAAATTGAGCAGCTCAAGCACCGGTCCGAGACGATTGTCCAGCAAAACCCGATGCCAATCATCCTTGTGGATATGAATTTCCATATTCGCGTGGTAAATGAAGCCTATGCTTCATTAAGTGGAATCAGTCGCGTTGACCTGCTGAAGATGACCCTGCGCGATTTCAAGATACTGGACCAGACAGGTGAAGGATTAAAGCAGGCAATCCAGGAGAAAAGGCGGGTGACAGGCGAAGTCCTGGTTGAATTTCCCCTCGGTGCAAAAAGGCTGCAGCAGTATGGTATTCCCATTTTTGACAACAGCGGTAACGTGACCAGTATCCTGATCGTCTACAACGATGTGACTGAGGACCGGCGGCAGATGGATGAGATCACCGAACTGCACCGGACCTCAGAAACCATTGTCCAGCAGAACCCGATCCCCATGCTGATGACCAATCCCGATTTTGTCGTGGTTGAAGCAAATGCAGCCTATGCAAAAATGAGCGGCATTCCCCGTGACCGCGTCATTGGCATGAGCCTTCGGGAGGTAAAAATTCTCGAGCAGAAAGGAGAAGGGGCAAAGGTGGCTATCGAGAAGAAACAACGGGCATTCGGGGAAGTTACCGTTGAACTTCCCAGCGGCACGCATATCCTCGAGCAGTATGTAATGCCGGTTCTTGATGGCAATAATGAGATCTCAAACCTCCTTTTTGTCTACAACGAGGTCACCGCCCAGCGTAAGAGCCAGCAGGAACTGCAAAAGAAGATGGATGAGGTTGCTCTCCTCAAGCTGCGGTCTGATATTATCGTCAACCAGAATCCCATGCCTATCATGCTGATGAATACCGGGTTCAAGATCATCATGGTGAATGATGCCTATATCTCCCTGACCGGCCTTGCCCGGGAACGGCTCATCGGCATGAGTGCAAAAGATTTCAAGATTCTCGAACAGCACGGCGAAGGGCTCAAAAAGGTGCTCCAGGAACAAAAAAGGAGTTTCGGAGAGATCAAAATTGAATTCCCGACCGGGGTTCGTATCCTCAACCAGTACGGTATCCCGATGGTTGATCCAAAAGGGATTCTCCAGACCATTGTCTGTGTATATAATGACATAACGACACAGCGTGAGCAGGAAACGAAGATCAAAGAGATGATGGACGAGGCACGGGCAAAAGCTGAACTCCTTACCGTGAGTGCAGAGGAACTCCAGATGGCACTCTCAAAAATTGCATCCGGTGATCTCACGTACCAGGTGAGCATAGATGATGCCGATCCGCTGGTCAGGCTTAAAGCAGATTATAACGCAGCAGTTGATTCGATCAGGATCGTCTTATCCGATCTGATGCAGGCAATGATCAAGCTTGATGCCACGATCAACGATACCATCAAGAGCACCGAAGAAATTGCAAAAGCCACCGAGCAGGTTGCAATCTCGTCCCAGAAAGCCGCTGACAATTCAAAATTGCAGCTCACGAATGTGGAGAAGATTTCAACGGATATCTCAGATATCTCTGCATCCATCGAAGAGATTGCAAGCACATCTCACGATGTCATGACCCATGCTGAAAAAGCATCCAAAGAAGGTGCACAGGCAGCAGAGATCGGCCAGATTGCCACGACCAAGATGCAGAATGTGGAGAAGATCTCCAAGCAGAGTGTCGATGATATCACCGCACTGAACGAACAGATGCGTGCAATCTCAAAGATCGTGAACCTTATCACCGATATTGCCAACCAGACCAACCTCCTGGCACTCAATGCTGCGATTGAAGCAGCCCGGGCCGGCGAACACGGGCGCGGTTTTGCAGTCGTCGCAGGTGAAGTCAAGAATCTTGCCGGTGAATCCAAGAAAGCAAGCAGCCAGATCGAGAACCTCATCAAGGCAATCCAGGCAAAGAGTGAGCAGACCTCAACTTCCATGAAAAACTCTTTTGAAGAGATCAAGACAGGTATTGAAAGTGTCAACAAGACCGTCGAATCGCTCAACCTGATCATATCTGAGGCAAATATTGTAACGCTGGGTGTGAACGAGATTACCAAAGCAACAGAAGACCAGGCACAGGCAACCAACACGCTCATGACCGGTATAGAATCCGTATCAACCCTGACCCGGGACAACCAGAAACGGATGGAGGATATGGCCGCTCTTGCAGAAGAGACCAGCGCCTCGACTGAAGAGATTGCAAGTGCATCAGCAGAGCTCGCGGAGATGGCAGAACGCAGCCGGAAGATGATGGAGAAGTTCCACCTGAATTGATGGGTGGACACGCCATCTTTTTATTAAAACAACAACCGGTAACATTCCCTCAAAAATGAGCGTAGATTACCAAGTATAATCCGGGAATATCATGGATGGTTTTGCACCGCTGAAACGGTTCATCGAACAGACACTGGCCATCCAGTGTTCCAATTACAAAGAGGACTACATCAAGCGCCGGCTTCTCTCACGGATGCGTTCGACCAACAGTGCAAGCTATGAGGATTATCTCGCGTACCTGAAAGCAAATCCCCCCGAACTGGAGAACCTGCGGAATGCACTCACCATCAATGTCACTGAATTCTTTCGGGACAACTGATGTGTATGACTCCATGAAAAAGGAGATCCTTCCCGCGTTATTCAAACAAAGAAAACGGCTGCGTATCTGGTGTGCCGGGTTGTTCAACCGGTGAAGAACCGTACTCCCTTGCCATGATGCTCGCTGACCTCATGGCACAGAACCCCGGGATCTCTGCCCAGATCTTCGCAACAGACATCGACAAGGTTGTGCTGGCAAAAGCCCAGGAGGGCATCTATACCCCAAAGGCAATGGTCAAATTGTCTGAAGCGCAGATCCACCGCCATTTCACCAGACTCCCTGACGGGAATTTTCAGGTGAAACCGCACTTGAAAGAACTGATCCGGTTTCGTCCTCATGACCTGATGAGTGGTGTACCTGTTTCGCGGTGGCTTGACCTTGTTATCTGCCGGAACGTCACCATCTATTTCAACGAAAAGCAGAAGGATGAACTGGTAAAAATGTTCCATGGGGCGCTGGTATCAGGTGGTTTCTATATCATGGGCAAGACAGAATACCTGGGCCGGGCAGGTGGAAGACCTGTTTGTAGCGCATAATTCCCTCCAGAAAATCTTTATTAAAAAGGATTAAAAAAGAAGGTCGATATCATCGGGTTTTCTGGCTGTCCTCTTCCTTTGGACCCCGCTCGAATCCCTGCACCAGGTTCCGCAGCATCTCCTTTCGTTGATCTACGCAGTTTTATCTGGTTATATAAGGTGAAAAAATGAATACCGATGATTACGATAACAAGAAACAGGCTGACCCAGAGCATCACACCCTGAACAGAAAGAAAGGTGCCCAGAGAAGTCCAACGAACGAGATCAGGTAAAACATGATCCAGGTCCGAAGTTCTGGGATCTCCATGTGGATCTCATATTACTTGATCACCTAATAAAATAACCTGAAAAACACTATAACAGGGTCGTGAAGTTATTCTGAGATACTCTTCGATCAACGTTCAGGATTATTAAACAGGTTCTTTAGATAAAACAGTGAAAAGGGAGAGTTCCATCAGCACTTTCATGTTCCCGATCTCTTTTTTTCGGCTTCCATATCAAGAATAATCTCAAGTTCGAGAGATTTCCCGTATGCTTCCTGAGCCTCATCGCTTCGCCCGAGTTCATCCAGACAGACTCCCTTGATATACCAGGCAGAGGCATCATTTCCGTTGAGGGCAAGTGCCCGGGTGCAGGCAAATAATGCATCTTCATACCGTTCGAGATTGTAGAGCGCATGTCCCTTTTTTGACCAGGCATCAGCATAGTTCTGGTTGAGTGTAATTGCATGCTCGCAGTCGGCAAGTGCTTCTGTGTTCCTCCCGGTCTCAATAAACACTGCTGCCCGAAGATACCAGGCTTCAGGATTGTTGGGATCGAGCGACAATGCCTTTTCATAATAGGTAATTGCCTCCTTGTATTTTGTGCGGCTGGCATAGGCACGCCCCTTCCTTAAGAGCCCCACGACTTCACTTGGTAGTCATTGACGGCACGTTCCTAGTTTTGAGCGTAATCCTGATCATAATTTTCCCCCCGGACTATCTGCCGGTGATTCCTCAATAAGATCGCCAAAGATCTTTTTTAATGCCTTATTCTCATACTCCGCTTTTCTTGCCTGGGCCTCCCGCAGATGTTTTGGGGGTTCCCAGACAAACCAGTCTTTCATCGACATATAGGAGATAAAATGGTTGGTCATATGCACACCCAGCTGGTAGATATCATGAAAATAATCAAGGGTTGGTTCTGCATTCCAGTCAATTTTTTGCAGGTACTTCTCCATGATCTCAAGCATGGTGT
The DNA here is from genome assembly GCA_963699515.1 of uncultured Methanoregulaceae archaeon. Taxonomy (GTDB): domain Archaea; phylum Halobacteriota; class Methanomicrobia; order Methanomicrobiales; family Methanospirillaceae; genus Methanoregula. The sequence continues at coordinate 441,687 of CAVOUD010000003.1, read as the reverse complement.
CACCAAAGACCTTGGACTGGTACCATGAGGTGTGTGTCCAGCGCGTGGTAAGCATCTCTTTTACCTCAAGGTGATTGAACTTTTTCATCTGCGGGATGTTGACAACCGGCATCAGCTCGATCTGCGGGAAGGGTCTTTGCCAGATACTGGTCCCGGGCATAGAACATCGACTTATTCAGAACAAAGTAACGCCGGGGAATGATATCTTCATACTCCATCATTTCATCCATGTCCATCTTTCCCTCCTTCATGAGATAGTAGAGCTGGGTCTTTCTGATCTGGGGCATCCGGTGATAGACACGGGCATTGGTTATCGGATTCCAGGGTAGTTCATTGATATCATCATTAAAATTGGTGTAGAGGATATTGAGCATCTGGATGAGTTTGTGGACCGGGAGTTTTTTCTCCTTTTTTGCCTCGTCCTTGAGAGCATCGATATAGATCTGATGAATTCCCCGGTACATGGAATCTCCGGTGAAGGAACAGACAAGATACCGGGATTTTTTTGCCGCCGCTCCTTTGATGAGCAGGTGCACGCAGTGCTTGGCAATGATAAAATCCTTTAAAAGACCGATGTAGTGCGCCGGAAAAATAATCATATTTTTCTCGATATTGTAGGTATAAACATCCACCAGCATCCCGTTTGGGTCTGCCTCGGGATTGCGCAAAAGAGAGATTTCCGTGTCCAGAAGGGTTTCTGTCTGCCTGACAAACTGTCGGATGGGTTTGGACAAGGGCATTTCAGTTTTCATTGTCACTCACCGGAAAGACTGACTCGCACGCAATGGACAGATTCGCTACCGGTTCAATGTGCGGGATGTAACTTAATATATCTGATGAATAGTGTTTAACCTGGGAATCCCCTGCTCACAACTCTTGAAGAGAAATAGAGAGAAAAACCAGGGAGATTTATAAAATAATCAAGGAGAAACTTCTGTATCCGAAGCTGGTACAAAAAAATCGCGTATCCACGTATCCGGATCCTCAAATATAAATCTGAAAATCCATTCAATATATTTATCTGGTTGACATCGTAACAGACAATGAGATGTATTATGGCTGACATGCTCACAGATTTGTTAATTTATATTGCTATCGGAATTATGACCTTTGCTATTGGTGCAATTCTCGGATACCAGCTCCTGATAATGTATTATACGAAGCGATTCATGGTAATCGCCCAGGAATGTTTCGATGCCGAATCCGTGATTCCTATCATTGATGAACTCGCCCGGGAGACATGACACAGGAGTGACAGACCATGGTTGACGTAGTAAGTTACACCCTAATCAGTATCACCTGCTTTTGCTTTGGACTGATTGTCAGTTTCCAGATGGCACACATCCACTACTGCCGGAAACTCACCATTCTTGTGCGGCGATCAATAGCAACAAAAACAATCGCCCCGGTCCTTGTCGAATACGAAGCAGGCAAATCAGCAAAGTAATTTTTTCAATAAGACCGGTTTATCCACCGATAATGGCATCTGAAAGGTGCGCTTTTTTTTACCCAGGAGAAAAGACCCTGGAAAATACTTTTTTATATTGTTGAAAAATCGGTTCAGAGGAATTCTTTTTATCAGGAGATACCATAAAATGCACAGGTCAGATGAAGGGGGGTACATGCCTGTCAGCCTTCATTGCACCTGCTTTGAGAGCCATGGTAATGTGGTTTGATTTTTTAGGACGTAGTGCATTCGTATGGAGATTCTGGCAGGAGAGGGATGAGACTCCTGTTGAGCGTTCCGGGTTTTGCAGGCATTTCCTCAAATATCTAAAAAATGGTTGGATAGACGAGGAAAAGGTATACACTGAATGAATATAATTCACTCATCTGCGTTATAGTAATAAAATTCGCCTAATGCTTTTTGTTCCCGGTCAAGGAATGATCCGGGTTTGTTGATCCGGGGTCTTCCGCTCTGGTCCCTGCGGAACGTAACCTCAAGCACCTCGAGGAACCTGTTCATTCCTTCCCGCATCTTAAACGGCCCGGCTGCAGTTCCCTGCATGCCCGGCTCTCCTTCAAAGACAAGGATCCGCTCACTGATCATATCGATGAGGTAAATATCATGGTCAATCACCATGATGCCGACAGCCCTGCCCTCAGCATGGTGTTTGATCATCCTTGTCACCTTGACCCGCTGTTCAACATCAAGGTGGGCACTGGGTTCATCGAGTATATAGAGATCGGCATCCCGGGAGAGGCACCCTGCAATTGACACCCGCTGGAGCTCTCCGCCACTCAGGGAATCAACCGGTGACTGGAGAATTGCCTCAAGAGAGAGTGATTCGATAATCTCATGCTGGTAGAGGGAAGAATCAAACTTTGTTCGTGCGCTGGCGGAGGTACATTTCCACCGTATCAGAGGTATCTGCCTTGATATACTGGGGTTTGTAGGAAATCCGGAGGGATGTTTCGATTTTTCCTGTCGTTGGTGTTTCATCACCGGCGAGGAGTCTGGCAAATGTGCTCTTGCCCATGCCATTTGCTCCGACAACCCCCAGCACTTCTCCGGCCTTGATCGTTCCCCCGTTCACGGTCAGGTGAAACGACTCATATTCTCTTGGTCATCGCCGGGATCTCAAAGAGGATGTCCCGTTCTGATCCTTTATCATGAGCCCGTTTTTCAAAGACTACCGCTGTGTCGCGGAAACGGACGTTCTCTTCAACAAGAAAACCTTCAAGATACTGGTTGATACCGACACGGACTCCTTTGGGGCGGGTGATGATACCAAAGACCGCCGGTTTACCATAGCCTACATGCACCGTATCTGCGAGCATGTCAAGAATCGCAAGATCGTGCTCAACGATCACCACCGGGCGCTGCGTGGCCAGATCCCGGATCAGTTTGGCAGCAGCAATCCGCTGGTAAATATCCAGAAAAGGAGTTATTTCATCAAAGAAATAGAGATCTGCATCCCGTGCAAGACAGGCTGCAATCGCCACTCTCTGCAGTTCCCCGCCGCTCAACGTGCTGATGTCATGATCCAGAATCGTATCAAGTTTGAGGACCGGGAGGATTTCTGCAAGTTTATTGCGCTCATCGGTTGTCTTTAACAACGTCCTGACCGTCCCGGAAAAAACGTTGGGGATATAATCGATATACTGCGGTTTTGATGCAATCTTTAAGATCTTTTTTGAGACGGTCTGGAGATAATCGAAGAGTTCTGTACCGGCATACCGTTTGAAGATCTCTTCCCATGCGACTTCGGTATCAAAGTTCCCGAGATTCGGGCGGAGCTGCCCGGAAAGGATCTTGACTGCGGTACTCTTACCAATACCATTTGCACCCAGGATCCCGGTTACCTTTCCCTCAACCGGTATAGGGAGACCATAGAGGGCAAACCCGTTCTTTCCATACCGGTGGGTCGGGTGTTCGAGCTCTTCTGGCAGGCTTACGATATCAATTGCATCAAAGGGACACTTCTTGATACAGATACCACACCCGACACAGAGCTCTTCAGAGATGAGTGCCTTGCCATCCTCACCGATGACAACTGTTTCGTCCCCGGTCCTGACCCGGGGACAGTAGAGAATACACTCGGTGCCGCACTTTTTTGCATGGCAGCGGTCTTTGTGAACAATCGCGATTCTCATGAAAATCCCAAAAAAGATTTGATTATGAGAGTGCCGGGGATAATGAGGTCAACAGGATCGTCCATGTCATGAACCAGAAGGCAAAGGTCATGAATCCCTGGTAAAACCAGTCTTTTGCACCCAGTTTTGACGTGTCCATACCCAGGAGTATGAAGAGGTGTTTCTGGACTACTATGCCGGCCAGCATCAGCATGAATGCCAAAAAACCATTATCCTGAAGCCCGGCTGCATTGGGAATTCCCCCGGACCAGTACGAGAGGATACCGGTTACAATACCCAGCAGGGATGCAACAAGGGTCCGTTTGATGCGGGCAATATGTTCAGCCTGTTTATCTGCCTTTGTCTTTTCTTTTTTTGTCAGGGCAGGCTTTTCTTCAATGTACTTCTTCACTCATCCCGCTTCACCAGTAGTCTTATTTTTTAGTGCGCAAGCCATATGTAATTTGGTACATCAATGGCATCCGAACAGGGAATGAGCGGGATCGATGTCAAGGCAATTACATCAGAATTGTCCGGAAAGCTGCCGCTCTGGATAGACAAGGTCTACCAGTTTGACACCCGAACGATGAGTATCCGGCTGAATGGTGAAAACAAAGCACGATACCAGATGATTATCGAAGCGGGAAGAAGAGCACATCTGGTAAAAGACCTGCCGGAACCCCCAAAAAATCCGCCCCAGTTTGCCATGTTCTTGCGAAAATATCTCTCCGGAGGAAAAGTGCTTGCCATCCACCAGCACGGGCTTGAGCGTATACTTATTTTTGATATCGGGAAAGGTAACCTTATCTATCGGCTTATTATCGAACTTTTTGATGAAGGAAATATCATACTGACTGATGAGAACTATACGATCATCAAGCCCCTCCGGCACCACCGGTTCAAGGACCGGGAAATAATTCCCCATGCCCTCTATACCCTGGGTGCAACCGATCCCACTGCATCCCTTGAAAACCTGGCATCAGCCATCAGAAACGATGACCGCGATCTTGTCCGGAGCCTTGCGATTGGCTGTATGCTCGGGGGCACCTATGCAGAATATATCTGCCAGAAAACCGGCCTTGATAAAACACTTCCTGCCAGTGCTGCAGATCCGGAAACAATTTTTACAGCAGTGCAGGAACTGTTTTTTCAGGTAGTGCACGCACCAAAGCCGGGAATCTTTGCAAAACACTGTGAACCCATCGATATCTGGGACAGGAATGAGGTTCAGTATTTTTCAACGTTCTCAGAAGCCCTTGAGGCATTTTATCCACTGACCAAAGCTGAGAGAAAAACGGCTGAGGCAAAATCAACACTGACCAAGGAAGAGAGGATATTAAAATACCAGAAATCAGCGATAAAGAAATTTGATGAAAAGATCGAGAAGACAGAAGCGGTTGTTGCTGCAATTTATGAAAATTACGCGTTTGTATCACAGGGTAATCAGCTCACTGGATACGGCAAGTAAAACGCATTCATGGCAGGAGATTGAAAGACTACTCGAAGGATAACAATTCACCGGATGCAAAAAAGATCATTGCATTCTATCCTGAAGAAGCAGCGGTTGAAATCGATATCGGGAAACGGGTGAAAATCTTTGTCCATGAAGGGATCGAGCAGAATGCCGGGCAGATATTACGATGTGATTAAAAAATTCCGGAAGAAAAAAGAAGGGGCACTCAGAGCGATGAAAACAACCCAGCCGAAGAAAAAAGAAGTGAGAAGGGAATTTATCTTCATGAAAAAAGTGTGGTACCACCGTTTCCGCTGGTTTGTGACAAGCGACGGGGTTGTCGTGCTTGGCGGACGGGATGCATCACAGAACGAGGAACTGGTCAAAAAATACATGGGCGGACAGGACCTGTTTGTACATGCCGATGTGCATGGTGCAAGTGTCGTGATTGTCAAAGGGAAAACAGAGCATATGGATGAGGTAGCACAGTTCGCTGCATCCTATTCCGGCGCATGGCGGAGCGGGCACTTCTCCGCAGATGTGTACAGTGCTCTTCCCTCACAGGTCAGCAAGACCCCGGAATCCGGTGAATTCATCTCCCGGGGTTCCTTTATTGTCCGGGGGGAACGCACCTATTACCGGAACGTGCCGCTTGCGGTTGGGATCGGGCTTATGCTCGAACCTCACGCAGCGGTCATTGGGGGTCCGCCTTCCGCGATCAAAGGAAAAACGAAAGCGTATGCCGAACTCAAACCCGGACAGTTCGAACCCAATGATGTGGCAAAAAAAGTGCTGCGCATCCTCAAACAGAACGTTTCTGAAGAGGAAGAAAAAGCACTCAAAGGTATCCTGAACACCACGCAGGTTGCGGCATTCGTACCGCCCGGTGGTTCCGATATTGTAGGTCACCATGAAAGTTGAATATGGTGAATTAAAGGACAGGTATGGCGAGATCCGGTTATTCCCGGAGAGCATCGATGATCTCTGGCACCTCCGGCACCTCATTATCACCGGCGATCTTGTTTTTGCCACAACCTTCCGGAGTGTAGACACCGCTTCTGATAAAATACAGACCGGAGAAGGCAGAAAAGCGGCCGGTCCGGCTCGGCATCAGGATAGAGCGGGTTGAATTTTCCGAACATGGCATCCGGCTCCGGCTCACCGGGATCATTGAGCATGGCGTGGACACCGGAGCATATCACACGATCAATGTCGAGACCGGCTTTGAAATTTCCGTGATCAAACAATGGCGCCCGATCGATCTCGAACGGATAGAGCGGGCAGTGAAGGCATCGGTCTATGGAGTAATCCATATCCTGACCATTGAGGAGGGTGAAGCAGAACTCTTCCGGTTGCGGCAGTATGGCCCGGAGAGTGTAATCACGATCACCTCCGGGAGTGGCAAGGGGTCGGAGACAGATACCCGTGCTGGTTTTTTTGGACAGGTGCTCACTGTTATCACTGATATTACCGGTCCGCTGATCATTGCCGGTCCCGGGTTCATCAAGGATGATTTTATAAGATTTGCCAAAAACCGGTCCAGTGCGGGTGCAGATCGGGCGATTGTTGTCGAGACACGGCGGATCGGGCGTGGAGCGGTGCAGGAAGTGATCGGCAAGGGAGCACTCGATAAGCTGATAGATGACCTCCAGCTGTCCCGCGAGGTTAAAATGATGGATGAAGTGCTGCTCAGGATCTCGCAGGATAGTGCTGTTGCGTATGGGCGTCAGGAAGTGCAGGAAGCTATTGAATTCGGTGCTGCAGAACAGGTGCTTATTGCCGATACGCTCCTGCGGGACGAGGAGGTTATGCAGCCTTATCGAGAAAGCAGAGGCAATGCGGGCAACCATTGTTGTGCTTTCATCGGGGTTTGAACCCGGGGAACGACTGGTCGCACTCGGAGGGATTGCAGCATTGCTGCGTTACCGCCTTGTCAACCGATGAGTAAGACTCTATTGAATTCCTTTTGTTATATTTAAAAATACAAAGCACTGGTACGATGAAGGAAGGGACCGTGCCTGTCCCCCTATTCCGCCTCTGCGCGGAGCGATAATGACATAGTACCTGTTCGGGGTTTTTCGTATTTGGGGGGAGCCACAGCGGCTGGGGTGAAATCCCTGTTGAGTGTTCAGGTTTTATAATGATTTCTCCAGTGCTGAAAAAGGATCGCCCTTCAATAATTATCAATCAGAATCCGGCCAGTTCAGGAATGGGAAAGAAAACGCATTCGGGTTTTTTCATTTTTTATACAAAAAGGAAAATGATTTAATTAAAACGTCACTTTACTTCACTTCAAACCCATTTGGCAGACTACGGGTAGTTCCATCGGGCATTGTCAAAATGACATTATAGATTCCCCGTAGTCTGGGATCGGGAATGGTAAACCAGGCGGTGACCTGCGTTGCACTATCCCACCGGACATTCTCTTGCAGTAATTATTTTACTTGTGTCTGTGCTCTTAGTCATTTTAGCGGTAAATCCTTGCTGGAAATTCGTACCAATTATCGTCAATGCAACATCGTTTCCATACGTAAATGTCGGACTGATGCTGGTGATACCCTGCGAATCTGTGGGGGTTGTGGTACCTGTCGGATTGGGAGAACCCCGTATGGAAAATATATTGGCATAGTTTACGTACTGGCCATTCGGATTTGTGATGACAACATCCCATGCACCGGCAGTTGCATTTGACGGGGGGCTGAAGCGTGCAGGTTATCAGCGTTGAAGACTGCACATTAACACTGGTCGCGGTAATATTCGGATTGTCAGCCTTCATCAGAGTCACTGTTGCCCCGGACTGGAAATTTGTGCCGGTGAGAGCTGTTATGGGAATCGGTGTCCCGGCAGTCCCTTCATCAGGAACAATTTTCTTGAAGGTGGGTTTCCCGGTCGGGGAGACAGTTGTAGTTGTCATCGTTGATGTTGAACTTGTCTGTGTCGTTGGCACGGTTGTCGCTGTTGTAAGAACCGTTGGCAGCCGGATCACGATAGAGGAAGGAGGCTTATTGGTAATTTTTTCCGTATAGGTTTTTTCCATGACAGCCCTTGATGCTTTTTCAGTATTGGAATTCCTGCGATATCCCCAGCTGCCATCTGCATTGGGATAGATCAGTGCCCGTTCGTACATATCCGTGGCAGAATCATATCCGATGATCAGCATAGCTGTTCCTGAGCTGGAGGTGGGAATTTTGACAATATCTCCGGATACATATTTTGCACTCCCTGACGGAGCAGTTGTTACTGCACTTGTCTGGGTAGTTGTATTTGTCGTGCTGGAATCATTTGTGCAACCAGTAATGAGAACACAGGAAATAAGAAGTAAAACCAGACCGGATACCAGAAGAGTTTTCTTATTCATAGTATTGACTGAGCCGGGAGATTATTTTAAAAAATCGTTTTATTCATAGCATTTTTTCAATACTCTAGTGCTGGTCTGGATTGACGGATCACCTGAATAGTTCCCGGGGAAAAAGAGAAGATCCGGGAAAAAAATATGAAAAAACCAGGAATGATTATTCTTCCTTCTTTTCAGGCCGTTTGAAGGTTTCAACCAGCGTGATTTCTGATATATCCCTGATCAACTCGAACCCCTCGTGGATGATCCTGCCTCGCCAGAGAAGCCAGCGGCGGTCATAGTTAATGCCCGGGGGAAGCGTGATGGTTGCCTTGCCATCATCCATTGCGATCTCCATGTCCCTGCCAGCATACAGCCGGACCAGCCCTTTCAGCTGCTCGAGCGGATCGGTAACATCCTCTTCAATAGTATAGTGGTACGACAGCGTCTGTCCGGCAAGCGGGGGATTGAAATCGACAATGACCTTGGAACCGATGACATCAACGACCGTCCCTTCACCCATCTCATCCATCTTTACCGACATACCGCGGACGGGTTTTTCCTTGAACTGGTTCTTCGGGAACGACTGGATGCGTTTGGGGTCGCGGTCGCCAAATGCCTTCTCCGGAGTTACAACAACATCACCTGCTGCACCGACTTCCTTGCCGACAAGTTCCTCATCCAGACCAAGAATTACATGTTTCTGCCCGACACAGATCGTGACCGGGCCGTAAATCGCATTCGGACTGTGGATACCGGCAGATTTTGCTTCTGCTGCATCAGTAGTATCAAAAATATTTTCGTTGACACTCCCTGAATAGCTCAGTTTAATAAAATCTCCATCTTTTATTGCCATAATTCACCTGACTATATTAAATTGCAACGAAAACAGATAAACGTGTGGCACAATCATGCTTGAAATTGAATTAAAAGTCAGGATTTCATCGCTCGATCCGGTTCGGCAACAGTTGATCGGGCACAATGCACAGTTTTGCGGCAGGATACATGAGCATGATATCTATTATAATGCACCCCATCGCGATTTTGGCGTTACTGATGAAGCAATACGGGTCAGGTATACCAACGATCATGCAGTAGTCACCTACAAAGGAGCAAAAATAAAAACATCCGGGCTCAAGGCACGTGAAGAACTGAATACGGCTGTTGAATCCGGTGAAGTATTTGAGCAGATGCTGGACCGGCTTGGGTTTACCCGGACTGCTGAAGTGAACAAGTGGCGTGAGAATTACCGGCTTTCCGGATGCTGCAATCTCGCTGGATGAGGTCGAGGAACTTGGCACCTTTGTCGAGATTGAAATACTGGCAGAGGATGAGAATTCAAATGCCGCTGCCCGAATTGAAAAGATTTCAAAAGAGATTGGAGTTTAGTGGTGAGCCAATCCTCGCCTCGTACCTCGAACTGCTGCTGTCTAAACGGTCAGCAGTTCAATCCTGATATCCCGTGCATCGTTCCGAAGTGGAGCATCGCACAATACCCGTCCATTGCCGGACCGGGGTTTACAATTTTTACCCCATCAGATTCCATAATACCCCGTGCTCGTGGATATGGGCACAGCAGACAAGATCAAAAGACTTCATATGCTTCCGGATACTGCTGGCTCCCGACATGTTCCCCGTGATTTTGTCGAGCATCTCATACGGGGGTGCATGGGAGAGGAGAACATTATGAACGGTTTTTTCCATCTTTTTCATCGCACTGTTCAATACGTCATCTATCTGCTTGTCGGTCATCTCGAACGGTGTACCGAACGGTGTCGGATTTGATCCACCAACACCGACAATCGTTATCTTTCCCAGATTAATCTGGGAGCCATGGAGACAGACCGTGTCGGAGTGTTCAAGTGTCTCGATGATCTCACGCGGGTCGCAGTTGCCGGGCACTGCAAAACACGGCACATCGATGCGTGAGAGCACGTCATCGACCGCGTCAACTGGACCCATATTGGTGATATCGCCTGCAATAAATACCGCTTCCGGATTCAAATCCAGAAATGAATCAATTTTACCGAATTGACCATGGAGATCTGCTATCAATAGCACATCTTTCATGGTATATCATTTGAAGGATGTCTAAAAAACCTTATCTCAGGATCATTCCATGAACCGGTCAATTTACCCGATAAGGCGAGTTTTCCGCAGATTTTTTCCGTTTCCGGCAGGAGTGATCGCGCGTTTGTTCCGGCAAGCGGAGTTCCGGGAAGGGGCATAAACCGGTGCACATGCACCTTTCCAGACCGTGCAACCCATTGTATCAGGTCCAGGGTCAGGTTCTGGTCCTCATCAGTCTCGAACGGGAACCCGACGATAAAGTCAACAACCGGGGTGATCGAAAACTCGGTGCAGAGTTCCACAGCACGGATAATCATCATCAACGGTGTGTCCCCGGCAAAGTTGCTCCAGCACCGTATCACTACCCGATTGTGCACCGAAATGGAGTTTTGTATTGGAGCAGTACTGTGCTAATGAGGGAAAGCGATTCCTCGCAGATGAATTCCGGGCGCACCTCGCTGGGAAATGTACCGAAATAGATCGCATGCTTCAGTCTGTAAAAAAAGGCGTTCAATTTTTTCCCACCGGGGATGAATACCATCAGAACCGTAAGCAAACGCATTCGGCGACACGAACCGGGCATGCTCGTACCGGTTTGCATATTCGGCGATGGCATCAATTGAACGGTGGCGCATGCAATGACCGAAGATCTGCGGTGTCTGGCAGTAGCCGCAGGAGAACGGACAGCCCCGGGTGATCTCCACATATCCTTTCGTCCGGGAAAATGCGGGGTATGCATCAAGCCGGACGCAGGTATCAGGCGGTTCATAAAAATGAGCGGTTGCCACACCGGGAATTTTCGTATCGCCGCCATCGTTCTATCTGTGCGAGAAGCCGGGGAAGGGTGAATTCCCCTTCACCGATAATCACATAATCGGCATATTCTGCAACTTCACGCGGACATGCCGATGCATGCGGACCACCAACAATGGTGATGCTGTCTGAAGCAGAAATCTCATCGCCGGTACCGGGATTCGTTCATTGAGTTGAGACTGTAACAGGTCACATCATCTGCAGGTTTATCAGCCGGGTGAAGAATGAATCCTTCCTGTTCACATGCCGCAGAGAGTGCTGCAAAAGAGTTTCGTGCTGCATGAATCTGCCGCCAGTTCACCTGCATGATAAAAAAAATCCTGCCCGTATCAAAATAAAAAAGGGATGTGGTTGGTTTTTTGTTCACTAATGGATGCGGTATTCGCGGAGCACATCATCTATTTTGTAGGTCTGCACCGTTGTCCATACTGACCCAGACCTCGACACGATCGGTCTGCTTTGTTCCTTCCCGTTCCCTGAAGTTCCACTTCATCCCTTTCTTGTTTTCCAACGGTTGCGTCTGGGTCTGTCCATCTGCCCGGGTAAGTTTTTGCAGATATTTTTTTCACATGGATCTGTCCCATGCCACCCTGGTAAATCACCGGAATATTACCGAGATAATCTTTTTCTCCCACATCAACCGTAACCTGGTTGTAACTGGGAACTATATCAGTTGGTACGGTGGTCAGAATAGCTCCTGATGATGCCGGAGTTGTTCCGGATCCAGCCGGAGTTCCGGAAGCCGGTGTAGTTGCAGATGGTGAAGTCTGGGTACCTGTACATCCAGCCAGTGACAAGAGCACTACAGAGAAGCACTACCATAATAACCATGATTCTGAATTGCATACCAGAAAATGCGAGCCGGTGTTATATCATGTTTGTGCTCGTTGGCGTTCCCTGTTCTCATAAAATTGTGGGAAAGAATTTTGCTTTTTTCCGTGAAATTGATCACAATTCTAATCTCTTTTTACGAAATCTTTATAAGAGTTACAGAGTAATGGCTCTTTATTCAGTAAACAAATAATGTTTCCTGATTTGAGGTGATTTTTCATGGCTGAAGAAAAAAAGGAAGAAAAGAAGGGATTTGTTGCGGAATTCATGGAATTCCTGTTGAAATACCAGGTCATTGGTCTGGCAGTAGCGGTAATTATCGGTGCAGCAGCGACAAAAATGGTGACCGCCACGGTAAATGATATCATTATGCCGATTATTGGGGCAATCATTCCCGGAGGAAGTTGGAGAACCGCAGTTATTAAGCTGGTCCCGTAACATTTCTTGTTGGTGATTTTGTTGGTGCAATCATTGATTTTGTCATCATTGCACTGGTGGTATTCCTTGTTGTCAAGTTTATGATGAAAGGGGACACATCAAAAAAGATCTGAGGATCTTTTTTTTAAACTACATGATTTTTTGCTCTGAGAATTCCTTTATGACAGATGGAAAAAGGAAAGAATGTCTTCTGAATCAATTGGATTTTTTTCACTGGGACAATTTTCTAGTTTTTCGTCTCAGGTTCTTTTTCAAACCTTCCGGCCAGCACCAGAACCGCCGGCATGACAATGATTGCACCAATAAGGGCAAAAAATACCGAGATTACCGTCACAAGCCCGAAGTTGCTGATGATGCCAAAGGTTGAGAGCATCAGGGCAGCAAACCCAAACACCGTTGTCATGCCCGAGACCGTAATTGCCGTACCGATCTGCTGGACACTGTTCTGGATTGCAGGGATGAGGGCCAGACCATGAGCACGTTCCTCGTAACAGCGTTCCATGATCAGGATGGTGTATTCCGATGCCACGCCCACTGACATCGAACCGAGTGTTGCGGTGAGCGGGGTATAATCGATTCCCAGCAGGAACATGATCAGGCCGTTCCAGCCGACAATGAGAATGATAGGAACGAGCGGGGTTGCAGCTTTGACCACCTTCCGGTACACAACAAGGAGGAACCCGAAGATCAGGCCAAAACCAAGAATGGTCATCAGCATCTTGCCCTGCGCGGATCTCACGGATGAGGTTGGAAAACATCTCCCCCATACCGGTTACTGATGCTGATGTACCAATGGGAGGCTTATACCACTCCAGATCCTTTCTCATCTGGTCCATCATGGACATACCCACCTCGTTCTCCATATCGACCGTTGAAAACTCAATAACAGCCTGTGTCCTGCCGTCAATATACCGTTTCTTTATATCGTTCGGGATCTGGGAAACAATACCCGCAATCTCGCTGTTGGTCTCAGGCATTTTCCCCTCATTGTACTGGAGAATGTAGATTGGCAATACTGCGCGAGCCGGTGATCTTGGCATTGTGCGTCTCTTCATAGCGCTGGAAGTCAATCATCCATTGGATCGTATCGACCGACAGGACATTTTCACTCCTGATCATGATGGGTGTGGACGCTGCCGAACCCATAGCCCGGCTTACCTTGTCGAGATAGATCTTCGCCGGCATGTCCTTGGGCACGAAGGTATCCTCATTGGTATTGACAATAATCTGGTCATCCATCTGGAACCCGATAAGGGCGATGAGTCCGATAACGAGAAGAACCGGGATGGGATTTTTTGCTACCTTTGCTGCCGCAGCACCAAGAAGCGTATTGTACTGGTCCATGAACCGCAGCGGTTTCTTTCCTGATCCGGATGTATGTCGGGGTTCTTCCTTTGCCCGGTAATTAACCAGAATGCCAAAGACACGGGACAAGGACAATTGCGGCAAGATAACAGGATACAACCCCGATCACACAGACTATCCCGAAACTCCTTATCATCGGCAGCGGGGAGATGTACATTGCAAGAAAACCCATGGACGTTGCAAGCATTGCGTAGAGTACCGAAGGGCCGGCAAGAGTAATCGTATTTCTGACTGCATCGTGAAGGGTGCCTTTCCGTATCTCTTCATCAAACCGGGAATGGAACTGGATGGCATAATCGATGCCGATACCGATGAGTACGGGAAATGCCCCGATGGTTGCCATGTTGATCTGCATGCCGGAATAGCCGATGATCCCAAAGGTCAGGATCAGGCCAAGCGCAACGATCACCAACAGAAAGGAGACGGTACCGCACATGACCGAAGAGCAACCCGACGGCGAGCACCATGAGTACCATTGCTGCAAGAATGAGCACGCCCATCGATGTACCCATCTCGGTCTGCATCTGCTGCTGGAACGCAGCATTCCCGGTAAGGACCACTGATACACCGGGAGGCCTGTCTGAAACACCGATACGGGCGTTCAGGCTGTTGACGACCATACTCTGCTGTTCCTGGGATAGACCCGGGTTTGAGCGTGGCAACAGCAAATGTCATGGTCCTGGAGGGCACATAGCGCGAAAGAACCTCGGGGGGTATGCGTTGTTCTGCCTGGGTAATATCTGCTGATGATACCGGAAGGACACCTCCATTGACAGATTTCAGCAGATCCGTGATACCTGAAACACTGTCGACATTCTGTTCTTTTGCGATCTCTGTCTCAAGTCTGTCAATGTAAGCAAGTACCGGGGGAGTTAAGACATCATCCGCCTCAATGAGCACCAGAATGCTGTCGGACTGGAACGTCTCAGTATAATCATCAAGAAGCATGCCCCGCTTTGTATCCTTATCGAGGTACGTATCACTACCCGTGGCCATGGTCACAAAACCCATGCCGAATAACGCGACGATCAATACGATCGCGGATGCTATAGCTACATATCGCGGGTGATCGGTGATAAGTTCAGCCAGACGAAAGAAAGGAGATTTCAAAAAATCAGTTCTCCCGGGGGGTGTATTCTTCAAATCTGGGATTTGATAGGGGATAAAAGATTTGTCCTGTTTGATTTCAGGAAAGGGGGTATCAATATATTCTGGTAACATTTTTTTATGAACGCACATTGTGTCCAATGTTCATGATAATTCCTGACCGATAAGAATCTTTAGTACACGGACAACTTTACTAAGAACCCTAATATCCATGTTAAATCCAGTTTCATACCCGAACGGTTTATCAGATTTTTAAAAAGGTGCGAAATGCAACAAAAACTACCATTACTTCTTGTTATCCTGCTCTTTGAGTTGTGTATGCATTCCCACTTGCGTATCCGCTGTGCCAGCCACCGGGCCCGGATCGGGGTTTATTGTCGTTGCTTCAGCTCCCGCTGCGGATTTTTACACAGCCACGCAGGTTGGCACCGCTCCCTTCCGGGTCAGCTTCTTTGATCGCTCAGAAGGCAGCCTTCCCCTGGGGTATCTTTGGAACTTCGGGGACGGAACAACCTCCCAGGAACAGAACCCGACCCATATCTATGCAACAAACGGGAAATACATCGTAATGCTCACGGTCACAAACTCATTTGGGCAGGATACCAAATCCTTGACAGGGTTTATCGCTGTTGGTGATCCGCCAGTACCGGACTTTTCTGCGTCTCCCTCGCAGGGAAACATTCCGCTCACGGTGGCATTTACGGGCATGAGTAACGGTACTACGAATTCATGGAGATGGGATTTCGGGGATGGAACATCTGCCTCAGTGCAAAACCCGATCCATACCTACACAAAGCCAGGAATATATACCGTTACGTTGTCTGGTGCAAATGAATTTGGCACGGGGCATATCACCAAATCCGGTATCATCAATACCGGCATGGTTCCCGACGCGGAGTTCATTGCGGAAATCCGGCAGGGCGATCCTCCGCTCACGGTCAGATTCCGTGATTTCTCCAGCGGTAGTCCCCTTGCATGGTCGTGGGATTTTGGTGATGGAACAACCAGTACAGAAAAAGATCCGGTGCACACCTATGCACTAGAGGGGAGGTATACCACTACCCTGCAGGTTGCAAATGCTTTTGGCAGCGATTCACTCACCCGTCCCAACCATATCAGTGTCGGGAACCCGGTACCGATAATAACGCCGGGCAAGGCGGTAGAGGTGACACCCTCCCAGAGTGAGAACCAATCAGGAGACATCATCAACCTGATTCGGGAAGCGAAAGGAACAACGGATAAGAACCTCCCGACAAGCGGATTTATTCCCCCGCAGTTCATGGCGCTCGCTGCAGTACTGACCAACTTTGTTATTCTGTTTATCAGTTTCCTGATCAGCAATATCGGCATACTCTCCCAGTTCGCTCCCAAGGTTGCAAAATTCTTTGCTGATCTCGCTGGAGGGCATGCAGTGGAAAAATTGAATACAGCTGAGGTTGAGAAGCGCGGGATTGCCGTACGCCAAAGGGAGCGTTATTTCTTAGGATTATCAGCCATAGAGATCATTGTCATTGAAGTAGCCGTGATCATGGTAGCCTTTGCTTTTATCCTCGCGGATCGCGCCGAGCTCACCCTGCAAACCGTTCTGATCTATATCCTTGTAGGAGCAGATCTCTGTCGTCCTTCATGATTTTGCCCACCGCTACTTCGCGACCACGACACGGGCATGATGCCGATACCCAGTTCTGGGGCCTGGGGACGGTGATCATGTTCCTCACCGCATGGTTGTACGGGAATGCGTTTGCCACGTCGTACCGGAACCTAGTAAATAGGCAGGGGGAAGATGAAACCCGCGAACTGGGTATCGAGATGGTGGCCGGACCGTGTGTCAGTATTTTTCTTATGATCCTGTTCCTTGCCCTTACGCAAGCGGGGGGATTCTGGGCAATTGCCGGTGGAGTGGGCTTTTCCATAAACCTGATCACCGCGGTCTACAGTCTCATGCCCATTGCGACGATGGATGGCGGGGCGGTATGGAAATGGAACCGGGCGCTCTATCTTATGTTGTTCCTGCCCATGATAGCGTTCTACTTCTTTACATACATGATAGTGTGAGAGCACAAGGTGCCGGACCAAGATGGATATTCCGGCTCTGTTGAATCCTTTTATCAGGGATGAAATAAAAAGAACATATAAGATAAAGGAGGGGACAGTGCCCGTCCCCCCTTACCGCCCCTGCGCTCAGGTAACGATGATGACGTAGTACCTTTTCAGGAGTTATCGCATTTGGGGGAGCCATAGCGGCGGGGGTGAAACCCCCTTGAGCGTTTATCCTGTAATTTACATTTCTACAGAGCGTGCTATGAGCCGTTGGCTTATAGATGAACATGAAAAACGAGTGCATGGAATCCTTCTTTAATAGGTTCCTGAAATAATTGATCAGTTATAGGCAGGTAAGACCAATTTCGGCTTAGGTCCAGAACCTGTTACAGAGATTGGTCGTGGTCACGAATAGATGAGTGTGCTCATAGCACGAATACCAGATTGTATTCATTGTGCCACTCTGCCTATAACTATCAAATCTCGTAATAGTGAAGAACCTTCAATTCACTTGTGAATATGGGTTATTCTTAGCAGATGCTGTACATAATCGTTGGATGTTTTTCATACCAGCCGAAAGGCTACCATTTTTTAATAAAAAATCCCTTCATCCAAGGGAATTCTTTATCGCTTCCCGCATCCAAAATACCCGGAAATGGATCCGTCCTCTATTATCGATCTCATTCTCCACTTTGATACATACCTCCCGGGAATTATTGCAGTATACGGATTCTGGACGTACCTGATCCTGTTTATCATCATCTTCTGTGAAACAGGTCTTGTAGTGTTTCCCTATCTTCCGGGAGATTCACTCCTTTTTGTTGCCGGAACACTTGCAGGGGCTGGCTTCCTCAACCTGGAAATCCTGATCGTGACCCTGATTGCTGCGGCGGTAATCGGTGATTCGGCCAATTACTGGATCGGGAAAAACGTGGGAATGAAGGCACTTGAAAAGAACACATTTGTGAAAAAGGGCCAGCTGGAAAAAACCGAGGAATATTTTGCCCGCTATGGCGGTCTGACCATCGTGATTGCACGCTTCGTCCCCTTTATCCGTACGTTTGCACCGTTCCTTGCCGGTGTTGGAAAGATGAACTACCGATGGTTTCTGAGGTATAACATTCTCGGTGCCATTCTGTGGGTTCTTGGGTTTGTGCTTGCAGGATTTTTCCTGGGAAGCTTACCCGTAGTCCAGGATAACTTCAGTCTTATCATCTATGCAATCATCGGTATCTCACTGCTTGCTGTTGGATCCGTTATCATTGGTATGGTCCGGAAAGCAAAGCCGAAGCCGGCAGAAGAGCAGACAGAGGCAGAAAAGAAGGAATAACCACATAGCCTGACCCAGAAAAAATTCACGGTTCTCTTTTTGGACAGAATGAAACATTCCCGGGGTTTTACCCAGGTCACATGGGTATCCTCCCCGGTGATATCTGCGGAAAACCGATTTTCTCATTGAATACTTTTTGTGGCGGTGAACTGGGATTTATCCGGAGCCGTTTTTCCTGAGAGGAGAGTATATTTCAGAAACACGCAAAGTAGATCTACAAATCAGGTAAATGTTTAGGAATTTGAATAATGCTGACTTTTGATGAATTACGGGATCTTGCGGGTGAATCCGGGCTGACCACATCTCAGGTCGCTGAATTCCGGAAAAAATTCGGCACCAACATTATGACCCCGCCGGTGCGGGAACCCCTCTGGAAACAATACCTGAAAAAATTCGATGACCCGATTATTAAAATCCTGCTCCTTGCAGTTGCCATCTCAGCAGTCATTTCCGGTATCAAGGGAAGCGGTTTTTTAGATACCATCGGGATTATTCTCGCGATCCTGCTCTCGACCGGTATCTCCTTCTTTAACGAATACCGGAGCAGCAAAGAATTCGATGTGCTCAATGCACACCGCGATGATATGGCAGTCAAGGTGATACGGGATGGTCACCCGGTATCTGTTCCATCCCGGGATATTGTGGTCGGGGACCTCATCCTTCTTGAAGCCGGGGATGCGATACCCGCTGATGGCTGGGTATGCTCTGCTGATGATATTTTTGCTGATGAATCCGCATTCACCGGTGAGAGCGAGCCGGTCCAAAAAGAGGTGACGGAGGGAGTCTTAAAAGGCTCATTTGTCACTGCAGGAAGAGGACAGATGATTGCCGGAGCGGTTGGTGACTCTGCCCAGATGGGGGTGATCGCTGCATCGCTCGGCATCGACCATGCCACCCAGACCCCGCTCGAACATAAACTAGAAGATCTTGCCCGGATCATCAGCAAATTCGGGTACACGATGGCAATTCTTATCTGTGTCACCCTGTTTATCCGGGGCATCCTGTTCGGGGATGTAACCGGGCTCAACATTGATTCGGCTAATAACATCCTCCATTATATTATGCTTGCAGTCGTGATCGTGGTCGCCGCTGTTCCCGAAGGGCTTCCGATGAGTGTCGCGCTCTCGCTCTCGCTTGCCATGCGCAAGATGACACGGGCAAACTGTCTTGTCCGCCGTCTTATTGCCTGCGAGACGATTGGATCTGCGACAACCATCTGCACCGACAAGACCGGGACTCTCACAAAAAACCAGATGGAGGTGGTGGCATCACCATCTGGTAATCCTGTGAAGTCGGACAGTCTCCCCAAGACACCCGCGGAATGGATCACGCTCAATGCTGCGGTGAACGCTACTGCACATCTCGAAGATCGGGAAGGACGGCTCATTGTCATCGGGAACTCGACCGAAGGTGCACTGCTCCGCTGGCTCCGTGAACATGCTCTTGATTACCTGCAGATCCGTGCAGAAACACATGTTACCAGGCAGTACCTCTTCGACGGAAGCCGGAAACGGATGTCCACTGTTGTGCACATGGATGGCAGGTCCTGGCTTTTAGTCAAGGGTGCCCCGGAGATCCTTGCCTCTCTCTGTGTCCAGAAACCGGACCTCACCGGGGTCAGCAACCTTGCTTCCCAGGCAATGAGGACTCTTGCATTTGCCCACAAGGAAATTACCGATGGTGACGAGAGCGAAACTGCCCTTGTATGGGACGGGTATGTCGGTATCCGCGATCCTTTGAGAGAGAATATTGCAGAATCTGTGGCAAGCTGCCAGCATGCAGGTATCAGGGTCCGGATGGTGACTGGCGACAATCCCGAGACAGCACGGGCAATAGCAAGGGAAGCCGGGATTTTGCAGGGCGGAAGCGTCATAACCGGAACCGAATTCCGGTCGCTTCCAAAAGACGATCAGGTAACTGCAGCCCAGGCGATGGATGTGATGGCCCGGGCTGAACCCATGGACAAACTCCTCCTTGTAGAGGCGCTCCAGAAGACGGGGGATGTCGTTGCCGTTACCGGAGACGGGACCAATGATGCCCCTGCACTCAAGCATGCAGATGTAGGGCTTGCTATGGGAATTGCCGGAACTGAAGTTGCACGTGAAGCAAGCGACATTATCCTCCTTGACGATTCCTTTGCATCGATCACAAACGCAGTCTGGTGGGGACGGTCACTCTACGAGAACATCCAGCGGTTCGTCCTCTTCCAGCTCACGATCAACTTCTGTGCCTGTATCCTGGTCTTCATCGCACCGCTCCTGGGTTATCCTGAACCCTTCACCATCATCCAGATCCTCTGGATCAACATCATCATGGATACGCTGGCCGCATTTGCTCTCTGTTCGGAAGCCCCGCATGCCGGGCTGATGAACCGTTCACCCATCACGCATGATGCGAATATTATCACCCCGTTCATGGGGATATCGATAATCGTGACCGGAATGTTCTTTATCCTTGGGGGCATCCTCCAGATCGCTACCGGTTTCATTGGCGGCACCACCGCTGCTGAGATCAACACCGTGTTCTTTGCAGCATTCATCATTGCAGCGGTCTGGAACGGCATCAACTGCCGGGCACTGGACGGGAAGATGCCGCCATTTTTCCGGGGCAATCCGACATTTTTTGTTGTTATGAGTGCGATTGTAATCGCCCAGATCTTCATTATCCAGTATGGAGGGGCGGTCTTTGATACGGTGCCCCTGTCTGTTGAACAATGGGTGACGATCATCATAGTATCGGCGTCAGTACTCATCCTTGGCTTTGTGCTTCGCATCTCGTTCCGTTATTTGGATACACGAAAAAAACTGATTGCGTGATCTGGCTTTTTGTACAAAAAATGAGGCTCGATCCCTGCCATCTACCCCATACTGCCCAAGAAAAAATTACAGAACCATTTTTTGATAAAATGATACTGTACCCTTTTTATCATCCCGATGTTCTTGTATCGCCTATATACCCCCTTATTGCGGTCCGGGTCGTGCTGTCAAGCATGACAGAGAAGTCAAGGTCCACAACAAAGACCGGGAAAAAACCATTCAGGGTATTTCGCTTTATTGTGTAGATCTTGGTTTCAAGCAGCCGGGTTGTCGTTTCCGCGCGATTTTCAGGATTCGTGTTCATGGATCCGACCGTGTTCTGGAGGTCCAGAAGAACATTTTCTTTGTAATCGAAGAGCCTATCGGCCATCGTCCGGCTCGTGTTGCCGTGGATATAACGGATAATGAAATACTGACTGATGGCAAGTAGTGCGAGAAGGGCTACGAGATTTCCCAGTTTTGTAAGTTGTGACTCGTCAAGAAACGCTTGAAGAGTAATTCCGGGCAGGAGAATAATCGTGGTAAAAAATAACACCATGGCAATCAGAAAACTGATAATGAACATAAGGGTTATGAGTCGGGGGGGAAGTTTTTCATGGATAAGCCGTCGTTTGACCTTTTCCACGTTGTTCACATACCTCGCAGAGAACGGTTCCATTTTCCATATCAGAAGATAGAACCCGACAATTATTGCACACTGGGAAATGACGATGATCGTGGTTCTTAACTGCAGTGCCAATGTGTTGTATGCCAGGATTACATACAAAATATCTATGGTGAAAATCAGACTGAGGCCTGGGGATAAGGTCCTGCTGTTGATAAAAAGGGAATTAATAAACAATTTCGTAAACCGGGCTGTACCCGATGTTAATCCAATCTCTTTCAGCCAGCTCCGGAAGCGGGTGAGATTGACATTCGGGAGACCCGCATTTTTTTTAAAATTTTGTGGTATCAGGAGTATGATGAAATAATACATATTGAGATAGAAACTGGCAGCGATAAAGAGATAAAGATAGTCAGGCCGGATAAGTGAATAGATCGCGTTGATAGCGATACACAGGAGAAGGATACCGATATGGGTACGGGAATGACCCGAGTCTGTCATCAGCCCTGCACGGTTTTTCCTGACCGCAGACAGTTCATCACTGATTACCTGACTGAGGGGTATTTCTGTCGGGGAGCTGCTCATTACAGCATCAGGAGACAGAAGTGCCATCAGTAGTGCATGGGATTTTTATCTATAAATATCGTGGTAAAAAATGTGTGGGTAAGGAATTTTTTTTAAAAAATTTTTTTCTTCCACATCAACAGGCCCATCACGACTGAAATGAGGACCGAAATAGCAAAGATCATTTCAAAAGCAAGCGGTTTATCGGATAAAGGAAGGTTCAGCACATTCATACCATAAAAACTTGCAATCATAGTCGGCACCGCTATAATAATCGTTACCGAAGCTAAAAATTTCATCACGATATTAAGATTATTTGAAATAATGGTGGCAAAGGCCTGGGTCATGCCGTTCAGGATATGCAGGTAGATCTGCGACATCTCCATTGCCTGCTTGTTCTCGATGATGACGTCTTCTAAAAATTCTGCATCCTCTTCGTACATCTTCAGCGGTTTTGAGCGCAGGATTCGTTCAAGAACGGTCTCGTTGCTTTTTAATGATGTTGAGAAATAAATCAGGCTCTTTTCCAGTTCCATCATCTGGAAGAGTTCCTCATTTTTCATCGACCGGTGAAGTTCAACTTCAATCCGTGAGATCGATCGCTCGATCTGGCGCAGGTGGCTGAGATAATACGAAGCATTCCGATAAAAGATCTGGAACATGAACCGGGTACGTTTTGCGGTGGTAAAATGCCGCACCTTCCCGGCAACAAAATCATCAAGAACCTGAGATTTGCGGCTGCACACCGTGACCAGGTAGTCTTTGGCGATGATGATTCCCAGTGGATGTGTGGTTAACGTCTTGATCTCTTCAAATTCGGTCATCACCGGAATATCCATGACAATCAGGACGACATCATCTTCCGCATCAATACGGGGCCGTTCCTCTTCATCAAGAGCTGCTTTTAAGAATTCAGGAGGAATTACACATTTCTCTGCAACGATTGCAATCTCGGATTCTGAAGGTTCATATAACCGAATCCATGCATCCTCGCAGATCACCTCTATTTTTTCGGTGATTGATGGTTCCTGCTCTTTTTTTGTCTTGAAGATCTGCATCAAGGCCACATCCCTCCTGCATCATTTATTTAATACCTAGAGAAATTCCACCAGTTAATGGATAAAAAACCTTCCAGTCCAGTACCCCTCATGTTCATCTGGTAAAGATTAATTGTAACCCGCTTTATTTATGGAGTACTATTGGGTTTTGATAAACCGGATCTATTGATTTTTTTGCCCTTGAAAAAATCTTGTTTTTTTTAAAATAAATGACGAAACATATATTGACGAAAGGGACAATGCCTGTCCCCCCACACCGCCCCCGCGCTCAAGTGGCGATGATGACGAATTTTCTGTGCAATTGGTATCGCATTTTTCAGGGGAGCACAAAGCGGTGGGGGTGAAACTCCTGTGAGCGTTCAGCGTGTTATTGAGTAATTCTCCAGAGCAAAAAAAACTGATATACCAAAACCCTGAAAACCTTATGCGAGGGATGGGATTCGAACCCAAGAACTCCTACGAGACTAGGCCCTCAACCTAGCGCCTTTGACCTGGCTTGGCTACCCTCGCTTTGTGACATTACAAAGAGGTTGTCTATCTAATAAAATCTTATGCAAGTTGAATTCACTGCAGGATTTTTTTTAAAATATCTTCACCGTCTTATCATATCAGCACTATTGAATCACTTCACTATGATTCTGCACTCAGCCCGCACTTCAGTAATTTCCCTCCTATGATGGCGCCGGATCAGCATCGCTGTATATTTATATACGTCATACCCAGTGGTGAGTATGTGGTCAGACATCATTCATGAGTTTGCCGATTCACCCTCGCAGAGCCGCGTGGTACGGTTCCTGCTGGAGAACGGTTTTGGGGTGACCGAAGACGGACGGATCAGTTGTAACGGTATCGAGGTTCCTGCAACTGCCGTGGCAAAAGCAATAGGATCCGATCGCCGCGTCGTTGACTCAACCGCACATCGAATCCTTGAACGACCGTTCCTCCGGGATATTTTTCTGAATATGAGGGCGACACCGGACCTTTCCAAAGTTGCAGAATCCCTCGGGTTCGCTGTCATCACCGTCCTTCCAAAAAATGCAAGTGAGCGGGGTATTGTCGGTGCAGTGGTCCATGTCCTTGCAACGCACGATGTCGCTATCCGCCAAATTTTTGTTACAGACCCGGAGTTTTCCGAAGAGCCCCGGCTCGTTATCATTGTTGAAGAGTCCATGCCGGTGGGAGTTATTGAACAGATTCGTGCACTGCCCCAGGTAAAACAAGTCATCATCTAGGCTATGCTATCCGCTCAACAACAAAGGGTCCCTTTCTTATCCCTCCTTATGCTCGGTAGAAACGCCCATGAGTCAAGGACTCAGGCAAATATGATGAATAACCGTGGGTCTTTCAGGGTAATTTCTTTTGCTATACTATGCAATACAAAACACTGGTCCGATAAAGGAGGGGACAGTGCCTGTCCCCCCATTCTGATCCTGAGTTTAGCGATAATGACCTAGTACCTGTTCGGGGTTTATCGTATTTGAGGGGCCACAGCGGCGGGGGTGAAACCCCCGTGAGTATTCAGTTTGTTATTGAGTATTTCTCCAGACCCACTCCTCTAATACATTCAGCAAAAGGATTATCGGATCTGAAAAGGATTATTTGGTATGCCTCAGAGGACCCTTACTGCATGGCTTTGTCCGTCTCAATGCAGTTCCCCTGCGAAAAGTAATCGTGCGAAAACTCTTCAAAAAAGTGCTGAATCAGACAATAATTCAGGAAAAAATTATTCCCGATCCAAAACGAGGGAGAAAGAATTTCGTTCAATCTGAAATGGTAGTAGTTTCTGGTTTTTTCGGTAAAATCGAATGATCTTTCCTCAGCCGGTTTTTTCAGCTGCAGAGCAACTCAACTTCCTGTGCAAGATGATATATCCGACGCCTTACCTTTCTTGGCAGGTGAATGGCAGACGCGATGCTTTCATCAATAGTCACCCGCTTTCTCCCTTCAATAAGGTTATCGGCATGGGTAACGATCTTCTCTTCTGTCGTCCGTGGCATGCAGTCACGGGGAGATAACCTGAGTATCGTACATTCATCCGCAGTAAGTCCTGCACCCGTATGGCATTCGACAATACGGGCGACCTCCTCGCTGATCCCTTGTGCACGCAACAGATCTGCTCCCCGCTGTGCATGCAGGATCGTGTGACTCGCCCCTCTCCCGATATCGTGGAGCATCGCCCCTTCTCTTACCAGATCCACCGCAACAAGGGGATTGCGCTGCGCGTATTCCAGTGCAACATCGCGTACTGCCCGGCAGTGAGCGATAACCTTTTCACTGCATCCTGCTTCACGCAGCAGCTGCTCATAGTTTTTTTCTGACAGGTCAGGCATGACCCAGTGATTTTTTAATATCGTCAATCCGGTGTTTGAGGGAGCGCAGGAGCATATCGTTGTCAAAATGGGTCACGGCTTTCTGGCAGCCCGGACAGTTGAAATCGCAGTTCATTGCCTGTGGGAAGGTGAAGAGCACCTGGCAGTCCTTGCAGATGAAGAAGTCGTTTTCTTCTTCATACTTTTCGCGTCGTTCGAGTTTTTCCAGTACGAGCTCCATGTCTTCCCGTATTGCACTATAGATGTGATCGGTACGCAGCTGCCAGAGATAGGTGAGCCAGCCCGTCTCATTGTTTTTGATCCGGTGATACTCGGCAAGCCGTTTTTCATACAGGGTATAGAGAGTGTGCCTCACGGTATTCAGGTTGATACCGGTGCGTGCGGCAAGGTCTTCATCGCTGTACTCACCCTCACGCGGGAACCGTTCGATGAGGTTGAGCCCTTCATCTTTTACCAACCGGTGAAGGTATGCACGTATGGCCGGATCATTCAGCAGGTCGTCTATGGGATCCATCACCGTATGTATTGTCGGACGGTGCTAATATGCTTATCCAGCATACAAAATGCAGCTTCGCGTGTCTGTCCCCAGCCATACACACTGACTAATGCCTGATCGGCTTCAAAAGAGGATCCTGGCCAGGGAATATCAGCCACATAGGATGCCAGATCTTTAAGATCTGAGGTAATTGTCAAATCCCTGTCGGCAAAGAGGATGCTGCGTACTGCAACCTGTTTGGGGGAGAGCAGACCTGAAGGAAGTTTCCCGGCACAGGCATCGACATGATACTGGAACAGGTTACAACCGTATGCCATTTCAACGGTATCGATCGTTCCCTGAAACCGGGGATTTACTTCAATTGCACAGGCAGTAGTGCTGCCAAGAACAAAATCGATCCCGATGGTGCCGAGGCACCCGCTTGCAGCAGCGATCTGTTCTGCCCGGGTAATCATTTCCCGGCAGAGCGGATGATCCAAAGGGGTGACTGAACCACAGAATCCAAATGAGGACTCCTCCGTCCCCCCGTAAAATCTGCTCGTTTGCAGCAATCGCCCGTGCCTTTGTACCATCAGTAACACAACAGACACTTGCCGGAATACCCTCAACGATTTCCTGGCGGATAAAGGGTATACCGGGATTCAGGTTTTCCCATGCAGCAGAGCCCGGCACTATCCCGCACGATCGCATTCCGCCAGCCGCCGGCTCCCCTCCGGGGTTTGATCATGGCAGGATATTTTCCCTCAGCCAGAAGCCGGGGAACAGGAACCGTGAGGGTTTCAAAAAAATGCTGGATATCCAGTTTATCCAAAAAACGGGCGACTTTGTCTTTTGGAGTCCCGCAGAGCGGAAGGGAGATGACAAAGATCTTCTGCACCGGAGGTAACAATAACGAGGTCAAAGGTATGGCGCCGGCATATCTCCTGTATCGCATCGGGAAGATCTGCAAGATCTGAAAATTTTTCCCGGTCTGTTGTATACCAGAAAAGGTCCTGATCGCAGAAATGATCAACGGCACATACTTCATAACCAGCGCGTGCTGCAGACTGCGCAACGTGCCGGGTTGAAAATCCGGCGACCAGCACCCGGCCCTTCACATTTCCTCCGTCTGTTTTCCTGCTTTCGAAGGGATGATGCGGATCTGTGCTCCGGGAAATTCATTCCTGAATTCCTGCCCGGAAAAATAGTGATCGAGAAAAAGGGCAAGACTCGATATCTCGGAATGGGGTTGACCGGTAACTGCCACGTTATAATCTGCGAGCCCGTAGATCTCCCCGGGCACTTTCTCTGCACCAACAATAACAAGAATTTTTTCGTGTGCCATAATATCCCCGATCACATCGGGAAGGTTAAGGCCGTACATGGTGAGGTGAACGACAGTTCCCCCCTGTGCCTTCCAGTCCCGGATACAGGAGCGCCATTTCACTGTATCCTGACAGAAAAAGTCGCCACCCCAGCGGCTGACCACATCACCAATACTCTGGACAACCCCCTTATCAGCAGCAGCAAGATACATCCCCTTTGCACCCAGTGCCCGGGCCGTTAAGCCGACATGGGTTGTTACCCGTTGATCGCGCTCGGGGCGGTGACCAATCCGGAGAATAATAACTTCGTTTCCTGGCATGCTACGTTTTCCGCTCTTTAATCACACCATTTTCCATGGTGTAGGGGAGATCCTGTGAGTACTTTATCTGGCAGCGTATGAGGGCTTCACCAAAGTTAAGCACGCGCAGTTTCCCTTCAGTCCGTTCAATCAGAAGATACCGTTCAAGACGTTTGAGAGATGCATCAACAATGCAGGGATCAAGCCCGCTCGCCGTGACCAGGTCTTCTGCCGTAATGGACGGTTCCTTCACCATAAGGTGATAGATCACCCAGTCCGCATCCTCTTCTTTCACCTTTATTCATTCCTCATAGTGGTGAATAAGGGTTTTGTCCTGCTGCTTAAGAAATGCGTCTTCATGAGCATTTTTTTTAGTCTCCGCAACCAATGACTGGCAATGAATCCTGATGGATCCCCTGTTCCTTATCCCACGCTTGGTTGCCCTTGCCGATCATCTCTTTGAAGAATGCGAGGATGATGTCAAATGTCTTTCCCACAGGATAGATGCACTTGATACTGCCCTGCGTAACGAATTGCTTGTCTCCGACCTGCTGAATGCCTACCAGGTATTCTATTATTTTTTCCGCATACTGCCTGATGAACTGGTTTGTGAACGGCTTGAACTGGAGCCTGCCTCATCGCTCACCCGAGGAGTAAAAATTGATGAAATCGAACTTCTGGACCTGGTCTTTTCAGTAAAAAATCATGAACCCGTAATTATAGTGTCAGATGGTGAAAAACCGCTCATGACCTTTAAGGGAAAAACGGCCTATACAGAAGGACTGAAATATATCGAAAATCCCCCGTACTGACACAATAATCATTAAGGATCTTCTGCCGGTCCGGTTACCCTGAGCATCAAAAGCGGATGGGCAGAAAAAGGACATTTTTTCAGAACACGGAGTAAAAAATAGCATTATCAATAATTTTGACTGTGTTATCCTCCACGATTTATCATAGTTACTTAAAATTCTGATGGGAGTAAGATTGTGAGCAACGAATCACGAATTCATATTCACTTGTCCGTCATAAGAAGAATCAGACAGATTTTTATTTCTCATATAGCCCGGTTATAACCGATCTCCCGCACTGATCAGCTGCTCATCGACCACTGCAGAAACCAGTGGCGGGAGATTTCCCCATTTCACCAGTGTTTCTCCCATAATGGCAAAAACCCCGGAGACTTCATCCGGGTTTATCCGGTCGAGAACAGTCTGGTCATCCGGGCCGGATCTGGTTGCAGACCGAGGTAGCCCAGGCATCGGCAAGTGCAACATCGCAGGAGAAAATCGTAACTGCATCTGCACATCCAAATGAGACGGAAGGTCCGACTGTTGCCGATGAGGTACAGATACCCAGTATTTTTTCCTGCGGAGGGACGACAAATGCGATCCGGTTGGAAAGAACTGCCTCACCGGCATGGACTCCTACCCGGACCGGGCGGTCGCTTATGAGGGCAATATCACCCCCGTTATCGATCACACCGAATACCGCACCTGCATCCACCATCGCCTCAACACCCGCCCATGCAATTGCACCTGCCACTGCTGCCATCGGACCGACACCGGCTTTTCGTGTTGCGTCGGCCATCCTGATGATGATCAGCTCATCAGAATCCGGCGTGTAGGGATCAAAGGTAGCCAGAAAAAAAGGATCACGGGCGATATACGCCTCCAGCACCTGCCGTGCCCTGATCATACCTGACTTTGCTGCAGCAATATGCCCAGGCGTATCGGCAAGGATCGTTGCAATCGTCTCGCGGAACCCGAAGGGTTCGCGAATCATAGCGGAAGCGTGAGTGCCTGCTGCGGACACGCTTCGATACACTTACCGCAGAGCACGCATTTTTCTTCTGCCAGCTTCAGTTTCAAGTCACTATCCAGTGAGAAGACTTCACGGGGACAGATGCTGATGCATGCACCGCAATCCACGCATTCGCTCTCGTTCACACTGATGCCATGTTCAAGGAGTGTGCACGGTTGCACCGAGACTGATCATCGTATCGCTGACGAGCTGGCACTGGTCGTCCGGAACATCGATGAGCGCTTCTCCTTCCGATGAATCAATAATTGCCCGTTCAACATTGATCAGGACACCGGTGTCACGCACGACCTGTGCGATAATCGGTTTTCTCCCTTTCTTGCGCGAGAAGGTCACCAGCAGTTTCATTTCAGCCACCTCCCCCCGAAAAGCTTTCCCAAGATTCATTGCCGTGAGCATGGCAATTACATGGTGCCCGCCATCAACGACCGGCAGTGCACTGATATTGTTTTTCTCGAGTTTCTGCACAGCAATATCCACCGCTTCATCCGGTGTGGTCGTAATGACTTTCTTTTTCATGATATCTTTGACGAGGTGGGCTTTACCGGGATTTGCAACCGCTTTTGATATATCAAACGTTGTTACAATACCCACAAGGATGTTGTCGCTGTTGATCACCGGAAGGTGGTTGGTCTCACCTTTCAGGAGTTTCTTTGCCGCTGTGGTGATCTCTTCATCTTCGCCGATACTGACAACCTGCCGGTCCATGATATCCAGCACCCGCGGGCCTTTTACACTCTGGTGCATGGGTTTTACCGGCTTTTTTGAATCGATCGGGCGGGTAGGAAGCGTGAGTTGCATGTTACCCGCTTCAACCCAGTGTTTCAGCTCCCCGGCTACCTGCCGTGCCTTCCGGAAGCTGGAGAGCGATGATGTCCGGACCTCCTCCCCATTTATTTCAACAGCCCCGCTCCGCAGTTCAGCATAGGTTACTTTCCTGAGTGCAGGACGACTCCGGCTCGGCACACCATAATCGAGGAGATCTACAGAAATGTCCTCGTCACGAACCGCAGTTGCACGCACTACATCAAGATCGAGCACCGGCAGCGGGATGCCGAGTCCGACATACAGCGTGACCCCGTATCCGGTCATGGTCGCCGCCCGGAGATAGTCCTGCGACATCTCTTTTAAGTTCCCGGTTACCATCAGGGTTCCAAATCCTCCGGCAGGTGAATGCTGGGTTCCCTCACCGATAACCATTCCCTGAGCCCCGCATAAAAAGATCGGAACACCGCTGCCGATCAGACGGAGTTTGGGATCATTGGAGAGCGGGTTTAACACTCCTGCCCCGGAAAAGGATACATTGCCGCAATTGGGCAGCAGTACTCCCATATAGGTATGCAAAACGCGATCCGTTGAATTGGTCGCGGCATTATAGCGCTGGTACGCATTGCGCGGATTGCACATGATAGCCTGGTTGAAATTTTCCAGCAGGAGATCGGTGGTTATCGTCCTGCGCGGGTAACAGTCAGTGCCCCGTGA
Source organism: uncultured Methanoregulaceae archaeon (assembly GCA_963699515.1). GTDB lineage: Archaea > Halobacteriota > Methanomicrobia > Methanomicrobiales > Methanospirillaceae > Methanoregula. The sequence continues at coordinate 410,556 of CAVOUD010000003.1, read as the reverse complement.
ACTTGCACGGAGTTCTACGGATTTTCCTGCCACAAGGTCCTCGATCACATGCGCTCCGCCATACTGCTCTTCGAGAGTATCGGATTGCTGTGTCGCACCGATATACGTATCGACTGCTGCCAGTCCACCGTATGCTTCCACATTGTTCAACCAGATCCGTTCCATCCGGATGGGAGGTTCGGCATGCCCGAAATTGAGGAACGCACCGGATGAGCACATGGCCCCGAATGTTCCGGTAGTAACCACGTCAACTTCCTTGAGCGCTCCCTCTTCACCCAGTTCGGCAACGATTGCGGGCATCTCCTCGGCAGTGACAACGCGTGCAGTGCCGTCCCGGATCCGCTCGTTGATCTGATCGATGGACTTGTGCATACCCAGAAATACGCTTTTATGAATATTTAAATTAATTGTTATTACCTATTAGTAATATATGATATTTTAACCCCCTGATGACGATACTTGTCTATGCATGTGCGTGCCTTTATTGAAGAGATGGAGCGTCTCGCTCCTCCTGAGCTTGCTGAGGATTTTGATGCAGAAAAGATCGGGCTCGTGGTTGAAGGCAGACCGGAAATTTCCCGGGTATGCTGCGCACTGGATGCAACACCGTATGTCGTAAAACAGGCGGTTGTGGCATCGGCTGATATGCTGGTTGTCCATCACACACCCTTGTGGACACCGGTCACTGCTATAACCGGGCGGATTGCCGGGTTGATGCGCGCCCTGCTCTCCGCAGATATGAACCTCTATGTCATGCACACAAACTTCGACCGGGCACAAGAAGGGGTTAACGATGCACTTGCAGAACTGCTCTCGCTCAAGGATATTTCACCCATGTCGACTGGCTGTATTGGCTCCTGCACCCTGTCCCCTGCCGAAATCTCGCGGCGTCTTGGGGGGAATGTCCGTCTCTGGGGAGAAGTAAAAAAAATCCGGCGGCTTGCGCTTGTTGCCGGCAGTGGCTTTGATCCTGCACTTCTTGAAGAAGCAAAAGTACTGGGTGCCGATACGTTTCTTTCTGCCGAGATGAAACATTCAGTTGCACGCACTGCTCCCCTCCCCTGCATTGAAGCGACCCATTACGCTCTTGAAGCGCCGGCGATGCAGCGCCTTGCCACCCGGATGGGCTGGCAGTATATTGATGATCCACCACTCCTGCAGATAATCCCATGAGCGATCTCTGGCAGCGCCTGGCCGAAAAAAAGGTTCTCGATGCATCTCTTCGTCTCGAGATCGAAGAGACTCTTGGCACACGGGGGAAAAAAGCACTCGCTGCCCTCGATGCAGGAAAGATCAAAAAATACCTGGATTTTTTTGTCGTTGAAGGCAGGACTGCTGAATATGTGGTTGATGAAGATTTCTGTACCTGTGGTGATTTTCATGTACCGGGGCAGGACCTGCTGGCACCTGCTGGCAGTCAGGATAGCACAGGAGACCGGAACATTCCGGCACATCGACACCTGGTACCAGGACACATGGAAAAAATAAGCGTGATACAATACAATAATTACCGTTCGTAATCAACTGTACTGACGATTACGTGATTATTCATGCTCGAAGAAGAATACCAGCTGGAATATTTTAAGACACAGGGGCTGACACGCAAGATCTGTAAAAGTTGCGGTTCAGCGTTCTGGACACGTGACAGTTCACGTGAAATCTGCGGGGATGCTCCCTGTGAACCCTATAATTTTATCGGCAACCCGGTCTTCAATACCCATACTCTTGACAGCATGCGTGAGGCGTACCTCTCCTTTTTTGAAAAGCATGGCCACACCCGGGTAGAGCGTTACCCGGTCGTCGCACGCTGGCGGGACGATATCTACCTTACCATCGCATCGATTGCAGATTTCCAGCCGTTTGTGACCGGGGGCATCGTACCACCACCGGCAAACCCGCTCACCATATCCCAGCCATGCATCCGGCTCAATGATCTTGATTCCGTTGGCAGATCAGGACGGCACCTCACAACCTTTGAGATGATGGCACATCATGCCTTCAACACTCCCTCTGAAGAGATCTACTGGAAAGACCGGACCGTCGAACTCTGCGACCAGTTCATCGCATCCATCGGCGGGGATATCAACAAAGTCACGTATAAGGAGCACCCGTGGATTGGTGGCGGCAATGCAGGACCGAGTGTTGAAGTGCTCATCGGCGGGCTTGAAATTGCAACACTGGTCTTCATGAGCCTCGGACGGCAAAAGACCTCAGGCACCGGGATATGAGCTGAATGGAGAAATGTACTACCCGATGAAGCTCCGGATTGTCGATACCGGATACGGGCTTGAACGACTTGTCTGGGCTTCCAAAGGTTCACCCACCATCTATGATGCCGTTTTTCCCGAGATGGTCAGCAGGGTGATGAGTGCTGCCGGGCTCTCGCATATGCTCGACAACAAGGAATTACACCAAGATCCTTGCCCTGAATGCAAAATTCGCCGGGCTCATGGATATCTCCGGTACCAATCTCTTCCAGCTGCGCAAGAAAGTGGCAGCGGCAATTGATATTTCACCTGAAAAACTCGACAAGATGATCACACCGATCGAGAAGGTGTACGCGGTTGTTGATCACACCCGCTGCCTTGCCTATATGCTCGGTGACTGCATCGTACCCTCCAATGTCCGCGAGGGCTACCTTGCACGCCTCGTCATCCGGAGAACGCTGCGGATGATGAACGAGCTGAAGATACAGGAACCGCTTGCCGATCTTGTCGAACAGCAGACGAAGATCATCGGGATGAATACATTTGAACAGGATATTTCCGTTGTCCGCGAGATTGTTGACCGGGAGACCGAGAAGTATGCATCCACGCTCGAACGTGGGACGAGGATTGTTCAGAAAATTGCAAAATCGTACAAGGCAAAGAGCCAGCGTGTCCCGCTTTCCGAGATCATCACACTCTACGATTCGCACGGCATCCAGCCTGAAATGGTGAAGGATATTGCAACAAAAGAAGGTGCTGTTGTTGACCTGCCTGACAATTTCTATTCAATGGTTGCGGATATGCATTCCGAATCGAAAAAAGAGGTTGTTGAGGACAAAACCTCGAAATATTCCGGTGCGTGTCGATGGACTCCCCCCGACAAAGAAACTCTACTACGAGCAGCCATCTGACATCGAATTCGAAGCGGTCGTGCTGGACTTCTTTGATGGCTATGCAGTAACCGACCAGACGCTCTTCTACCCGGATGGCGGTGGTCAGCCGGCAGATACCGGTACGCTGGTCAGTTCCGACAGCATGGTCAGGGTCGACGGGGTGATAAAGATCGGGGAAGTGATACTCCACCATATCACCGGAGGCGTACTCCGCCGTGGTGAACGGGTAAAAGGAATGGTGGATGAGGAGCGGCGGTGGTCCCTGATGCGCCATCATACCGCGACCCATATTCTCCTCCATGCCGCAAAAGATGTGCTGGGTGCGCATATTCACCAGGCAGGAGCGCAGAAAGGAAGTGAAAGTTCCCGCATTGATATCCGGCACTTCAAGCATATCACTCCCGATGAACTCCGTAAAATTGAGACTGAAGGCAAACCGGATGATCATGGCAAGCCAGCCGGTTGAGATCTCGATTGAGGACCGGACAAAAGCCGAACAGAAATATGGTTTTTCCCTCTACCAGGGGGGTGTTCCCCCGGGCAGGGACATCCGGGTGGTGAAAGTCGCCGGGGATATCGAAGCCTGTGCCGGTACCCACTGCCGGAATACCGGTGAAGTCGGTGTCATCAAGATCATCCGGGTCGAACATATCCAGGACGGTATTGAGCGGATCGAATTTGCTGCGGGTCTGGCCGCGATCTTCTATATGCAGCACCTTGAAACACATTGTTGCATCCTCATCAGAAGTCCTTTCGGTACAGCCGGATAATCTCCCGTCAAGCGTGGCGCGGTTCTTCAATGAATGGAAGGATCAGAAGAAAGATATCGATCGGATGAGCGCCAGGCTGGTGGAGCTGGAGATGCAGACAATTGTTGCTGAATCAATACGCGGTGTTGCCGTCGTCATCAGGCGTATCGATCTCCCCGCAAAAGAGCTCGCCGCACTTGCGACATCCATATCAGACAAGGGGGGTGTTGCTCTCATTGCCGGGGCCGGTGATACCGTGCGGGTAGTGCTCACTTCCGGGGACTCGCGGGTGAATGCCGGTGAGATCATCAGCCAGGTCTGCAGCCTCCTCGGGGGAAAGGGGGGCGGTAAACCAGCGATGGCCCAGGGTGGCGGACCGGATGCAAACCAGCTTGACCTTGCCTTAAAAGTAGGACGCGAACGGATAATCGCGGCGCTGCATGGCTGATAATGTTGTAATCCTGGAACCCGGCGATGAGCGGGCACAGAAGATTTCAAAAGCGATGGCGAGCCAGACTGCAAGTGACATCCTCCAGCTCCTTGCGGAGGGCCAGAAAAGTCTCACCGAGATCACCGACAGGCTTGACATCCCTCTCACAACGGCAAAATATCATATTGAAAACCTGCTCGAAGCCGGGCTGATCACGGTTGCAGAGACAAAATACAGTGTCAAAGGACGGGAAATAAAGATCTATGCCCTCACAAACCAGCTCCTTATCGTTGCTCCCCGCCAGTCCAACGTGCGTTCACTGCTGTTGAAATACGCTTCACTCTTTGGGATTGTCATGTTCGGGTCGCTGGTTATTGCCCTGCTGTCACCGATCCTCGGCCAGGGCATCACGGCCGGCAGCAGCATGAATGGGGCAACGCGTATGGCTGCACAGGAATCCGCAGTCACATCTGCGAAAGCAGTAACTGACGGGTTACTGCAAAATGCCACAATGACTCCTGAAATAACTGCTGCAGCAGCAAAGGGATTACCGGATTTTGTTGCCGGAAACCTCACCCCGGTACCCACACTCCCTGCCCACCCTTGCTCAGGCGCCCCTGGTCACTCCGGTTCCCATCCCTCCGGGTATTGGTGCACAGGCAGCCGCAGTATTACCGGATCCGGCACTGGCATTTTTCCTTGGCGGGGTGCTGGTAATCCTCGTGCTGGTTGTCTATGAAGTGTATCTCTGGAAAAAGATGAAAAACTAGATACCTCGGAGAATTCCTTTTTTTTGACAAAAAAATACCGGTAAATCAAAGGAGGGGACCATGCCTGTCCCCTTCCTGTAACGGCTTGCGGTTTTTGAGATGGTGACATTTTGGATCTGGAGAGAGAGCCATGAATCGATCCAGTTCACATCCATACCATGAAAATCGCCCTCTCTGCGATTGACCTCAGCCTTAAGGTCTCCCCGAACCATGGCGGGCGGGAAGTTTTTTAATTTTTAGTCACCAATCCGCCGCGGGGGCGTTCCTTCGGGAGCAGCGACATTTATCGGTACTGTTGGATAGCGTGGTAACAATCCCCGCATTTGTCTGAATACTACAATTCTCATAGGAAATTCTTTTATCAGGAAATATAAAAAGCAAAAATAAATGAAAGACGGGACAGGTCCTGTCCCTCTCTACCGGTTCTGCACTACGAGCAATGATGACATAGTACCAGTTCAGGGTTTATCGAATTTTTAAGGGGAGTTGGAGACGGCCAGGGGTGAAATCCCCGTGAACGTTCACGTATTTATTAAACAGTTCTCCGGATTTAAAAAAAATGATGACTCTCTCATCGCTTTTTCATCAGGACTACGGATAGTATACCAACAAAAGAGAGAGCTGCAACAATTGGCAATAGGGAAAGAGGAGACTGCGTAGTTGTAGGCAGGGGTGTGGGTACTGTTGTCGGGGGGCGCGTGGTAACCGCCGTGGTTGTGCGGAACGGTTGTCGGTGCCGTTGTAGGAGCGGTGACGGTGAATGTTTTCACACCGATATATCCCTTTACATCCTTGAAATATACATCATACTCCCCGGGTTTTATCACGATAACTTTTTGTGTGAATTCTCCTGCCCCGGATTGTACTTGATTCTGTTGTACCAATCCACTGAGGCCCGAAGATCCTGCCATCCGGTCCCCTGACCTCAATCTGAACACCGTCATTTCCGATTTTTGTAATATATCCTTCAATCCGGAGTGCCTCATCAAGGGTCTGGGTCATAGGGGAGGTGATCGTAATGTCGCCTGAACGGTCGATAAGTACGGGAAGTTGCAAGGTCACCGAATCAGATGACAGTCTTCCCTCATCAGGACCGATAAACTGGATCTCCACCTTGTATTGCCCACCGGGTAATCCCTTGGTATCCAATATCGAGTACTGGGTGGCATGATTCTCCTGGATGGTAACAGACTGGCGTTTGATAGGAGTTGCTGTATATCCGGACTGGTAAATCACAACATCAAATGTTGTCCCGGCAGGGAAGTTGCTGTCAATTGAACATTTTAACGGGAGACCAACCTGTACCGATTCCGGACAGCTGAGATAGAGCTGGTATGCAGATGCAGTCCCGACAATACACATCAGGCAGAAAGCGATGAGTATGATCTTTTTCATATCTACAGCATCGAATGGCCGTCATTAAAAGGTTTCCCGTTAGTACTGAGGAAGAGGATATTGAAACAGGGCGTGGATTTCGGGATAGTTAAATCATGCCGATGAAATTGTTCAGCAGACAAAGACCGATCGCGCCGCTCTTCTCCGGGTGGAACTGGACACCATAGGTATTATTTTTCCCTACGGATGACGCAAAAGGACAGATATACCGTGTGGTTGTAAGCGTATATTCAGGAGTGGTATCTGCATAAAAGGAATGGACAAAGTAGACATATTCATCCGGGCCAAACCCGGCAAAAAGCGGGTTATCAGCATGTTCGATAGCACAGGGAATTCCAGCCCATATGGGGAACTTTCTGCCCTGATACCCGGGGAAATCGCTTCACTCTCCCCGGGATAAGCCCGAGTCCCTGGTGAATCCCATGCTCCTCGCTGGTATCCATCAGCATCTGCATGCCAAGACAGATCCCCAGCAGGGGGACATCACGGGTTGCCTCAATGACGGTTTCTTTTAACGAACCCAGCTGGTCCATTCCCTCGCGGAACGCTCCGACACCCGGAAGCACAAGACCGTCTGCAGCTGCAATCTCTTCTTTCTCTGAGGTGATGACTGCATTCGCTCCGGCTTTTTCAAGCCCGCGGATCACACTCCGCAGGTTCCCCAGCCCGTAATCAATAATGGCTATCTTCGTCATCCCTGCAACCTTCCTTAAGCCGCCATTTCCCGTCAGTGATCCATTCCGCAGAAAGCCCCTGCACCTGCTGCCATTGTTCAAGCCGGGTACGCCAGCTCTCCCAGAGAGCGGGATACTCTGCCTCGATTCATATGGATCAATGCCATATCGCTTGACGGGCACATGAAACATCCGATCCGGTCCAGGTGATGCTCATACAGGATGTTATACGGCGCATGCTCCCGCATCAGGTAAAGCCAGACATGCAGTGCGGTCCAGTTGTGGATTGGGGCGGCCGAGAGCTGGGCACGGACGTTTGAGTTTCGCCAGACACGGTTGCTCTGCGCCCGTGTTGCTGACTCATATCTTCTCTGACCGATAAAAGAAAGACATTCACCCCACTGTTCGCGTATCAGGTTCGCCACCGGAGTCAGTTTACAGACCCTGCAGCACCAGCGGGCATTCACTGCAGGGGGTCCCTGTCGCTCAAAATTTTCCCAGAATTGTGTTTTCCCATCAGTGCGGATCAGGTCAAGCCCGTAATGCCGCGATGCTTCTTCCACATTGGCATAGGTTTCGGGAAACTCCATACCGGTATCGGCAAAGAGCATCGGGACCTTGCCGATGGCTTTTATCACCACCAGCAGCGTGGCAAGACTGTCCTTTCCCCCGGAATACGAGATGTTTGCCACAAGATGCGGGTTTTTTTGAGCAACCTCCCGCACAAACTGGATGGCTGATGATTCTGCATATGCAAGCACATCAGCATTTGCAGTTACTGCTGCTCTCCCAGCTTGCTGTACCGGGCACAATCATCGAAGATACATTCCTGCGGGTCCTGACGATCGAACCTTTCTTCATATCCCGTGCGGTTGCTGCGTCGACTTTTGCCCGCCCGACACCTGCTGCATGAGCCATCTTTTGCGAGAATGAATACTTCATCTCCTGCACAGACCGCATCATCAATAAAAACCAGCCCGGGCGCAAGAACACTCATTCCCTGATCCCTGATGAAGGGGACTGCATCATCATCAACGATGACAAACCGTTTTTTGGGAGTGAACAGAATGCAGGCTTCAGGGCGGGGGATAGGTTCCCAGCGCCGTTGTTTGGGGAGATACCGGATAATCCCGGCGATTCCTCCCCCGACAACAATCTCTTCCATCCGGTCGTGGTCCGGCACTTTATTCAGGAGTGCAAGGTGGCCTTCAGGGATCAGTGGTGCGCCGAAATGATCTGTATAGATTCGGTTGATGAGTGCAATGTCTGCCGGAAATGCCGGACGGGCATCTCCCGGGGGGGTCACGGGGACCTCCCGGGTCTTTTCTCCGCAGGCACAGCGTTGTGCAAGAACCGGTGCGTGGCACTGATCACACCAGCGTAAAAGGATCTTCCCCAGATAGGACGGACGCATCTCTTCTATTCATTCGCTCTGCGGGGATAAAAATGGAAGGGAAGGAGGATACAACCTGGTAAGAACGAAAGATCGTGTTTTTTGTCTGTTCATTCTTTTTATGTATGCATTCGGACAGACCGGATAACAGCCCGGAGCGGGAGGATTGATAAATACGAATCCTCCACACATTACTGTAGTACATGATAGACTCCTGGCTTTTTGCAGCACTCTGCCTTATCTTCCTGTCAATCTGCGCTATCCTGTCGATCATTCCCGGGCCGACACGCGATGACCGGCTCGTTGCAGTGAACGCAGCAATCACTATCGCTGCCGGCAGCAGCAATTGCGTTCAGTATCTCCTTGGGAAACCTGTTCGTACTGGATGTATCAATTGTACTTGTTGCACTCTGTTACGCAGGAACAATTGCCATTGCCCGGTCAAGGAAAGGTGAAGAAGTATGAGTGATCCCGTTATTGACGCAGCAATTTTTATCCTTCTTGTCATCAGTGTCGGATTTGGCGGGATTGGTGTGATCGGTCTTTTACTCTTTCCCGATATTCGCAGCAGGATGTATACCGCATTCAGGGCGACCGTGATCAGCATCAGTGCCATTATTCTATCAGTGATTATCTATGCACTCTCTACATTCATCTCCAGCGGAGGAGATCAGTATATTACCCTGATCCTTCATTCCCTGGTTCTCCTGTATCATCGTTGCAGTGGCAAATGCTCTGGTATACAAGACGATTCTCGACCGGACAAAATCGGTAATAACCTGCCAGGTACCCGCAGAACAAAACAAGGACAATAATTACGAGAAATAATTTTTACATAATTTCTTGAGAACCAGATAATTGCCTCTACCAGCGCATACGTCCTGTTGATGCTTGAATTGACCGGCGAGAGAATTTTTTATCCTTTATAATAATCGGTTTTTTGGAAATCGGAGGGAATTTAAAGGATTGCGCATTTTGAGCGATATTACTTTTAAAAACCGCTCTTGTTCTGATACTGCCATTTTACTGTGATATAAGTGGTAGTTACTAGGGATTCTATGCACCAAAATGACGTTGCGACCAAAATATTTATTAATTCATAGATTAAAGAATTTTATAACCCTTTCCGGTAGGAGGTGGAATACACATGGCAGCAGCAAAGAAAGCAGCGGCAAAGAAGCCGGAAGCGAAAAAGCCAGCCAAGAAGGCGGCAGGCAAGAAGAAGAAATAATCTTCACATTACTTTCACACTAAGACTTTTTTTGCATGAGTTTTTTTACAAGTATTTCTCTAACATAATAATTCTGAATCTTACCGTATAATCCTGATATTTTCCCATGCGCAAAAAATGCCAATCCGGACACAAATACAGAAGAATTTTTTTGCAAAACCGGATTTTAAAGACTGGGCTGCACAGGAGGTTTTTGATCATTATTTTCCCGATCTCTGGTTTAATCGCATGGAATGCAGAATAGTCGATTTTTCCTGGAAAAACTCCGGCCTGTTTAAACCTGTTTGGATTGATGATCATCTTTCAGCTTGCAATAAGCCCAAGGAAAATCAAAGGAAGAGGGTACTGGTCTTGTCCTGCCAGGGTTCATCATGCAAATTCCTGGAGATCTTTGAACTCTGAAAACAGGGGTATGTTTCCCTAATCGGCAGGTATGACCATCTGTTCTGAGATCTGCCCTCCAAATTGCACCAAACAGGCTCATTTTAAACCGATTAACTGCCGTATTTTGGCTTGGAGATCGCACAAATCGCGTATTTTTTACATCATGTTTTTCAATCAGCCGTTTTTGCAGCGCACCACAGATCACGGTCTTCCCGGCAACCAATCCGGGTCAATATCAGGCTCCAATCAGAACTGGCAATCTGCGGTCATCTTCTCACACCACCGTTCCAAACAAGGGCTTTTCAAAGGTTCACTATACCTCAATTCGGAACAAATTTCAGCCTCCGTTTTCTGGATTCGGCCAATTCTGCCTCTTTTAAGTATCGACAAGCCCCTGTCCAACCGGAAATTCCATGACTGCATGGCAGTTGGGGGTTGAAGGACTTCGGGAGCCTCAGGGGTTAGCTGCAATCAGGAGATCACCTTGGAATGAAGAGGGGTTTTGGTGCAGATCATGAAATGCACGAGGAGGATTTTTCAACCGCATTAAGTAAGTAATACGCTTCACGAAAAGTCCGAGTGCGCCGACCGGGACTCGAACCCGGGTTTAGGCGTTGGCAACGCCTAGTGATAACCACTACACTATCGGCGCAGATGTGCTCTGAAGTGTGAGCATTCAAACAATTTAAGTATATCGAACCCCTGGGACGCCGTCAGGTATTCTTCCTTTGTTTATACCTGTATCTCCTTCTTCCCTTCATTTGCCCAGGAGATGGCTGTCCATATCCTTCCATGGTTCACCGGTTTTCCCGTCAGGATGCAAACCTGCACCCTGTGGGAATGCAGGAAAAATCACAACAATTCCAACATCTTAAAGTAACGCAATCGCCCTATCTATTACCTTGATGATCCCACTCTTTGTGGATTGTTCGGGCAAACGCATTGTTATATTCGGAGGAGGAGAAGTCGCATCCCGAAAGGCTGCGTATTTTTCCGGTGAGGCCGATGTACTGGTGGTGAGCCGTTCATTCTCACACAAGATGAGCATCCTTCCTGTTGAACGCCAGATGCTTGACGCAGGCAGGATTTCTGATGAGGTGCTCACCGGGATAATTGAGTGGGCCTTTTTAGTTATCGGGGCATTATCCGATCCTGTCCAGAATAACCGGATAAAAAATCTCTGTGTAGCACGGGAGATCCTGTTCAATAACGCGGACGGTGAAGCGGGGGATGTGATTATACCCTCAGTAACCGGGGGTGAAAACTACCTGCTTGCGATCAGCACGAAGGGAAACAGCCCGGCAGTATCCCGGTTTATCCGGGAACACCTTGAGACCCAGTTCCCTGCCCTTGATGACATGATAGCATTGCAGCGTGACCTGCGGGCGCAGTTGAAACATACTGAACCTTCCCCGTCACGGCGGAATGCGATTCTTTGGGAAGTGTTAAACGACCGTGAGATCTGGAAAACTCCTCAAAACCGATCCTGCCCGGGCACGCCAGCAGGTAAAGGAGAGGTACCTGCATGAATGAACCTGCTGCAGCCCCGATCGCGATTGCCGGTGTAAGTCATCACACGGCAAATGTCACCGCTCTCGAAACATTCCGTTTTCCGGACGAGCCTGCATTTCTCAAAAAAGCCGGTCAACGGTTCAAAGGTGTTCTCTTACTCCAGACCTGCAACCGTGTCGAATTGATCGTTGAAGGAGATGCAGATGAACTCAGGGATTTCCTTACCGGGCAGGGAAGACGGGATTTCTTCATGCATGACGGGAAAGGTGCACTTTGTCATCTCTTCAGCCTCGCATCCGGTATCGATTCCATGATTGTTGGTGAAGACCAGATCATAGGGCAGTTGAAAAAATCTCTTGCTGACGCACAGGAAGCCGGAACTGCAAGCACCTTCCTTGAATTCTGTATCAATAAAGCAGTACATGTGGGGATCGAAGTCCGTAAACGCACCATGATCAACCGTGGTGCAGTCTCCGTAGGATCTGCCGCAGTACTCCTTGCCGAATCCCAGATCGGGAGTCTTGAAGGCAAACATATCCTTGTCGTTGGGAGTGGGGAGATGGGGATGCTGGTCGCCCAGGCACTTGCAGCAAAGGACCTTACTGCAATGTATGTGGCAAACCGGACCTATGGCCGGGCAGTCATCCTTGCAGACAAAATCGGGGGCAAGGCGGTGCGCCTGTCAGAACTCTACCACTATATCACGCTCTCAGATGTCGTGATCTCCTGCACATCTGCCCCCCACCCGATCATCCATAAAAAAGAGCTGGCGCAGGCAATGAAAAACCGGTGCTGGCCGGTGGAGGGACACCCCCGCCCGCTGATCCTGATCGATATCGCCCAGCCCCACGATGTCGAGGAGGGGGCTGTGACCATTGATGGTGTCCGCCTTTTTTCGCATTGACAACCTGCGCACGATAAACGAGCAGACCATGAGCACCCGGAAAGCAGAGGCAGAGCGGGCCCGTGAGTTCGTTGACGTGGAACTTGAAATTTTCCTGCGTCACCTCAACCGGAAATCTGCTGATGAGATACTCGCTGCACTGCATACGTGGGCTGAAATCGTGCGGATCCGTGAGCGGGACCGGGCACTGGCCCGTTTGAGTTGTCCGGATACAAAAATGGCAGAGATTGTTGATGACCTGACCCGGGTTCTTGCAAAAAAACTTCTTACCGATGCCACCTTCTCCATCCGTGAGAGTGCTGAGGAAGGAGACCTTGCAGCTGCAAAGGCGCTGGTAAAAGCAATCATGCAGGGGGACAGGATCGGGATCGAACTATGTCGAAAAGAGTGAATGGAAACACGTTTTATTCCCCTATGAATAAAAAAAATTATCTCTCATTTTAGGAAATAAAAAGGAAATTTCACCGGAATAAAACGTGAAAAATTTTTTCCTTTTCCCATTTTTCCTGTACCTCCCTCTTTAATCACCGCATTATTTCTGTTCCAGCTCTGAACCCCTGATGCAAAAATATGCTTTTTTGAGTCCAAGGACCGGCTTGACCGGACAGGCCGGACAGACACATCCCTTTTTGTCAAAGGTGCAGGTCGGGCTTTTTCCCGTTACACAGAACAAGAGTTCGTCTCCTGCCCGCATGCACTCATTATACGTCGGGCACGGTTCGCAAATGCACCTGGCCCGGTTCTCCGCATTGTTGTTCTTGTCGTTTTGCATAAAATCCACTTCCTGCTCCGTGGTCCGGCGCCATCAGGATACAGGGGGCGCTGGTCCCGGAGAGTCAGATCAATAAGTAGATTATCGCGGGCTCCTTGATAATTAAATCATGCCTGCACCACTGGTTGGACGAAAATTTGGTGTTACGATTATCCCGCCGCTGGACCAAAAGAAGAGCAAAGGGATTACGGTGCTTGGGCTCTCGGGTTCGAGCCGCCAGCAACCGGGGATGAGTAAATCCGAACGCCTCCTGTTGCGTGCGCTTGATACGTACAAAGAGTATGGGTGCAAAACGACATTTCTCAGGTTAAAAGATCTTGTCATCCATGACTGTGAGGGCAACTACTCTGAAAACCCGGCATACTGCACCTACCCATGCCAGAGCTCGCTGAAGTACGACGATGACCAGATGCAGGTAGTGTATGATGCAGTACTCGCGTGCGACATCCTCATCCTTGCAACACCGATACGGTGGAATAACCACTCAGCCATTGTTCAGAAATTTGTGGAGCGGATGAATGCCATTGAGAACCAGTACTCATGGTTCGGAAACCGGATGATCACCAACAAAGTCGCTGCTCTGATCATTGTCGGCCATGTTGATGGTGTGCAGCATGTGGCTGGCAATCTCATGAATTTTTTTTCCTGGCTCGGGTTCCATACCCCGGAGGTCGCCATCGCGTCCTGGGTGGGCGAAAACGATGAGGATACCACCAAAGACTGGGGTCAGATCGAAAGTAACCGGTACACGCAGGAGGATCTCAGGAACCTGATAACAAGTGCGCTCAGGCTTGCGTATGCACTCAAGCACCATACCGCAGAAGAGACCGGAGGGACCATCTAAAGAATTGCAGCCGCGTTTCAGTTCTATCACAAAAACATTTATCGCTCTACACGGGATAGTAATTCCTCACGAGAGGAAATCTTGTTTTGGAGATTTCTTCCAAAAAAAAAAACAGTATTTTTTATTACGTTTATCTGATCGGAGAAAAGGCATGGAATGTAAAAAATGCGGGGCATGTTGTCGGTTGATAGTACTCCAGCACAGCAACCCCACGAAGAAAAGTTTAGAGTATTATCGGGTGAGGGGGTGGACGTTTGATCCTGTCACTGACCTTGTCTGGATTCCTTCTGTATGCCCGCATCTTCACGATAACAACACCTGTAAAATTTACAAAAGCCGGCCTAAACAATGCAGGCTCTATCCCACCCGGACACCAGGGTTAGTGGTTCCCCGGGGGTGTGCATTTGAAAATTAATTCGTTTTTGTGATATAGTACTTTTTTGGCTCTGGAGAACCAGATACATAAATACGATGGATTTAAGAAAATGTAAACAACCAGACACCAGGAGATGGAAGTCAGAACATGTTTCCCCAGCGACGGATGAGGCGGTCGCGGTCACGGAATATCCAGCCGCTCCTGTGTGAAATTACCCTGTCGAAAAATGATCTTATCGCCCCGCTTTTTGTCGATGAGACAATCACTGCACCCCTCCCCATAGAATCGATGCCCGGCCAGTTCCGCTACCCGGTCAGCGGTATTGCCGATGTAGCAGCAGAGTTGTGGAAACGAGGGGTGCGGGCAATCCTGATCTTTGGTATCCCGAAAGATAAAGATCCTTTTGGCTGCTCGGCCTATCATCCGGAAGGTGTTGTACAGCAGGCAGTCTCGCAGGATCAAAGCGGAAGTGAAAGAGATGGTCGTCATCACCGATGTCTGCGCCTGTGAGTATACCGATCATGGTCACTGCGGGATTGTCGGGGATACACGGTGCGGCCCTGACCTGCTCAATGATCCTTCGCTTGAACTGATGAATAAAATCGCAGTAAGCCATGCAGAGAACGGTGCTGATATCGTTGCCCCGTCGTGCATGCTCGATGGTATGGTCGGTTCGATCCGTGCCGCGCTGGATAATGCCGGCTTTGAAGATGTCCTGATCATGTCCTACTCGACAAAGTTTGCCTCTGCCCTCTATGGGCCGTTCCGTGAAGCCGCAGATTCAGGATTCTCGTTCGGTGACCGCACCACCTACCAGATCCATCCCGGCAACAGCCGGGAGGCAATTCTGGAATCGCAGATGGATGCTGATGAAGGAGCCGATATCCTGATGGTGAAACCGGCAGGATTCTATCTCGATATTCTTGCAGAGATCGCAACACTTGGCCTCCCGGTCGCCGCGTATCAGGTAAGTGGTGAATATGCCATGATCAAATGTGCAGCAGAGCGCGGCTGGATCAGGGAAAAGGAAACTGTGCTGGAGAGCCTGACATCCATCAAACGTGCCGGGGCTGCACTGATCATCACCTATTTTGCAGGCGATGTCGCCAGGTGGCTGGATGAAAAGCAGTGACTTGTTTGCGACTGCAAAAACCCTGATGCCCGGCGGGTGTCAGCAGTCCGGTGCGGGCAATCAAACCCTACCCGTTTTACACGGCACATGCGAGCGGTTCGCATATTACCACCGTTGATGGTCCCGTACTTATTGACTGCTGCATGGCATACGGCCCGCTTATCCTCGGGCACGCCCATCCTCACATCAGAAAAGCGATCGAAGCACAGCTGAAGAATGGCTGGCTGTATGGCACTCCTGCACCGCTTGAACCGGCTTTTGCAAAAATGATCACGGGTGATCACAAGGGCATGGACATGGTACGGTTCGTATCGAGCGGTTCTGAAGCAACGATGGCAGCGATCCGGCTTGCACGCGGTTTTACCGGAAAAAAAGATATTGTAAAGATCGAAGGGGGGTTCCATGGGGCTCATGATGCCGTGCTGGTCAAAGCCGGATCCGGTGCAACAACGATGGGTGTACCGGATTCTGCCGGTGTGCTTGCGGATCTGGTAGCCCATACACGGCAGGTGCCCTACAATGATCCTGAAGCGCTGGAATCACTTCTTGCGGCACATACTGATGTTGCAGCGCTCATCATTGAGCCGGTTCTCGGCAACATCGGACCGATACTGCCTGAGGACAACTACCTACAGGATATCCGGGAGATCACCCGGGCACACGATGTTCTCCTGATTTTTGATGAAGTAATCACCGGTTACCGGCTCGGTATTGGCGGGGCACAGGAGATGTATGGGGTAAAGCCGGATCTCACCACGCTGGGAAAAATTATTGGCGGAGGACTTCCCATCGGTGCATTCGGGGGAAGGCGTGAGATCATGGAACTGGTTGCACCGCAGGGTCCGGTCTACCAGGCGGGAACATTTTCGGGTAATCCGCTCTCGCTCACGGCTGGTATCGCGACCCTGCAATGGCTGCACGACCATCCCACTATCTACCGTGATCTCGATGAAAAGACACGTGCACTGGAAGAATCGCTGGGGCGTACAACCAATGGTTCATTTGTCCGGCTCGGTTCGATGTTCAAATGGTTCTTCCGCAATGAACCGCCGAAAAACTACCGCGAGGTGAAAGAATGTGACACCGCATCATTCGGCCGGTTCTGGAAGCGGATGCTGGATACCGGTATCTTCCTCCCCCCTTCGCAGTTTGAGACAAATTTCCTTTCCTCAGCGCACAGCGATCAGGATCTCACCACTATTACACAGGCGTATACGCAATGTCTATCAGAATAGGAACCCGGGGGAGCAAGCTGGCGCTCGCCCAGACATCAACGGTCTGCAAAAAATTATCCGCGCTCGGTATCGATACCGAGCAGGTAATCATTAACACCCAGGGAGATACCACAACGGGTGTACCGCTTCACGAGATTGGCGGGCAGGGTGTCTTTGTGCGGGCTCTTGATGACGCGATCCTTGCCGGGGACATTGATTGTGCTGTGCACAGTATGAAAGATATTCCCGCGTTCCGCCCGAGCGGGCTCGTTACTGCAGCCGTGCTCAAACGTGATTCAGCAGCTGATTACCTTGCCTACAAGGGCTCCCTGGATGCAGTAAAGGTGATTGGAACCTCCAGTACCCGCAGGCGTGCCCAGCTGCTTCGCCATGATCCTGATATTTCCATAAAGGATCTCCGGGGTAATGTCGATACCCGGATCCGGAAGATGGCTGCCGGGGAATTATGATGCCATCCTGTTAGCAGAAGCAGGACTGACCCGGCTTGGTATCCGTATCCCGGGAGAGCGCTTACCCCCGGAAAAATTTGTCCCGGCACCCAACCAGGGAACGATCGCTGTTGTCAGCCGGGCAGATCCTTCCCTGATGGAAGGACTCTCCGCTCTTGACCATTCGCAGACCCGCACCGATGTGGCTATCGAACGGGCAGTGATGGAACAGACTGGGCGGCGGGTGTTTCACCCCTCTGGGCATCTACTGCCACGAAGGGCACCTGATTGCAGAAGTTCTCTCGCTTGACGGGACACGCACCGAGAGAATCGAAACGGACGTGCAGAGTATTGAGCAGGCACGCGAACAGGGAAGACAACTTCATGCACGGGCAAAGGATCTGATTGATGATGCATATCAAAAACTGGGGATCAAGCATGAGCGGTAAAGTATACCTTGTGGGATCCGGTCCCGGGGGAGAAGGACTTCTCACGCAGCGGGCAAGAGAAGTAATCGATACCGCTGATGTCGTATTATTTGACCAGCTGCCCGGTGAGGAGATCCTTGCATCGCTACCCGCCCGCGCTGAAAAGATTGACTGCGGGAAATACGGGGGAAAGCACACCCTGGAGCAGGACGAGATTGAAGCCCTGATCGTTGACCGGGCGAAGCAGGGCATGAACGTGGTCCGGCTCAAAGGCGGCGATCCCTTCCTGTTCGGGCGGGGTGGAGAGGAACTGGAAGCTGTCCGCAGTGCCGGTATACCTGTCGAGATGGTGCCGGGAGTGAGCAGTGCGCTGGCTGTCCCGGCATCGGTAGGAATTCCCCTCACGCACCGGAAATATGCATCACAGGTCACCATACTTACCGGCAATGAAGACCCGACCAAACCCGAGCCGGCACTTGACTGGCAGCTGCTTGCCAGGAGCCGGGGTACCATCGTGATCCTGATGGGTGTGGCAAACCTTGGAAAGATTGCAGATGTACTTATCAGGAACGGCAAGGCAGGCAGTACCATGGTTGCCATTATTGAGCGGGGACTGCGCAAAGACCGGCGGGTGACTACCGGGTCGCTTGCAACCATTGCTGATGCTGCCGTAAAAAAGGGGGTTAAACCTCCTGCGGTAATCGTGATCGGTGATGTGGTGAAGTTATATAATCCGGATAATCCGGACCTGATACCTGTTGATGGGAGAAGGCAATGATTGAAATTGTCAATAAATTTGAAAAGGTGGTCTATGCAGTGCTCATGGCCCTGCTTATGGTCGTGATTGTGGTATCCCTGATTGATCTGGCATTGCTCCTGTATAAGTCCTGGGGAGTTACCCAGCCATTATTTGCTGGAAACTTCATGTAACTCATCACCATACTGGGCGCTTTCCTGCTGGTGTTAATCTGTATCGAACTGCTGGATACCATCAAGGCGTACTTCTACGAAAACACCATCCATGTGGAGATTGTTATACTCCTTGCCATCATCGCAATATCCCGGAAGGTAATCCTCCTTGATCCCTCAGGTATGAGCGGCATTGAATTCGGAGTTGAAATGATGGGGATCGGGGTGATTGTGATCTGCCTTGCGGCGGGATATTATTTCCTGAAGAAGGCGGGTATCACGATAGGATCGGGTAAACCGGAAGAGAAATAACCGGTCTGATGGTAAAGATTTTAACATTTTTTGACTCTCTGAATTCCTTTTCCTATGATAGGAAATACAAAGCACGGGTAAGAGGAAGGAGGGGACCGTGCCTCCCCGTACCGCCCCTCACATATTTTTATGCGCAGTACCTGTTCAGGTGGTATCGTATTTGGGGGGAGCCGAAGCACGGGGGGTCAAACCTCCTTGAACGTTCAGGTTTTTTTGACCATGTCCTATGAAAATCGTAGTATTCAGTTTGGATGCAGGAATGGTGAGCACCCTATTCATCTGGTACGATGAATGCCGCTGTCCCCGACGGGGCGCCCCCGCGGAGGATCGGTAACTAAAAAACTCTCTGGCAGCTGTGCCACGGAGAAGCCCAGAAGGCGGTGGTCCTTGGTAGAGATTACGATTTTCAGGGTTCTGGTGTGAACCGAATCGATTCATACCTATTTCTCCTGTGCCACTTTTTTCATTCATTTTTTTTTAATTTTTTTATTGAAAAACTCCACTTAATCTGTTCACCTCACCTGTTCTCCCACTTCTTACGGATGCTTTGTGCGGCTAAAAACCCGGTGGAAAATGCTGCCTGCAAATTGTACCCCCCAGTATCCCCGTCAATGTCCAGCACTTCACCGGCGAAATAGAGATTCGGAACTGTTTTGGATTCCAGGTTTTTAGATTATGCCTTCCAGCGCAACCCCGCCCCGGGTCACCATCGCAACAGAAAAACCACCAGGTGCCTCAACGGTCAGCGGGAATTGCGTGCAGTTGGTGATCAGACGTGATCGTTGTTCAGCAGAGAAATGATTGCACTTGAGATCGTCCGGTATCCCCGATAGATTCAGAAGTTTCCGGTTCAGGCGTTCCGGGATCGGGTATGCAGCAAGTATCGTGCTGATCTGCCAGTTCCTGTTTTCCTCGACACGATTTGTGAGATCAGCAACAAACTCCTCACGCTTCAGGTTTCCCACAAACGAGAGTTTAATCACGTCATCCGGGTGAATGTCCCGTGAAGCATCAAGGATGCCCGGCCCTGATAATCCAAGGTGGGTGAACAGGACATCCCCCGTGTGATCCGCTATTTTTTTTCCTGCCCTCCAGACCGAGAACTGCATGCACTCAAACGAGATACCGGAGAGCGCTGCAAACGGGTAATTCCTGATCAGCAGCGGGGTGAGTGCCGGTGCAATTTCTGTCAGCGGTTGTCCCAGTGATGCAGAAATCCGATACCCGTCACCCGTCGATCCGGTCTTTGGATAGGATGCCCCACCGGTTGCTATGACGAGCACCGGAGAAAGATAGGTTGCTTTCGGTGTTGTTATCTCAAACCCTTCAGTAGTCCGGGTGACACCGGTTGCCGGCTCGCCGCAATGAAGATTAACGTCCCGCTCTTTGCATTCCTTCATGAGCAGGGCAAGAACATCAGCTGACCGATGAGTTTCCGGGAACACTTTGCCGTTCTCTTCCGTCATCATGGCAAGCCCGCGTGTGCGGAAGAATTCAATGAGATCCCGGTTGGTGAATCCGAACAAGGCCGGTTTTACCTGTTTTCCGTGATCCCCATAATGAGAAAGGAAATCACGAATCTCACCGCTATGGGTAATATTGCATTGCCCGGATCCGGAGAGGAGGAGCTTTGCACCGGGATCAGGGTTTTTCTCCAGCAGGAGAATTCCCTGTCACGGGCAGGGCAGCATGTAACGCACAGAACAACCCTGCCGGGCCTGCACCAATTACCACGACATCGTACTTCCTCATGGGATCTCTTATGAGGATAGTAGGGAGACCATTTGTTTAGATATATCGTCATAGCATTCCGGGAAAAATGAAAGAATATTAATAATACCATCTGGATAAAAAAATACCGATGGATAAGCGAATTGCCGGGGAAGAAAACAACCACCAGGATACCCTTCGGGAATACCAGGAGAAGTACCGTATCCTGAACGAGATGATGCCCATGGGGGCATTCAGGCTCGGTCCTGCTCCGGAATATCGTATCGTATCGGCTAACCGCATATTTCCAAGGATGCTGGGGTTTGATTCGGGAGATGCCATAGAAGGGATTCCGGTAAGGGATCTCATAATCGACCCTGCTCACTGGCAGCAGATTGAAACTGATCTCATGCGGGATGGATCGGTTACCCGGCGTGAACTGCAGATGAAGCACAAGGAAGGTTCAGGAATTCTGGTAGCGCTCAATACCCGGGTTGTGGCCGATTCTGATGTTCCGGTTGCCTGGATTGATGGCGTGGCAGAAGACGTGACGGAACGTAAGGTGCTCGAGATGGAGATGCAGTATCACGAAGCAGAAGTAAACCGTTACGCTCTTGCGCTCACCCGGGCAAATGAAAAACTGAACCTGCTCTCGAGTATCACCCGTCACGATATCCTCAACCAGCTGACAGCACTTTCCGGATACCTTGAGCTGATGAGTGAAGGTCCGCTGACCCCCCAGACCCAGAAATATATTGAAATCGAGAAAAGAATTGCCCAGACCATTAAAAAACAGATCCAGTTTACCAGGGATTATCACGACATTGGCGTCCATTCTCCCCAATGGTATTATGTAAAAAAAATCATCGAGACGGCAACGGCACCTCTTCCCCTCCCCAATGGCACACTTTCGATAGGTATCGAAAATATCAGTATCTATGCAGATCCGTTGCTTGAGAAAATCTTCTATAATCTTGTCGAGAACGCACTCCGGTACGGCAGGGAACTGCCCCGGATAACGTTCTCCTCTATTCTTCAGGGTGACAGTATCACGATCGTATGTGAAGATAATGGGGAAGGGGTACCTGAAGAGTTCAAAGAGGCGATCTTCAAACGGCAGCACTTTAAACATACCGGTTTTGGGCTCTTTCTCTCCCGGGAGATTTTGGGCATTACCGGTCTTTCGATTCGTGAGAGCGGTGAACCGGGTAAAGGAGCGCGGTTTGAGATCCTGGTACCTCCGGGATATTTCCATATCGATGAGTAGGCCGGTTACTATTAGCGCTGTACAACTTCTCCTGAATTTTCACACCCTTTTTCTGAGACAATACCCTTAACCTGTACCAAAACCAACCCCGGAATACTCATGGTCGACGAACGCGAAAAGAAGGTTATCCTCCTTGTCGCA
This sequence comes from uncultured Methanoregulaceae archaeon, assembly GCA_963699515.1. GTDB lineage: Archaea > Halobacteriota > Methanomicrobia > Methanomicrobiales > Methanospirillaceae > Methanoregula. The sequence goes on along the minus strand of CAVOUD010000003.1, from coordinate 388,460 downwards.
TGCCTTGCCTCATTCCTCGTTCCCTATACCGGCTCATCCATCACCGTTGCCCTGCCGGCCATCGCAGCGCAGTTCAATGCGGATGCGGTAACACTGGGATGGATCACCTCTGCATATATCATTTCGGCCGCACTTTTTATTGTGCCGTTTGGCCGGCTTGCTGATATTCTCGGGCGGAAAAAGATTTTTATTCTGGGTATTTTAATCTTCACGGTTGCATCCCTGGCGTCTGCACTCGCTCCCTCTGCAGGTATCTTAATTGCTGCACGGTTCGTCCAGGGAATCGGGGGAGCAATGCTCTTTGCCACCTCGGTTGCGATGGTCACGCAGGTCTACGGGCCCGGTGAACGCGGCTGGGCTCTCGGGATCACCATCGCAACCGTCTATGCTGGTCTTTCAATTGGCCCGTTCCTCGGAGGTATTCTCACGGATCATTTCGGGTGGCCATCTATCTTCCTGATTAACGTACCTCTCGGGCTTGCCACGATCGCCCTGACGCTGAAGGGTGTTTCGCATGAATGGGCTGATGCATATGGTGAACGTTTTGACGTCTATGGGTCAGTTGTGTACGGGATCATGCTATTCAGCATAATTTTTGGCATGCTCCTGCTTCCCGATCCTGCTGCCGGACTCTGGATTTGTGGGGGGGCATGCGCTTTTTACATTTTTATCTGGTGGGAGAAACGTTGCACCAGTCCCCTTCTTGATCTCACCATCTTTTCAGGGAACCGCACCTTCCTGTTTTCCAATATTGCAGCGATGATCAACTACGGTGCAACCTTTGCTGTTGCTGTCCTGCTTTCCCTCTACCTCCAGTATATAAAGGGATTTTCAGCAGAAACCGCAGGGTTCATCCTTATCGCCCAGCCGGTTGTCCAGATGGTCTTCTCACCCGTTGCGGGAAAACTTTCAGACCGGATTGAACCCCGGATCGTTGCGACCGCTGGTATGGCAATAACCACACTCGGACTCTCATTTTTTATCTTCCTCACTCCTCTGACACCCCTCTCTATAATTATCATCAGCCTGATGGTCCTTGGTTTTGGGTATGCACTCTTCTCATCACCGAACACCAACGCGATCATGAGTTCCGTGAATATTTGCCATCTTGGTATTGCATCCAGTATGAACGCAACAATGCGATCGCTCGGACAGGTAGTCTCCATGGCGATCACCATGGTATGCTTCTCTGTTTTTATCGGAAACGTGCCCATTACCCCGCCAGTCTATCCTGCACTTCTTACCAGCACAACCGTTACATTCCTGATCTTCACCTGTCTCTGCCTCATCGGTGTCGGCGTATCGTATGTGCGGGGAACCATCCATAATTCATGACCGGGACATTTATGGTAATCCCGGCAAGTGCTGGTAAAGATATTTTTTTAAAATAAAAGTTCGCAGGATACTCAGGCGTGATGGCCTTTGGCCTTTTTTCGCAGGGCTTCGGTATAATGATGGCGCAGTTCAGCAGTTTCTTCCGGTGAAAAATCGGTTTTCTTCGTTGTGTGGAGGTGTTTTTCCATCTGTTTTACGATATGTTCTGCCTCAAGGTAATGCTCAACTTCCAGATAGGCCGGTGCTTTGACCACCTCGTGGGCGTGACCGCAGATGGGGCAGAGCTTCCATTTCTGAAAACGATCCACATAGGTGAATGTCCTGCAGGACGGGCACCGGATGATAAGGTACATGACAAAGAGGTGATGCGTGTTATCCTGATAAAAATATATCGGCTGATTGTTATCATTACCTGAAAAGGGCACGGTAGAATTCCTTTTGGGTATGATAGGGAATACAAAACACGGGAACGATGAATGAGGGGATAAAAGCCTGTCCCCCCAAACCGCCCCTGCACTTAAGCGATGATGACGTAGTACCTGTTCAGAGATCATCGCATTTTTCGGGAGCCACAGCAGCCCTGGTAAAACCCCTGTATATGCGTTTTGCTGGTTATTGAGCATTTCTTATGAAAATACACAGTTAACAGTAGTTAGAAGTGAAAATGGTTTGGACCATCCCTCTTAAATCTCTTTAGTTTGTGCTCGGATTACTCAATCACTCTTTAAATAGTATACTATCCTATAAAGTCCCCTTCCCGGTAATGTCCCAACAATTGCGGAAAGATGCATTGTTGCCATATCAAGATCACTGAGAATAAAATTCAAAGATGGCATGCAGTACGATGGCAGTTTTGTGATAAGTGCAAAATGATGTTACCCGATTAATAGGAATATTGTTGCTCAGCGCACTACAACATTTATCGCAATTATTCCATTCAGCATGATAAGGACATATGCGAGTTGAGGAGATCTGCCAACAGAACGCGAATATGACCTTTGTATTTTTTCATCCGTCGGTTTAGGAATGGATTATAATCTCCACTCATACTGGAAGGACGGGAAAACCGGATGCGAGCCTGTATGTCCCGAGTCATCCCTCCATCTTTATATGAGAAATCATACTATGTCTTTGGTGGTGAAAATGCGGATGGATGAAACAAACAAGAACTTCTGGATAGGGGCAGTAATTGGTGCAGTCATTATCATCATCATCGATCTTCTCATTTCCTTCCTCGGTCCCTTTATCGGGGGGTTCGTGGCCGGGTACATTGCGAAAGGAGATATTTTAAATGGCGCGAAATCAGGATTACTTGCGGGGATACTAGCCGCAATCGTCATCTCCCTTGTCGTCTATGCAGGGTTGATATCGCATGCGGTTGCCGGGTACGTTCCTGCAGTTGGTACTGGATTTTTATTGTATATCGCCATATCTCTGTATCTGGCTATATTTTCTTTCTTGGGCGGTGCAATTTCAGGAGCTTTTAGGAAATAAATTATCTAAATCAATGGTATTTTTTATTGATTTTTGAGATATAATAATTCACTCGAGTTAATGAGATTTGTCGATATATGCCGCCGACCCTGACGAGGCGCCCCGCGGCTGATCGGTGAGCAAAATTGAAAAAACTCCCTGTCCCGCCGTGCCTTGGAGAGGCCCTGAGCCGTTGGTCCATCGTAGAAATTACGATTTTCATGGTTCTGGTGTGAGTCGAATCAATTCATGATTGTTCTTCAGAGCCCCCAAATGATTTTTATACAAAGGTTACCGGTATCCGGCAAAAATAACGGAATGTGATGGTTGTACAGAGAAGGGATGCGTACCGAAACTCCTTTATCATCGGATCGTCTCATAGAGCTGGTACTATGGAGCAGATTCAGGTTATGGGTGTGCAGGGGCTCCCCCTCATTCATGCGGGTGACGATATCGCGGCGATGATTTGTGAAAGGGTGCCGCTGCAGGATGGCGATATTCTCTGCATAGCCTCAACAATATACTCTAAAGCGAAAGGCTACACAAAACCTCTCGCTTCCATTACACCTTCCGAACGGGCGCAGAGGCTCGCGAACCTGAACGGTGAAGACCCCCGGTTCGTCCAGGCAGTGCTTGATGCATCGTCAGATATTATCATGGAACACCCGTTCATCCTCTCTGAACTTTCATTCGGCCATATTGGTGTCCGGGCCGGTGTCGACCAGAGCAATATCGAGGACGGGATGGTGATCTTCCTGCCTCCGGATCCGATGAACGCTGCTCAGGAACTACGGGAACACCTCAGAAACCTGGTTTCCCGGGATGTTGGTGTCATCATGACGGACACCTGCGGCAGATCATTCCGGCGCGGGCAGACCGGCAACGCAATCGGGTGGAGCGGTTTTTCTGCGATACGGGACTTCCGCGGGGATACCGATCTGTTCGGGCATGTCCTCAAGATAACCGAAGAAGCGGTAGTGGATGAGATTGCCGGTTTTGCAAACTTTGTCATGGGCGAGAGCGACAACGGTGTCCCGGCGGTCATCTTCCGCAACTGCCCGAAGTGGACCGGTCATGACAATCTCTATTTCAGGAATGATGAAGATATCACAAAACGTGTGCTGAAAAAAGAATGGTGCCAATAAAGAATGGAAAAAAATTAATTGTTAAAATTACGGGAAATTATACTTGTGTCCCATACATGATATCCAGGATCAAAATGATGATACCAACCGCTGCTGCGACTGCCATCACCGTTATAGGACTGATATGAACAGCCCGCCGGTCCTCGCTCTCGTAATAGTTGACGAGACCAGCTGATGAGAGTAATCTGCCACCTTGTTTCTTTGCCATGCAAATATATTTCGTTTTTCAATATATAAAGGAGAGTTACGGCGTATGAAAAACATCCCGCTCATAGTTTCCGGACAAGCATTCGTTGGGGAGGATCTTGCACTCCTGCCGGTCGATATTGTTATTGAGAACGGTATCATTACCGCAATAGAAGAAAACCCCAAGGCACCCGGGGTATGGATCTGCCCGGCATTTTTTAATGCGCATACGCATCTCGGAGACACCATTGCAATGGACTGCGGGGTGAAAGGAGATCTCGCGTCTCTGGTCACTCCACCGGACGGACTGAAACATCGCCTGCTGGCTGCCGCTTCACATCAGGATCTGGTCACGGGGATGCGTGCGAGCATGCAGGGAATGATAGCCGGGGGCACGGCCGGGTGTGCGGATTTCCGTGAAGGTGGGGTTGCAGGAGTGTCAGCACTCAGAGAAGCAGCTGACGGGTTGTCATTCCGGCCGCTTATTTTCGGGCGTGACGGGGGTGAAGCAGTTGCCGATGGACTGGGGATCAGCAGCACCCGAGACATTGCTGGTGCTGATACGCTGGTAGCAGACGCACACCGTGCAGGAAAAAAAATTGCTCTGCATGCCGGTGAACGGGATGCTGCAGATGTTGATGAAGCGCTCGCTCTTGAGCCGGATCTTCTCATTCACTGCACCCATGCAACAAAAAAACAACTCCGTGAATGTGCAGACAGACAGATTCCGATTGCAGTCTGTCCACGGTCCAACTGGGCGCTCGGTGTTACATCCTCAGCACGTCACCCTCCCCTGCAGATTATGCAGGATCTGGGGTGTACGATACTCCTTGGTACTGACAATGTGATGTTTGTACCTCCGGATATGTTTTCTGAAATGGCTTTTACTTCCGCGATATACCGGATTGATCCCAAAATCCTGCTGCGTGCTGCTGTTCAGGGTTCTGAGCTGACCGGGCCGCTCATTTTTTATCCGGACAGGAGTGCGGGCAAATCTGTTCACGATAGATCCGGCACAATCCTCTCTTCATTTCAGCCGCGATCCGGTTACATCCATCATAAAAAGGGCTTCTTACTGCCAAATAAGCCATAACGTTTTTAATTTGTAAATCCAATAAAAGAGCCATGTTTGTTGTGGGTGATGCCAGTGTTTACTAACATACTTGTCGCACTAGATGGATCGGAGGTAAGCCAGCGCGCGCTTATCCGAGCCGCTGATGAAGCGAAATTATGGAATGCAAATCTCCATGCCATATATGTGGTGGAGACTGGCCTGTTCTCTTCCCTCCCCCTGGATAATACCGTGGAAATCATGTACAGTGTTCTCGAAAAAGAGGGAAACGAGGTGCTGGAGAGAGCAAAAAAGTACGGTACTGACAAGGGTATCACCGTCTTCACTCACATGGAACAGGGACATGCCGGAAGCGAGATTGTTGCTCTTGCAGAACGGGAAAAAATTGACCTCATCATGGTCGGTTCTCATGGCAAGAGTAATACCGATCGCCTGCTTATTGGCAGTGTCAGCACATTTGTGGTTACCCACAGCACAGCATCGACCATGGTGGTGAGATCATAACAGAGATGATTGTCAAAGACTACATGACATCTGACGTAGTTCACGTCGAAATCCCGGGAAACCGTGACGATGTCTTAAAAATACTCAAACGAACAGGAATCTCCGGTGTCCCCGTTATCAAGAATAATAAGATCGTTGGCATCATCACGCGAAAGGACCTGTTGAGAAAACCCGAAGAGGTCCAGCTCGGGCTCCTGATGACGCCCAAACCCATCACCATCAAACCGGATACCGATATCCGGGAGGCCGCCCGCATCCTGGTCACCCGCCGCATCCGCAGGCTCCCGGTTGTGGAGGATGGTCACCTGGTCGGTCTCCTCTCTGTTGCAGATCTTATGCATGCAATTGCCAAGCTCAAGATAAAAGACGAGATCAAGGATACGTATACCAGCCTGACATTTGCACTCTGGGAAGAGACACCCCTCCCGGTTGTCGGAAGAGTCATGGAAATATCCGGTGTTGATGCAATCCCTATCCTTGATGCCGAAAACCGGCTGCAGGGTATCATCTCTGAGCGGGATCTCATCAGGAGTTCAAGTATTGAAGATAGTGTCGGTGTAAGCGATTTCTCCAATGGCACTGATGATGATGAATGGACCTGGGAAAGTATCCGGGACAACCACACGATCAGCTTCGGTATATCAAAAGTCCAGCTCCCGAACCGCCCGGTAAAACTTGCCATGGTGAAGAATGTACTAGCTGTTCCGGTAAATGCTGAAGTAAGTGAGTGCGCACTCAAGATGCGCCGTGCACGGGTAGACCAGATTCCGGTGGTGAACGGGGATAAACGTCTCGTTGCAATGCTCTATGACCGGGAACTTATCCGGGCTCTCTGCCAGGATCCGGCAGAATAAAAACCTTTAAATTTCTCCATATCATTTAATAGCACAAAGCGCTTTTAAAAAAAAGGATTTTAGCGTTTATTTGTTTTTGAGGTGTCAATATGCCTGAACAGTACCAGGAGTCCATGAAGGGGACGACAACCATTGGTCTCGTTTTTTCCAGCGGTGTGATTCTCGCAACCGAGAAAAGGGCGACCATGGGTTACATGATCGCAAGCAAGAAAGCAAAAAAAGTATACCAGGTTGCAGACCGGATCGGTATGACAACAGCAGGTGGTGTCGGTGATGCCCAGCAGCTCGCACGTATCCTGACCGTGGAGTGCAATCTCTACCAGATCCGCAGGTCACGCCCGATCACGGTCGGAGCCACAGCAACACTGCTCTCGAATTACCTGAACCAGAACCGGTACTTCCCGTATTATGTCCAGCTCCTTGTCGGCGGGATTGATGAGACCGGCCCGAGCGTTTACTCGGTCGATGCAATGGGCGGTGCAACAAAGGAAGAAGAGATCGTTGCAACCGGTTCAGGTTCTCCGATGGCATATGGTGTGCTTGAGGACCGGTTCCTCCCCAAGATGAGTGAAGATGAGGCAATCGACCTTGCAGTCCGTGGGACTGAAATCCGCAATGAAGCGCGATGCAGGATCCGGTGAAGGTATCCACGTCGTGGTTATCACAAAAGACAAGTATGAGGAGTTAAACGAGGACAAGCTCAAAAAGTATCTTGCCAAAACTCCCGCATGATCTTTTTTTATTAGGACGACTTTTTTATGCTGATTGAAGAACGGCTCAAAGAGCTCAAAGACAAGATTAATGAAAAAGTGCCCCACGGCATTACGGTTACGCAGGTTGAATTCGAAGGACCCGAGCTTGTCATCTACACGGACGACCCGAAACGGTTTGCAGATGAGGCGGACTTAATCAAGATTCTCGCCCGCGACCTGCGGAAGCGGATTGTGGTCAGACCCACGATACTGGAAGATCCGGAAAAGGCATACAATGAGATCAAGTCTGTTGTACCGGACACTGCCGGGATTACCGATATCTTTTTTGATGCAGATACCGGCGAAGTCCTGATAGAGGCGGAAAAACCCGGTGTTGTCATAGGAAAGAACGGTGCTACGTTACGGGAGATCACCAAACATATCGGCTGGACACCCAAGGTTGTCCGGACACCCCCTATCGAAAGTTCGACGGTCAAACAGGTCCGGCAGTACCTGCGCTCAGTAAATGAAGAACGCAAACAGTTCCTCCGCACCATCGGCAGGCGCATACACCGGGATATCCCGGGAAAAGACGATACCAGCAAGGACACGATAAAAAAGGACCAGTGGGCCAGGGTCACCATGCTCGGGTGCTGCCGTGAAGTCGGGCGTGCTGCATTCCTGCTTACGACCCCCAACAGCCGTGTACTGATTGACTGCGGGGAAAAACCGGACAACTCAAACGGTACTCCCTATCTCTATGTCCCCGAGATTCATCCCCTTGCCCAGCTCGATGCCGTTGTGCTGACCCATGCTCACCTCGACCACTGTGCACTTATACCTCTCCTGTACAAGTACGGTTACGAAGGCCCGGTCTATTCAACACCGCCAACCCGTGACCTCTCGGCCATGCTCCAGCTCGATTACCTTGACGTGATCCACAAGGAAGACCGGAAAGTCCCCTACTCCTCCAATGAGGTCAAGACCTATATCCGGCATTCCATCACCCTTAACTATGGCAGCGTGACGGATATTGCACCCGATATCAAACTCACCTTCCATAATGCCGGTCATATCCTGGGCTCGGCAATTGCCCACTTTCATATCGGGGACGGTTTGTACAATATCGCATTTACCGGCGATTTCAACTACAGCAAGAGCCGCCTTTTCAACCCGGCAATCAACCAGTTCCCCCGGCTTGAAGCGCTCTTTATGGAGAGCACGTATGGGGGTTCCAATGATTTCCAGCCTGCCCGTTCCGATGCGGAGGCGAAGTTATACGAGACTATCAATACCGTGCTCTCCCGGGGCGGCAAGGTAATCATCCCGGCGTTCTCTGTCGGGCGTTCCCAGGAAGTGATGCTCGCCCTTGAAGAAGGGATGCGTCTTGACAAAATCCCGAAAGGGAAGATCTATCTTGATGGCATGATCCGCGAGGCAACGGCAATCCACACCACGTATCCCGAATACCTGAACACTGAACTCCGCAACCTGATCTTCCGCGAAGGTATGAACCCGTTCCTGGCCGAATGTTTCCAGCAGGTGGACAGCCAGGAACTGCGCGAAAAAGTGATGGGCGGCGATCCCTGCGTGATAATTTCGACCAGCGGTATGCTGAATGGCGGACCGGTAATGGAATATCTCCTGAACCTTGCACAGGACGAGAAGAATGCTCTGGTCTTTGTCGGGTACCAGGCAGATGGCACCTACGGGCGGCGTATCCAGAAAGGATGGCGTGAGGTGCCGATGGGGCGCAAAGGTACCATCACCATCAACCTTGAGATCGTAACCATTGACGGTTTTTCCGGTCACTCGGACCGGCGGCAGCTGATGAACTATCATCGGTCAGATCCAGCCGCGTCCTGAGAAGATCTTCTGCATCCATGGCGATGAGAATAACACCATCGATCTCGCAAGTTCCATTTACAAACGGTATCATATCGAGACGCACTCGCCGATGAATCTTGAAACATACCGAATGGTCTGACGGTATCCATGAGGACACGTCTGTCCATCTTTTTTGGCATTTTTGCCGTGATGGCACTTTCCAATGCCATTGTTCCGGTGCTCCCGGCCTATGCTGAGGGATCTGCCCTTCAGGGAATCATCTATTCCGCATATTTTCTCGGAGCATTTGCAGCCACACTCCCGGCAGGTATCCTGTCAGACCGGTATGGTCGTGTTCCAGTCCTGCGCACCGGGCTTGTGATTACGGTTATAAGCGGGCTCCTGTTGTCGGTTCTGACAGCCCCGTTTCCGGTGATTGCCATCCGCCTTTTTGAAGGAGTGGGGGCAGGATTCTTTGTGGCAGCTTCGATGTCCTATGTCAATTCACTTCCGGACCATGAAAAAAAGAGCGGATACTTCATGGCATCGCTCAACGCAGGACTCGTTATCGGGCTGGTTTTTGCCGGGTGGCTTGCAGCACATATGCCGGATCCGGCAACCGGGATACTGGTATTTGCGGGACTCTCCATTATTCCGGCTGCAGCAAGTTTTTTTGTCCGGGAAACATCTGCAGTTACTCCCAAAGGGGATTACCAGGCACTTGTTTTTCTCCTGAAAGACTATCGCTGGTTATGGTACTCAGCAGTAATCCTTATCGGTATTACCGGTGTTGTTACCTCGCTCTATCCGAAATTTTCCGGCTATTCACCGGATAGCGTTGGCATCTGGATTTCCCTGATGAGTATTGCAACTATTGCCAGTGTGCTGGTTGCATCACGGCTCTCGTTACCCCCCGTTCCGACTATCCGCTGGTCTGCAGTTTTCATGGTCATCGCGGTCATGGTTTCATACTTCTCTCCGCTGGGTTTTGTCATGATCGGCATAGGTGCAGGGATTGTGATGATTGCCCAGATGTCTTTTCTTGCACAGGCAAAGGGCCACCAGGGAGTTGCCATGGGATTATTCTCCACGGCAACCTATCTGGGTATGACGTTGCTTCCCGTCATTACCGGAGTAATGGCAGATTCGGCGGGCTTTTTTTTCGCGTTTTGTGTAACTGCTCTCTTTGCGGGGACGGTTTTTCTTACGATTGAGCGATGCGAATGCAGGTTGCACAGGACATCCTTAGGTCACCATGCGAAAAAAACAATACATTCATCTGCGATTAAGGGAAATTTCGTCATGAGATTATGAAATCAAAGGCACTATTTCTGGTTTTTCTCCTCATCCTCCTGGCTATACCCGTGGTGCATGCAGAAGATGCTCTCGATTGGTACACAAAAGGTCAGTATGCCCTTGGGCTGGGGAATTATGCCGATGCCCTGACGAATTTCAACAAGGCTCTTGCTGTTGACAAGAATTATGCCCCTGCACTGTCAGGAAAGGCAGTTGCACTGAATGGCCTTGGTAACTATGCTGAAGCAATCATTGCAGCGGATGGGGCAATTGCCATTAAATCATCCGACCAGAATGCCCTGAATGCACGGGCATTCGGCCTGCTTAAAACAGGACGGTATGCAGAATCAGTAACTGCATATGACAACCTCTTTTTGGCAGGATACGGCCGTGCGGATGCCTACTGCAACCAGGGCTATGCCTATCTTATGCTGAACAAATCTGAAAATGCAGTTATCTCCTTTGAAAAGTGTACAGCAATTGACCAGTCAAATCTCGATGGATGGAACCAGAAAGGTCTCGCACTTATGAATCTCGGTAAATACCAGGATGCTCTGAAGGCCTACGATGAAGCAACCTCCATCTCGGTCAAGAATGCCGAAGTCTGGAACAACAAAGGATTAGCATATGCAGCCCTTGGAAGGTACCAGGACGCACTCCAGAGCTTCAACAAGGCGCTGGGATTAAAACCGGATTTTGCTGACGCACTGAAGAATAAGGAGAGCGTGATGGGAAAAGCACAGGTGGTTACGTATTACGGAACCGTCACCCCGACCGTTACGGTAAGTCGTATCGGAACGTTTTTTACGACGGTGACGCCTTCCCCGCTCCCAACAGAGGTCACTCCACAGGTTACGGTTACCGGAGAACCACAAAAAACAACGGTCCCGGTTGCTAAAAAGACGACATACTCCCCGGTTTCACCTTTCACGGCACTTGCTGGTGTATTCATTGTCTGCGGTTTCATGCTTGCGGCAAACCGTATCAGAAAATAACCATTCTCTTTTTTTTCATTTTTTTGATGCGGAGAAATCAAATAGAAAACTTTCATAGCGCTCTTGGGGGGCTTTTTGCATATATTGCTCTCACCGCCGCCAGTCGGACTCCCCATATCGCAAGAATTGTTCTTAAAAAAGGTAATACAGCACTATGTTTTAAAAAAAAAAGGTTTCCTATGAAAATTGTAGTATTCAGATATGATGCGGAAATTATTATCACTCTATCCATCTGGTAGGATGAATGCCACCAACCCCGACGGGGCGCCCCCGTGGCGGATCGATGACCAAAAAATTTAAAAAAAACTCCCTGCCCCGCCGTGCCTCGGAGAGGCCCTGAGGCGGGAGTCCTTCGTATAAAATAAGATTTTCATGGTTCAGGTGCGAACCGAATCGATTCATGTCTGTTTTTTACCCGGCAAATTTTTTGAATTCTTTTTGTGAGGTATTATCGATGATGATTATAATTGTGGAAGGAACCATACTTGTCCCCCTCCAATGTCTGTTTTTTGGAACATTTAGGAGCGTAGTAAAGGGGGAGGTAAAACCTCACAAAGCGTTCACATTCATGAACACATCTGATAATAAAGAAAACATTATGCATCTTTACCGGCATACGCAGTCATTATTCCCGCATACACCGCAGAGGCCTTCTTCAGGTCATCAATCTTAACCCGTTCATTCACTGCGTGCAGGGTAGAAATCTCACCGGGCCCGTACTCGATCACATTAAATCCGCAGAGGCGGAGGTGACGGGCATCGCTCGCTGCCCACTGTACAATCGGGAAGACCGGCCCGCCCTGCACCCGCTCCACTTCATTACAGGTAATCGTAACAAGACGGCATGAGGGATCCGTCATTGATGGTTCATGAGTTGTCTGTGATACGATTTTTCCGAAGGGGGAGTGGGATTTTATCTGTTCAACAAGATCCGGAATTGAACAACCCCACGGTATCCTGAGTTCAAGGTCAAGATCACAGTGTTGTGCAACAACGTTTGACTTCTCTCCTCCTTTTATGATGCCCGGGTTATACATCAGTTTTTTCAGGACCTCTTTCACATTATGGATGTGAAATTCCTTTTCAAGGACACCGGAAGAACGTTCAATGATCTCTTTTACCCGCTCATCAACGGGATATTCCCGGTTATGCATTGCTTTTACGAATTCAAGCAGGGATAGTGCTTCCATAACAGCACTCACCCCAACTGCGGGATAGAGGGAACCATGTGCCGGGGTCCCGTTGAATTTCATCTCGAGCCGGCAAAGCCCTTTTTGTCCGATGCAGGGATTACGAACCGGTGAGGGTTCAGCAATCAGGCAGTCTGAGGGTTTTATCATTTTTTTTGCAAGAAGGTACCGTATTCCGTGCTCACCCCCGGTCTCTTCATCGCAGACAAATGCACAGGTTGCCGGTACTTCTTTACCCTGGTCAACCAGTATCTGGCAGGAAGCAAGCAGCGATGCACACCCGCCCTTCATGTCCGTAGCGCCCCGCCCCCACACATAACCGTCCCGGATAATTCCGGAAAAGGGAGGGTATGTCCACCCATCATCCAGTGCCGGTACGACGTCCACATGCCCGCAGAAGAGAAGCCGGCTGCTGGTTCCGGTGGTTATCAGGTTATTTTCTCCTGATTTGGTCAGGGTAATTTTCGATCTGATTCCTAAAGTATCGAGAAACTTCCTGATATATTCGATAACTTCAGCTGTACTCCCGGGAGGATTTTCACTCCTGATCGCAACAAGTTCAGAGCAGATACGGCTGACATCCATACGGGGACACCTTACTGTTTTTAGCACGCAGCACTATAGGTTTTAAACAGAGTCGAGAGCGAAGCATCTTCGTACAGGCTTTTTAAGAATTCCGTCTCAAAGAATTCATCTATGATAACATAGAAGAAGTCGATCGGCAGGAGATTTCGACTGTCCGGGTCAAGTACAATCCGGAAACTCCGATAACTTGCCGGATCCTCTTCATCGTAAATCATCTGCCAGAGCGAAGGCAGACGGGCGAACTTCTCCGGGCGGTTCTCCTTAAGCCAGCTCATAAATCCGGGAAATTTCGCACGGTCCCCTTTTTTCTCTTCATCAATACGCCACCGCAGGTACTCTCCGCCCATGATGTTTTTCGGTGAGAGGATATTGAAGGCATAGATGCCTGCAGTGTAATCGATATGGGCAAGGGAATCAATCAGGTAAAAATAAAGCACCTTGTTGAACTGGCCGGGGTCCTGGAGGATCAGGGTTTTTTCATACAGGTAGGAAAGAACCGACAGGAACTCATTTTCTTCCATAGCCTCTTTATTCGTGCCGGAGTTGTAAATAATTGCCGTTTATAAAAAAAAAACGAACCGGTGATTCAGGCTACCGTTCATGACGATAGCATTCACCATTATTTATAAAATGGCTCCCGGAGCGATACCGCTTTTTTAAACAATGCTTCGAGTTCCGCACCTTTCTTTCCCCGGATATCAATGTGGTTATCGGTGCGCAGGAGGCAGGGTTTGAGTTTCCCGTCAGAAGTAACCCTGAGACGGTTGCAGAAAGCGCAGAACTCGGTATTATGGAGCGGGCGGACAACTTCGACCTCAGCGCCGTCAAGGCAGTATTTTTTCCGGTGGTGCATCCTCCGTGTTATGATCTGTTTTGAGCGGGAGGCAAGCGAATCCTCCAGCCCGTGTAAGTCCCCATGATAGGAGCAGTCATTAAAATGCATCAGTTCAATCAACTGCAGGACAAGATTCCGGTTGCCCCGGACATAGGAAAGGAAATCGTCGATTTCATGGTCGTTGACACCCTCCAGTACGACCATGTTCAGTTTCACCGGTGTAAGTCCGCAATCGAGTGCAACATCGATACCAGCGAGTACATCACTCAGCCGATCGATTCCGGTGATCTTTTTGTAGGTATCCGGATTCAGGCTGTCGAGACTTATATTGACTCTCCTGAGACCGGCAGCTTTGAGATCAGATGCACAATCAGCGAGAAGAGTGCCGTTCGTGGTGAGTGAACACTCCATGCCACGCGGGACTGATTTTATAATCTCACCAAGATCCTGTACGGAGCAATGGTTCACCACCGGTAAATTTTACACTGCGGATATCAAATGCTGCCCCAACCCTCAATACCTCAGCAATTTCCCCGGCCGACATCTGATCCCGGGGTGATTTTTCCCCCTCTTTGTGGCAGTATATGCAGGAAAGGTTACACTTCGGGGTAAGACTTATCCGAAGGTTGCTTACCGGGCGGTTATAAGGGTCTTTGAGGATCATCTGTTTATTCAGCCTTTGAAATTCTTTGCTACGATATAGAGCTCGGGTACTCCCTTTCCGGGTCGATCGGGTGATGCAGGTTTTCACGGAATAGAACTGTTCCTTCGTCATGGCATACAGCTCAGGAAAATCCGTACCCTGGAAGGATTTCACCACAAAATTTCCGCCTTGTTTTAAGACTTTGCAGGCAAATGCCAATGCCTGTTCATTCAGCTCAATGATGCGTGCCTGGTCGTAACTCTTATGCCCTGAGAGCCTGGGTGCCGCATCACAGACAACCACGTTGACAACACCGAGCATGGATCGAGCCTTCTCCTGCACTTCAGGATCATTGAGATCCCCTTCAATAGTTTCCACGCCATCAAGTGCGGCTATCTGATTGAGATCAATGCCAACAACCTTTGCCTGCGTGAGCGTCCGCTCCACCTGAAGCCAGCTTCCGGGAGCTGCTCCCAGATCGACGATATTATCATCTGGCCGGATAATGGCAAACTTCTTCTGGATCTCGAGGAGCTTGTAAGCTGCCCGGGACCGGTATCCCTCGTGTTTTGCCCTTACATGTGTCCGGTCATTTCCCCATTGTGAACCCATTGTGCTGATCGTGCCTCTTTTTTAGTCCATATACTATCCCAAAACGCTGTATTATGGTATGACTGCATATCGTATAATAGATTGGATTTACCAACACGGGATAGTAAATACCTTTCTTCCGGGAATTCGATTACGGAAAAAGTCTTTTTTTGGCTCTGGAGAAATACTTGATAACAAGTTACATGCTCACGGGGGATTTTACTGCCGCTGCTTTGTGCTCCCCCAAAAATATGATAACTCCTGAACTGGTAATACATCATCATCGCGATAAGCGCAGGGGGCGGTAAGGGGGACAGGCACTGTCTCCTCCTCATCATACCTACCCTATTATTTCATTCCCTGGTAAAAGGAATTTACAATGCCCTTGTTTTGTATAATCAAAAACATTTTGCAGCTCAAATAATTGATGATATAAGAGCACGACCGGATATACTTTACCGCATTTCAGAGCATCACAAAAGTTCCCCTTCGTATAGCATCTCACCGGCATCCCCATTCACCAGAACCTGAACTCCACTTCGCAGCCGGTTCATCGGGACCTCAATACGGTCAATCATCGGTATCCCGCCAATGATTGCCCCCGTTGCGATGATAGGTTCAGCCTCGGTATTGATTATCGCTGACGGTGCATGCCCGTTCCGGCTCAAGGCATAAAGGACATAGGAACCCACCGTTGAGCCCTTGCCGAAGGGAAATGCAAGCACCTTTCCGGTTATACACGCACCCTGGAGCGGGTGGCCTTTTTCAACAATGATCCCGGATGCCGGATCAACTCCCGATAAAAACGACAGTGGTACCGGGCTGACAAGAAGGGGACCCTTCCCCCGCCCTCCCGCTATTCCTCTTCCCCTGATGAGCAAAATCACACCTAATAAATGTTTGAAGATTACACTATAAGAGTAATATGGAAGAGACGTCCGTCAATAATACTGCGCCTTCAACTGAGCTCAAATACCAGATCCAGCTCAACGAGCTTGAAGCCAGCCTGCTCGACCAGAAGGTGAAAGTTGACGAGCTCACCAAGGAGAATGCCCAGCTCCGGCGGGAGAATAACCAGCTCAAGCGCATGCCATTGTTTGTCGCCGTTATTGTTGATATCCTCGAAAACGGTGAGATTTATCTCCGTCAGCAGGGAAACAACCAGGAATATCTCACCACGGCAACTGAAGAACTCCGCCCGCTCTTAAAACCCGGTGCAAAGGTCGCCGTCAATAACGCGCTCTCCATCGTCAAGGTTATTGGCAATATCTATGATTCCCGCATCCGTGTCATGGAGCTTGAGGTTTCACCCGACACCAGCTATGCCCAGATTGGCGGGCTTGCAGATGTGATCAAAGAAGTGCGCGAGGCAGTGGAGTACCCGCTGACCAAACCGGAGATATTTGAGCGCATCGGTGTGGAACCCCCCAAGGGCATTTTACTGTATGGCGCACCAGGAACCGGAAAAACCCTGATCGCAAAAGCCGTGGCTCACGAGGCACATGCGACATTCATCCGGATGTCCGGGAGTGAACTGGTCCATAAGTTTATCGGTGAAGGCGCCGGGCTTGTCCGCGAACTGTTCATGCTCGCACGTGAACGTGCACCTGCCATCGTCTTCATTGATGAGATCGATGCCGTGGGAAGCACGCGAACCCATGACGGTACATCCGGAAGTGCCGAAGTGCAGCGTACGCTCATGCAGCTCCTTGCCGAAATGGACGGGTTTGACAACCGGGGGGATGTCCGCATCATGGCAGCCACCAACCGCCCGGATATGCTGGATCCGGCACTTCTGCGGCCCGGGCGGTTTGACCGGGTGATCGAGATCCCCCTCCCGGATAAGGAGGCACGTCTCCAGATCCTGAAAATTCACTCGCGCAAGATGCATCTTGACAACGTGAACTTAGAAGAAATCGTGGACATGACAGATAATACCACGGGTGCTGAACTCGAGGCGGTCTGCCGTGAGTCCGGCATGATGGCCGTGAGAAGGGAAGCGGCATGCGTTGAGATGGTAGATTTCCTCGATGCAGTCCACAAAGTGAAAAACGAGATCATCACCGACAACCGCATGTATACGTAAATCACGGGTACGTGCGTTTTATCGTCCATTTTTATCGGAGACCCGGATGAATATCCTCTTGATTCAGCGGGACGGAGTCGATCTCCACCATACCTTTTTTGCATCCGAGACCAGCAGGCTGGCACTGCGTTTTTATCACCCGAAAAAAAAATCCTGCGGCGTGTATATTACGGTATCAACGCTTGGAAGCGCCTTATCCCTTGTGTCAGAACTGCGCTGGTATATCCGTCGCTACGTGAAAGAGACGCTGTTTGAAGTGACCCCTGGCATTTTCTGTACCCGCACACTGGCACAGGATGTTTATTATGAGCGTGCAGCGGTTCTTGGACCGTCATGGCCGTTCCGCCGGCTCTACGGGTTCCGACAGGGAAAACTGGTCAGCAGTGTCGTGATGTCACCGGGTTCTACAATCGAGGAGTATCACCAGGAATATGCCGGTATTGATCGATCGATCGAGTGCTGGTGCACCGAAGATGAAATGGAAGAGGGTGAACCGATGACCGAAGAAAGCGGGGATGATGATGATGCTCTGCCAGGAGAGGACGAATAGGTACTGCAAATCCGGTTCACGGGAATCAAACTACTACAGAAAAGATTTTCATCGATAATCAGGATGATCAATACATGAAAAGAATGCTCTTTCTGCTCATTATCTGCCTGACTTTTTGTTTCATCATGGGATGCTGCAATCCCCCACCATCACCTCCGACGCCAGAAAATAGTCAGTCATATTATAATAGATCGTATAATGGGTCAAAGATCTTTACCATCCCGTTAATCCCTTCACGAATTGAAATTGCATGGAAACCGAAGCCGACTGAAACGATCCCTTCCATGTACGAAGTCCAGATTGAGACGTATAAAAATCCGTTGGGATCAGATCCTTTTATTTCCACTACGTTCCGGGGGGGTTCAGGTCAGGTATATACCCAAAGCATGGATGCACTTGTTCTCCGTTCGGATAACATGATTGAATTTGAATCGATTCCTTACCCCCAGGTCGGATCCCAGATTATCATGAATGGCACCACCGGCACCGACAGGCTTGTCGTTGATATTGTCATGGCAAATGAACGCTACCGGGTTGTTGATGAGTTACTGCCACTAAAATCCTATAATTGAGTGAAAAAAGCCGGTACCGGAAGGAAGTGGAATAAAACAAGCCCGATAGGATCCAAGAAACGACTCCGGATTGGGGTCACGGTTAGAGTAGCGAAAATAAGCCCTATACGGGCTCCGATTCTCTTCCTGCTAGTACGGTCACTACCAGGAAGCCCCGTAAAACCGTCCGAATCGGTGCATATGAGAACGGGGGCAATAAATCGCTCTGATTGCAAAAATTCGGCAGAATTACACCACATTAAAAGCCCGCCAAGGGTCTTTAAATCGAACCTGTTTTTGCCACCTGATTTACCCCATCCCGGCCCCGGAAAGGCTGCCAGAACACCAATATGAGGGTCATATTTTCTGGCAGGATCTAACTGTTCTGAACAATCAATTTTCTGGAGAACAATCTGGGATACCATGATTCTTTTTTTTTTAATTACCTACCGTGGATTGAGGTTAGCTGAAAAAAATATTCAGGAAAAGCCCAATATGTCGAATTTAATACATGATATGACGCTATTAAGATATGAGTCTGTCAGACCCTGATGACGATAGGAATTGCAATGGTGATGTAGAGATGGAAAAAAGCGTAAAAAAAACAGGAGACACCGTCAATCCCGCGGAAGCCCGGGTTATAGCAAAGGAGGCCTATATCTACGGTTTCCCCTTGGTGGGCAATTATCTCGTCCTCTATAACTACTTCGTGAATCCAAAGAGCCTGGAATTCAAGGCACCATGGAACCATATCCGCAACATACCCCGGGTCTTCACCTCTGAGGATAAGGTGGTGAAGGTTCCCAACTCGGATACACCCTACTCCATGCTTGGTATGGACCTTCGTACTGAACCCATCGTGATTACTGTCCCGCCCATCGAAAAATCTCGCTATTTCAGCATCCAGCTCATCGATTTGTATACGTTTAACTTCGATTATATCGGAAGCCGCACCACCGGCAACGATGGAAGCAGTTTCCTCATTACCGGCCCCGGCTGGAAGGGTAAAGTACCTGATGGCATTAAGAAAGTAATCCGTTCGGAGACCGGATTGGTCTTCGCAATATACCGGACGCAGTCTTCAACCCGGCTGATCTTGATAAGGTAAAGAACGTCCAGGCAGGTTACCGGGTGCAACCGCTGTCAGAATTCCTGGGCACGCCCCGGCCAAAGGCCGCCCCGGCGATTGATTTCATCGAGCCGCTGACACCAGAAATACTCAGGACCTCTCCCGTATTTTTCAGCATCCTGAACTTCGTGCTGAAGTTCTGCCCCACCCATCCCTCGGAGAAGGAACTTATGGCCCGATTCGCGAGGTTTGGCATTGGTGCCGGCAAGGCCTTTGATGCCGACACACTGTCTCCTGAAATAAAGACTGCCATCGGGCAGGGCATTGCCGACGCCTGGGCTGCTGTTGCGGACTTTAAGAAGAACCGGTTCGATACAAAGGAAGTGGTCTTTGGCGACCTGTACGGTACGCGGGAGTATCAGAAAAACAATTACTTCTACCGGATGGTTGCATTCGTGCTCGGCAACTACGGTAATTCGAAAGAGGAAGCGATGTACCCGACCTATCCCACTGACGCCGAAGGTAAGCCGCTGGTGGGGACCAATCGTTACACGCTGCGGTTTGCACCGGGCCAGTTGCCTCCGGTCAACGCATTCTGGTCACTGACGATGTACGGATTACCCGAGAACCTGCTGGTGGCTAATCCCCTCAACCGCTACCTGATCAACTCGCCGATGCTGCCGCAGTTAAAGCGTGATGCTGATGGAGGACTGACGCTCCTGGTACAAAACGAGTCCCCAGGTAAGGATTGGGAAACCAACTGGCTGCCGGCACCAAAAGGACAGTTCCTGATGGCCCTGCGCCTGTACTGGCCGAAAGAAGAAGCGATTGATGGCAGGTGGACCGAGCCGAAGGTCGTTAAAGTCTGATAGTCAGATTTGGAGAAAAAGAATTAACATTACCGATATCAAACAAACACAACGGAGATGACTATGAGTAATCCTGAAAATTCTTTGTACGTTGACAAGGCCCGGGGCCTTGCCCAGTGTGAGCTGTTCCTGATGAAGACCGAAGCCGGGAAACTGGAAGCGCTGGTCTACAATACCACGGGGCTGAATGACTGTCCGCCCGGCAGGTACGATCCTATGGATGCCAAAGAGCTGGCGCAACAGACCAAATCGGATGTTGTATGGAAAAATCCCCGTCGCTTCTGGATGATGGATCATCTGACAATCGCACTGGCTGGAAAACCCCGCGACTTTTACGGTCTTCCCTTTAACTTCGTCGCCAGAATGCAGATGCCTGCAGGCTTTGACACAACCAAAGACCAGTCTTCACAAGCCTACAACCCAATGAAGATCCACCGTGTCACAAAATACGAGTTCCTGAAGGGCAGGCTGGTCTTCCTGTTGCGGTCTCCCGATGGACATACCTGGGTCATGCAGACGTATACAAACCATGTTGATCGCAGCCTGACCGAAGCCACTCTTCCGAACATGGGACAAAAGCTGAAGCTGCCCAAAGGATGGCAGTTCAAGGCCAAGGTGCTCGACCGGAACCTCATCATCAACACAACCGGCCTGGCCAATGTTGTCCCGGACGATCTGGCTAATATGTACCAGGGCTGTATTGACAATGTCAATAACTTTGATCCCTGGTAACAGAGGACCCTAATAAAACCATTTTCTCCATATTTTTTAAAAATCAGGTTCAATTCTTCATTATCTCTCACGCCTCAAAGGTAATCATACATGCACTATTTCCGGCGTGTTCATTAGGATAGGTTAATGAAGTTTTCTCGTAATATTCTCCTGCATAATGATGGTGATGAGTGATGAAAAATACACCCGATAAACCTGCATCGGTCCCGGGTTCTGCAGTGATTCCCGGCTGCGAGATGAACGCACAGGATAAAGCGACAATGGTTATGCAGACATTTTCGAACATGCGGGACGTGAGCTTCTGCGAAGTGATCCTCTGGTGCGGTGAAGGAGGGACGTACGGTACATCCGGGCTGAATGACCCGAGGGACTCGTGCCCGGAACTCCTCTACAAACGCCTCGATAAAGAGGCGCTGGCAAAACAGTATAATGTGATGGGTGCTTCCCTGAATCCTCCCCGTGGCCGAAGATACTGGTTAATCGACAAACTGGAAATTCCTGCATCTACAACAGTCCGCGATTTCAACGGCCTCAAGGCGCATTACTGGGGAGAAGTGGAAGAACCACCCGATGGTAAACCTATGGTCCTGGATCCCGCGAAGCTCCAGTATAAACCGTTGTATTTCAAGCGTAATTCAACCATTACCTTTGAGAAAGACAAGCCCGTCTTCCTGTTGAAGGACGCCGAGGGGACAACCTGGGTCTACAAGAACTACACGACCGCCATGGACCCCACCCTGACGTATAAGGATCTCCCGAAGCTGGACAAGCGGCTCAGGCAGCTGCCTGCAGGATTTACCCTCCGGACCAGAACCCTGGATAAGGATCTGATAATAAAGGCTGTTAAGGGAAAGGCGCGAATCATGTGGGACGAACTGGGCGGTTCCTGGGACGCGTTGGATCCCGGCGTGGCCAATTACCAGCCGTAGACAGGATCTCTCTTTTCATTTTTTATTACGGCAAAATTAAATTTCAGTGGACAATTGGTGAAGGTGTGTACCTCTCTGAATGGTACGAAAGAGAGCGATGGGAATGATAAGGTGGTCGGATAATGTTTATTGAATAAAATTAATCTTTGGTTTCCAAAGCTTTCTTTTTCGTAATATCCCTTGTAACTGCAATAATTTCCGGCTCGCCGGTATCCTCGTTTATGACAAACCGGTACGTAAATTCAATCCACACGGTTGACCTCTTCACCTTGCAAGGGGACTGTTTATTCCGATTGTTCTGAGACATTCCCCTCGTCAGGGAAGCGCCGTTGGAATTCGCGTACCGCCCTCTCAAGCGAGAGGAAGATATTGTCTTCGCCAATACGGTGAGTAAGGGCGGTGATCTCCATCCGGTCCCGCACCGGTCCCCGTACATGGGCAAATGAGATTACAATTTTTTTCTCTTTGAGAGAATCCACCAGCTCGCGGAACATGTCTACGGTAGCAAGATCGAGGTCCGTGGTTGCCCCAATGTCAAGGATGACGGCACGGAGGTCTTTTCCTGCAGTGACGAGGTCAAGGATGCCTTTCCGTGCAACGTTGGCATTGAAGAAGTAGAGCGGGGCATCCAGCCGGAGGATCAGGAGCCCGGGCACGGGCTCATTTTCCGGCGCTCTTCCGATATCGCCATACACACCGTCATGCCCGGGCACTTTTCCCAGTACCACGATATGAGGGCGACTGGCGCTGTACAGGAGCATGACGAGGGAGAGGAGGACAGCAAGGATGAGCCCTTCAAGGATACCGATGACGATCACCCCGAGAAGCGCAGTCACCGCCAGCCAGAAATCGGCCCGGCGCAGAGCATAGTAGCGCGTGAGGGCAGCTACGTCCAGAAGCGCGTAGACGGCGACAATCACGACTGCACCGAGGACAGCCTGGGGCAGGTTCCGGAAGAGGGGTGCGATGAGGATGAGCGTGAGAAAGATCAGGGCTGCAGTGATGAGACCGGATACCTGCGTCCTTGCCCCTGCGGTGTCGCCGGTTGCGGTCGAAGAGAGGGTCGCATCGACCGTAGCCCCCTGGAAGAGCCCGGAGCTGAAGTTTGCTGAACCCAGAGCGATCAGCTCCTGGTCCGGGTTGATCTCGTAATGGTGACGTGCTGCATACTCCCGTGCTATGCCGAGGCTTTCACCAATCGCGATGAAGACGATACCGATTGCACCCGCCAGGAGGAACGGAATTGTCGTGATACCCACATGCGGGAGACCTGGTGCCGGGAAACCTGCAGGGATAGTACCAACAATGCTGACGCCATACTGTTCAAGATCGAAGATGGATACTGCGAGGATCCCGGCGACAAGGGCAACGAGGGCCCCGGGGATGACCGGCCAGGTCCGCCGGATCAGGAGGATGAGGGCGATGGCGCCCAATCCGATGGCAAGGGTCCATGGGTTGGTGAGCCCGAGATTCCCGATGAGCTGGGCGAGCTGCTCAAAGAACGTTCCGGAACCGCCGGGAACACCCAAAACTTTCGGCAGCTGCCCGATGATGATAGTGAGGGCAATCCCGAAGATGAATCCGGTCACCACCGATTTGGAGAGGAAATCCGAGATGAACCCGAACCGGGCAATCCCCGCGATAAGGAGGATAATCCCGGCCAGGAGAGCGAGCGCAGCCGTGAACGCGATGGTCATCGATGGATCCCCGAGGGCAAGAGGCGCCACGATCGCGGCTGATGTAATGGCCATGGCTGAGGTCATAGCCACTTTGAGGTTCCGGCTCGTCCCGAAGATCGCGTATGCAACAAGTGCGACTGTCGATGCTGCGAGCCCGGCCTGAGGGGGAATTCCCGCGATCTCAGCGTATGCCATGGATGCAGGAACAAGAATCCCCCAGACGGTAACTGCTGCGATAAGATCGGGTACCAAATTCTCCCGCTTATAGAGGGGCAGCCAGTTCCGGATAGGTATGTATTTCCTGAACCGTCCTTCCTGCATGATAACTCCTGAATAATCATAGAGATGTCGTTTTTGGTAGACTAAAAACGATCGGTGGATATTCTCTGCACCTTTGGGTTAATTTCCGGAAATTTGTGATAAAGATTCCGAGTCATGATAAAGATTTAAAGACCTTTCATTTTTTTCAATTTATTCTTGGAACGGTCACAACCAGCGTAGAGATAATATACCCTGATGAACTATAAGCAGTGAGTGAAAACATTAAAAAAAATAACTTCTTTGAAAAAAAAAGTGTGATTACCATGGCAACCCTCAGGATCTACAAAGACGGGACCCCTTTTACCGGTGTTATCGGACGTACTACCGAAGAGTCCTCGCCGGCCTGGCCGGATCTCGAACGCCCCCCGGAAGGTGCACCGAACGTCATCTTCTTCGTGCTCGACGATGTCGGCTACGGTCAGTTGTCCCCCTTCGGCGGTCTGGTCGAGACACCCGTGCTGGGCAGCCTCGCAAAAGATGGCCTGCGTTACACCAATATGCACACCACGGCACTCTGCTCGCCATCCCGTGGCTGTATCCTGACCGGACGGAACCACCACACACTCGGGCTGGCAGCGATCACTGAATTATCCACCGGTTACCCCGGCTACAACGGTGTCATGCCTTTTGACAAGGGGATGATCAGCGAGATGCTGCTACAGAAAGGTTACAACACCTTTTTCGTGGGAAAGTGGCACCTGTCACCACCCGAGCACCAGACTCCTGCAGGGCCATACGACCGCTGGCCGCTCGGTCGTGGTTTTGAACGGTTCTACGGCTTTTTAGGGGGAGACACCAACCAGTGGTACCCGGAACTGGTGTATGACAATCACGCTGTCGAACAACCTTCACAGCCGGAAGATGGCTATCACCTGAGCGTTGATCTTGCCGACAAGGCGATCCAGTTTATCCAGGACGCACACACCAACGCACCGGATAAACCGTTCTTCCTGGGATACTCCACCGGTGCCGGCCATGCACCACATCACTGCCCGAAAGAGTGGGCGGACAAGTACAAGGGTAAATTTGCAATGGGCTGGGACGAGTACCGGAAGATCGTCCACCGCCGCCAGCTCGAGATGGAGATCATTCCCCCGGGCACCGAATTGTCACCGCACGATCCGGACGTACCGGTCTGGGACACCCTGTCAGCCGATGAAAAGCGACTCTACGAACGGATGATGGAGGTCTATGCAGGGTTTTTGAGTTTCACCGATCACCACTTCGGGCGTGTGGTCAGGTTCCTCGAAGAGATCGGTGATCTGGAAAACACCCTGATCATCGTGATCTCCGATAATGGTGCAAGTGCAGAAGGCGGTCCAGTCGGATCGCTCAACGAGATGTGTTTCTTCAACAACGTGACGGAGTTGTTTGAAGATAATATCAAAATGATCGATAAGCTGGGCGGGGTTGAGTTATTCAACCACTACGCCTGGGGCTGGACCAATGCGGGAAATACCCCGTTCCGCCGCTGGAAACGAGAAACATACCGGGGCGGCAGTACCGACCCCTGCATTGTCTCCTGGCCCAAGGGGATCAAGGCCCGCGGAGAGCTGCGCCCGCAGTATGCACACATCATCGATCTCGTCCCGACGGTTTTGGAAGCCCTGGGTCTGGAAGCACCGGCGAGCATCCGCGGGGTGGCCCAGTCTCCGATTGACGGGGTGAGTTTTGCTCACACCTTTAACGATAGTGCAGCACTCAGCCTCCACCACACGCAGTACTTTGAAATGTTCGGTCACCGTGCGATCTACCATGACGGCTGGCGTGCGGTCTGCCCCTGGCCGGGCCCGAGCTTCACCGAGGCCGCAAAGAAAGGCCGCCAGTTTGGCTCCATCATTACCAATGAGGTGCTCCTGGATATCGAACAGAACAACTGGGAGCTCTACCATGTGGACGAGGACTATTCCGAATGCCATAACCTGGTCGCAATTCATCGCAATAAAGCGATCGAAATGATATGCCGCTGGTGGGCTGAAGCAGGCAAGTATGATGTCCTGCCAATCGACAGTTCCACGCTCTCCCGGCTTAATACCGAGCGCCCGACCATCGCCCGGCCAAGAAACAGGTACGTTTATTACCCCAATGGTTCACCCGTCCCGTTTGCCGCGACGCCGAAGACCTACAACCGGCCCTGGAGTATTACGGCTGAGGTCGAGATACCAAAAGGGGGTGCGAACGGGGTATTACTCGCCAATGGCGGACGAACCGGGGGCTTTGTCTTCTATATCAAGGATAAGCATCTCCGGTTCCTGTACAACTACCTGGCCCGCGATAAATTCCTGCTGAAGTCGAGTACTCCGGTTCCGGAAGGGAAAATCGAACTCCGCTACGAGTTCGAGCCGACCGGAAAGCCGGACTTTATGAAAGGGAAAGGTGTGCCGGCCCGCGGTCAGCTCTACATCAATAAAAAGCTGGTCGCCAGCATCGACATGCCCCACACTGTGCCGATTCTCTTCGGCACCGAGGGCCTTACTTGCGGTTACGACGGTGGTGATCGCGTGGCGCCGGAAGAGTACAAGGATGCATTCCCGTTCAGCGGTACCATCACGCGGGTCACGTTGGATTTATCCGGCGAATTAATCCAGGATAACTCCGCAGACCTGAAGATCGCCATGGCACGGCAGTAACAGTCACCAGTATGTGGTGTCATTAAAGTGAGATAAGAAAAAAACAAAACCATTTTTTAAACCTGTCAACCTACCTTTCTAAAATCATGCCTGCCTGCAGCCTTCCCGCTTTCAATCTCATGGCAAAACCCGGTGGACCCCGGTGTAACCTTTCCTGCCAGTACTGCTTTTACTTGGGCAAGGGAGAACTGTATCCGAAGAGCCGGTTCCATATGTCCGATACGGTTCTTGAGGAGTACACAAGGCAGACTATAGAGGCACATTGCATACCTGAAGTAACCTTCGCATGGCAGGGGGGTGAACCGACACTCATGGGCCAGGGTTTTTTTGAAAAAGCGATGGCACTGCAGAAAAGATATCGTAAGCCCGGTATGGTGATCCACAACACCATCCAGACGAACGGTACCCTGCTGAATGACCAATGGTGCGAATTTTTCCGGAAGAACCGGTTTTTAGTGGGTATCAGTATCGATGGGCCCCGGGAACTGCACGATGCCTGCAGGACTGACAAAGGAGGGAAAGGAACGTTTGACCGCGTGATGAAGGGAATCGCTTGCCTGAAAAAGCACAAGGTAGACTTCAACATCCTGTGCACCGTCAACGCGGTGAATGGGGATCATCCCGGTGAAGTCTACCGCTTCTTCCGCGATGAGGTTAAGGCACAGTTTATCCAGTTCATCCCGGTTGTGGAACGTGACGGTAAAAGCGGTGCCGTAACCCCCTTGTCCGTCGCTCCTGAACAGTATGGGAAGTTCCTGATCGGGGTCTTTGATGAATGGGTGAGACATGATGTGGGAACGATCTACGTCCAGCATTTCGATACCGCCCTTGCAAACTGGTACGGGGAGCCCCATGGGATCTGTGTCTTTTCTCCTGCATGCGGATCTGCAATGGTGATAGAACATAATGGCGATATTTACTCGTGCGATCATTTTGTCGACAGGGACCACCTGCTGGGTAATATTCTGGCAGTTCCGCTCACGGATCTGGTCAATAGCGAGCGGCAAAGGCAGTTTGGACGGAATAAGAAGGAAACACTTTTAAAATACTGCCTCGATTGCCCGGTCCTCTTCGCGTGCCGGGGTGAATGTCCGAAAAACCGCTTTGCGGTAACTCCCGAGGGAGAGCCGGGTCTGAATTATCTCTGCGAGGGCTACCGGATGTTCTTTACCCATATTGACAGACCGATGAAATTCATGGCAGAAGAGTTGCATGCCGGACGAGCCCCTGCCAACATTATGCATTCCCCTAATTAAGCTCAATTTGTTCTGATGCTGGTTCAGGTATTAGTGTATTTTTCACTCTTGAGATTAGCCGATTGATCTAGCCGCTCCCGCTCGTGCTAATCCAGAGTAAGCGGTTTTAATTCCATCTGCATTCTTTTTTTTAAAAAAAATCTGTCAAATCGCCTTCACTTTTATTCTGAGATTCAAAGCGCTGGTGCGATGATGGAAGGGACAGCCCCTGTACTCCCTGCCGCACCAGCGCTTATCGCGATAATGTCGTGTAACCTGTTCAGGAGTTATCGCATTTTTCCGGTGAGCACAAAGCGGCGGGGGTGAAAAACTCGTTGTGGGGTTCGCTTGTGATCAGCATTTGGGGGAGAGCTGAAAAAACAAATGCCATTTCCCCCCTTTTTTACAATTCTCCCGAGGAATAATAGGTCAGGTCCTGCTCTTCTGCTTTCCATGCTTTTATGATATCATTCACGGAACTGTCAAACCTGACCTCCCCGGTTTTTTTCTCTATTCCTGATGCACGGAGGACATCCCGGACTTTCCCGGTGGCATTTGCAATTCTCAAGGTAATTCCCTGTGCTGAAAGATCGTCATACAGGTCATTGATCATGTCCGCTGCAGTAACATCAATGATAGGTGACGGGGAGAGGTCAATTACCACAAGCCCGACGGGTATTGCCTGTTGTTGTATAAGTTTTTTTACCCGTGCGAGGAGGATGTGGGAGTTGGCAAAAATCAGTGGTGCATCAACCCGGAGTACCAGTATTCCTGCGGTCTCTTCTTTTGCAGGTTTTCGGGTTACATCACCATACAGGGTAGTGCCGGGAATTCGTCCCTGGACAGGAATGTAGGGGAAGGAAATATTGTAAAGAATACCGATTAACGAGAGAAACACCCCGATAATAACACCTGCAAGAATGCCTAAAATCAGTACCCCGGCAAACGTGATGAGGGCAATGTATACCTCATATTTATTCACCGACCAGATCCGAAGGAATCCACGGAAATCTACCATGTTGATTACAGCCGCTATAATCAGAACCGCAAGTATCGGCTCCGGCAGATAATATAAAAATCCCGTAAAGAACAGGACAACCAGGATGGCGACCAGGCCGGCAAGTGCCCCGGAAAGGGGTGTCAGGGCACCTGCCCGGTCATTCACTGCAGATTTACTGAAGCTGCCGGCAACCGGGAAGCCCTGGAAAAAACCGGTTCCGATACTGCTTGCCCCAAGAGCAAGCAGCTCCTGATCCGTATCAATCTCATAGTTACGGGTCTTGGCATACGTCCGAGCAATGGTCGTCAGTTCCACATACGAAAGAAGGAAAAGGGCCATGGCCAGGGGGAAGACTACGGAGAAATCCTGTGGACCCACATCCGGGATCGCAAAACAGGGAAGTCCGCTGGGGACTGCCCCGACAATCTCCACCCCTTTTTCCGGAAGGGAGGAAAATGAGGTTATGATGATTGCCCCGACTACCAGGACCAGGCTGCCGGGCAACCGGGTACTTTCTTTTCGAGAATTAACAGAATAACAAGTCCCGCTACCCCGACTGCCACTGAATAGAGATTTGCATATTCGAGGTTCTGGAGAACATACACAGCCTTTGCAAAAAAATCTGAGGGGGCACCCGCAATACCCAGTATTTTTGGGATCTGGCTCATGATAATGACAAGACCGGTCCCCACCAGGAAACCCTTAAGGACGGGTCCCGAAATGAGGTTTACCAAAAATCCCAGCCTGAATAACCAGGCAACCACGGCAATAACACCGACCAGGATAGCGGTATACGATGCCAGCATGATATACCGGTACGGATCACCCAATGCGACCACAGCGAGGACCGAGGCCAGAAGAATGGCTTCGGATGAACTGGCACCCACGACTGCCTGACGGGACGTGGCAAACAGGAAATACAGCAGCGGGGCAACAATGGAGACATACAACCCATACTGGGGAGGGAGCCCTGCAAGAGATGCATACGCCATCCCGTCAGGAATCGCAAAGGCAGCGAGTGTCAGGCCTGCCAGCAGGTCAAACCGCAGCCATTTCCGATCGTACTTCGGAAGCCAGGTAATTATAGGAATATAGGGGATTATTCTGGATATTACCTTTGATACACTTCCTGCATCGTCGTTCATTGTTCTCCAGGCCGGGATTTGTTTATTATGGAGAAAATGAGTGAAATCTTATTTAACCTTTCCATAGGAAAGACAGGCGGCACGAATACATGTCCTTTTTGTGCCCCATGGGATATTCCCTAGTTTCGTATTTTTTATAAAATAATTGCTTTGGAAAATCTTTTTTTTTCAATAAAAGACAGAATATACATTGACGGAGGAAGAGTGCCTGACCCTCAGACCGCCACTGCGCTGAAAGCAATATTGACGTATCAGCTTTGTATGGAGTTATCGTATTAACAGAACACGAATTGAAAACTCAAATATACCATCTTTATTATCATGAACATTTATTGTGTTACTTTGATAACACATGGTCAACTTATGGTCGATATTAATTGGTATTCTGGGTGTGATCCTTGGAATATTTCTTATTGCACCTACCAGTTATTTAGGTAATATTCTTGGATTGTTGTTCTTTGTTGGGGGAGTAGGTCTGGTTATAGTCGGTTTGTTGAGCGAAATAATCTAAACACTTAAAAACAAGCTTCCCTTTCTCGTACCAGATACAGGTAATCTTCCGTGTGCCAACCGCCAACAGAAGGCAAATAAAATGTTGGTTATCGGTATAAAATGTCTCATATTTAAGGAGGTTGCACAATAAACGTAACCAGTGTATCAGGTATAAGGAGATGCAATTTCCCATCGGTGTGATGCTTACCCGGAGAAGATACCAGGGGAGATTCTTACGGGACGGGTTTCACCCACAAAACCCACCGCCCCGAGAGGGACGCCCCCGCGGCGGAATAGTGACGGAAAAATTAAAAAAAACACTCTCTGACCACCGTGCCTCGAAAGAGGCCCTGAAGTGGGGGTCCATCGTATCCAGGCGGTTTTCATGGTTTTGGTGTTAACGTTATAGTTTCATGTCTGTTTCTTTCCTGCAAAATAATGAATAAAATCCGGTACCATCAAAAAACAGGGGCGGATGACAGGTTCCCATTTTTATGGAATTTCATGCTGTATACATATAATTACATTATCGGGGCGGAGGGGATGATCACCTCAAATACTATGAGTATATATCCTAGTGCATGAACTGGCACCTTTTTGCTGTCTTTGGCCTTATCGCAGCCGTGATCCTTATCGCCGGTTGCAGCATGCTCGTAAAAGAACCTCAAATCGATGTGAACGATGTCGCGGTAACATCGGTTTCTCTTCAGCAAATCGGACTCAACGTCACGCTGAATGTCAACAACCCGAATCCGGTAGGTATTACCCTGAAGTCAGTAGTATTTGATGTGTATTATCAGCAGGGGAATGACTGGGTCGCTGTCGGTCATGGTGAGGGCGGGGGATATGAGATCAAACCCGGAATGAACCTGGTACTGATCCCTGTTACACTGAAAACATCAGAACTTCTTGGTGCAGGTATTGGTGCACTCATGAAGGGAGAGATCACGCTCCAGATCCGCGGGACTGCAGTTCCTGATCTGTTCGGACTCGGCCCGAGAATACCGTTTTCTCATACCGCTACCATACCGGTAAAACTGTGAGATCAGTGACCGGAAATTTTTTTTACTGCCTTTCTGTGACAGTAATTGCAGCTCGACAGGAGAAGGGAGAGTTTTTTATGCAGACCGGTATGACCAGGGAATTCCCCTTTTTTTCACTATCTGCACGTCCTCTTCATTTCGGGTATTGACCTTTTATCTCAACAAAAGTCTCTGAAGTCAGGGGATACCTCTTCTTTACCCTCGGGCTATTGAACGAAAAGCAATTATAACAGCAGATCCGATCTCCAGAAAAAAGGATCGGCGCTGGTGGCAGTTGGTGCGGTCAGAGAGCGCCCACCAGGTAGAACGTCAGGGGGGTGCAGGAGAAATTCCCCCTGCCTCTTCGATTGAAAAGCGATCGATGTCCAGCCCCCGAATAATCCGGCGTACCGGTGCATGGCATCTGCGAAAAACTAAAAAAACAAGCACCCGCCCGGGTGCTCATACCGGGGCGGACACTGCAACAGGAGGAGTTGCCGCATTGTACCTGCGGCGGCTGCGCAGGAAGATCTTGAGGACCTCGTAGACGATAAGCAGGACGAAGGATAAGCCGATGCAGAGCAGCCACTGGTTGCCGTCAAGCGAGGTCAGGCCCAGACCGCGCTGCAGGAAACCCAGCTCCGTCGGCAGGAAGATGAACAGCAGGGCCAGACCGTTGAGCAGTACCTGGTTTTTATCGTGCAGGATATTCCGGTTGAACGCTGTCTGGGTTTCACTATGGCAGCTGAGACCGCTGGTGACAACAAAGAGTGAGAAGACGACGAACGCCATGGTGGCGGCCACCGCGGCTCCTACCGGCCCGGCAACTGCTTCCACGATCAAGGTACCGGCAGCCATGAGAATCCCGATAAAGCCGATGCGCACCCATTGTGAGCCCGAGAGGACGGGCTGGCTGATCGGGCGCGGCTTTCGTTCCATCAGCCCGGGTGCAGGCGTGTCAAAGCCAAGGGTGATGGCAACAGGTACCTGGACCAGGAAGTTGATCCACAGGACGACGAAGGGTGCAAACGGCACACCGCCGGCGATGTAGAAGAACGCTGCACCCAGGTATGCCACAATGTAAGCCACCAGGTTCGTCATCTGGTAGCGAATGAAATTGGACAGGTTCTCATAAATCCCCCGTCCGAACTCCACCGCCTTGACAATGGTGGCGAAGTTGTCGTCAGTTAGGATCATCACGGCAGCTCCTTTCGAGACCTCGGTGCCCGTGATGCCCATCGCGACCCCGATGTCAGCCTTTTTGAGGGCCGGCG
Organism: uncultured Methanoregulaceae archaeon; assembly: GCA_963699515.1. Lineage (GTDB taxonomy): Archaea > Halobacteriota > Methanomicrobia > Methanomicrobiales > Methanospirillaceae > Methanoregula. Next base: position 355,653 of record CAVOUD010000003.1, on the reverse strand, counting down.
CATCGTTGACACCATCTCCCGTCATGGCGACAATATTCTGCTGACGCTGCAGGAGATCCACCAGGCGAATCTTGTCCTCGGGCGCAACACGTGCCACTACGCCGATACCGGGCAGATCTTTCATCAGCTGGTCATCACTCATGGCGGCGAACTCCGCTCCGGTGAGCGCCTTACCCTCGATGCCCAGCTCATGCCCGATGGCCGCCGCAGTCACGGCATGGTCCCCGGTGATCATGCGTACCTGGATGCCGGCGCTGTGGCACTTAGCGATTGCGTCCCTGGCCTCGGGACGTGGCGGATCCACAATGCCTACCATGGCAAGCAGGGTGAGATCCTTCACAAGGTCGAGCAGTCGGGCTTTCGGATCGAATGTCTTCGGATCGAAGTCACGGCGTGCGACTACCATCACCCGTTCGCCAGCCTGTGCCATGCGGTCGTTTTCCATGAATGCCAAAGGACGGGTCTCATCGGTGACCGGCAGCACCTCGCCACCTGGCATCCAGTACCAGTTGCTGCGGGCGATCAGCACATCAGGAGCACCTTTGACAAAGCACCGCACGACAGGTTTGCCCTTTTCATCGGTCATGTTGTGAAACGTGGCCATGAATTTGTAATCTGAATCAAACGGCACTTCGGCTACACGGGGATACATCTCGCGTGCACCATCCACGCTGATGCCGCCTTTCTCCGCTAGTACAATCAGCGCACCTTCGGTAGGATCGCCGATCAGCGTACCGTTGTCGAGACGGGCGTCAGCGCACAACGCCATGGGCATGAGGATCGGATCGAGATCAACCCGGGCACCCCCTGCGCTCAGGCAGCTTGCCTTCTGTGCTGTAGGACAGAGTATTCTTCTGCCATGGCTGCAATCCTGCTATACCGCTGGACAACTCCATTTTCCCCTGCGTGCCATAACCTTCACCGGTCACGGTGAAACGGTTCTGGCCGGGAATGGTGAACTCGCGGGCGGTCATCTTGTTGAGCGTCAGCGTGCCTGTTTTGTCGGAACAGATTGCTGAGACCGAGCCCAGCGTCTCGACTGAAGGCAGCCGCTTGACAATAGCCCCCAGGCTGGCGAGCGCCCGCGTCCCCATGGAATACATCGTGGTCACGACAGCAGGCAGGCCGGTGGGTATAGCCGCAATCGCCAGGGCGATACCTGCGAGGAAGATTGGCTCGAAGGAATCACCGTGGCTCAGACCCAGGATAACCATCAGGACAAACGCCAGACCGGCCATGCCGGCGATGATGATGATCAACTTATCGAGCTGTTTCTGCAAAGGTGTCTTGTCGGATTTGGTCTTGTTGAGCAGGTCGGCGATGTGGCCCATCTCGGTGCCCATGCCGGTGGTGGTCACGATCATCTCCCCGCGGCCACGGGTCACCGCAGTGTTCATGAAGGCCATGCAGAGCCGATCACCGAGGGGAACATCGGGCCTGGTGATCGCCCCGGTGTCCTTGGGCGAGGCAACGCTCTCACCGGTCAGGGCGGCTTCCTCGATCTCGAGGGTCGCGGTGACAAACAGGCGCCCGTCTGCCGGCACGCGGTTGCCCGCCTCCATCAGCACGATATCGCCCGGCACCAGATTCTCAGCTTCAATCTCAATCACCTGGCCGTCACGGTGTACCCGGGCAATGTTCTTCATCATCTTCTCAAGCGCAGCCAGGCTGGCTTCAGCCTTGGATTCGCCCCGCAGTCCCAATATTGCGTTGAAAACCGTCAAGCCCAGCAGCACTAGGGTCGTGCCCGCTTCGCGGGTAACCACCAGGCTGATCACCGCGACGCCTACCAGGAGGATCTGCATGAAGTCCCGGTACTGGCGCAGGAAAGCCTGCCAGCCCGACTCCTTCTTTTTGGCGGCCAGAATGTTGAGGCCGTATTGCTTCAGGCGCTGCTGCGCATCGGGCGTGCTCAGCCCTTTTGCCGGATCAACCTTCAGTTGTTGCGCAACTGCCTCCGGCGACATCGAATACCATTTCGGTTGTTCCTGTACCGTGTCTGCCATCCTGTGTACCTCTTTTTTAGTATCTCTCCGGAATCCAGCGGAACGGATAGTCCGGCTCCACGTAATCGCCCTTCGGCTGGCGTTTGGGGAGCTTCACCTTCTCACGGGGGACTTCCTTGTAGGGGATCAGACTCAACAGGTGGGCAATGCAGTTCAGTCGCCCGCGCCGCTGGTCGTGTGAATCCACGACGTACCAGGGTGATTCGGGGGTATCCGTGGCCGCAAACATGGCATCGCGAGCCCGGGAGTAGTCGTACCAGCGGCAATGGCTCTCGAGGTCCATCGGGCTGAGCTTCCAGATCTTCCGGTAATCATCGATTCGTTCCTCGAAGCGCTCGGTCTGGTCTTCCATGGTCTCTTCCAGCCAGTACTTCACCAGGATGATCCCTGATTCAATGATCGCCTTTTCAACCGGGGGCACCCACTGCAGGAACTTTTCAACCTGGTCCTCCGGGGTGAATCCCATGACCCGCTCAACACCTGCCCGGTTGTACCAGCTGCGGTCGAAGAATACCACTTCACCTGCTGCCGGCAGGTGCGGAATGTATCGCTGGACGTACATCTGGGACTTCTCCCGCTCGGTGGGTGTCGGCAGGGCTATCACCCGGAAGACACGCGGGCTTGTTCGTTCGGTGATGCGCTTGATGATACCGCCCTTGCCGGCGGCATCGCGACCTTCGAAGAGCACGCAGACCTTGGCACCGCTGACCTTCACCCACTCCTGCAACTTGACGAGCTCGATCTGGAGCTTCTCCAGTTCCTTCTCGAATTCCTTGCGGCCTATCTTCTCCCTGGATTCCACCGCAGTTTCAGGAGTCGCTGATCCTTCAGGTGCAGCGGGGATGCCTGCTTGCACCTCATCCCTGGCCTTTGCCTTGCGCTTTCCTTTTTTCTTGTCTTTCTGCTTCGCCATAGTTACTCCTTCATGTTCTTTTAAGTTTATTAAATCCTCCATTACCAGTCAAAAGCGATGGATTCACGTCACTTACTGCGTATCAGTGATGGCTCTGTCTTTTTCCCGGCGTGATCCTCCTGGCATTGGGCGAGATCTTCAAAGCATCTCCCGGCTACAGGAACGGAGTTCCCCCGCTGCCGTGTAAGGTGGGAAAAGCCGGAGGAATCGAATCATCAAATCCCTTTTTTTATTATTTAAAAGTTAAAACGATATGGCTCTGGAGAATTCCGTTTATTTTGATATGAAATTCAAGATGCTGGTACGATAAAGGAGGGGACAGTGCCTGTCCTCCCATACCGCCCCTGCGCTGAGCGATGATACCATAGCACCTGTTCGGGGGTTATCGCATCGGGGGAGCCACAGCGGCAGGGGTGAAACCCCCATAAGCGTATATCTTGTAATGGAGCATTTCCCCTAAAAATTGAACTATTCAGTTATTATACGAGATTTTTTTTCATACTCATCCATGTATGATGATCGCCGCCGCCCCGCAAACGGTCGCCCCCGCGGCGGATCAGCAACAAACAATTCAAAAAAACCCTGTCCGCCGTGCCTCAGAGAAACCCTGATGCGGGGTTCCATCGAATATATTACGAGTTTCATGGTTCGGGAGTGAACCACATAGATTCATGTCTGTTTCTGGAGACCCCAAGAAATATTCACCGGGGTATCAGACCTGCCCCTCTTCCGGTACCGTTTTTACCGCCGGTAAACGTCTGGCGATGAGATACGCCACAAACGCCGTGAAGGCCATAAACATCAACGTAATAATGAACGCATTTTGCCGGGCGGCATCATAGATTCTGAGGGCCTCAGCTTCATACACTCCATTCTCCTGGATGCTTTCCGACACCACATCGGTCGAAACCACTTCCATGCTCGTCGCCATGTCCTGGCTGATCTGCTGCTTTAATTCACAGGGAAATACCGTGCTCTGATCCACCATCATCCCTACCCCGCCCGTTAGAGCCACCACCAGAATAGTGCCGATCACCGCAGTTCCCACCGAGCTCCCCAGGGTTTCCAGGGTTGAAGCGATCCCCGACGCCTCCGCGGTCTGCCCGGGTGTCACCGCCGACATGATCAGGTTGACAATCTGCGACACCACTAAACCCATCCCCAGACCGTACACAAACAAACCAGGCATCAGACCCGCCGGGGCATTTCCGATAAACAGATACCCGATCATAATGAGCACCCCGGCAACAGCCGTTAAAAATCCCCACATGACCTTTTTTTTGGGTAAAATAGTGAGTCCCCGTTTCGCTCCACCCATGGCCGTCAGCAACAGACCTGCGGTTAACGCCAGGAGAATAAACCCGGTTTCAAAGGCGCTGATCCCATAGGTCACCTGCAAAAACAAGGGTACCGAAAAAGTAGTTCCGGCAATCAGAGCTACCTGGATAAATCTCACGTTCAAGCCTGTTACAAAATCTTTGATCCTGAACATCATCAGGTCTATCAGCCGGTCCCTGCCCTTTTCCTCCAGGTGCCGCTCCCAATGGACAAACTGGATTAAACATACTACTGCTGCTCCATATAAAAGCGGGACAATGGACAGGCCAAAAGGAGCAAATTCGTAACCGGCGATCATAAACGGTTGCTTGGCAAAAATCAACCCGTAATCTGCAATCAGGAGCGTCCCTAAAACAAACAACACCATTGCCCCTGCCTGCCACATCACACCCACTTTATCCAGAACTGGTCTCACACTACCCATCACATCTTTGGGAATTGCTCTGCTCATCAGTAAGACCCCGACCAGCACCAGCACTTCCAGACGAAAAGCCCAGCGCCAGGAAAAATACGTGGTCAGAAAACCGCCAATAATCGGTCCTACGGCCATGGCCATCGCGTTGATGCCGCCCATCATCCCGTAAGCCCTGACCCGTTCCATACCGGTAATATACGCCCGGATGATGGTATTCACGTTTGGCAGCATCAATGCCGCACCAAATCCCTGAATAGCACACCACCCCAGAATAAAGATCGTCAGATTATTACTCACGGAAGCCAGTAAACTACCAACAATGTAAAACAGGGCTCCTGTCAGAAACGTTTTCTTCATCCCGATAATATCTGCCAGTTTCCCGCCCATCAGGACAAAGGCTGCCATCATCAAGGCGTTGAGCGCAATTGCCGCCTGTACCCCGGACACGGTGGTCTGCAAATCGGTGACCAGCGCCGAAATGGACACGTTCATAATGGTGTTATCCAACACCACCACAAACGTTCCCAGAGCCATTACCACCACTAAACTTTTTCCAACCTGCAGGGCCATGCATTCACTCCTGTTAAAGCCTATTCATTATCTCTGAACTGAATACAACCTACTCTTAAGGTCAATTGCGGAAAATATGATTTAAATTTTCCTATATTTTCGTCTCACCAGGGAAAAGCAAAGGTATCTGAAGTCCCCGCTGGTTGTAAGGAAACCGGGGGGATACCCTCCGGTGAGATAATGAGGGAATTTCAGTATGCATAAGCATGACGGAAGGATGAAGCATACAGGATAGTAATAGTTAAAATAATGTGCACCGTCTAATAAAACTGACAAGTTAATTCCTGAAAGAGTGTACAATGAAAAAAATTGTTGTGAGAAAAGAAGAGCAGGGCGGGACAGTTCTTTTTACCTTCCGGTTCAAGGCACTTGGGCAGCTTCTCGATGAGGGAGATCCCACCCCGCTTCCCGCAAAGGAGTTGACAGAGGAGGCAGAAGATGCTATCGCCGGGCATCTCGATGAATACCGGGTCGGCAGATCCGCAAGTCTGGTCATTGAACTGCCGGAAAAAGATCTCACCGGTGTTCAATCCTCCCTCATCACCGAAACTGTTCATCACCATTTCGGATTTCGGTATGATGACGTGACCCATGACATGAAAATTCATAGGAGAGAGGGGATTTATAGCATCATCCTTGCACTGGGGAATGTGGCCATTCTGGTATTGTTCGTGTACTTTGCCGTCAGGAATGAGATCCCCCTCGACACAGTCATTGTTGCCGTAATTTTAGGATTTATTACCATCATGAACTGGGTGACCATATGGCATACCTACGAACATTTTATGTACGACTACCGGAACCTTGCCCGGAAACGGTGGATATTTGAAAAAATCACCAAAATCCCGGTTACCATCAGAGGATACTGATCATAGTAACCGGATTTTTTTTTGAAAGTGCGAACATTGTTCCACTTATATGGGAATCATTGGAATGAGCGACAAGGATGTTGTTTAATAAATAGGGAATGCAAAAAAGCCGATGTACCGAAAATACGTGATAATTCATTACTACCCTCTTTTTCCCCTGAACTGGTACCTTTAAATAACCATGGAATTATGTTATGTTATGACCCTGTGAAAGGCGTTAGGATACGATTGCTATGGTTGAAGAACAAATTAAAGTAAAAATAGATTATGCCGGTTCCTCTGAAATTCTCAAAACATCCCTGAAGTTGAAAGGTTCTCCTGTTGCAATAGGTTTCGCGACAACCAAGGATGATATCCCGCCCGGGATGCCGGAGATCGATAAAACAATCAGGCACTGTATGATGGTTGGCCTCGCCAGGAACGAAGGCAGGATCTTCTATTCCACTGCAGATAAACACGAATGTAATGGCGGGGCCTTCGCTTTGGGACTCAAGGATCTTACACCGACCTTAAAGACAGGTCATTTTTATTATAAATTGGGGAAATTCGAGAGTGTAACCTCCAGTAAACGGACGATGGACAGCGTACCACACCTTCCTGCCGGAGATACCTATGCAACAATGTACACCCCGTTAGAGAAGACACCATTTACCCCGCAGGTAATTATTATTATTACCAATCCATGGGCCATGCTGAAACTTGCGCAATCTGCGTTATTCCGGATGGGAGGGAGACTCCATGCCGAGTTCTCGGGTATCGAGTCGGTCTGTTCGGACGCAGTCGCTCAGACCTACCTCACCGGCAAGCCCAACTTCTCCCTTGGTTGTGATGGGTCACGAAGGTTTTCCGGGATTGCCGACGATGAGATGGTCATGGGATTTCCCGCAGAGATGCTGCCGGAGATTGTGGACGCAGTAAAAATTATTACCCAGGCTCCCGGTTCTAAAAAATAGGTACCTCCAATTTTTACCCGACCATCCGAACCGCACTCGAAGTTTACCGGGAGCGATCCCTTGCAGAGAAGTAACGAATCTGGTAATAATCAGCAAAATGTTACGTTCTACGGGGTAAAATCGCATAATTCACTGTTACCGGTGATTGTTTTTAAAAAAAAAAATTCTTATTCCCGGTTTTCCCGCCCATAAGTATGATTATTCCAGGAAATGATGCATCCTGCGGTGAGTGCCCCTACCCACCGAGAACTATGGTAAACCCGGTAATAATAACTGCAATCAATGCAGTCATGGATCCCGTCCAGATCTTCTTTGTTATCCGTGGTTCCTCTTCTCTCCAGTATCCCATGAAGAATAATAAGAGAATTCCTAAAATATTGGAAACCAGCAGGGCATCCAGTATTACTGAAGGGGATCTCTCATCCAGAACAAAGAAAAACGGCACGAGCACAAGGACGGCAGATCCTACCACCAGGGAGAATGCCAGAAACACGGTAACAGCATCATCTTTCAGGGGCACTTTGCCAGATTCTGTTTTCGGTAATTTCTCCAGTACTTTTTTATAGATTCGCTCCTTCTCTTCAGCATCCAGTTCACCTACCAGCGTTTCATCCAGATTTTGTTCGATGAGGGAGCGGGCACGTTCCCCGCCATCCGGTGAGGCTGCAAGGGAGATCAATTTACTTTTCTTCTCCTGTTCATAGTGAGCCTCCCAAGCGTAGAAAATACCGTCCACTAATCCCCAGGCAATACAACACGATAAGGCGGCTATGATGATATCATCAAGAAACAGATGCATTAATGCAGGAGTCTGGTTGTACCGCAAAATACAGGTGAAACATACAACCATAATCACGCCAAACATCGGCTCCGAACTGTACCAGAATCTTCCCAGGTAATCTGACAAACCCATCGAAAACACCTATGTATAAGGGAAGATAGCCGCAATACTAATAAATTCTTGCGTGATGTGAGCAACGTCTCTTTACTGACTATTACCCAAAAAAAGCAGTTTCAGCATTTTTTATGTCGCTTGCAGAGCACGGAAAAGAAGGTTCTGTCTGAAATAACAGCTGCAAAATAGCATAATTTGAGCCAGCACAGCAATAGCAGATGCACATTTCGCAGTTGTTATATCACTTGAGCTGGTGTATAATTCCCTGGTACTCCCCGCCAGGTTTTCCTTCCAGAAAGCTCCAGGGAAATCCCAAATGCACATCTTCCAGCGCAACAGTATCCGCTATGACTATAAATAGGAAAAGAACAAGTTAGATGTAACCATTGGTGATTTACATGGTTGAACAAACTGTTACTTCTCAACAGGCGGATGTCCGCCTCTTTCCCTGGTGGCTTGTCTTCCTGTGGGGTATTTTTGCAGTGATCATAGGTGCCCTGTTCCTGGCGTATCCTCTCAACTCGCTCATGGCATCTATCGTGTTTCTCGGCGTGTACTGGTTTGTCGGGGGAATTTTTACCCTGTTTGCCGCGTTTATGGAAGCAACCGACCGGGGCTGGAAGATTCTCATCGCTATCATCAGCATCATCGCCGGTCTTGCCATCCTGGCATATCCGTTTTACAGCTTCCTGGTCCTGCCAGCCTTCTTCGTCATATTCGTGGGATTCTGGGCCCTGTTTGTCGGGGCTGTCAAGATCTGGCAGGGTTTTGCCGGAAAAGACTGGGGTGCAGTAGTGCTGGGTGTCATCAGCTTAATCTTTGGTTTCCTTCTGCTCGGTTCACCCTATGTTGCAGTTGCCCTTATACCCTACATCTTCGGCGGATTTGCGCTGGTTGGTGGAATTGCAGCCATTGTGGTCTCCTTTATGGTAAGGGGAGAACAGAAGGCATTATAAAACCGGTAAATTCTTTTTTTCCTGGATTTTTAAGGTCATACGCGATCTTTGTGATTATCTCGGGTTTCCCCACAGTTTTTCCCAAGGATACAGTGAGGCAGGGAATACTACCATGAATACGTTGAGAAAACAGCAGACGGTGTGAAACAAATTCAATGAAGGATCTAAAAAAAAAGAGCGGTTTTTTTTCACTTCTTGTCTTTTTTCTTCTCTTCTTTCTTATCGTCTCTTCGTCCTGAAACTGCCTTGGCAGCAGCAACCTTTTTAATAATGCCCATACCTTGTTTCCACCTCCCAGCACCCTCGTGAATCAATACAGTTGATACCCTGGAAGTTGTGCTAAGGATATGTCACTCATCAATGATTTATATACTTGGTGGGAACCCGGGGCTGAAATGGGGGTCCGGAGACGGAACAGACCCCTTCCTGAACCCTGAATTTCCGGACTTTTTAATTTTTATAAAGTCCACAAGAATATATATACTTAAAAATCCTCTATGTGACAGTATAAAAGGAGAGAAAAACATGGTTGAATTTGGACCGATACAGATGATCGCGATGGGATTTCCAAACCAGGAAAATCTGCATGGCGAATTAATTAGTGAATTATTCAGACTGAGTGATTATAAGATCATCAGAATGGTAGGATTCCTCGCAATTGCGAAGAATCAGCAAGGCAAGATTGCATCTCTTCAGCTTACCCAGCTTTCTGATAATGACAGAATAAAATTAGCTGCCGGCATCGGAGCGCTTATTGGTTTTGGTGCAGCTGGCGAAGAGGGTGCCAAAGTTGGAGCAAATGCTGCTGCTGAGGCGGCTTATTATAAGGAATTTGGACTAGACAAGAAACAAATCAATAACATTGCACAGAACATTCCAAATGGCACTGCAGCTGGATTCGTGCTCATTGAGCACCTGTGGGCCAAGAGATTCAAGGAGATTGCGCTCAGCAAACATGCTGTCCTTCTCGCGAATGGTTTCATAACCATGGATGCGCTTGTGGCAATGGGTGCACACCTGGCAGAAGGGGTAAAAGCAGCAGAAAAAGTCAAATTGAAATAATCGTCGGGTTTATCCAATAAACCCCCGATTTTCACGATCAACTGCGATCTTTATCTCGTTTTCCAGATTTTTTTCATACTTGTCAGCAATCACACGGTTGCTAATCCTAAAAAAAGGTTGAAGCTGTTTGAGGGGTGAAAATTCCTAAGGAAGGCGAGCGATTGTTCATAAGGAAAACGAATACCTGATTTTGTCTGTTTTTTAGCTGATGGCACTCCTGGTAACCGTCTATAAACTGTATGCTGAAGAGGTTTCTTCCCATGCCTCCGAAAGCCTGACCGTATAGGTTAGAATACCAGGGGTACAGGAACTAAAAACAGAGATACAATGCGAATCTTTTTAAAAAAAGTTCATATTCGCTTTCTGTTAACAAATTTTGATGGTCGTTGGGGGGATCTATCGCCTCAACAAACCCATTACGAATACCCCCACTCCCCCAAGAAGAAACATCGCTCCAAGAACTGTCCCCAAATAAGTACTCGGTGCAATAAGAAATATTCCAACAACCGCACCCAGAATGCCAGCAATCATTAACCCTATATTGACCATGTGTTACCCAAGTACCACAATATATGTTCATGATAATAAAGATGTTGAATGTGAGATTCACCTCCGCGTTCTGTTGGCAGCTCTCAATGGGGGGAAAGGTTCGGGTGAGGACGAACAGGAAGAGAGTAATTGCGATAACATTGAATGAAAACTACTATTTGAAATAAATCAAGCACGATTTTCTTTAAACTATTTTCATCGGATTTCGCCACGTATTTATACTTCTCCGTCGTAGTATCTGTCCTAAAGGAGTGATTGATATGGAAAAAGGACGACCTATTGGTGTTACTATCCTGGCTATCGTGGCGATTATAGCTGCGATTAACGCATTTATCGTTACATTACAGATGTTACATCTGCTTCCCACGTATCTTGGACCCGTTGCATTTTACCAGTTCAGCCTCATAGGAGCTCTTATATGGGGGTTCATTGCCTTCATATGGCTGGGTATAGCTGGGGCGCTGTGGATAGTCCATCCATCGGGATGGTTATGGATGGTGCTGATTGCCACTTTTGACCTGATATACGGAATTATCTGCGTACTGGGAGGGTCATCCTGGGAGGCAATGGCTCCGCTTATCATTATCAGCGGACTGGTATTGATCTACTGTATATTGCCCGGAACGAAACAGTCATTTGGGATTCCTCAGTAGATCGGGATTCAAATCCTGAAAAAACTATTTTCTCCTTTATTTCCATCGCATCCAATTTCAACATTGCCTTATTTACCACATCATCGATGGCATGGAAGGGGACAAAGTGGACGACACCGGAAGCGTCTATGTCGGAAAGCAGATGAAGAACGGCTGGAAGAAATCCGGATCTCCCTGGACCAAAGAGGTCAATCCAGAGCAGACATGCTTACCTGGCGTCAAGAGGTGACTGCATTTCGACGACGTCCTGCAACTTCTGTAATGTGATAACAGATATGATACAATTTTCACACGTCTCCGTTTTATTGCAGCGTGAGTTAATTATATCTTTATCCAAAAAGAAGGGAAGCATATGTGGAAATTTTGGAAAAAACCGGAAAAACCCAAGACGAAAATAGATAAACTGTCTGAAAAAGTGGATCAGGCTGTTGCCGGAACGGAAAAAGATCTTAAGGGATTATCCAAAATCGGGCGTTCAAAAGGTGAGAAAAGTGTGGATGATGTTATTGTGAATTTAAAAGGGGATCTTGAAAATATTGAAAAAAAGAAATGATGAATATCTCCCGGACTCTTGCCGGAAGGACTACATCTTTTTCGTTTCCTCTTTTTAAAAAATCCTGACCTTTTTTATTTTACCCTACGCGAAGGTACCTTGTCGTAGAGCGATAATTGCGATGAGAATAATGAATGTTCCTGCAGCGGTCGGGTTTCGACTTTATCTGGTGTAGAAACATCTGGTTTGATTTGGAATATGACCCCACGATTGCTACCATAATCATACGAAATCCAAAATCAAAACCAGGAAGATTCATTGCACGTATCAGCAGCCCGTAGCAGGAGGCAGTTCCAGATCCTCCAGGCACTCCCGGGTGGTATCGGGATCAAGGGAGACGAAAGACCATGCACCCCCTTCCTCAATGAGCAGGGCAACCGGCGTGCAGAGACAGATCCCACCCCTCTCATGGGAAACGGAGAATATGCGTATGATCGGGACAAAGAGCCGACCTTCCAATGAGACCGGTGGTGCAAGACGGAGGCTGGAACCTGCAGGAATCGGCATCGGCATCTCAGCCCTCCCGGAGCCCTGAAAGCGCATTTCTCACGTCACGATCGAAGAAGAGCCGGAACATCGCGATGAGAAGGAGCAGCGGCCGGTCGATCCTGACCTTTGCCATGATCTCCCCTTCCAGAACCGGCCGGTCAAAAACGGGGGTGACATCGAGGGATACCGGTGAAACCATAAGGATCGGAAAGATGGCACAGTACCAGCCATAAAAGATCCCGGTATCCGCCGGGTTCCGGAAACCGACTATCAGGTTGCCCCGGATCATCTGGAGGGTCATGGAACGGAGAACCTTCCCTCCAAGATGCGAGAGAGGCCGGATCAGCTGGAGAAGGTACTGTGCTCTGCGGATGTGAGAGGGGATCTTTTTGAGCTCTTCTTTCACCTCCGGTGCACGGGTCTTCTGGTCCTTCACGGTCCGTGAGTAAAGCGGATGCTCACCGATGAGGAATTCATGCCGGGACTCACCCCCCTCCATCCTCGTCCTTGCACCGATCACTCCCCAGGATGCCTGAAAAAGAAGATATGCAGACTCCGGTGTCTTTTTAAGGGCGATTTGTGCAATGACCGGAATAAAATAAAGAGAAAGAGTGAGGAAGAGGAGGATCCCCACGACCAGGAGGAAGATGGGGACCATGGAAACGAACCGATGGTAATCCTTTAGTCGTTTTCCTTTTTCTCAGCACCGGTCATAACCCTGAGGGCTTCGACAATCTGGGGTGCCAGGGTTTCTGAGATACACTCGCAGACCTGGATCAACGGATTCCACCGCAGGGAGAGAACCTTGATACCCTCCGGCCCACTGATGTCCTTGTGGACGATTATGAGGGCGATGGGCTCGATGCCTCCTCCTGCACCGCCCCCCTCCCCGCCATTCTGATTCATGTGGGCGCCGCCGGCCCCGAAGCCGAAACCATACCGGCTTAACGTGATCATGGTCTTGTCCCCGAGGTCGACCGGAGTTCCTACAACGTTCTTATTTGCAAACATCTTCTCGAGATTGGAAGCAGTTTCCCTGAGCATTTCCTGGCTGGTCAAATCATTCACCGGCTTCATATATGCCAATGAAGTATAAATATCCAATCTTAAAAAAAAGACGTCATTTCAGGAAGAATCCCAACGAAAGAAAGAATGGGGGAACCGGCCTCTTTGAATTTACTTTCCTTCCGACTTCGCCTTCTCACCAATCCGGATAAAAACCAGTCCGGACTCATTCCTTCTATCGTGCCATCAGTACTATGTTCAGACAAAGATGCATTGAGGGGATGTAAGAGTGAATTTTAGAGATATTGGTGGATTACACGGGGTTATTGAAAGGTACAGGAGAAACTCCTGAGGGAAGGAACGTGGTCAAAAAATATTTCACCTCTCCTGAAGGTACTGCAATGCTGCAAAAATTTACCGGAACCCCCGAGGGAAAGGAAACTATCCTGAGCATTCTTCCCCACATTCTCGGCAAGCTCAACCTTCCCCCGGGAGCTGCCGATACGATCCAGGGTGCTCCTGGCAAAAAGGAGTGAACAGTGCTTTGTGCTTTTCCTTCTTTTTTTAAATATTCGTGAGATGATATCCCCGGGAAACCAGATCAGAAGAGGGGGGACCTCAGGGGAAGAACCACTCCTGCCGGGTGCACCATGTCCGGTGTTCCTCACTCCCTGGTCTGTCTATCAAAGACTAAAATACTCCAACTATACTTCTTTTACCGCCTGGATCTCACCCGATTCCAGTGCATCGAGGAACAGCTCACAGTCCCGCTCGGTCTGTTCGGCATACAGTTCTGCAAACGCCCCTATAGATTTATCAAAGGTGTCGGATTTCCCGATATACCCATAGATCATCGATGCATCACCGGATCGGGCATGGGCACGGGCAAGAGTCCAGCCGCAAAAACCAGCATACCGGGATAACTGTTGGGGTGTGCTTGTCGATACATCGAAAGAGAATTTCATATCACGGAGCTGCCGGACATAAAAATGGCGTTTTTCTTTCCCGGTCGCCCACCCGAGCAGCATGTCGCTGGCTGACTGCATAAGGCGCTGGCCTACGACAATTCTTTCCCCCTGATGTTTGAATTGACTTTTTCCTGCATAAGGTTCAAGGACAGAAGGATTCGCCTCTTTTACCTGGAGAAGAAGGGGATCATTCTCTTCTGCCATCAGGAGCAGCACACCACACCGGGTACCCACACTCCCCACACCGACGACTTTATACGCAACATCCTCGATATGATATCGATCCAGCGGCACCCTTCGTTCATAGGGGAGCGTTTCACGATACTGCTGAAATGCATCAATTATTCCTTCAGGAACCTGCTCTTCAGGAGGCGGGTGGTACACGAGGGGAAGCTCATCGACAATGAGCCGCCTTCCATCATGGACCTTGGTGATTTTGGGGAAGATATATTCAGTTATATGTGCCCGTGCCTCAGTTGCAATGCGTTCCCTGTTTCGTTTTGACTCGGCATCGGGTGCATTTTTAATGATACTATCAATATCAAGCCTGGCATACCATACATCGAGCACTTTCATTGTGGAAAAACTGGCGATTGCCTCACGATATGCCTGAACACAGGCTCTCGTGATAGTATTACAATCCTTTTCTGAAAAATCATTATCCAGGGAACATACATAAAAACTGGTCGCAAGACGTTTGACATCCCATTCAAAGGGTGCCGGGAGGGTCTCATCAAAATCATTGATATCAAAGATAAGGTTCCTCTCGGGAGTGGCAAACAGCCCGAAATTGGAGAGATGACAGTCACCGCAGGCCTGGACCCGGATATTGGACGTTGGTGTCTGTGCAAGGTCCATTGCCATAAGTGAAGCCGTGCCCCGATAAAACGCAAAGACACTCTTTGACATTCGTCCATAGCGAATGGGTATGAGGTGTTCGAGCCTTCCTTCACTTGACTTTTTAATCACCTTCACCGGATCGGTCCGGTCGGGAGCCACCTCAAACTCAGCCTGGGATACCCGGGGGACCTTTTCCCGCAGGGATTTTCCTTCCTGTCTGCGCTGTTCAGCCGTTTTATACTCTGAAATAAATCTCGCAATACCAAATGCATCTCGCTTCACCGTTGTTTTATTCTTCATATTCCACCACCATCACCTCAAACAGAGATATGCCAGTATCCTGTCGGTATCCTCACCTTGGTGTCATTGCAGTATAGATTTTTCCCAAGAATTTTAATTTGCAGCCGACTATCGTCAAATGGAACTAAAAGTTTTTTGGATTTTTCCCGGCTTTTATAGTTCGCCGGTTATTGCCTCTTTTCGCTAAAAAAAATTATTTATCTGTTTTGAGGTTTTTTTCGAGATGCTCAAGCCTCGAAGAAATTTCCTGATTTTTCTGTTCCTGCCGGGACATAAGCGATTTTATTTCATCCATTCCGGTGATAACCTGTTTTTCGAAGGGAATGATATCCTCTTCCGGTTTGTTCTCTTCATCATCCTTTGCTGGTGAAGCTAACAGTTTGCTTGATATCAAGCCGGCAAATGTCGCAAAGACTGCTACCCCGGTTGTCATTACCATGATACCAACCAGTCTCCCCCCGGTAGTAACCGGAAACCGATCACCGTAGCCGACCGTGGTGATGGTAACATACGCCCACCATATCGCATCACCGGCGGTCATGATATTTGCAGACTCTGAAGCACGTTCCGCCTGCAGGACCAAAAATCCCCCCGATTCGATGATGATGATAACCATTAACACCAGGATAAATAACGCCGATTCGGCCCGGTTCCTGGAAAGGTAGGTCATAATATACCGTATCCCGGACTTTTTGATAATCCGGTATGCCTTGTATATCCGGAACAACCGGAAGATGCGTAACGCCGGAATGGTTGCCAGAAGATCAGCCCAGCCATAATCGCGGAAGAAGTAAGATGACCTTGACGGGGCCGTGGCTAACCTGAGACCAAAGTCATAGATGAAGAGCAGGGTGAGGACTGCGTTGATGATGTAGACAACATTGATCGCATCCTGGTCAACTCCCGGAATATAGGCGAGAACCATATTGAAGACCGAAAGAATCGAAACCGCAGCGATGAATAATTCATACCCGAAATCCAGTTGCTCTCTTCGCTTGATATGTATCATGAAAATTCACTACAAGAGAAATGCAGTCATGATTTATTAACACTATGACTTTCGGCAAGATTATATTCAGAAGTATTTTTTAAATTCCACGATCATTCGTACATATTTTTCCTGCCAAAAACATAGTTTATTGGTCAATCGGAATCTTCTGAGTCGATAAAATCCGTGATATCCCTCGTTTTTAACAAAACCTATAAATACAAAGACTTCCGAGGATTACTCTGGTAATTTTTATGGCAGTTTATAGTGCAGATGCAGGTCAGGTTACTGACCTCAGGTGGGGATCATTCGTTCTTCTCGGATTGCTCGCTATCGTGTTCGGGCTCTTAATTGCGTTCTTTCCCCAGATGACGACCCTGATCATGATCGAACTCATCGGTATCTTCCTCGTGATCGTATCGTTCGGCGCAATCATGATGTCGGCGGTTGCCCCGGGAGGTCTGAAGGGATCGATACTTCTCGCAATTGTTGGGATCATCGGGTTCTTCTTTGGGCTTGCAACAATCCTTTCACCGTATGTGATGGGCAAGGCGATCTTTATCCTGGCAGGTATTGCCCTTTTGATCGGTGGTATCCTTGGTCTGGTCCTCGCAGTTTCAGAAAAAGAGATGGCACACCGCGGATTGTTCGCACTCCAGGGTATCCTCTCAATTATTCTGGGTTGCCTTATTATCGCCGGTCCTGTCATTGGTGCAGCTCTTCTCGTCCTTCTTCTCGGAACCTATTTTGTCGTCTGGGGAATTCTCAGTGTCATTTTGGGGGCAGTTATCCGGAGTGCAAATAAGGCGTAATTCTGTAATTACCAAAAAAGAAATTCTTTTTTCTTCTCATCTTTTGTTAGTGTAAACATTCCTTTCGGAACGTTATTTTGAAGCATTATGACCTATCGTGAAAACTTCATTCTGTCTTATATACAATCGAACCGGTACGTGTATTGAGAATATTATTCATGGCAGGAACAGTATGAATCCGGATAAAGAAAATCTCCCTTCGGGAAATGATGAATCGAAAAATAATTGTAAGGGGAAAAGGGGAATCCATTCATTTGTCGAATCTATGGCATTATCCAGTACATGGCTGTTCAGTCTTGCCGTAATTGGTACCGGAATAATTGCAGCCATGCTTTTTATTTATGGATTTTTATTGAGTGTTGCCGGAGTATTTCATTTAATAGCTGAGTTCACCTTAGATTTACATGTCATCAAGGAATACCTGGGTACTTCAATTGAGATTATCGATATTTTCCTGGTGGCAACCGTTTTTTACCTGATATCACTGGGGCTGTACGAACTGTTCATCGCAAAAGCACCTCTTCCCGGCTGGGTGGAAATACGCAATCTTGACGACCTGAAAACGAAACTTCTTGGTCTCACGGTCATTGCCCTGGCAGTCGTTTTCCTCGGTTATGCTCTCACTTTGAGTTCCGGCACCAGTATCCTGGAACTTGGTGCCGCAGTGGGGATAATGATTGCCGCCATTTCTGCCTATCTTTGGGTAAAAAGTTAGAATAAAAATCCAGCTGATGTCGGACTTGTTCCCTCAAGAGAGGAGCAATCCAATAATTATCATCTTCCTGGCAATATATTCCAGAATATCCTGCACAATACTAGTTTTTTTCTTCCTGCCAGTACATACTTAGTCAACTCCACCGGAGTCGGTATAATCAGCTCACACCATCATAAAATCCGTAATAATTCCCCGCTTCTCCACAAAATCAGGGAGAAAGGATATACCCCGGTGGATATGCATATTCATACGCATCACTCTGATGCCGCTATCAGCATTCTCTCGCTCCTCCATCGTGCAAAACACCTTGGGATGGGGGTTGCGATTACGGATCATAACGAGATCAGCGGAGTGATCGAGGCTTATAATCATTCACATGACGTGCTTGTCATCCCGGGGATTGAACTCAGTTCATATGAAGGTCCGCATATCCTCCTGTATTTTTATTCAGCGGGTGATCTTGCTGATTTTTTTACTACCCATATCAAAGGAACCCTGAGAAAAAGCCAGTATATGGCCATACAATTGTCGGTTGAGAAGATCCTCGCATCGGCAGAGAATTATTCATGTGTGAAGGTCGCTGCCCACCCGTTCGGGTATTTTGGCATCAACCGGGGTATCCTGAAATGCATTGACAATAAGACCCTTCCTGAAGAAATTATCAACCATGTTGATGGCATTGAAGTGATATGCGGGGGAATGAGCCATGATCTCAATGATAAAGCGGCCAGGTACGCAGGAGAACATGATCTCCCGATCACGGGGGGTTCCGACGCCCATGTGCTTCCCTCGGTAGGCGGTGTAGTCACCGGGGTGAAGGCAGATACTGTCGAGGCTTTTCTGAATGGTATCCTCGCAAAGGAAAGTGTCGTCATCGGATCCACAGCCAACCCGCTCCACAAAGGGATGACAGCAGGAGTAATTGCCTGGAACTATATACCCTATACCGTCTCCTCCCTTCAGGTCCACTACGAGCAGAATATTCCCCGGATGAAACGGTATCTCAATGATTTGATGAAATAATCCATTATCTCCTCGTTCTTAAAAAAAAGGATATCGGTGATTACAGAACCGCGGAGAAGAGACGGGAAAACGAAGATCTTGCCTTGAAATACCATGTACGGCTGGCATACCATGCAGGAGTAAGCTCGGTACAGACAGTAAGATCATTGAGATATGCCTGTTTTAATTCTCCCGCGACACGTTCATCGTACATGAGTGCATTTGTCTCGAAGTTCAACCGGAAACTCCTGATGTCCCAGTTGGCACTCCCGACAGAAGCCACGGCACCATCAATCACAATAGTTTTGGCGTGAAGGAAACCGTTATCGTAGGTATACGCCCTGACACCCGAATCAAGGAGTTCTTCAACATAGGAATGGCTGGCCCAGTATACAAACATGTGATCGGGCACTGCCGGGATCATTAACCGCACGTCAACTCCCGACTGGGCTGCGATGCGAAGTGCATCCGTGATACTCCCATCGGGAATGAAATAGGGAGTCTGGATATACACCGATTCTGTCGCCGTGTTAATCATCTTGAGGTATGATTCCTTTACCGGGTTCCATTTTGTGTCAGGCCCACCGGAAACTATCTGGATTGTCGAAGCTTCCGGCAGAGGACTCTGGTGGAAATAACGCGGCTGAACTTCCAGGTTTTCCTTTGATGCGAAATTCCAGTCGAGATAAAACCGCATCTGGGCAACCAATGCACCGGTTCCTTTGATCCGTACCGCAGCATCTCTCCAGTACCCCCAGCGTTTGTCCAGCCCGAGATAATCATCACCAATGTTAAAGCCACCGATAAATGCCGTCTCACCGTCAATGACTGCAATTTTCCGGTGGTTCCGGAAGTTGACTCGGAAGTTAAAATAGGAAAACAGGGAGGGGAAAAAGACGGCATGCTTTCCTCCGGCAGTAGTAAATTCATCATAGAAATGTTTAGGCAGTCCGCCACTTCCGACCCCGTCAACAAGGAGCCTGACTTCCACTCCCGCACGAGCCCGTTCGGTGAGTGCCTTCATGATGTCTCTGCCGAGGCCATCATCTTTGAGAATAAAATATTGCATATGCACATGGTCACGGGCTGAACCAATTTCCTTAATCAGGTCAGCGAATTTGACTTTCCCATCCGTGTAGGGGGTGATATGATTATTGGTCGTGATCAGGGCCCGGTTATTCTGGAGCAGCAGAATGGCCATACGCTGGTACGCACCAGACCATCGATCGGTCAGCTTTGAATCTTTTGTCTTAATTTCTTTTATCTGGGATGCCATCAGGTCTGTTAATCTCTGATCGGTCTCATTCTTGAGGGAGAACAACTTTTCTTTCCGGTAATTCTGACCAAAGACGAGGTATAAAAAAAATCCTAGGAACGGCAACAATAACAAAGCCAGAATCCATGAAACTGCACGGTTCGGATTTTTTCTCTCAACAAACACAATCGTGATGGCAAAAAAAATATTTATAATGAAAAATATCGGATACAGGAAATAGTAGATTGCCTGCAGGAAATCCCATATCTGCACCAGAAGATCGGAGACCATAATACACCTCAGCACGGTTTGATTTCTAACACCGTTGATGGATAGTTTAATACCCAAACCTAAATAGTTAACTAAAATTTTGAGGAAATGTTCCCTCCTTTGAAAAAATGGCCTAAAGAACTTTACGAAATTTAATTTTTTTTTAAAATTGAAATAAATTGATTCAAAAGAGTATTGGAAAATCTCCAAACTTAAAAAAAAGAGGGGACTGACCGGGATACAATTCCCGTCTTCCCGCCTTTCTTATTTCTTTTCTTCAGGTTTTGCGGCTTCTTCTTTTTTCTCTTCTTCCTTGCCCGCTTTGCGTCCTTTAACTGCTTTCACCGCAGCAACTTTACCTAATAGTCCCATCTTTGTATTACCTCCTAGCTCAACTATTCAGTAAAGACTTTTTAGTCTCTTGATGTTGGGCTGAAGAATACTGTCCTGTTTTACGATTTATAATTTTGTGTTATTTGCAGCAATGAGAAGTTTTTTGTAAGGAGGGATAATAATTGACTCCTGAAAGTCCTTCTGTTGAGATCTGAACGTTCATGGGGATACTGCTGCTATGGAGCCCCTGGTTTCGATTGCCTCCGAAGTGGTATCAGGTAGCTGACACTCCTTGGAGAGGGTTTGATTGGGAGAGGCATTCTCCCTTCGTTTTTTCACTATTGCCTGCCACCACATTATTGAATAATTTCCAATAGTACGGAAGTTCTCATCGGGTGAAAGAAAAATAAAAAATAATCTGGGTCTTTTTTGTCTCATCGCTTTTTCATCAGGATTACGGATACCAAACCCACAAGAGAGAGGGCAACAATGATCGTCATCAGAGACACAGGGGATGCAGTGGTTGGCTGTGCCAATGGAGTAAGAGCAGCATCGATCACCACATTCTGCCCGGGGCTTATCGAGCCAGAGTCTGGTATAGGTTTTATAGCCCTGCATCCGGATTTCAATATGTATAGGTCTTTGTTGCATCGATAGGCACATTTTCGAAAGATAACGGGGTAACACCCTTATAGGCATTGTTGATGTAGATATCTGCCCCGCTGGGCTGGGAATAAATCTCTGCACTTGCAGTTGTTGGTTTCGCTGACGCAGGCTGAAGAACCGCTGCTACCTGTGCTGTGGTTCCTGCCACGATCTTCGCAGTTGTTGTGTAATCCTGGTATCCTGACTTTTTCAGGATGACGGTATAGGTCCCGGGAACCAGGGACGTGATGTAAAGAGGACCGGAAGAGCGTGTTTCTCCCTGGTAATCACCATTGAGATAGACCGAAGCACCGCAAGGGGTTGAGGAGACGTCAAGATCACCGGTAGTCGGGCTCGCGAGAGGGGAGAGCGTAACGGACAGGGAGGTGGTCTGTGCGTTATTTACCGTTGCTGTTTGTGTAAAATCCTTATCAGCCGGATTTTTTCAGGGTCACCGTATGGGGACCGACAGCAAGGCTGCCCACGATCTGGTTGGTAAGTCCCTGGTAGATGGTATCCACATACAGGCTGGCCCCGACGGGAAGTGAAGTAACGGATATTGACCCGTATTGTGTATTCGGAACAAGGGTCGCATACACGTTGCTTGTTTGACCTGGTTTTACCTCTATACTGGTGGAATATAATTGGTAGCCGGACTTTGACACCTGAACATTGTGCCATCCTGTGCTGACTGCATTGAACGTCCCGGGAGTGGTAAGCTGGTCATATCCGTTATCCAGGATTGCAGAGGCACCTGATGGATTGGAATTCACATAGATGTTTCCTGTCTGGACAACCGGGACAAGGCTTGCGTGGACGGGGATGTGTTGTCCTGCAGCAGGATTCCCGGCAACATACTGGCTCCATGGCTGATACCCTGCTAAGTTAACGGCGATTGTATGGCCCGGAGTGCCCGTCACGTACACGGTAGCTGTCGTGGGTGTGTTTCCAACCGGCGTGGCGTCAACCGTAACAGATGCACCGCTGGGACTTGACGTAATGTCATAAAATCCCTGTTCCCCGCCAATAGGCTGCATAATAACAGCCGCAGATGCTATCCCGATCATCGCGATTGCGATGATAAACAATACCAGAAACGTATTTTTCATAATAGCATTGAACTGTCCTTTGTTGGTTAATAAAAGAATCGATATGTTCTGGAAAAATGATGAATCTAGTATCTTACACAGATGAAAAATTACACAAAAAAAGATTCCGGCAAGCCTTGCTTTTTGGACAAGTACATACCATAATAATAGCCTCGATTCTGTAAATTGGTAGTTCTCAACGCTTAAAAAAAGAAAAAAATCAGTGTCTTGTTCGTCTTATCGCTTTTTCATCAGGACTACGGATACCAGACCCATAACGGAGAGAGCTGCCACGATTGGTATCAGCGAGAGAGGGGATTTCGTGGTTGGCTGTGCCAAGGGAGTAAGAGCCGCATTGATCACTACATTCTGCCCGGGGCTTACCGAACCTGAACTGGTATAGGGTTTATAACCTTCCAATCGAAGTTCAATATTATAGGTCTTTGTTGCATCTATAGGTACATTCTCGAATGATAACGGGGTAACACCCTTATAGGCATTGTTGATATAGACATCTGCCCCGCTTGGCTGGGAATAGATCTCTGCGCTCGCAGTTGTTGGTTTCGCTGACGCAGGCTGTAATACCGCTGTTACCTGTGCTGTTTTTCCTGCGATGATATTCGCAGTTGTCGAATAATCATTATATCCTGATTTTTTCAGGACCGTTGAATAGGCTCCTGGAGAAAGTCCAGTGATGTAAAGAGGGCCAGAGGCGCGTGTTTCTCCCTTGTAAGCTCCATTGAGATAGACCGAAGCACCGGAGGGCGTTGAGGAGACGTCGAGATCACCGGTGGTCGGGCTCGCGAGCGGGGAGAGCGTGATAGACAGGTACGTGGTCTGTGCGTTATTGACCGTAGCCGTTTGTGAATAATCCTGGTAGCCGGATTTTTTCAGGGTTACCGTATGGGTACCGACGGCAAGGCTGCTCACGATCTGGTTGGTGACTCCCTGATAGATGGTATCCACGTACAGGCTGGCGCCGGTCGGATTTGAAGATACTGATATTGACCCATATTGCGTATTCGGTACCAGGGTTGCCATCACATTACTTGTTGCACCTGGTTTCACCTCAATATCGATCGAATAGATACGGTACCCGGACTTTGACACCTGAACATTGTGCCATCCGGTGCTGACAGCATTGAAGGTGCCGGGAGTGGTAAGCTGGTCATAACCGTTATCAAGGATCGCTGAGGCACCTGACGGGTTTGAATTCACATAAATACTCCCTGTCTGGACAACCGGGTTGAGGGTGGCAAAAACACTGATAGTCTGATCGGCAGCCGGATTCCCGGAATAAAACTGGGTCCAGGTCTGGTAGCCGGATTTTGAGACCGTGATTGTGTGATCAGGAGTTCCGGTAGGTACTAACAGTAATCGTAACCGGGGTCAGTCCATAGTTTGTCCCATCGAATAGTACACTCCCCCCGGTGGGGTCTGAACTAACCTTGTAGTATCCCTTCTGGCTGCCGGGAGCGGGAGTTGTCTGGGTCGGAGTTGGGGTCGGGATCGCGACCAGGACGGCATTGACAGGAATATGTTGTCCTGCTGCAGGAGCATCAACATATTTACTCCAGGGCTCAAATCCCGCTTTATTGACGGCGATTGTATGCCCTGAAGCGCCAACGATCACAGTCGCCGTCGCTGGTGTTGTTCCGACCGGCGTGCCATCAACCGTAGCAGCTGCACCGCTGGGACTTGATGTGATGTCATAAAATCCCGATTCTCCAACAGGCAGGGTGCTAACATTAGCAGATACTATTCCAATCATCGCAAATGCGATGATAAACAATACCAGAAACATCTTTTTCATAATAAGGTGAACTGGATTTTTGGATTTATATAAGAATCGCTTTGTTTTTTAAAAAAAAGAAGATTCTGATTCCCTCTTTTTTGAATCAGGTTTTTGGCCATATCAGGAATGCGCTGATAATTGCACCGATACCGCCGATAAGGGCAAAAATACCCAGCACATAGGGCAGGTACACGGCCCCGATAAGGGGGTTTGCAAGAAGGATGATCCCGAAGATGATCCCAAATACACAAAGGATACCTTCTCACCATCCGCCTCCTTTTATACCGTGGAGGAGCGTGATGAATCCCATAATCAGCCCCCAGACGCCAACAAAAATGATCAACAGGGTGGGCACCAGGATTGTGCTGTAGTAGGGATAGATCATAATGAAGAGCCCCGCAATAATGCCGAGGATCCCCACGAGGATCTTTCGTATCGAAATTCTCAACTATATTTCTCTTTTCAGGACATTACTTTAAGAGGAAACAATGCTTCAAACAGGTTGTTTAAAATCTGCTCATGCCTGCAAAAGAATGGATGAAAAATGAGGATTATCTGTTCCCACATCAGAGTGGATTGACCTTAAGGCCAGCTGATTTGTAAATCAGAATCTTTGTTCCGGTTGAATTAAACAGCGTGAGCTGATCACCGGAAATTTCATACTTCGCTGCTGTTGGCAGTAACGAGAGGTACTGGGTTTCCTGTTGCATAACCGGTTCCGCACACGCCATCATCGTCGAGGTTGGCTGGGTAATGGTGATGCCATTCGATGCTGTTGTCGTGTAACCTGCAGAATACTCGTTACACCCGCCTGAACCGGAAAGTTTCCCGTTCGATCCGAATACCGCAGAAGTCTTACTCCCTGCAGTCACTGACTGGATAGCACCCTTGCCATTGTTATAGTTGAACAGGTACCAGGTGCCGGTGATCGGAATGCCTCACCTGCTTTTTGTAGATCAGGAGCTTTACACCGTTTTTATCGAACAGGGTGAGCTGATCGCCGGAAATTTCATACTTCGTTGCCTGTTGGAGCAACGAGAGATACTGGGTTTCCTGTTGCATAACCGGTATCCGCACATGCCATCAGGGTGGTTATGGGCTGGGTAATGGTAATACCATTCGATGCAGTGGTTGTGTACTCTGCATTATACTGGTTACACCCGCCGGAGCCGGATAGTTTCCCGTCCGCCCGGAAATCCGCGGTAGTTGTGGTCCCGGTAATTACTGATTCAATGCCACCGACAGCTTTTTCGAAGTCCTTGCCATTGTTATAGGAGACCAAATCCCAGACACCAACAATCGAAGATTGTGATGCAACGGGCTGAGTCACTGCAGGCAATTGAGTCGCGACTGGTGCCGGGGTAGTAGGTGGTGTAGCAGGCTGATTCGTGCATCCTGCAAAGCAAACCATAAGCATAACAATGCCCAGAATCAAGAGAAATAATTTTTTCATAACTCAATTAGATAGAACCATTCCACTTAAACGTTTCTTTATGTTTTTAAAAAATGTGAGATTACTTTGATCGTCTTGTTCTTCAATAATGGCTTAATTTTTAAAATTTTTTTTTAAAAAAAAGAAAGGGAATATAAGAATAAGATCCGGAAAAAATTATATTTTTTCAATATGAAGGTATTTTCATCCTTCGATGTTATCCACCTTAATTATTTTTGGTGATTATCAATAATCCGCCCCCAAATGAGGTGACAAACACACCATTTGGCATGATCGCCCCCCCTTGCGTCACCAGTCCCCCGAGGGGGACGGGGCGCATTGTGATATCACCAGTACAAGTAATACAGCACTATCGCAAAGGGGGGGTGCCCGAGCGGCGGGGGCGGAGCCCCCAAGAGCGAATTTCTCGTGCGATTAATCTTTTGACTTCAATTGACTGAGTTTTTACATATCGCGTTTTCTATTTAGGGGCTGATATTTTACAATCACCTTATTTTTTTTTGGCAATTCCCCCAAAAATCCTTCCTAATCTTTCACCATCACACTCATCCGTGTAGGGGATTCCAGAACTTCCTTGAGCTCCGGGGCATCAGCCGGCAGTGAAGCCATTTTCCTTGCATACCAAATGATGGCCGGGTTTGCCGAAATACCATGTGCAAAGACACTGAATAAAACAGTTGTACTCACTACCACGGCAATTGTCTGTAAACCCGGTATGTCCGGGGCTTCATTCAGTGTTATGAGCAGCAGGACAATCGATGCCAGTCCCCGCGGGCCAAACCATCCAATAAAAAGAACTGAATCCGATTTTAATCCGGTTTTTAATAATGAAAGTGCTACCGGAAGTATCCGGATGAGGGTGAGACTCAGGTACCTGCATAGAGGATAACGGTCTGAGTGATGCCGGACAGGAGACTTGCTGCAATTACTCCAAAGATGAAAAATACGCCAAGACTGAAAATTTCTCCATCGGTAGAGGTAAATTTTATGATCGATTCACCGACTCCCCTGCCCGCGAGAGAGGTAGCCAGTCCACCCACAAATGCAGCAATGAAACCACTTCCTCCCACCGCGGTTGCAGCAGCATAGGAAATCACTGCGAGGGCCAGAAAGCCAATCCACTGGAATCTCCCCCGCATCAATCCCTTTTCTATGGCCTTGTTGACGAGATACCCCCCTGAAAGGCCAACAATGAGTCCTACAAGAATGCCAAATCCTATCTGCTCAAGGGCAAATATGACCCATTGGCTGGCGGGAATAGCGAGCTCTTCTGCCTGGGCAAGAACCAGGAAGAAGGCAAAAAACGGGATTGCTCCCCCGTCATTGAGTCCGCTTTCCACGTTCAGCGCCTGTCGTATGCTGGCTGGGACTTTTGGACTATTGACAATCATCTGGCCAAGTCCGGCATCTGTTGGTGCAAGAATTACTCCTATCAGCGCTGCTTCAGGTAGGGAAAGATCGGTAAAAAGCAGTATTGCAATAACTGCCCCTAAAAAAATCGTCAGAGGAAGACCTATTCCCAGTAATCGCGATGGAAAACTCCGGTTTCCTTTCAATTTACGGAAATCCAGGCGGGCCGCATCAGAAAAAAGGATTAATACCAGCGCAATTTCTGCAAATACCAGTATTAACTCACTATTTTCACTCAGGGGGATGATATCCAGTCCCTCCGGACTGACCAGCAGACCAATCGCGACAAAGATCATCGGGGCAGTAACCATCGACCCTTCAAGGTGATGCGAGACAAGAGAATAGGCAAAAAGAGCCAGGGTAAAAATGATGACACCGATGAGGATCAGAGACAGCATAACCGACAAACTAATACTTACGATGAAATCTATTTAAAAAGTGTGCTTTCGTTGTGTGAAGGTACGAGGGAGTCATACTGGTTATCAATGAAAGAGAGGAATCGGACAGATAGCAAAGGATAAAGAAATAATAGATTTTTTTGGGATTTATTCACCCATCTACTGGGGAATCCCGAACGCCTGCTTGGTGCCGGGCAACAGGCAGTAGATCAGGATCAGTCCGCAGATAATAATGATCGGTGCCATTGCTTCCCATGATGACCCACCCAGAGCACTGATAATTGCCAGTATAAGGTCAAAACCTGCAATCAATATCATGAACATCCATCCCTGTGGCTGGACTTCCCAGAGCATCCGGAATACCGCGAGCCAGATGAAGAATAACAGGCCCCAGAAAAAGGCCCCGATGAGGCTGAACTGGTAAAATGCAATGGGTCCGAGAAATGTGGGAAGCAGATGCAGCATCTGTAACGTATAGATGAATGCATTCACCGCACCGAGAATAGCCAGAAAGGCCAGAATAGTAACTCCAATAGGTCGTTCTTTTGCCATAGATAATCACTCCTTTATGCACGATAACTACGAGAGGGAACTATAAATACGTGACGTAAATCGACGTCGGGTTTCATAAAAGTCGACAGAAAGAAAAATACTTCGCAATTGCGTGCCATTCCGGAAATTGTTGAATGGTTAAAAAAGGATTGGTTAAGGTTATTAGCCAAGGATCTTCTTCTTGGCAGCTGCGAACTCTTCGTCTGTCAGTACGCCCGATTTGTGCAGATCAGCCAGCTTTTGCAGCTCGGCGGTGACATCTTTGGCGGGTGCCGCTGCCGGTGCTGCAGGTGCTGCAGCCATGGCCTCAGCTGCACCCTGCTGCTTTGCCTGTTCTACTGCTGCCTGCTGCTGCTGCTGGGCCGCAGCCTGCTGTTGGGCCTGTTGCTGCCCCATCCTCATTCCCGCTACGAGCATTAATCCTCTTCCTCTCATTTCATACACCAGCCTTTGAAATTAACTTCTGCTCCACATTTCTGATTATTTCTGAAGGGATGCGACCCTGACTGACCAGCTCTGCACCAGCATTGAGCAGTGCTTCCTTGAAATGGATTGCCCAGGTATTTTCGAATAAAAGAATTGCAGCAGAGCAGTTCTTTGGTAAATCTGCTGCAATCGCTTCAAGATCGTCAATTGAGAACCATTCTGAATCGCTCACTGCCTTGGCGAATGCGCTGAATGCATCTCCGGTATGTTTTCCCATATCCTTTGCTTCCGTGATCAATATGTCTCCTTTTGTATCCTTCAAGACAAACGCCAGATCGATAATGCGGATAATGCCACTTTTTTCCAGTTTGGCGAGTTCCGGGGCAATTTCGCCTCTAAACTTGTTCCCGGGGAACTTTACTACAAGATAGTCCACCGGGCCCATGATTTTACCGGGCTTATTGGTACCTTTTTTTGTCATACTACTCCTTCACTTTGCCTCTCAATGATTGGAGCCGGCATAAGATACTGGTCGATCTTCATAAATAAATATGCTGCGATAATTTGCAGCGATTGAAAAGTACTGTTCTGGTCATCAACCTGCCATAAGCATCGGCGAAAACTGCGGTATTGTCCGGCACGTTGAATTTACCGAAATCCAAATTCCTCTCAGAACACAATTTTAAGAGACCAAAAAAAAAGAAATTTTTTTAATGATACTAGAGTTTTGGCAGCAAGGCGGCAGTTGAACTCATAAATGCGTTGATGACTGCAGACCAAAGACCGATAAGAATGATTACAAGAACTATCGGTATGAGTACAACCAGAACAGCATTCCCGAGCTCCATTTCGTGATTTTCCTTGAGGCCAATAATCAGGAGAACGAATGACCAGATATACGCAATAATCGAGACAAACGGGATCCAGCCGAAGAGCAGGAACGGGGTGGATGCGTACATCGTTGTCTTAACTGTCTGCCGGGAACCTTTCTCTCCACCCATCAGCAGTACAAACGCATGCAAAATCAGCCCCTGGACAAATATGCCTAACAGGTAAAAGAGGAACACGAGATAGACAAAGAATACTCCCAGGGCAATGACAAAGCCGGAGAAATTCGCTACAGCACCCGCTGCAACGCCCCCCACGATCGGGACGACCGCCATCTTATCTACCATGGAGGTGAATGTGGCAAGGCCCATGCTCACTACAACAATTCCGAACAGGACGGTGAAGATTACAAGAAGGGCTGCATAATACTGGTAGGCTGCACCAAGGGATTTTCCGCTTGTCTTTTTAAAGGTCTCTGAAGGAGCCATGAGGAAACCCTTCATTTCGTTCATTAAGTCGTCAAACATAATGGTTAAGATAACAACCACAAGGCATATAATACTTGACGTGTCAATCCGCAGAAAAAACCGGTTATACCCGATAACCATTCATCCGGTGTATTTGTTTTTTAAAAAAAATGAGATACTATCAGATAAGCCCGAAAAATACTATTCCTCCAAGTATAACAAAGATAATCAGAATAACCACACCTAGTTTGGTCTGGCATTTATGACAAATCCCGGACGGGGTCGGGTGTTCGGGATAGACGTACTTTTCTTTGCACAGATGACAAGCCGGGGCTGGTTTTGCATCTTCGTGTTTTTTTGAATCATGATGTTTGGCGCACATGGTTAGAGATATGAAATAATCGGATATTAACATGAGTATTGATAAACGATGTCTAACGCCAGAAACTCGAAGGAACGAGCGATATCCTGAAGCACACCGTTGATAGATCGTGCCCGACACTGATGGGAAGGATCTCCGAGCAGATGGCTTGCTTTTCCGGAGTTTCCTTTCTGATTTCCCTTTTTTTATTAATGCGAAATTGAGATCCGTATGAGCTCTGATAAACCCCTGTCTGATGCATTCCACTTGCAGTAATTACCTGGAGAAAGTGGTCCTGATGGAAAAGCAATATTTCACCGTCAGTCATCGACGAAGAATTTTCGGATCTTTGCCTCAAAACAGGTGTTCTTTTCCTGTTGACCGTGCTATCCCCCCAGACCCTTTTAGTTTCGCCTCCCAATAGGTGCTATTAGCGGTGATTTTCTGCGTCGGTTCAGACCCGGATAGCCCAATAGGAAGTAGAATGAAGTATTCCGAAAATATTAGTGCTGTTTTTTCGCGAATTAGTGCTATTTTTGAGGGCAGGAACCCTTCGCAGAGATTAATCTCCGTCGGAGGAATGGTCCAGGCGAAAGAGGTGATCTCCTCAGACCGAAAGGGTTGATCGATCCGGGAAGACCTGGGTATCAGGAATAAAATTTACGTCGATGTTCGATGGAGAATTTCCCGATCTTTGCCTAAAACAGGTGTTCTTTTCCCCTTGACCGTGCTACCCCCCTCGCCCCCATCAGTTTCGCCTTCCAATTGCGTCTGTTAGCGTACATTTTCCTGCCCGTACAATGCGAATTTAACTTGAAAATTGAGGATTACGCCCGGTTAGAGAATCTGTGCCGGAATTCGGTGTTTTTTTCCAAAAAAACAAGAAAAGTCAATAACCTGGAAAGAAGTCCCCTTCGGAGAATGCGATTGAGGGAATCCACGTCCCCGATATGCAGATTCATACATCCAAACAGGAAAAATGATAAAACAGGGTGTATTATTGAAAAACAGCTTGTCCAGCTTTGAAAAATCCAGGAATAAATAGCATTAATACCTTACCACAACCAAAATTGAGAAGATGTCCGGGACAAAGCTTGCCGGCGGTCAGACCCAGGATGAGATTATGGCAGTCTCCCTGTTCAAGCTGGGACTCCGCAGCACCGATACCATTCTTGAGATTGGCTGTGGGACCGGTAAAGTCTCGATTGCCGCTGCACAACAGGCAAAAAAAGTCTTTTCCATCGATAAAAGGCCCGAAGCAATAAAGACTGCACGGGAATCAGCAGAAAAAACCACGCTGCGCAACCTGGAATTTTATTGTACGGATGCTGCCACATTTCTTGCATCAGACCGTATTTTTGATTGTGCTTTTGTTGGTGGAACACAACAACTCGCCGAGATACTCCCTGTCCTTGCAAAAAAAGTGAGGAGAACAATTGTGGTAAACGCGGTTCTGTTGAGCACCCTGAACCAGGCTGTTGCCACCATGCAGCAGCTTGGCATATTTTGTGAAGTTGTCCAGGTACAGGTCGCACGATCGCATGAGATTGCGGGAAGCATCATGTTCAAACCGATCGACCCGGTCTACGTGATCGTCGGGAAGGGAACTGCATGCTGATAGGTCTGGGACTGGGGCCGGGAAATCCTGAACTTCTCACCCTGCGGGCTGTACGGCTGCTCAGGGAAGCAGATACGGTGTTCGTACCAGGACGGATCGCCTATGATCTCGTTGCACCGTACCGTGATGCGATCCTACTCAAATTCCCGATGACAGACGACGAATCCCTGATCCGGAAGTGCCTTTTAGAGAATGCAGAGAAGATTGCTCCTGCAGCACAGAGGGGTCTTGCAGTGTTCGGTATTCTTGGCGATCCGAATTTTTTCTCCACGTTCTCCCGGTTATGCAGTATTCTGGCAGAGAAATATCCCGCGATAGAATACCGGACAGAACCCGGGATCAGTGCAATCACGGCGTTTGCGGCCGCTGCCGGTATCTCGCTCAATGGCGGATTTACCGTATCCGACGGACCTGAACCCGATTCACGGATTCTTCTCAAGGTAAAGCATCCCAAAAAAAAGGCTGACGAACTCCGCAGGCAAGGTTACCGGGAGTTTGTACTGGTCGAGCGGATGTATTTTGCGGATATGAAAGTTTACCGCAATGACGATCTCCCCGAGAAAAGCGATTACCTGAGCGTCATGTATGCGAGGCGTTAATCGTGCAGGCAAAGGTCTGGTTTGTCGGAGCTGGTCCCGGAAACCCTGACCTGATAACCGTAAAGGGACTTTCCCTTCTCAGGGATGCAGATGTTCTCATCTACGCCGGATCCCTGGTCAACCCCGTGCTCATCGAAAAGTCCGGAGCAGCAATCAAGCTTGACAGCTGGGGTATGCATCTGGATGAGCTGGTCACGGCAATGGAGATGCCGGCCAAATCAGGAAAAAACGTGGTCAGGCTCCATTCCGGTGACCCCTCGCTCTATGGGGCGATAGTCGAGCAGATTGAAGAACTGGAGAAACGGGGGATCACCGTCGAGATCGTCCCCGGTGTCTCATCACTCTTTGCAGCGGCAGCTGCGCTGGGTACCCAGCTTACGCTTCGGGGGGTGTCTGAAACCCTGATTGTTACACGACCGGCAGGAAAAACACTCTCTCACGACCAGATCGCAGAACTCTCCTCACTCGGTACTACCATGGTCATCTTTCTCGGCACTGAAAAACTCGGGGAGATCACAAAAAAACTGGCCTGTCCCCGGGATACACCGGCGGCGGTCGTTTACCATGCTTCATGGCCTGACCAGAAAATTGTGCGGGGAACCGTGGCAGATATCGCACAAAAGGCACAGGACGACGGGATCGAACACACAGCACTCCTGATTGTGGGCGGTGTGGCTGAGCCCCACAGGAAAGGTTACATGAGGTCATATCTCTACTCATGACTGATACGGTAGTCATCGCACTCTCCCGGTTTATGGGCGAAGCAGAACGGGTCGCGAAGTTTCTTGGTGCTGACGTCCGGGTGTATACTCCCACTATTTTTTCAAAGCTGTTTCCGGACACACGGAGGATTGTTGCCATCATGTCGATGGGAATTGTTGTGCGCAGGATTGCTCCTCTTATCAACAATAAATGGAATGATCCGGCGGTGGTCGTGGTGAGCCCTGACCTTGCCTATGCCATCCCGGTTATCGGGGGTCATCACGGGGCAAATGAACTGGCAAAAGAGTTGTCAGCACTGGGTATCCAGCCGGTTATCACAACAGCCACCGAAGCAACCGGCAGGGATTCTGTGGAGGCACTGGCCAGACGAAGCGTGTGTGATGTGGTGAACAGGGAGTCAACACGAAAGGTTAATGCCGCAATGCTCGACGTTGATGTCCCGGTTTTTACCGTGAAGGGTCCCTGGTATCGTCATAGCAGGCTCTGATGTTTCCATCCTGTTAAAGAAAGGGGAATTTTCGGTCGGTGTCGGTTGCCGCAAAGGGGTGAAAAGCCGAGGAAGTGATCGATGCCATACAAAAAGCACTTGCAGAAGCAGGGGTGGCAGAACACGATGTACTGGTCTATGCCACCACGCAGAAGAAGAGTGGTGAGAAAGGACTTATCCAGGCAATCTCTGCCCTCTCTGGCAACTTAATATTCCTTGACGATGATACAATAAACGCACAGAGCGGGGTCACCCCGTCCCGGGCAACAAAGATCGGGCTCCTGGGTGTTGCCGAGCCATGCTGCCCTTGCCGTGGCAAAAAGAAAAGCAGCTTGTTATGAAAAAGAAAGTGTACGGGAGAGTTACGGTTGCCATCGCACACTGAACCAAAAAAAGGGAGCCTTGCCATAGTCGGCCTTGGGCCCGGGCACAGGGAATACATCACCCCCCGGGCACTCACGGTAATAGCCGGCGCTGACTATGTGATTGGCAATGCCCTGTATCTTGATCCTCTTGAACCATTGCTTTTCGGGAAAACCGTGATCCGGAGCTCGATGGGAAAAGAGGTTGAACGGGCACAACAGGCTATCGAACTTGCCCAGTCCCACGCGGTTGCCATTGTGTCCGGAGGAGATGCGGGGGTCTATGGCATGGCGAGCATCGTCCTTGAAGTCCTCGAGCATTCCGGTGCTGCTATCGATATCGAAATTATCCCGGGTGTCACCGCGGCAAATGCTGCAGCATCCAGGATAGGATCCCCCCTGTCCGGTGATTTTGCGGTCATCAGTTTATCGGACCTGTTAACCCCGCTCGAAGTAATTGAGCAGCGGCTTGATGCGGTCTTTTCCGTGGGAATCCCGGTCGTGCTCTACAACCCGAAGAGCCGGGGGAGACCGCACAATTTTGCGCTTGCCATAGCACATGCCCGAAAATATCTTGGTGCTGAAACACCCATAGCAATCGTCAGGAACGCTTTACGTGATAATGAAGAAGTGATCGTTACAACACTTGCCGAAGTAGAAAAAGTTGAGAATGCTGTGGACATGCATTCAACAGTGATTATCGGCGGAAAGGAGAGCAGGATATGGAGGATGGGTGACGATGTCAAAGGAATTATTACGCCACGGGGATACCACCACAAATACGTATATTGATCCCGGTGCTGAAACCAGGGAAGCCTATGAGATCTCGAAAAAATCGCGGTCGCTTGCACGGACCATGGTTGGTAATGCAAATGACGAAGACCGTGTCCGGCAGCGGTGTTCTATCGCTGTCGGTGATTTTGGCATGGCCGATCTTATGAGATTCCAGCTTGGTCCGATTCCCGCAGCACTTACTGCACTGGAGCAGGGCGCCCCCATTATCACCGATATCCGCATGGTACAGGTCGGTATCCAGAAAAAAGGCCACGCCAGCGAAGTGCTGTGTGCACTCGATTTCGGTGCCGGGATCGCCCAGGAGCGAGGGATAACCCGTAGTTCAGCCGGCTTTATTGCCTTCAGGGAAAAACTCGCAGGGTCGATTGTCGTTATCGGAAACGCACCATCAGCACTCCTGTCCCTGTGTGGAATGGTCAAAGAGGGCATTCGCCCTGCCGTCATCATTGGAGCCCCAGTGGGATTTGTCAACGCAGCGGAGTCAAAGGAACTGCTGCGCACGATGGATGTGCCTTCGATTTCAACGGAAGGTACACGGGGTGGAACACCGGTTGCAGTTGCGGCCATGAATGAGTGCATCACGATATTTATAGAAAGGCACCACTGATGAAAGACCCGGTCACCGGCTTTGAGTATCCTGAAGCGTGGGTAACGAAATGTTCATCCCCGGATTTACTCCATCTGGCAGAAGAGGGGCTGGCTGTCCTCACTTCGTCGGGTGCGGTGATCCGGCGCGGGTATACCACCGGGACAACCGCTGCTGCCGCGTGTAAAGCTGCCATTCTTTCTCTTTCCGGTGTGGTGACATCGGTTCCGGTTCATATCCCCTGCGGGCTCGTAGTCTCTGTCCCGGTCTTCGGGATAGCCGGGAATGCCTCCTGTAAAAAATTTGCCGGAGATTATCCGGATGACGCGACCGCCGGGTGTGAATTTATCGCAGAAGCAATGCCTTTACCGGAAGGGATCCGGTTTGTTACCCGGTCAGGGAATCGGGCGGTTTTCACGCGATACCCCCCGCTTCCGGAAAGGAGAACCCGCTATCAGTCCCGCTCCGCTGGAATGTATCCTCACCTCGATACAGGAAGCAATCGATCAGCAGGGACTTTCCGGTGTTCGGGTCAAGTCTCCAGATCCCGCTTGGTGCCGAGATTGCAAAAAAAACGCTCAATTCCCGGGTAGGAGTGGACGGTGGGCTCTCCGTGCTTGGGTACTACCGGTCTCGTTGAACCATGGGATGATCATCTTGAAGATGCAATGCGGGAACGCGTATCCACATCCCACGATGCCGTACTCACTACCGGTCGCGTCGGGCTCAGGTACGCACGCCTCCTGTATCCGGATCACGATATCGTGCTGGTCGGCGGAAAAATAGGAGAGGCACTCGCTGCAGCCAAAGGAGAGGTGATCCTTTTTGGACTCCCGGCACTCATACTACGGCATATCAACCCTCACATCCTTGAGGGGACGGGATATACC
Source organism: uncultured Methanoregulaceae archaeon (assembly GCA_963699515.1). Taxonomy (GTDB): domain Archaea; phylum Halobacteriota; class Methanomicrobia; order Methanomicrobiales; family Methanospirillaceae; genus Methanoregula. The sequence continues at coordinate 319,461 of CAVOUD010000003.1, read as the reverse complement.
ACCGTTGAAGAATTTGCAGCATCTCCAGCATTTGACCACACTATGAACGCCAGCCTCAGGGAATTCAAAAAAGAGCACCCGCAGGTCAGGGTAGTTCTCGTGAACCGGAATGGTGTGATTATCGGAGAAAGCCCATGAAAATTATTGGTGTTGGCTGTGGACCTGGGATGCTCACCGAACAGGCAATCCGTGAGATTTCCCGGGCAACCATTATCTATGGATCAGACCGTGCAATCGCACTGGCAAAATCCCATATTCCGTTTGACTGTACGGTAAAAACAATCGATGACTTCAAAAATCTTGACAAACTTGCCAAAGACGCCATTATTCTTTCCACCGGTGATCCGATGCTTGCCGGATTAGGATATCTTTCCGGGGAAGTTATTCCCGGTATCTCATCTCTCCAGGTCGCGACAGCCCGGCTGCATATCCCTGTTTCACGGGTATCTGTTGTCGTGGCACATGGCAAGGGGCATGAAAAAGGAATGCAGAATACCGTTGAGGAAGTACAGCGGGGGAAGATCGTTTTTCTGCTGGCCGATCCAAAGTTTGATGTTCATGAGCTCTACACAAGGCTCAAAACACTCTCCCCTCCCATGAAGATCGCGCTCTGCGAAAATCTCGGTTATCCAGAAGAACGTATCCTCATCCGGGATATTCAGTCGCCACCTCTGCCGTCTGAAGCACTCTATTCGCTGCGTTATCGGAAATTTCTGACAAGACCGGGATCTTTCTGAGATTAAACGAAAAACAACAAAGTCTTTATTCTGCCGGATTCGATACGTTAAGTAAAAGGAAGTATACCGATGGACAAAAAAACCAAAACACAGGTCAGTCTCGCAGCGCTTATCATTGGTCTGATTATGCTCTTCATCCCTTATTTAAAATATTTTGATGCGATAGTTCCGGGGATATCCCAGTCTTTTAATCTTATGTTTTACCTGGGACTCGTGTTGATCGTGATCGGTTACTATCTCAAATAACAAGGTATATTTAAGGAAGAGCCCTTATTTTTTTCCGGGCTCATTGGTACCAGGTTTTTTTGCCTCTTCAATTTTAATTTCACACTGACGATCACCAGTACACATAGTCCTGACAAAACGTGCAGAGTATCCCTTATTCAGAAGAGGGACCGTAGTCAGGGTTAACACCATGCACTTTTGGAAAGTAGCGGTATCTCCTGCACCTCTCTCAAGACTGCTGGCCGGTAACGGGCATCGTTTGACAAGAACTACTGCACCCCCTTTTGAGATTTCAAGGGTTTCGGATTTATAATCGGGACCAAAGAGAATCCCCATCACCGTCCGAAGACTGTCGGCAAGCTCGCCCGCATTACGTGTGGGGAGCGAAAGATCGCGGACGATGTCAAGTGCCATGCGGGAGAGTCCCATCCAGATCTCCTGCTCGATCTCATCATATTTCCCGCCCACAACATCCCGGTATGCACGGTCATAAAGCGCAGGAAGAAGAGCCGCCAGCTGTGCGGCAAGACGCCATTTCACCTCATCAGGAATAGATTTCAGGTCCGGCACAGGTACCCCCTTTACCCGATTCTATCGTTGAAACAGCATATCAATACATTGGTTGGAGCACTGCATGATGTATCGATGGTCTTTTTCATTCCGTATCTTATGCAAAAGAAATCTGTCTATTACTCTGATGCGAGGAGAGCAGGAAAGAATAACTCAATTTTGTGGATGGTAATGCTGAATATTCAAAAGGAGAAAGATTAGGGGAATTTTTTTGAGATGAGAGATAAGTATTTTTCTGTCCCCCGCCTTGAGCTAATGTAACCTGTTGTTTGTCGAAAGTTGGCAATAATACCGGTAATTTTACCCCTATGTGCCGCAGTACAGATCGATTGACTTTTCGATGCACTTGGTTGCTTCTTTGTTCTGGCCCATTTTTTTCAGAATCATTCCTTTATTGAACCATGCATCCGCATAGCCGGGATCAATCTGAAGTGCTTTGTCGTAGGAGGCAATTGCGTCTTCCTTTTTATCAAGGCAATCCTGGCAGTTACCCAGCAGGGTATATGCCTGAATATACCTGGGATTTTCTTCAATTGCTTTTTTAAGGTAATTTTCAGCAGTGGTATGATCTCCCGCCATCGCCATCTCCTGCGCCTGCCTGACCAGATATTCTGGTTCCAGGAATGGGCTGGCCATCGCATTGAGTTTCATTTTTACTACCTCCATGCCACGTGATCATCGCCAGGATGCTCCGTGACTGAACTTTAATAATTTTTATTTATTTATATTAATTTGCACAATATAATCGCAATATATATTTGAAGTTCAGGTCTGCATGATGGTTTGCCATGCAAATATTCTTTAAGAAATTATCAGGGGAACATATCCTTAAAAATGCAAGCATTCCTGTTCATGAAGAATTTTCTCATGGTTCTAAGTCAACAGTTAATCGGACTGTTCAAATTTATCCGGACTGAACTTCTCCGTAAGTAGTTACACAAAAGATATTTTTTTGATACAGGTAAAAGAGAAACTGGGTTGTCAGGAAAGCGATTTTTATGGTAATCAGCAATAATCAGGACTCATCAGGATTCCTCCAGGTCTCTCACCGCAAGATTAGTTATTGCGTATTTTTATGTCGAATTACGTGTGGTTTATGGTAAAATGACTCTGGGGAAACGCACAGGAGTCACGAACACAGGCAAACAGAATGAATAACCGTGGGTCTTTCAGGGTATTTCTTTTACTATGATATAAAATTCAAAGCACGGGTAAGATGACGGAGGGGAAAGTTCCTGTCCCCCCTCACCGCACCTGCGCTTATTGGATAGTGATATATTACCTGTTCAGGAGTTATCGCATTTTTAGGTGAGCCCGAAGTGGCGGGAGTGAAACCCCCGTGAACGTTTACCTTGTTATTGAGCATTTCCGATGAAAACAGACATGATTCCCCTTGTAACTCAACCATACTGGATGAAAAAGCGATTGCATTTTCCTATTAAATCATCGTATTCAGATATAATGCGGGGATTGTTTCGACCCTATCCATCAGTTACGATGAGTGCCATCGCCAAAAAACAGGGCGCCCCCGCTGCGGATCAATGACTAAAAATTGGCTCTATAGACTTTTTTTTTGCTATGATATGGAATACAAAATTCTGGTATGATGAATGAGAGGCTGTGCCCGTCCCCTATAATGCACTGCGTTGAGGGAGATGACGTAGCACCTGTTCGGGAGTTATCGCATCGGGGGAGCCACAGCGGCGGGGGTGAAACCCCCGGGAGCGTTTAGATTAATATTGAGCATGTAGCAGAAATCACATTCAAAAAACTCCCTGCCCGCCGTGCCTTGGAGATGCCCTGATGCGGGAGTCCTTCGTATAAAGTAAGATTTTCAGGGTTCGGGAGTGACCCTATCGGTTCATGTCCGTTTCTCCAGAGCCGGTAAAATTGTAGTATTGGGGGAAACCGGGGGGTCTGGGCAAGGGTAGTTACGTTCTGGTAAAAATCCTGAACTATTCAGAAGGAAAAACTGTTTTTAAGGAAATATTTAGTATTTAACCCATGCGTTTGCGGCAAATGACTCTGGCATATCATGTATGACAATAACTATAAAGTGTAAATTTTGTGAGAGAGTAAAATATATTATAATTTTATTTTTCGGATTTTTATCGGGTTCTTCATTAATAAATCACAAGATTTAACCTTGGTTGTTCCAATTTGCAATTGTAGGAGGTATTCTTATGGAAGTGAAGTACGTACCAACCACGTGTCCGTATTGCGGGACCGGGTGCGGCTTCAACCTTGTTGTCAAGGACAAGAAGGTTGTCGGCGTCGCGCCCTGGCACCGCAACCCGGTCAACGAAGGCAAGCTCTGCCCCAAGGGCAACTATGCCTGGGAATTTGTCAACAGCCCGGACCGCCTGACAAAGCCGCTCATCAAGAAGGATGGCAAGTTTGTCGAGGCCAGCTGGGATGAGGCATACAAGCTGATTGCCTCCAAGTTCAAGTCATACAAGGGCGAAGAGATGGCCTGCCTTGCTTCTGCCCGTGTCTCCAACGAGGAGAACTACCTGATGCAGAAGTTTGCCCGGGCTGTCTTAAAGACCCCCAACATCGACCACTGCGCCCGGCTCTGCCATGCATCGACGGTCGTCGGTCTTGCCGGTGCGTTCGGCTCCGGTGCAATGACCCAGTCGATTGCAGATATTGCCGAATCAAAGTGCCTTCTTGTTATCGGCACCAACACGTTTGAGACAGCACCCGCTGATCGGGCGCCGCGTTATGCAGGCAAAGGCGAAGGGTGCAAAGTCATCTACGCCGACCCGCGGCTCACGCCGACCGGGAAGCAGGCAGACCTGTACCTGCCGTTCTACTCCGGAACCGATGTGGCACTCCTCAACTGCTTCATGCAGCAGATCCTCAAGAACGGCTGGGAGAACAAGGACTTCATCGAGAACCGGACCAAGGATTTCGAGAAGGTCAAAGAGATCGTGATGAAGGATACCTACAGCCCGGAGAACGTCTCGAAGATCACCGGTATTCCCGCAAAGGACATCATCACTGCGGCAGAGTGGTTTGGCAAATCCGGCCAGTCCGCGATCCTCTACTCGATGGGTATCACCCAGCACACGACCGGTGTCGACAACGTCAAGTCGATCGCAAACCTCCAGATGCTGACCGGCAACCTCGGGAGACCCGGTACGGGTATCTGTGCACTGCGTGGCCAGAACAACGTGCAGGGCGCCTGCGACATGGGAGCGCTTGCAAACGTGTACTCCGGGTACCAGGCAGTCATCGTCCCCGAGATGAAGAAGAAGATGGAGGACGCATGGGGCTGCGAGATTGCCGAAGGTAAAGTCGGTCTGACCGTCACCAAGCTGATCAACGTCCTCGCTGACGAGCCCGGCAAGGTCAAGTGCGTCTATATCATGGGTGAGAACCCGATGATCTCCGACCCGGATCTCCACCACGTGGAGAAGGGAATGAAGAATGTCGAGTTCATGGTCGTGCAGGATATCTTCATGACCGAGACGGCACAGTTTGCCAATGTTGTGCTTCCGGCAGCCTGCTTTGCCGAGAAGGACGGCACCCAGACCAACACCGAACGCCGTGTCCAGAAGTGGAGAAAGGCCCAGGACCCGCCCGGCGAGGCAAAGGCAGACTGGCAGATCTTCTGCGAGCTGGCAAAGCACATGGGATTCGAGAAACAGTTCCCGTACAAGAGTGCAGAAGAGATCTTCACCGAAATCTCCAAGGTCACCCCGTCCTATGGCGGCATGAACTATGCCCGGCTCGAGAAGCCCGAAGCACTCCACTGGCCCTGCCCGACAGCGAGCACCCGGGAACACCGATCCTGCACAAGGAGAAGTTCACCCACCCGGACGGACTGGGCATCTTCACCCCGATCGAGTGGAAACCCCCGGCAGAAGTCCCGGACAAGGACTACCCGCTCATCCTGACCACCGGGCGCTGCATCTGGCAGTGGCACACCGGTACCATGACCCGCCGCTCGGAGAGTCTCGAGCGCGAGGAGCCAACCGGCTGGGTCGAGATCAACCCGGAGGATGCAAAGGCACTCGGTATCAAGGACAAGGAGATGGTCAAGGCCATCACCCGCAGAGGAGAGATCAAGATTGGTGCACGGGTCACAAAGAACATCAAGAAAGGTGTTGTCTTCATCCCGTTCCACTACGTGGAATGTGCAGCAAACATCGCTGACCAACAATGCCCTTGACCCGGTTGCGGCTATTCCGGAGTTCAAGGCCTGTGCTGTGCGGATAGAGAAGATCGCGGAGGCGAAGTAACATGGCATTTCGGAAGTACTCCAGCGTAAAAAGGCGATATGCTCTACGCATGGACCAATGACGCAGAGATCAAGAAGAAGGCAGAACTCGGCGGTGCTGTGACCGCACTCTGGAAACACGCGCTCGAATCCAAAGACGGTCGATGCAGTCCTTGCCATCAAGAAAGGAACTGACCTCTACGATGCACAGCCGGTCCTCATCACTGACCCCAAGGACTCTTGCACAGACCGCCGGTTCACTCCACTGCGGAACGCTCCTGCTCCCAAAACTCGTCAAGAAATACCTTGACGGTGCAAAGAACAAGAAGATCGGTGTCACGGTCAAGGGCTGCGATGTGATGGGTTTCCTTGAGCTTGCCAAGCGCAAGCAGATCAACCTCGACAATATCATCATGATCGGTGTCAACTGCGGTGGTTCGGTCAGCCCGATCCTTGCCCGCAAGATGATTGCCGACAAATTCGGGGTTGACCCGGACAAGGTCCACAAGGAAGAGATCGACAAGGGCCAGTTCATCATCGAGTACGAAGGCGGACACAAGGGCATCTCCATCGATGAACTCGAAGAAGCAGGCTACGGCCGCAGGTCCAACTGCCGCCGCTGCAAGTACAAAATCCCCCGCCAGGCAGATCTTGCCTGCGGGAACTGGGGTGTCATCGGCGACAAGGCCGGTAAGGCAACCTTTGTTGAAGTCTGCAGCGAGAAGGGTGCAAACCTCGTCAGCGGTGCAGTGAAATCCGGTATCCTTGCAACTGAAGCGGCAAACCCCAAGGGTCTTGAGATCCGGGGCAAAGTCGAGGGTGCAATGTTCAAGCTCGGCGACAAGTGGCGGAAGAAAGATTTCACTGCACTTGGGGCAAACCTGTGGGAGACAATCAACAAAGAGACCTCACGGTGCATCAAGTGCTATTCCTGTATTGAGAACTGCCCGGTCTGTTTCACTGCTGCCGATGAGCTGAAAAAGGACTCCCTCATGGTCAAACCGGGAGAACTTCCCCCGAACTCAATGTTCCACCTGAGGCGGTTCGCCCATATCTCAGATTCCTGTATCAACTGTGGCCAGTGCGAAGAACTCTGTCCGATGGATATTCCCCTGGCACTCTTCTCGCATGCAATCCGCGTGGAAGGAGACGCTGCTTTCGAGCCCAAACTGGGTAAGGCAACCTATACCAATTAATTTTTTTGCCACTGAAGACTCAGGATGAGTAATTATATGGGCAAAAAGATGGATGAACGAGGTTGTTCAATTAACCGGTTGAATTAATTGAATTCTGATAAGGAGATGAATGAAACGATGAAAGCAGATGATGCAAAGAAGATCATATCAACTGCTATCGACAGGGAAGTCGAGGCATATACATTTTACCGTACCGTATCCGAAAAGGTAAAAGACCCGGCATTGAAGAAACTTTTTACTGAACTTGCCGGAGAGGAGAAACAGCACCGGGAATTCCTGCAGGGAATGCTCACCAAGGATGTAGCAAAGATGCACTTTGATGCAAAAAAGGACTACAAGGTTGTAAATGCACTCCCGAGCCCACCACTGTCTGCTGATATGAAACCACTCGATGGCATTGTTGTTTCGATCAAAAAGGAACTTGAAGCCATGCAGATGTATACCCAGCTTGCGAACCTCTCAACTGACACAGAGCAGAAGTTCCTCTTTACCCAGCTCGCAAACATGGAAAGTGGCCACAAGGCCCGGCTGGAGGATCTCTACACCAATATGGCCTTCCCTGAAGTCTGGTAGGAAGGGAGACGTTCAATTTATTGGGGGGAGGGGAGGGAAAAGAGGTAGGGCGGGGTATCATCTCTTGGAAGAATTTTCAAGACCGTTCCATGACAGGTATCAGGACATTAATCGCCTCTTGTCCTGATTATTTAACCCTGCCTTATTTTTTAAGGGAACTATCTTGTTTTACTAAACTTCTGTGCAATTCTTTGTTCTGTAAAAGTGAAGATCGATCAGATTTTCCGGCACCGATACAAAAGGATGATATATCTGTCAAAATTAAAAACACCGCCGTAAAATCAAGCCAGGCAAGATTAGAGTAATTCTGGAGAACAACTGAAAAATGATTTATCTGACAGCAATCCAATCAGTTATTAAAGAATTAATTTAAATTATTCTAATTTATTAATTATATTTAATTAATTTTGGATGCGTATAAGCCCCTTGAGAATATAATATTAATAATTAACTAAAATCGATATATATATAATAAACAAATGCCTATTTTCAATAATGCCAGTTTTCGATCAGGAGAAAGTAGATCGACTCAAACAGATCCTTAAATGGCATCCACGAGGTATCACCATCTCAGATCTCGCCACCAAAATGGAAATGAACCGGAACCTGGTAGCAAAATATCTTGATATTCTCCTCATTTCCGGGCAGGTGGAGATGCAGGTTATTGGTGCTGCAAAGGTATACTTCCTCTCTCACCGGGTTCCTATCTCCTCGATGCTGGAATTCTCTTCTGATATGCTCATAATTCTTGACAGTGCCCTGACAATTATTACAGGTCAATGAACCTTTGCTCGTTCAGATGAATGACAAGAAAGAAGCACTGGTTGGGAGGAACATCAGAGACATAGATCATCCCTTCATCAGAGCTATTCCGGTAACAGTACCCTCAAAAGAAACAGATCCCACCCGTGATCAGGTACACGAGTTTGAATGCACTTGAGAGGGAAAGAAACACTATTACAAGATGAAACAGTTACAAACAGCGTTTGAAGACGGGAGCCAGGGTATTACCCTCATCATCGAAGATATCACGGCTCAGGTCACGTACCAGAAGATGCTGGAGCTCAACGAAGCAAAATACCGCGGTATCGTAGAGGACCAGACCGAGTTTATCACAAGATTCCTGCCGGATGGGACACTTGTTTTTGTCAATGATGCATACGCCCGCTACCTTGGCAAGAAAAAAGAGGAACTCCTTGGGGGGCAGCATATACCCGATATCGATGAGCGAGGATATCACAACCGTTCACCAGTGCATCCAGTCACTGGATATGAACAACCCGGTTCAAACCTTTGAATGCAGGATCCATCATTCATGCGGGCAGATCCGCTGGAACCTGTGGACCGTGCGTGCGTTGTTTGATGAGAACCAAAAACCCTTGAATATCAGGGTATAGGCAGAGACAACACCGAAAAACGTGAAGCCGCAACGAGGATTAACCAGTATATCAGGGATATGGAATTCCTCTCCCGGAAAGCGCAGGAGTTTGTTGAGCTTTCTCCGGATGCCGATATTTTTCAGGAAATCGCGGCAGGGCATTTCCGAAATTATTCCTGACTCATTAATTACGGTGAATTCAATTGATGTACAATCTGCTACACTCACTGTCAGAGCAGTCCTGCCTGAAGGTGATCGGGAACTCCTGAAAAAATACATCGGAAAGGACTTGCTGGGTTTCCAGTTCAATCTGCGTTTATTGCCAGAACACGATAAGACGCATTTTTTCAGCACACAACAGGCAGGAAAATTAGTGCATATTGAAGAAAACCTGCACACGATTTTTTTCCAGCAGATTCCCCAGGATTCCTGCGACACAATCAAGAAGGATCTCGACCTGGGAGACAGCCTTTACACCATCGGACTGACCCGGCACGGGATACTCTTTGGGAATGTTTCATTTTCACTCCGGAAGGGTGAAACCCTGACCAATTCATCGATTATTGAAACATTTGTCCGGCAGGCATCTGTCGTATTACACCGGAGAAGCACGGATGATGCGCTGAAGGCAAGTGAATCCCGCTACCGGAGTGTCATTGAAAATATCCAGGATGTCTTTTACCGTTCCGATACAAAAGGAAATCTTATCATGGCAAGCCCGAGCTGGGCAAGGTTGCTTGGATATGACTCGCTTGACGACTGCATCGGTTTTAACATTGCTGAAAAATTCTATTTTGAGCCGGAACGCAGAAAAGAATTTCTCGATGCGGTTTACCGGAATGGTTCGGTCAGTGATTATGAAGTTACCCTAAAATGCCGGGATGGTAGTCCCCTCTTTGTCTCTACCAATAGTCACCTGTATTATAATGAGAAAGATGAATTCCTTGGTGTAGAAGGAATTTTCCGGGATATCAGCGAGCGGCATGCTACAGCGGAAAAAATACAGCATTATATCAATACTCTAAGAGAAAGTGAAGAGATTTTTTCAAGTTTAGCACAGTATGCCCCGGTTCCTATTGCCATTCTTGAACCTGAGGGTACTTATCGGTACATAAATCAGAAGTTCATTGAAACCTTCGGGTATGATCTCAATGACTTTAAAACCGGAAGAGAATGGTTTTCACTTGCATATCCGGATCCGCTCTACCGTAAAAAAGTCATTGATACATGGAAATCAGATCTTGAAACATCGGAATCCGGCATCGAAAGACCGGAAATTTTTACAGTACGGTGTAAAAATGGCGTTGACCGTGAAATCGTTTTCCGCCCGGTTACGCTCTCTGACAAGAAACAATGTATCGTCTATGAGGATCTCACGGATCAGCATAAAGCGGAACACGTGCAGAAACTCCTGTCTTTGATCGTTGAGACCACGTCCGATTCTATTATCGGAGAGAAAAATGATGGGACAATTATAAGCATAAACCCGGCTGCAGAGCACCTGTATGGGTATACAAAAGAAGAGGCTATTGGTCACAATATCTCCATGATCATCCCTCAAAATCAACAGGATGAGAGCAACGGGATATCTAACCGGATCAAAAAAGGTGAGTCGATAAATAACCTTGAAACGCATCGGGTCCGAAAGGATGGCAAGGTCATTGACGTGGAAGTGACCATATCTCCCATCACTGATGAGACGGGCATTGTTATTGGTGCTTCTACCATTGCCCGGGATATCTCGTTTAAAAAATCTGAAGAGCGTTTACGAGAGGGGGAGGAAAAATATCGCGTTTATGTCGAAAATATGAATATTGGTATTTACCGAAGCACGGGGGATCCCAGGGGCAGGTTTGTGTGGGGGAATTCCTCCCTTGTGGAAATCCTTGGATACCCCTCTTTTAATACACTCCAGCAGATTGCTGTAACAGATATCTTCACCGAGCCTGATGGAAGAAAAAACCTCCTTGAGGACCTTAAGCGGTTTGGATTTGTGCAGAACAGGGAGATCTCTATGAAACGGGCAGACGGAGCCCGGATATGTGTCAGTGTCACAGCACTTGCGAAGTTTGACCCGGCAGGCAAAATTGAATTTATCAATGGAATTGTCGAGGATGTCACCAATAAAAAACAGGTCTCACCACAAGTTCAGAAATTCCGGCATGAACTGGTTGATCTTATCGAGTGTTTACCGGATCCGACATTTGTTGTCAGTGAGGAACACAAGGTTATAGCATGGAATGCAGCAATGGAACAGATGACCGGGGTCAGTAAAAATGTAATTATCGGATCTGAAGAGTTTGAACACGTATTTCCAAAAAATATCTCTTATTGCTCGGTCTTCGTTGATCTGATTACTCTCATCGATGCAGCTGATAATGAAATTGGAAAACATGATCCTCCAATAACAAAGGAAGGAAGCTCGCTTGTCACAGAAGGTTATTTCCCTTCACTGTATTCAGGCAGGGGTTCGTACGTCTGGGCGACGGCTTCACCGCTCATTGGCCCTGATGGCAGAAAGATGGGAGCGATTGAGGTTATCCGTGACATTTCACAGGTAAGGGAACTCTATCAAATGCTGAAAAATGCAAAGACGGGATGCATTCCAGGAACTGATGAGACTATTTCGATTCATGATGCTGGTTATCCGGCATTCCCTTCTCATGATACGACAAAAATCCCGGGATTATTAAGTCCACACTATCTGTCCCTTGCCCTGAAAATGGCGCGGGATTATATAGCAATTCTCGATCGATCCGGTAAGTGTGTCTGGGTAAATGATGCGCTGGTTACGGCGGTAAATGCAGGAAGTTGCAATGATCTGGCAGGCAAGAGTATAGCGCTCTATATCGCACCGGAATTCCGTAAAATGGCATTGGACTCTCTCGTGGAAGTCAAAAAAAGCGGGCATAAAACCGTTCCATTCATGATGCTTTCATCGTCCGGGAGAGTTCCTGTTGAGGCAAATATTTCTGCGATTACCACAGAAGAAGGGGATCTTTTCGGGTATATGGCAATCGTACGCCATGTCGAACGGGAAAAAGTTGAAAAATCCAGATGATGATAAAAAGTTTATACTAATATAATCAATACATACCTCACATACCTTTGACCTTTTTCATGATAATCCAGATTAGAGCGCTGCCGCCAATAGATATCATAAATAAATCCTCCAGAGCCTGAGATTCTGATTTATTGCGATATTTGCAGTAATAGCTTAACCAATTGTTTCATTAAGATGAACTAACAAATAATTGAGTATGGTACGTTCTCCGTTACCCCAAGTCAAAGTTATTTCCAGATTCGATCAATTTCTGTGCCAGGGACTATCTCACATTACCGGGGAAGAAGTATCGATGGATAATATTTCCGATAACCGTGATCTAATTTCCTGTCTATCAAGCAAACTTGCCAGGGATACAGGTCTTGATTCATGTGATATTGCACAATGGATTTCAGGCTCATTGAAACAATACTGGAAGGAAGTTGCATTAGCCAGATGAAATACTATTTTTAATTCCTGTTCCAGTTCAACGAGTAGTAGTATCATATGTAAAGAAACAGGAGATCCTGCCGATTATCCTTAATCGGGTAATTTTCAGACTATTAAGCCATTGTTAATTATTTAATGTCCTTTTTGGCAGCGAATCAGTACAATATTCCCGTGAGGTGTGTGTTAAATTATTTTTGTTAATCATTTGAAAAAATTATCAGATAAAATAATTTAATTTTTATTGAAAGTTTAAAAAATTTATTAAATAAAATAAAATATAATTGTAATAATATTTAATTAAAATATATTTATAAAAAAATTTCGGGATTATTCTGCAGGAACAAATCCATTTCCCCTGGGTCTGATAAACCCCTCTGCTTCAAGAGCGCCCAGAATCCTTCGTACCCGATCAGGATCCTCAGCAACACGATCGATGATCTCCTCCTCTTCAAGAAATTGATGTTTCAGCAATAATTTCAGGATTCCACCACGAATTTTCCGGTCAGAACCTTCGAAGGGAGATTGCTTTGTATAATGAACGCTTCGCCGGTTCGGGTTGGGAACCGTCTTTTTAAGCGCTGAACCAAGATCCATCAGCGCCCAGTACCATACGCGGGGATTTTCACGGTATAATGCCTTTTCAACGAGCGGGAGAATCTCTGCATCGCTTACCGTGTCTGTGTCGGTAAAGAAAAAGTGAATAAAGACCCGGCGAATATTGGTCTCAATGAAGACAACGGGCATATTGAATGCGAATGCTGCGATGGATGAAGCAGTTGCCCTGCCAATACCGGGAAATGTTGCGAGGATATCGACATCGGCCGGAAGAATACCATCATATTCGTTCATAACCCGGATGGCACATTTCTGTAATGCGATCGCCCGCCGGTTATAGCCCAGACCCTGCCAGACAGTGAGTACATTTGCCAAAGGGGCGGCTGCAAGTGATGCAAAGTCCGGGAATGCACGGATAAATTCCGGAAATTTTATCGTGACCCGTTCTACCTGTGTCTGCTGGAGCATAATCTCCGAGACGAGGATCTGATAAGGATCCGTGGTATTTCGCCAGGCCATATCCCGGCCATACTGCTCGTAATGTGACAGCACCATCTGCTGGAATGCCAGAATACCCTGGGCTGGAACTATCATCACGGGAATATTGAGGGGCGCTCTGTATCCAGAGTTTCCTGATCTGAAGTTTTCATGGTTCTTTAAGCCCGGTCAATAATTTCAGACTCGATCCCTACCGTATGATCATAACCGCTCATAATCATTCAGGTAATGGCAACAATGATGAGAGGGGTGCAGGGATATGTGCCCGGAAATTATGGCCATTCAGGTGCGTTTGAACATAGCATCAAGATCAGTCCGGCTGAACCTGAGCATCGTTGGTCTTCCGTGGGGACAGGTGAACGGATTTTTTGCATACCGTATCTGGTGAATCAATCGCTGGCATTGTTCCCGTGTACAGACGGTACCTGCCTTTATTGCACCCCGGCATGCGATGATGCGGGTAATTCTTTCACGGGTGTTTACTGAACGGACAGGTTCTTCACTGACAAGATCACTCACCATCTCATCAATCATTGTCGTATCCTCCAGTTTACCCAGAACAACCGGGATTGCCCGGACAAGAAAGGTATCCCTGCCAAATTCCTCAAGAACAAACCCTTCCTGTGCAAGTGCAGGTATAAGATCGCGGAGAATTGCCGTTTCCTGCAGGGTCCGGTGCAGGATAAAAGGAACGAGCAGTTCCTGTGAACGATGATCCCCTTCGGTTCGTGCAATGACCTGTTCGTAGAGGATGCGCTCGTGAACGGCATGCTGGTCGATAAGCACAAGTTCACCGGTATCCGTTGTGGCCAGGATGTAGATCCCTCCCAATTGCCCGATAACCTCCATGACCGGGAGTTTTGCATCGACCGGTACCATACCGGTCGGGAGTTCTGTCTGCCGCAACTGGCGGTCAGTCATGACAGTACCTGCATGCAGTGCTTCACTGATTCCGGACGGTGCCGCTGGAGTGAAATCATAGCTCAGATCGGGTACGGTTGCAGGTTCCCTGCAGGATTCCTCCAGGTATATTTGTGACGGGGCCGCGACATCGGGAATCAGATCGTGACTGAGTAATGCCGTTTTTACTGCTTCGCTCATTGCCCGGGCAATCTCTTTTTCCCGGGAGAGCCGCACCAGTTTTTTTGTCGGGTGCACATTTACATCGACCAGTCCGGTATCAATCTCAAGGGAAAGGAAGGCAAGGGGGAACCGCTCTTTTGCGAGCAGGGTGCCATACCCCTCTTTGATGGCACCGGTGATGAGTGTTGAAGATACATAGCGCTGATTGATTGCTATCATTATCCGGGATGTATCCCTTCGGGAAAGTGATGGGCGTGAAGTGTACCCGGAAATCTTCATGAAGGGAAGAGAAAGATTCACCGGAATAAGATCCTTTACCACATCACTGCCATAGATGCGGGCAATGGTATCAAGGATCCGGGGTGATCGATCCGTCACGAGCTGCTCATGTTGATTGGTATACAACCGGAATGATATTCCGGGATGGGCAAGGCAGATACCTTCCAGAATCGCGTGGATATGTGCGATCTCCGTATTTTTACTCTTCTGGAACTTTTTTCGTGCCGGTGTATTAAAGAAAAGGTCTTCTACCAGCACCGTCGTTCCTTCCGGTGCCCCGGTTTCTCCCGTCTCTTGTATTTCTCCCCCTTCAACAAGCACCTTCGTCCCGGTAACTTCCCCTGATTCCCGAAGTCGTGTTGTCAGGGTGACCCTGGACACAGCAGCGATGCTGGCAAGAGCTTCTCCGCGGAATCCGAGAGTGTGGATATCGATGGAGATCATCGATTCGGGTAATCTTGCTCGTTGCATGAGGAGTGAAGGCGAGCAGAGCATCGGCAGGAGACATACCGGATCCATCGTCAATGATCCGGATACTCACAATTTCTTTTGGAGATGATGGTAATATCGATGCGGATTGAACGGGCACCGGCATCGATTGCATTTTCCACAAGCTCTTTTACCACCGATGCAGGGCGCTCCACCACCTCACCGGCGGCAATCTGGTTGACGGTTGCCTGATCAAGGATGTGGATATGCAGAAACAGTATTCCGGTATTTCATGATTATTCTTCCTTCGTTTCCAGCATACTGTTGTAACTCGGCAATCTTTGCAAGTGCCTGCAGGGGTGTCATCTCATCCGGGTTGATGCAGGCAAGTTCGTCAAGTGCCGGGTGCTGTGCTGCTGTTGTTGTTGTGCTGTCATTATCGAATAAAAGGATCTGGGTGTACCGCTGGGGACGGGTGCCGGAAGGGACATCACGGTTCATGGTCTCGGTAAGAATACTCTCGGCACGCTCGGTCACTTTTTTTGGGATACCGGCAAGCCGGGCAACATGAATACCGTAACTTTTATCGGTTGCACCGGGTATGAGCTTGCGCAGGAAGACCACCTCATTTTTTGTCTCTTTTACCGCAAAATGATAATTTTTAACCCTTTTAAGGACACCTTCCACCTCAACAAGTTCATGGAAGTGCGTGGCAAAAAGGGTCTTTGGCCCGGCACCTGACCGTCCGTGAAGATATTCGAGCACTGCCTTTGCAATCGAGCATCCGTCTACGTGCTGGTTCCCCTGCCGATCTCATCAAGGATGACGAGACTCTTTGCAGTCACATTGTTGAGAATGTTGGCAAGTTCGAGCATCTCCACAAAAAATGTACTCTGTCCGCTGGCGAGATCGTCAAAGGCACCAACGCGGGTGAATATGCGATCAAGAATGCCAATACTCGCATGCCGGGCAGGAACAAAACTTCCTGCCTGGGCCATGATACAGATGAGCGCCACTGCCCGCATGTACGTGGACTTTCCTGCCATGTTTGCACCCGTGATGATCATAACCTGGGTGCCGGAACTGGCAAGCTCGGTATCGTTGGGAACGAAATTTCCACAAACACCCTGTTCGACGACCGGATGTCGTCCATCACGGATGATAATCGCATCGCTGGTATTCAGCTGCGGGCGTACATAATCACGGGTCTGCGCAATCTCAGCAAGTGCGGCGGAGACATCCAGGACAGCAATGCCACGGGCAATTGCCTGAAGATCGGGAATAGCGATACGAAGTACTTCAACAAGCCCGGTATAGAGTTCACGCTCAAGAGCCAGGACACGCTCATCCGCATTGGTAATAAGAGTCTCCTTTTCCTGCAGCTCAGGAAGCGTATAACGCTCGCCCGTAGCGGTTGTCTGACGGCGCTGGTAATGGGGCGGCACGAGATGAAGATTTGGTTTTGTTATATCGATGTAATAACCAAAGATCCTGTTGTACCCGATCTTGAGAGATTTAATCCCGGTCTGTTCCCGCTCTTTTTGCTGGAGCTCGATAATCCAGTCTTTTCCTGAATGCAGGACTCCTTTGATTTCATCCAGTTCTTTTGAATAGCCGGGCCGGATTACTCCCCCGTTGCGTGCAATCGCGGGGGGTTCATCAACGATAGCGCTCCGTATGAGATCGATACTATCGGGTAAATCATGGAGATCCTGCAGGGCATTGATGATATGATGCGGGATAGCAACCGTCCGGCAATCCTGTACCGTATTCCTGATTTCTGGAAGGGTTGCAAGCGAGTCGGCAAGTGCGATAAGATCCCGGGGTCCGGCATTCCCGTAGGCAATCCTCGCTGCAATTCTTTCAATATCGGCACACCGGGTAAGCAGGGTCCTGAGTGCAAGTCGTTCAGGAGTGCAGGCAATAAAAAATTCAATCGCATCCAGCCGTTTATTGATCTCATCGATATCGGTGAACGGACGGGAGAGATTACCGGGTGAGCAGCCGGCTTCCCATGGGGGTTTTTGTCAGGTCAAGACAGGAGAAAAGGGTTGCCCCTTTTGTTTCGAGGCGGATACTTTCTTTCACTTCAAGGTTGCGCAGCGTGATGGCGTCAAGCATCAGGCCCTGTGCAGATGAACGCAAAAAAAGACTGCTGATATGAGTGAGCGGGGAGTTCTGCGTCTCTTTTGCATAGGCAAGCGCTGCACCTGCCGCACCGATTGCTGCAGGAGACCCGTCGCATCCATACCCGGCGAGTGAGGCAACATGGAAGTGTTCCAGAAGGGTATGTCGTGCCCGCTGTTCGGAAAATTCCTCGTCTTTAAAGAGGGTAACAACAACCCCCCGGTCCCGGATCCGTTCCTTCAGCTCATCAGGAACTGTTGAAGGGAGGATACATTCTGCCGGGCGGTAGCGGGCAATCTCAGAAAGGATATTCTGAAAGCCGGGGTCGTGATCTGCCGATCGCAACAAAAAATTCCCCGGTCGATATATCGAGAAGTGCCATTCCCCAGAGATTATTTTTCAGATCAGGGCAGAGTGCGAGCAGGCAGGAGGAGGCCGAGGAGGGAAGCATTGCGGAATCGATCACCGTACCAGGAGTAATCACCCGAACCAGCTCGCGTTTTACGATTCCTTTGGTGTTTTTTGTATCCCCGACCTGATCAACAACGGCTACCTTGTATCCCTTACCGACAAGTTTGGCAATATACCCGTCCGCAGCATGGTAGGGCACACCCGCAAGAGGGATCCGGTTATCGCCGCTTTTTGAGCGCGAGGTAAGAACAATTTCCAGTTCCCGTGAAATGAGTTCCGCATCGCTTTCAAACGTCTCGTAAAAGTCACCGATGCGGAAAAACAGGATAGTGTCCGGATACTTTTCCTTGATCTCCCGATACTGCCGCATCACCGGGGTGAGACGGGCACCATTTTCAGCATCGGCTGGAATGATCTTTGGGAGACATCGTGTTTCATGTATGCAGAAAAATTGCCTTCCGGATCAATTAATACCGATCTTATGGCTATGCCCGGAATGCATCAGAAGTGTTTGTGCACATACCAGACCATAAGCGGAGATGAGATCACCAGCGCGATAATCCCAGACATGAGACCGAAGGCAAAACCAATCCCGATGAGACGGGTGATTTCTTCCAGGAGACTAACCGCCAGGGGGAGGGAACTCCAGAGAATCAGTATACCCACAAGGGTAATGATGCCGATCCCGATCGCTGCATTTTTCATATCCTGCGTACTCGGGGCAAGAGACAGTACAAGCGTGAGCGTCAGGTAAAGATAGACGAAGGAACCAGGGATTGAACCGGACAATAAGATTCCGGGTAAACATTCCGACGATGCCGATTAACAGTCCAAAAAGTGCATCTGTTGAATCAACACCCATGGGCAAGGGGGGAAACACACAGCCAAGATACTGCGAAAACACCCACGTGCATCCTGCCAGAACAAGAGGTATGCAGAAAAGAGGTGCAGTACTGATCACCACATCGCCAAGATAGGGAATTTTTGAAGAAGTATAGGTGACAGAACCCCCCTCTTTCTGAAAAAAACACTACTTTTTTTACTTTTGCGCCGGTGATGAGACATCCGAGAATATGGCTGCATTCGTGAACGATAACACCGGGAGCGCGGATAACATAATAAAAAGATCGTAAGGGGATTACCCGGGCCCAGAGAATGTCCAGTGCCAGGGAAATAACTATCACGACCAGTTCCCAGTCAAAATAACCAGGAGAAACGGTGTCAGCAAGTATGTCCATTCAACAAGTACCTATGCTCTTTGGCATCAGCTCACACATAATTACACCGTTTTTTCAGGCTGCTTCTGAAAGTCTCATTATCTCTGACTGCCTATGAGCAGATATGACGCCGGAACAACCGTCAACCAGTCAATCACCCTGATGCACCGGAAAAACACCATAACCGGCTCATCCATGAAAAGAGTCCTTACCTTCTCCAGCACGCAGATAACCCGGTTGACTGGTATCCCTGGGGGGCTGAAGCGTTTGCCCGTGCGGCAAGGGAGAATAAACCCGTCTTCCTTTCCATTGGTTATGCTACCTGTCACTGGTGTCATGTCATGGCGCATGAATCTTTTGAAGACAGCGGTGTTGCTGCATTACTGAATAAGGATTTTATCTGCATCAAGGTGGATCGTGAAGAACGCCCGGATATTGACAGCATCTATATGTCAGTCTGCCAGATGATGACCGGAAAGGGAGGCTGGCCGCTTACCGTTTTCCTGACACCGGAAAAAAAGCCGTTCTTTACCGGAACATACCTTCCCAAAGAAAGCCGGTTTGGTATGACCGGACTTACTGACCTGCTTCCCCGGATCATCCAGATCCTGGCAGGAACAGCGCAGAGATCTTGTTGCATCAGCAGAGGAAATTGCGGCTGCTCTTCATCAGGAACAGGAATCACACCACGATGATATTCCGGATATTTCACTCCTCCATCAGGGATATGAAGAACTGCTCCTGCGTTTCGATGCAGAGTATGGAGGGTTTGGGCGTGCACCCAAATTCCCTACCCCGCATACACTCCTGTTCCTGTTACGGTTCTGGAAGCGGACGGGGAATACACGGGCGCTTACCATGGTGGAAAAGACACTTGGTGCAATGCGCAGTGGGGGTATCTTTGATCAGATTGGCGGGGGATTTCACCGGTATTCAACAGATGCACAGTGGCGGGTACCGCACTTTGAAAAGATGCTGTATGACCAGGCACTCCTTGTCATGGCATATACCGAAGCATATCAGGCAACACGACAATCCGGAATTCCGGAAAACTGCTGAAGAGATTATATCCTATGTTTTTCGTGACCTCACCTCGCCTGAGGGGGCCTTCTTCTCTGCAGAGGATGCAGACAGCGCCGGGGGTGAAGGTGCTTTTTATCTCTGGACAACAGGATGAGATCGAGAAGATCCTGGGAAAGGAAGATGCGATAGTTGCTGCCCGTGTCTTTGGTATAACACCTGCCGGAAATTATCAGGATGCGGGAACGGGCACGGGACAAAATATTCTCTACCTGAAAAAATCCATTGCAGAGGTGGCATCATCTTACTGGTATATCCAGAAGCCGATCTTGAAATCCGGCTTGAATCCATCAGGGCCAGACTTTTTACCGCACGAGAACATGCGCTCCCGCCCGTCACTCGATGATAAAATCCTGACTGACTGGAACGGTCTTTTTATCGCAGCGCTTGCACAGGCTGCACGGACATTTGGCAATGAGCATTACCTTGCAGCTGCCAGACGGGCCATGCAGTTTGTCTTAACCCGCATGCGTGACTCCAGACGGTGGGCTCCTGCACCGGTATCGCGACGGTGAACCTGCAATCCCGGCATTTGGTGATGATTATGCGTTCATCATCAAAGCCTTGCTTGAACTGTATGAATCCACCTTTGAGCCCGTCTACCTCTCGATCAGCACTTGAACTGAACACCTGGTTTCCTTGCACATTTCTGGGATGAGGTAAAGGGAGGTTTTTTCACGATATCGGATACTGCCGAAATCCTGCTGGTGCGTAAAAAAGAGATTTATGATGGAGCAATCCCGTCATGTAACTCGGTTGCATTTGAAAATCTGGTGAGACTTGCCCATCTCACAGGCGATGCATCATACGAACAGCGGGCGTCAGAACTTTCACGCTGTTTTGCTGCACCCGTGCACCAGTCACCTTCAGCGCATGCATGGTTCCTGTGCGCTCTCGACAGTGCGATTGGACCTGTTCATGACGTTGTTATTGTTGGTGAACGGGATGCTGATGATACACGGGCAATGATCAATGTGACTCAGGGATCATTATCTTCCTCGTGTAATGATTGTCTACAGACCACCTGGTGAAGATGATCTCCTGCTTACCAGCCTCGCACCCTTCACCCGCAATCTGAATGTAATCGGGGGGAAAGCAACTGCGTATATCTGTACTGGCCATACCTGTGCCATGCCGATAACAGAACCACATCAGATGCTTGAATTGTTAGGCTGCGTGAATTCAGATGCATAACCAGAAAATAATACATAAAAATAGCTCAGTAGAAACACACTTGAATCAATAACGTTCACATCGGAATCATAAAAATCGCCAGAATATGATGGACACCCGCCTCAAGGCCTCTCCGAGGCACAGCGGGGCAAGGAAGTTTTTTTATTTTTAGTCATCAATCCGCTGCGGGGGCGTCCCTTCGGGGGCGGCGGCATTCATCGTACCTGAATAATAAAAAAAGTACCATCTCCGCATCATTCATGAATACTACGATTTTATATGGAATCACAATTAAGTCAGAAATGTTCTCAGGCAAATTCAAAGGACAGGATTAATCCACGGATCTCCTCCCGTTACATTCCTATTCCTCAAAATAGATGGATAATAAAAAGGTCATTCGTCGGACTATCGCTGTCGATGTGATGGGCTGATACTGGCAGGAGCAAGCACGATGGAGCCGAAGCAACCAGCGAATGTGTATTTCGTTAGTCATAGGTGATTTAAGAATATTCCACCAGAAATAAAAAAATCAGAGATTTTTCAGTGCAACGAGATCCTTGACCCCGACCAGTTTCCAGACCAGCGAACGCTCCTCTTCAGCGATTGCAGCCGGGGGGTCCAGGGGGGAATGCCCAAGTGCTGCAAGGATATTGCAGGAGAGGTTTCTCTCAACAATCAAATCAACAAATTTTTCCCGGATAATCTTCTTCTCGATCGAGTCG
The DNA here is from genome assembly GCA_963699515.1 of uncultured Methanoregulaceae archaeon. Taxonomy (GTDB): domain Archaea; phylum Halobacteriota; class Methanomicrobia; order Methanomicrobiales; family Methanospirillaceae; genus Methanoregula. The sequence continues at coordinate 297,490 of CAVOUD010000003.1, read as the reverse complement.
TGGACTTCCTCGAGGTAGCCCTGGAGAGTCACAAACATGTATGACGAGAGGTCTTTTGTGTATTTCTCAATTTCAACGGAAACATAAGGACTTTTTCGGAAATAATCGATCTTTTTTCCGTATTTTGTTGAGAGGAAGTAGAGGAATGATCCATCAAAGACATAGAGGAATGGTGCGATATAGGGATATTTCTCACCCTGGAATGCGATCCGGCAGACATATCCCTTTTCAATAAGCCGATCATATTCCTGTTTTTCCATTCGCGGGATTTTCAAGATGTCCATAAACTTACACCATTGGAATTCCCAACATGACCTGATAAACTTTATTAATTTTTTTTAAAGAAATAAAAAAGAAAAAATTATTTCTCTATCCGGAATCCTGCCTTTTTCCATGCAGTCATCCCTCCCAGAACATTGGTCATGTTGTGGATACTGGTGAATAGCAAGGATGCTTGCTGCAAGGCTCCCTTTGTAACCGGCATCGCAATAGACCACAATGGGTTCATTTTTGGGGATTTCATCAAGATGATGGGGTAGTTCCCCGATATAGATGTGGTGGGCACCGCGGATATGGCCGACAGCACGCCAGTTTTTAATGTCCCGTACATCAAGAATGAAGGGATTTTCTTTTTCAAGACGCTCCTTTAATTGCTGGACTGAACAGGTTGGCACGGTTCCAATGTCCTGTGCGGCTTTGGTCCATGCGGGAAATCCTCCGGAGAGTACACCTGCAATATTGTCATAACCAAGCCGGATAAAATGGCGGACCACCGGTCAAGATCCAGATTGAAATCATCGACAATGACAATCGGTCTCTGGTAATCGAGGAACCAGCCCATGAATGCGGGGAGACCTTCCCGCCAGATGGAGATGCTGCCCGGGATATGACCTGCACCAAAACTGGTGGGTGAGCGTATATCAATGATCTGGCAACCGGATTTCCTGAGCTGGTTGACTTCGGGAATCGAAAGCGGGTGCAGGTCCGGTAACCGGTGCAGGATCGGTGCACCGTCCCGGTTGTAGGTTTCCATCTGCCGGAAATAGGGAGGGGTATAGGGGGATTCGGTTATCCGCTGCGAGATAAAACGTTCACGACCTGATGCAAGATGGGGATTTGTCTTTTTTTCATAACCAATGGTAGTGAACGGGTGATCAGCAATCTCGCCTCCGCAAACCGACCCGGCCCCATGGGCAGGACAGAGAATCACCCCGTCACCAAGCGGCAGGATTTTATTTTCAATACTGTCATAGATTTTTTTTGCCATCTCCGCTTTTCGTTCCTGCCCGAAAAAGTCAGTCCGGGCAATATCACCGGCAAAGAGCGTATCACCGGAAAATACCATGTATGGCTGATCAGAAACCTCGGTGTCCCGCAGCACAAGGGAGATACTCTCTTCGGTATGCCCGGGGGTCTCCAGAACCGACAACACCAGCGATCCCAGAGTAAACCTGTCACCCTCCTTTACCGGTTTTCCATAGGCAAACGCCATCTGTGCGCCATGAAAAATCTCTGCTCCGCACCGCTTTTGGAGTTCCAGCGACCCGATGGTGTAATCCTCATTCCGGTGCGTCTCGAAGATATGGGTAATGACCAGTTCATTCCGGCTGGCAATTTCAAGATAGATATCGCAGTCCCGGCGCGGATCGATCACCGCTGCCCTGCCTCCTGATCCGATAAGATAGGAATTATGGGCTATACCCTCAGAAACAATCCGTTCGAACAACATGTTGTCTTCCCCTCTATCGTGGAATTACACTCTTGGTCTGTATATAGGTTATGAACCGGACAAAAAAGGGAATGAAATGTCCGCTCATTCCGGTACTATGGGGATACTTCAGAAGGATCGGTGTCAGTGTCTCCCCGGGACATACGGTCGTGTATGAGATCTACAGATATCCTTCAGGTTCACCGGGATATAACCGATCACTTCTGCACTCACGTTAATCCGCCGGTGCTCAAAATCGATGAACGGGTAGTGGCGGAGATCATTGTTATGGTGATGACCGTGGATCACCCAGCCATCAAATTCTGTCTGGGTATCAGCAGGATCATGAACCAGCAGGAACCGGAAACCACCGTAGTCAAGCAGTGACTGATGGAACTGCCCCCAGTTCCGGATCATCATGATTCCCTGCAATAAAGGTAATGTGGCCTTTGAGTTTTTGCCGGTACTGCAGCGCGGGCAATGCATCTGTTTCCATACCGTAAATCTCCCAGATAATACACGCGGTTTGCGGGAGAAATGGTATAGTTCCAGTTTTTTATCAGCACATGATCCATTTCCCGGACATCGGAAACGAGGAACGGGCGTGAACAGTAGCGGATGATATTTGCATGGCCAAGATGAAGATCAGCAATCAGAAAAATATCCTCAGGGTGTGAGGGAAGGGGATCTAATCGTTCAAATCCCGATTGCTGCCGGAAGAGCGCGAGTGTTTTTTGCCAGGATTTACTGGAATGACTGTGATCACCCGTGATCCACCGTTTCTCCAGAAGATCATATTCAGTGAGGATTGTTTTCCCCCTGCATTACGGTAATCCTGAGTCCTGCATCATCAAGAGTGACCGGCCGGACTGCGTGCCCTTTTCTGCTGCTGAACACAGACCGTAGCAGGTGTCTCAACCGAGAAAGAATTCCCGTCGGGGACTTCCTCCTGCTGCTGACCGGTGAGTACAGAAAAAACCGTCGATGCCTGCAGTGGATCCATCCGGTTTGCTACGGTCACATGAAACCATTTACTGTCAGGACTGGCGTCCCATATATTGTGGCTGTGCGCGAGAGGGGAAAGCATGTCGGCTATCGAAGAGGTGAGTTTTTTTAAGGAATCTGATGGTCTGACCGGGAATGCAATCACACTACCGTGAATTCCCTGACGCATTTCCCATCCGTCGATGAGTGAACGGGATAGGATCATACCCGGCTGCAACCTGACCGATGAGTGTCAATGAGCTGGCGGGGGCTGACACCTTCATTCAGGGTAAAAGGCCCAAACAGCGTGACATGAGGATGATGTTCGAGGAAACCTTCTATAGCGAATAACCGGCCGATATAAGAAATTGTTTCCCTGATCCGCCATTTTGTCATTGCGAGGCGGATCTCAATGAGATAGATATCGTCCATGAAGGGCAGCCTGTAATTACTTTCTCTATAGGGTCTCTGTGGTTAAATCTTTGATTTATAGGATCTATTGAAAGGTTCAAAAAATTGAATGCTCACGGGGGTTTCACCCCCGCTGCTTCGGCTCCCCCCAAATGCGATAACACCCGAACAGGTACTGCGTCATCATCGCTCTTAGCGAAGGGGCGGTGAGGGGGAACAGGCACGGTCCCTCCCAGATCTTACAGGTCCTGTTATTTCAAAATCTGATAAAAGGAATTACCATGAAAGACCCACGGTTATTCATCATGTTTGCCTGCGTTCGTGACTCATGTGCGTTTCTACAGTGCCGATTTATATTTGTTATACATAAAAATTCACAAATCCTTAATGAGCGACCATGTTTTTTCGTGGGGTAGGTACAAAGGGAGGTTTTCAGACCGCAGATTAATCGCAGGTTTTTTTCTTTTTCCCAAACCTTGGGTCTTTTATACTCCTACACCCGTATAGAACGACCATGAAACATGCTGCATATGTGCGGTATCAACAACAGCACCTGCGGCGAAAATTATCAATCCTGTTCAGGTTCTGCAGACATGAAGGAATTGAGGTGTCCGTGGTACCGGATCCCCACAAATGGATACTAAAGAGTGAAATCAGGAAAAAAAACGATAAAATCAAACGGAAAAATATGATACTGGGATTTATCCCGCAATTTGAATCGCATGAAGGTAAAAAAAATACTCCTGAAAATACTGGTGACAAAAAAGGATCCGGAAAAAAGGTCAATGATACTTTCTGAAATAAGCCATCAGATCATTGTAACCAGTAAAAGAAAAAATATTGAATTTGTCCTCTCTCATGAAATCGGGCATTACCTGGCAAAAAAATTCTATAACCATGAACACCTGCACGAGAATGAAGATTTTGCAAATGGAATCGCATGGTGTATCATGAACCAGTGCCTGTACCGCTTTGATATTGACGATGATTGCGATGAATACACAAAAAAAGCACAAACCTGTTATGCATATTTTTTTGATACGGTGAATTCCGGAAAATCACCCTGACCGGGGGCAGGTCCTTGAGAGACACAATTCACTATGCTGCTCCATGTCTATTGCCTGCCAAAACAGGGTACAGGTTCTTGCGCTATCGATTGAGGATAGCAAAAAACTTATCGACGATATCGAACTTCAGAATCATTGGCACACTGTACCTGGCACATCGTGCCACAGCCCCGTCACCTCTTCTCATTTCAACAGGTTTTTTTGTATTTTTTTGGGGGGTATTACCAGACACACAAGCGAGGCGGACACTTTCAATTTCTGATCGTTACAGACGCAGAATTCGTGGGATTACAGAATCGGTATATGTGGACATGAGGCAGGAAATGTCAAAAACCGGATTGTAATGTCAGAGGAGATTTTCTTGGAAAAAAATGAAATTAGATCATCCTAGACCTTATCATACGACAGCTCGTTTAAACCAGAGCCCCTGAGTAGCATCTTGTTATTTGTGATAGAGTAGGTCTTGGTGTTCTGGAGATTGGCAAGATATTTCGATTCCAGATCAGCGGTATCAGCACAGTACATTTTTGTTGATGCGATAGGCCCGATAGTAATGGTTTTTCCAAATTCCGTGGTCTGTCCGGTAAGATTGTAACCGCCATTGTAATTGTTACATCCACCAAAACCAGTAAAGGTTCCGTCATTGTTAAACGTCAGGGTAATCTGGACATTTGGAATAACGGGCATTGATCCCGCGATGGTTGCTCCCTTAAAATTCCAGTTCCCTGTCAGTGCCGGATCCGTCGCGGGACCTGAAATTACAACTATGGCCGCAGTGGGTGCGGGTGTAGGTGCCGGTGTCGATGTTGTCACCGGGGTCGGTACTGGTGCCGGTGTTGTTGTACATCCAGCTGCGAAAATACCCACAAACAAAACTGCACAAACCAAAAACAGTAAGGATTTCATATCACAAAAATATTAAGATCTTATATAAATAAGTTTCTTTATGGTATCGCGACAGGTAAAAGTTCTTCACTTATAATAGTAATCGCCGACATACTGAATAGAGAATCAGGATTAAAATAGAGAGAGAATGGTAACAACGAACGTTCAAAAACCAGTCAAGTGCCTGTTATTTGACATGGACAACACCCTGTTTGACCTTGTCGGTGCCCAGATTGCCGCATGCCAGGCTGTGGTACAGCAGCTTGGCCATGATGACGGGAAGGAATTGTTCTCCTATTTTTTAACCCCCACCCATGGATTCGAATCCCATGAAAATATCCGCCAGTACATGAACGACAGGAGCATGCCTGTTGATGGTTTGTTTCGTCAGGCTTGTCGCGTATATGATACCGTAAAACTTCAACACATTTACCCTTATGAAGGCGTTGCTGAAACACTGGAATCGCTTCAATCACGGGGGTATAATATGGCGATTGTGACTGACGCTCATTCCCGGGATGCGACACTCCGCCTGGAAAAAACCGGGTTGCTGCCGTTCTTCTGCTGTATGGTCACCTACGACATGGTAAAAGTGAAAAAACCGGCACCGGAACCATTCCTGTTCGCACTTGAGATGATGAAAGCCGGCACCGATGAGGCAATGTTAATTGGTGACAGTCCGCGGAGGGATATCGAGCCCGGCCACTTTCTGGGCATCCGGACAGTGTATGCCCGGTATGGGGACCGGTTCTCTGACGACCGTTCGTCTGTTCCGGCAGATTTTGTTATCGATGCAATTGCTGATCTGCCGGAAATTCTTTATGGATTTAACGTGAAATTTGAATAATATTTTTTTTAATAAAGACGAAACCCCAATTAAGATTAACAAGGGCGCGATTGGTATATATCCCGTATTAAACCTGTGAATTTTTGTTTTTATATCGTTTTTGACAAAAACTTAAAGAAATAAAAAGATACAATAAAAAATTATGTATGTTCCGACCAGGATCTTTTTCACCAAGGGTGTTGGTGTGCATAAGGACCGTCTTGCATCCTTTGAACTTGCGTTGAGAAAGGCCGGTATTGAAAAATGTAATCTTGTCTACGTTTCGAGTATCTTCCCGCCGAAATGCAAACAGACCTCAAAGCCGGAAGGATTAAAGTGCCTCCAACCCGGCGGTATTACGTTCTGTGTTATGGCAAGGAACGAGACCAACGAGCCCAACCGTCTGGTCTCCTCAGCCATTGGCCTTGCACTCCCCAGCGATTCCGATGAATACGGATACCTGTCCGAACACCACGCCTTCGGTGAAACGCAGGAAAAAACCGGGGAGTATGCGGAAGACCTCGCTGCAACCATGCTTGCAACAACACTGGGTATTGAATTTGATGTAAATGCTGCATGGTCGGAGCGCGAACAGACCTATAAAGCAAGCGGTAAGATCATCAAAACCCAGAATGTCTGCCAGTCGGCTGAGGGAGACAAAAACGGTCTCTGGACAACAACGATTGCGGTAGCAGTATTTTTATAACGGACTTTTTTACTGAAAAAATGGTTATCATATCTTTTCCGACTCTGGAGAAACAGATATGAATCGATTCGGTTCACACCCGAACCAGAAAATTGCAATTTATACGAAGGACCCCGCATCAGGGCCTCTCCGAGGCACGGGGGGCAAGGAGTTTTTATTGAATTTTAGTCACCGATCCGCCGCGGGGGCGTCCCTTCGGGGGCGGCGGCAATCATCGTACCTGATGGGTAAATTGGTAACAATCACCCGTATTATATCATAGAAAATGTTCAAAAAAAACTTGAACGTTCAAGGGGGTTTCGCCCCCGCCGTTTCGACTCCCAAAAAAATGAAGGTAATTCATCAGCAATCAGGTAACAAAAAAAAATTTATTCTCAATAGGGACATTGTTTTAGGAGAGGCTGGAAAATGGATATTTTGCAGGTAAATAACAATTTTTTCTTTTTAGCCCTGTTCATCACTGTGATGTGTATCATTCAACCGGTACTTGCACAGGATGACAGTATGATAATCTCATATCGGGGATCCGGGGGGTATTACCTTGGAGATACCGTTGTCTTTGACGGAAAAACTACTGTCGGAACTCCTACGTTATTAAAAATTTCAGGTCCTGGCCTTCCTCGTGAGGGTGTTCCTGTCTACGATCTCAACGGGGTTCCGGGTTCCGGGAATACCATTCCGGTAAACGAAGACGGCACGTGGAGATTTGTATGGTACAGCGCAACCATTGCAGGAAGTGAAAAAATAAGAACTGCCCGCTATACCATCACTGCATTTGATTTCACGAACCCGGAAAAAACGGCATCGGTTACCATTCTTTTGAAAATGCCCGAATTTTATATCATTCCTCAACAACGTGAGGTGACCCCGGGAGATTATGTGCAGCTGAACGGGATCGCAGAACGAGGTGTAACAGATGTAAAGATTGATATTACCGATTCCAACGGAACAATTCTGCGTTCATATACTTCTTCTGTAAGCGGTTCCGGTTACTTTAATTACGGATTTCGTGCCGACATGCACCCAGGGCAATATTTTGTGAGTGTCAGTAACCCCGCCATGAAGGATGTTCTCAGAACCACTATCACTGTTGTTCCACCCAAGGAGTCCACCCTGACTACAACAATAACCTCCCCGATTTCAACCCCATCAGAAAGTCTATCGGTACCCCACACACCTTCACCCAATCTTACACAACCAGTCGCTTCCTCGCCTTCAGCGATCCCCCTGTCCCCGCTCACTGCAATTGCAGGACTTATTATTTCCGGTATCATTGCACTCACAGGGTCAAACGGGTGCAGGAAACAATAACACCACTAGTGTTTTTTTAGATTTTATACGGTAATTTCTCCGTTAATGATTGATGACAAGAGACCTCCTGTATTTTTATAAGTTCTACCGTAATGTATATCGGAACTCGCATCCAAGGGTAAAAGACACATCCGGTGGATATCTTTGAAGAAATTCTCTTTTATTGCCCATATGCCAAATACTCCGGGATCACTTCACCGGGCTGCTGAGATCATCAAAAAATATGAAGGTAATATTAATCGTATTCAGTATGATCGACGCATTGATCCTGCAACCGTGTTTTATGAAGTTACTGCTTCGAAAAGAAGCGTTCAGGGAAATTACCCGGGATCTTGCGCTGATAGGGTACCTTCAGACGTCATTAAAACCGCTGAACTTTTTAAAGTTCTGTGTTTATCTTCCGCACCAGCCCGGTGCACTCTATGAATTCCTGAACATTACAACATCGGTGGGAGCCAACATAGCGTTCATCGATTTTGATGATAAGGGAAGACATCCCGACCGGCTCACCGTCAGCCTGAACCTTGAGCAGAGCTCAGTTGTTGACCAGCTTTTAAACCAGCTGAAGTCATGCTACCGTCTCGAAATCCTTGAATATGATACTACCGGAAAACACCTGGATGATACGGTCTTTTATGTCAGGTATGCCCAGGCAATACGTGAACTCATCGGGGAATCAGAAGAAAATTTTTTACTCGCGTTCCTTGCTGATACAAATCACATCGTGCAGGAACTGATGGCACAGGGAAATGATCCCCGGAAAGTCTTTCGAGAGCGTTCTGTTAACCGGCCAGACCATGTGGGCGACAACCCGGGACAGGTTCTATGCAGATGTCCAGAAATTTCAGATTACTGAACAGTGCACCCTTTTTTGCTTCCAGGTGCCGTGCGGCGGGAATATTTTTTTGATTGCCACCACAGGAGAGAAAGTCCTGATCGATACCGGTTACGGCATTTATCACCAAGACGTACTGTCAATGCTTTCGCGGTATGGTCTTGGAGATGAACGGCAGGTATCGCGAATCATTGTTACCCATGCAGATGCGGATCATTGTGGAGCTGCAGGGTATTTCACAGCACCGGTTTTCATGCACGAAGGTACTCTTGCAATCATCAAAAAGAACAATCGTGCGTACGGCTCCCGGAGCGAACACTCTGTCCTTGAAGAGTTCTATACCAAGATGATCAACCTTTTCTCAAAGTTTAATTCCCCGGCCAAAGTTGAATGCTTCTCTCAACACACGGTAACGAATGCGGGGAATTTTTCCGGTAATAGGTTTGGTCAGTATCGGGGATCTTGAACTGGAAGTCCTGGAGGGACTTGGCGGGCATACCTGTGGACAGATCTATCTCTATTCCCAAAAAGAGGGGTTGCTATTCGCAGCAGACAGTCTGATCAACTTTTCAAGTCTCACCAAAGAGCGTGCTGATTACAGCTCACTTGCTGCTTTTCTTGTAACCTCGGTTAATGTAGACAGCGATCTGGCAAAAAAAGAGCGAAAGGCACTGCTTGAAATTGCTTTTGAAACAGATAAGGCACTTTTAACAACAGGTAAGCGATGCCTTATCTGCGGGGGTCATGGTGCAGTATCGGTTCTTGAAGAGAACACAGCTTATTTCTTATGGAGTCATTGAGCGGTATCAGCCGCACAATTCATGAGATCCGAAAGAAGGATAAAAGTAATCGCGACTCAGGTCTTTTAATTTTTCAGGATCTCTGGAAATGCTCAATTACAGGCTAAACGCTCAAGGGAGTTTCACCCCCCACCGCTGTGGCTTCCCCGATGCGATAACCCCTGAACAGGTAATACGTCATCATCTCTAAGCGCAGGGGCGGTATGGGGGGACAGGCACTGTCCCCTCCTTCATCGTACCAGCACGTTGTTTTTCAGATCATGGCAAAAGGAATTCACCAGAGCAATTGTTTTTTATATACCGAGTGACCATCACCCATCAATACCGGTTAACGTGTAACCATTGCCTGGTTTTTTCTTATATCAATGGTTTACCACTGGTGTTTTAGGTAAGGGACCCGATACTACGAAATTCTCATCTACTATGTGATTGCATCTTTTGTGAGAGAAGCATGGAAAGTCACCGAGTACAGGATATGATGCGGCTGATGGCATCAAATATCCGGGCAATCGCCAATACAATTTCAGACAGAGATGTCGAAAAATTTATCGCAGAACTGCTCAAAGCAAAGCGTGTCTACGTAATGGGGGCAGGACGGTCCGGACTCGTTGCAAAGGCATTTGCCATGCGACTCATGCATCTTGGGTTGCAGGCATTTGTTGTCGGGGAGACGATCACCCCCTCGCTGAACAAAGGGGATATCATGGTTGTCTTCTCAGGTTCCGGCCGGACCAAGACCGTTGCCGATATTGCGGAAACAGCAAAGGAGATTGGTGCGAAAATCTGCCTGATAACTTCAAATGCGGAATCGAGAATCGGAAAGATATCAGATTGCATCGTGATTATCAAACACCACCGGGACGAGGTGGGGGATGATGCCGTTGAATTTGAAATCCGGCAGATGATGGGGGATCACAAGTCGTTTGCACCGCTGGGCACTCTCTTTGAAACGACATCCATGATCTTTGCCGATGCAGTTATTTCCCGGCTGATGGAGATCACCCAGGTCGATGAGATTGCATTAAAGAAGCGTCATACAAATATCGAATAAATGAGGAGGAGGAAGATATGAAATTGAAATTTGCAGAACGGGTACAAGGTATTGAAATATCCGGGATCAGGAAAATATTTGAAGCTGCGGGTCCTGATTCGATCAACCTGGGTCTTGGACAACCGGATTTTGATACGCCACAACATATAAAGGATGCAGCGATTGAAGCGATTTTAGAAGGAAAAACCGGCTATACAAATAATACAGGAATTCCTGAACTACGGAGTGCAATCTGTAAAAAATTTAAAAAAGAGAACGGACTCTCCTATGATACGGATCAACTGATTGTAACTGCAGGTGCAAGCGAAGCACTCCACATCGTAATGCAGGCGCTGGTTGGTGAAGGGGATCGGGTTCTCTGCCCGGACCCGGGATTTGTCTCGTATGCAGCTCTTGCCACCCTTGCGGGGGGGCGCCCGGTAAGTGTGCCACTCACCCCGGACCTTCATATCGATGTTGAGAAGGCAAAAGCGCTGATGGACGGTGCACGGATCATAGTCCTGAATTCCCCGGCCAATCCGACAGGGGCTGTTGAAAATAAAGAATCTGTCAGGGCACTTGTTGAATATGCAAATGATGCAGGTGTCACGGTAGTTTCCGATGAGGTATATGAACATTTCATCTACGGCAAACAGCACTGGAGTGCTGCCCGGTTTGGTGAAAATGTGATTACTATCAATGCAACAAGCAAGACCTATGCGATGACCGGCTGGCGATTGGGATACCTCGCTGCTCCTGCAGAGATAGTGGCACAATGCGTGAAGGTACACCAGTATTGCCAGGCATGTGCTACATCGATTTCCCAGTATGCGGCCCTCGCAGCCTACGAAGGGGATCAGAGCCCGGTAACAATGATGCGCGACGAATATCAAGGTGCGACGGGATCTCTTCTGCAAAGGACTGGCAGCGTTGGGATTTTCATTCCCGGTTCCTGAAGGTGCATTCTATGCGTTTGTACCGATGAAACCGGAGCTCACCCAGAGAATTATCGAAAATGGCATTATTATTGTCCCGGGAACAGCATTTGGCGTAAATTCCCCGGAATATGCCCGTTTCAGTTACGCAACCTCCCGGCAAAACCTGAACCGGGCTCTTGACAGGATACAAAAAGTAATGAGTGATTGATATGGTCAAAGAACTTTTAAAAAAATTATCCAATGCACATGGTGTATCGGGAAGTGAAAGCAGTGTATTTGCGGTTATAAAAAAGGAACTCAAAGGGCATGTTGACGAGATACGGGAAGACCCCCTGGGTAACCTGATCGCAATCAAACGCGGTAATAAATTCAAAGTAATGCTCGCTGCGCACATGGATGAGATCGGGCTTATGGTCAAGTATGTCGATGAAAAGGGATTTATCCGGTTTGTCGCTCTGGGGGGTTGGTACGGCCCGACACTCTATAACCAGCGCGTTATCCTGCATGGATTAAAAGGAAAGTACCTTGGGGTCATCGGGGGCAAACCCCCTCATATGATGGATGAGGAAGAACGCAAGAAAGGTGTTAAAATCGATGATATGTTTATCGACATCGGGGCAAAGAACCGCGAAGAAGTGGAGTATCTCGGTATTGAAGTTGGAACACCAGTGACGGTGGACCGCGAGTTTGCCGAACTTGCCTATAACCGGGTATCGGGAAAGGCGTTTGATAACCGTGCCGGTGTTGCCATGCTGATAAAAGCCTTAAAAGAGATGGACTCCCCTCTTACCATATTTGGTGTTTTTACGGTTCAGGAAGAAGTCGGACTCAAAGGGGCACGGACAAGCGCTTATGCCCTCGATCCTGACTGTGCAATTGCAACTGATGTCACGATCCCGGGTGACCATCCGGGAATTGAAATGAAAGATGCCCCGGTGGAGATGGGGAAAGGCCCGGTTATCACTATTGTAGACAGCAGTGGTCGTGGACTCATCGCCAGTCGGAAAGTAGTGAAGTGGCTCAAGGATACAGCCGATACTCATGGAATTCCGGTACAGATGGAAGTCGGGAGCGGAGGAACTACGGATGCAACAGCAATCCATCTGACCAAAGGCGGGATCCCCAGCACAACCGTAAGTATCCCTTCACGGTATATTCATTCACCCGTTGAAGTTCTGGATACCGAAGATATCGAAGCCGGTGTAAAATTGCTTGTGGCAGCTTTGAAACAAAAACCTGCACTTTAATATCAATCTCTCTTTTTTCATATTAAACGACGTTCTACAGCCGAAGAACGGTACACAGAAAATAAGATCGTTAAAACGAAAACGCCCCGGCCGGGACTTGAACCGGGTCAAAAGATCCGCAATCTTCTAGGATGTCCACTACCCCACCGGGACACAGAATTTAAGGCTGTCTGCCTTACTAAAATTGCTTTCATCGCATAAATAACTCACCGTTTAATGAGAGAGAGGACGCATTATCAGGATCTCACAGAATTAAAATGAACAGGTTAACCAACAAAAAAAAAAAAATATTCCTGTATTTACCTGATTATCCAGTCCATGTTAGGTCTGGGTGTTGCCGTAGTTCCCACCTGAACAAAATCCCGGGGATTGGGATCGAAATAGGCGCAGTCTGTTGTCATATTGAATTGTGTGGTATCATTGAAATTTCCAGCAGGCTTTACCCATACCATCGCAGTTGCAGTGATATTATTACGCTTGAATTCGATCTGCATATTATCACGTTTCAGCACTTTGAGAGTACGATTCAGATATTCAGTATACCCCTTCCCTGTTCCAAATCCATCCTGAAGATAAATCTCCCCGGTTGATTTGCTCCTGACAGTGACTTCAAACCAGGAAACAGGACTGTATGTATCAACAGTAATCACTTTATCACCCTCTCCTGTTATCTTGGAAGTATATGCTATTTTTTTGGTGACATTGGACGGTTTGACGGTATAATTGATATACATCGGGGGACTCTGCAGGTCAAATGTTATTGCGGTTTTATTGTATGCATAAGTATTTTTCGTTGATATAAATGCGGCAATATTTATCCTCGGGGAGTTGGGTTGTAGGTGGTATTGTCCGATATCCGCTGCCTGGAGTGACAGTTACGAAACGGTGTTACTTCCGTAACAAAGTTCGGAGTTGCTGTTGCTGAAGTCTCAGGGTTGGTTTGACCAGGATTAAAAAAATTTCCTGTTGTTGAAGATGTTTTATTGTCTTTTGGCGGTGCAACACAACCGGTTGCAGCAACAACAAGGATAATAGTAATACAGCAAATAATTCGGGCTAATTTTTCTTTCATATTTTAATAGTACAGCTATTCATAGTAATTAAGTATTTTCACATTGATGTGTCCCTACTATTAAAAATTGTTTATCCAAAAAAAAGATTTTCAACCTTTATCATGTTTTTCATAAGAAATCTTACTTTTATTACGGTACATTAGAGATAGGAAAAAAACTATCAATATTTGTAAAGTTGAAACCCGATACTGCCAAAAGATTATTCGGAAATTCCGTACCTTTTTTAAAAATTTTTTTTTAAATTTTAATTGAATGCACAATAGATTATCAACGTAGATGCAATTTTCTTTCCTGATTAAAAACCAAAAACAAAATAATGCGAGGGATGGGATTCGAACCCAAGAACTCCTGCGAGATCAGGCCCTGAACCTGACGCCGTTGACCTGGCTTGGCTACCCTCGCGCTTGTATACATTATGTATGAAATTACATAAAGATAGGGGGTCACTCCCCCTTTCCGGTGGTGTTCCCGTTCAGGGATTTCTTCATCTCCCGGTCACGGAGCTCGTTGCGCTTAATCTTTCCTGATATGGTTTTTGGGAGGGAGTCCACAAATTCGATTGCACGCGGGTATTTGTGAAAAGGGAGATCCTGGTGAGGAAATCTCTACCGAGGGATCATAAAGATTGTCCATTAGTATTATGATTCAGGGAAAAGCATAGTATAGTGGATGGCAGATAAAAAGTACGAATCATTAAAAATTGAGAATATCGTAGCATCGGGTGTTATTGCCGATTCCATTGATCTTGTTGATGTTTCCAGTAAGATTAAAAGCTGCGAACTCAATACGAAGCGATTTCCCGGAGCAGTCTACCGGATAGAGAAACCGAAGATTGCATCCCTGATTTTTTCATCAGGTAAGGTTGTCCTGACCGGTATCCGGGACAAAAAAGCACTTACTGAAGGGCTCAGAATAATCATGAAGTCACTCAAGGAGGCAGGTGTTGATACTTACAAAGAACCAAAAGTGGCGATAACGAATATTGTCTGTTCGTATGATATCGGGAAATACATCAATCTCAACAAGGTGGTCATCACCCTCAATCTCGAAAATATCGAGTATGAACCTGAGCAGTTCCCTGGGCTTGTGTACCGGATTAAGGATCCCAAAATCGTTGCACTTCTCTTCTCTTCCGGAAAGATCATCCTTACGGGAGGCAAGAACCTTGAGGATATCAAGAAAGGTCTGGATTTTCTCGAACAGAAACTCGAAAGTATTATGTAATTTTTTTTTAAAATGGCCCTTTTTTATGCAATTATGACCAGTACCGGTGTGTCTGGATAAAATTTCGTTCCGATTTCATTATCTCCCGGTAGAAGGCGTCGCCTTCAGTCAGGGTTGCAAGAATGCGGGATGCGTTCTCCGGCCCGACACCCCGTGCTGAAAGGGCGATCACTGCCTTCTTTCCGCTGGACAAGACAATATTGGCATTTTTTAAGAGACGTTGCTCTATTGCACGCTCATTTTGAGTCTTCCGGGATTTCCGGATGCCTGTATACAATTCATCTTCATAGGGTTTGAGTGCTGCAATGAGACGTGCCCCGCATTTCGGGCATTGCGGGTGATCGGGAACGCGGGAGACAACAGTCCGGCTCTTCCAGTCCCGGCAGTTCATGCATACAAGCAGCACATCATCCTGGTCAAGCCTGCGTTTCAGCGTTGCGAGCACCGCTTGATCAGCGGTAGGGGGGGGGATTTGATCACGGGATGAAAGCAGTCCACCGGCACCGATCATTGAATGGGGTCCCAATGCAACACAAATTTCACCCTGTTTAACCTGACGGATAATCGCTACAGCAGTGTCGATATCCATATATTCTGAGAGCAGTTCCCGGTATGCTTCCTGTTGGACAACCGTACCATCAAAGTATTCTAAAAGACGCTGGATACTGATCTTTTCATAATCGGCATCCGGATCGATTGCACCGAATTTCTTTGCAATCTGAACCAGTTTCCACTTGAAGAGTGCAGTGCGTTTCAGGGCAAGCCGGAGAATTCCCGGCATGTGTGAAGCGTCAAGGGAGAGCAGCAGATCCCGTACATCTGCAGCCCTGATAGAGGAAGGGAGTCGCAGGAGCATGCGATATGCGTCAAGTTCAAGACCGACAGTCGTTCCGTACCGTGCCGATATGAGTATGGAAAGAACACGTCCCAGGGCTTCATTTGTCTTGTGCCCGGCACAGACGTTACAGACTACTCCGTCATCGGTATTTTCCAGCGTGATAAGATGATCCGTGGGGATCAGGGACCGGTTTTTGTCCATTTCAGAGAGGAACTTCTCTGCAAAGATGATACAATCCGGATCCGTTGAATATTCTGAGATGTCACGTCTCCTCCGCATTCTCCCAACCTCGCGGGCGACCGGGAAGGGTACTGGAATCTGCTCACCTTCCCACGAGGGGAGTTCTCCCCGTGCTTTCTTTGCAGGTTCTACCGTCAGTTTTCCGTCAGCGATCTCAATTACACGCCAGAGCTGCCCTTTGGTGATGAAAACTACCCCGGTATGTACCCATCCGACTACAAAAGATTCATCGAGTGAACCTACCGTTCTCCGGGAGACCATATCAAAGATCGGCACCTTTCGCTCATCATGTATCATGGAGAGATTGCCGGCAAGGTAGCGCCGGGCACGTGCTGTTGTGACAATCCGGCTCCCATCGATCCGGATTAACCGGTGCTCCTCCATCTGCCGGCACACATCATCAAGGAGCGTCCCGCAACCAGTAAAAATGGCAGTACGTTCGAGGATTTCATGGATTTTTATCCCGTTCTATCTCCCCATACTCCACGGCAATGGCAGCAACCTGGTTTGCAAGCACATCCGCGGCATTCCTGTGGGGCACCACCTGTTCGATCTCGTTTGCTTTGGCCTTCTTTGCGATGACCAGGGACTCAAGCAGGTCATCAAAGCCGGTTGCGAGAATTGTCCCCCGCGAGACCGTGTTCAGCTGGTGACCGGCACGACCTATCCGTTGCACGAGCCGGGCAACTTCCCGGGGGGATCCAAACTGGATCACATGATCAACCCTCCCTATATCTATACCAAGCTCCATTGATGAAGTGCAGATGAGCGTCCGGATCTCACCGCGTTTGAACCGTTCCTCGGCATCGATTCTCACCTCTTTTGAGAGCGATCCATGGTGCACCTCAACATCCCCGTGTTCATAGAGGGCATGTCCCAGCGCTTCGGCAGTCACCCGTGTGTTCACAAAGACAAGGGTTGATCCTTCCCTTTTCAGGGCTTTTGAAAGAGCCTCAGTCTGCCGCTGGAAATTATCGCCAACAAACTTAACGGTAATATCCAGCTGTTTTGCAACAGGAACCGAAACAACAGAGAACGGGCGTGCACCGCAGAGAAAACGCGCAATATCCTCAGGATTTCCCACGGTTGCCGACAAACCAATGCGCTGGAATTCACCGGCATATACATGGAGCCGTTCAAGGGCAACAGCAAGCTGGGCACCGCGTTTGCTTCCGGCGAGTTCATGTATCTCATCGATGATAACGAACCTGACCTGAGCGAGATGCTTTCGGAGCCGTTTTCCCATGAAAAGTGCCTGAACAGTCTCCGGGGTGGTGATCAGGAGATCGGGCGGGGACAGTGCCTGTTTACGTCGTTCTCCCATCGGCGTGTCCCCATGCCGCACACCGACAGACAGCCCGAGCTCGCCGCACCACCATTGCATACGCGCAAGGATATCGCGATTGAGTGAACGCAGAGGTGTGATATAGAGCGCTTTAATACCGCCACCGGCAGGCATTGACAGGAGAGCATTAAAGACCGGAAACATTGCGCTCTCGGTCTTGCCGGTACCGGTTGGTGCGATCAGGACAATGTGGTTTCCTTTGAGGATAAGTGGTATTGCCTGTTTCTGGGCATCAGAAAGCACGGAAAATCCGCGCTTTTTTATACATGCCTGGACCTTTGGATCCAGCACTTCAATCGCTTTCATCTGAATGCAGCGAACTGACGGGGCCGATATACGTCCCATCGGCAAGGATAATCTCTGCTTCCTCTTTTTTCATGCATCTCGAAAGTGGGCGAGAACGGATTTTTGATGATCTGAAGGATATCATACCCTGCAATCTCGTTAAAAGATGGCATGAACAAAACGCGGGTTGGGGGAGTATTTTCCAGATTTGTATCCATCCCCAGCCTTTCCGTGTCAAGTCCTGCCCGCAGGTATGCCGGGGTCTGAAGGGAGCACCCCACTTCATCTTTCAGTAGGAACAGGGGATGATGGTGCCCGATAACAATCAGGTGTCCTGCAAGGTGTGGGGAAGGGTACATATGTCCATGAAGGTATCCGACACCATCAAGGATTGCTCCATCTCTTGGCTGGAGCTCGGTATCGAGAAGATATCGTTCGATACCAATGTCATGGTTGCCGGGAAATACCTTCAGCGGGATTCGACTGCGAATTGCATCGAGAATTCCCGGCATCTCATAATACTCCTGCCGGGTAAGCGAAGGGATACTATGTTTGATATCGCCCAGCAGTATGAGCAGGTCCGGGTCTGCCGCATCAATAGTTTTCAACAGATGTTCGAGCCGATCAGCACTTCGGCTCCTGAAATGCAGACCATGGGCGGCAAGATCTGCCTCAATACCGAAATGGAGGTCCGCAACAATCACTAGTCGCTGTTCACCTTCAATCACCAGTGCCGGGCCATCACCAAAAAATTCCAGGTTCATAACGGTTTGACAAATCCCTTCTGAGGCTGGTAGCATTCATCATCAATAATGAGCGATTCGATCGCAGCGAGGACAGCCTCCTGGGATACACCGCACATTGCAGCCTGCTTAATAATATCATCCACAGCAATCCCCCGCGGCCCGCTTTCCGCCTGGATGAACTCCATCACCAGCGTGCGAACATCGGGCTGTGTGGATGCAGCACATTCATGGGGACGAACGGTCTGTACTGCACTTTCAACCATAACTGCCAGATCCTGGAGCCGGGTTTTCGTCATTGAATAGTGTCGGACTGCAGCAAGGATGCGCTCATCTGTACATGTACCCTGTAATGCGAGGTACATATGGTGGAGACGTCCAACGGTCGATTTTGCTGTTGCAAGCACCCACTGGTCACGCACCAGACGATCTACAACCAGTACATTGTCAGGACGAACGGACAGTATCACTTCACCATTCTTCAGGTACATCTGGGCTCGCCCGGTTACCGTAACAAATGACGGCACGGAGAGTTTGCAGAATGTTTCTGCAAGCGCGGTGTTCCTGCCGCCAATCATCAGATTGAATACACCCGTTGGATCAGCAATGCGGGTGTGCACCATATCGCCAATCTCTATAACCTCGGTCAGGGCACCGGAAAGGAACATAAACCGGCACCACGCCCCACCCGGTGTCACCACCCATGCCGGATTCCCGGAATCCTCATCCTGTACTGAGAGTGTTGAACCACCATATTCCCCGGCAAATACCCGTGCTGCTCCTTCCATGATGTCGTATCAGAATTGGTTTGGTAATCGTATTCAAGATATAGTCAGTGCCATACCGGAGTTACCTTACACGAAATTACCTTACACGATACACGGTCTTGAAAAAACGCTGTAAACAGGGTAAAAAAACCGATACACATCCTCGCACTCCATTCCGGGAGGACAAAACACCGCATACTCATTGTGGTAGATAGTGGTACACTTCACCAAGGAGATACTTTCATGCCGGGTGAGACTCTGATAAATAACAAAGAAAGTTATGGATTATTCCCTGTTCCGAAGGAAATAACCACAGATAAGTGAAACAATAGCAACGGCCAGGAGCGCTGTTGACCAGAATACCGGGGATTTTGTTGATGTTGGTACTGGCGTCAGGGTAGGAGCAACTGATGTCAAATCCGGGGGGATAAGTGTCGGATCAAGTTCAGCAGCTCGTGCAAATGCGGCCTTCGCTTCCTCGATTCTTCCGAGATGACGAAGGGCATCACCTTTATTCGAGTATGCAACGGCAAATGCAGTAGTAGTATTTGCCTTTATCGCGAGCGCCTTGTCAGCAGCAATGATTGCCTCATCATATTTACCAAGTTGAACGAGAATCCCGGCTTTATTGGCCTGTGCAAGCGGGATACTCTCATTAATAGCCAGAGCTCGCTCGTTTGCCTGCAAGGCTTCCGGATATTTACCTTCATTTGCCAGGTCTACCGCTTTGTTATACCAGTACCAGGGATTGCTGGTCTGGTCATTCTCATCTGCAGCCATAACAGGTAGAAACAAACCTGAAACTATAAGAATAACCAATAAGAATTTCCTGAAATTCATATGATTTCTCCGTTTCTTACTATTGAAGTTGCATGCTATAAAAAAAGTGGATATCTGTCTTTTATCGATACTTGGGCAGAATAAACAATCCCGCCAAAACAATACCGAGCAGCGTAATCCATTCCGGCAGGGGGGTATAGGTTGTCTTCTTTGCTATTGGTGATGATGTCGGAACAGTGGTTATGGATGCAGTTGGTGATGAACTGGCTGCAATAACTGGTAGGGTTGTCAGCACCGGTTGAGTATTCACCGGAGTAGCAAGAGGAGTGGTCTCTTTAACGAATGTGATTGTTTTTGTCTGAGTTATCTTTCCTTCAAGATCCGTAATACCGCTGCTCCTGTAGGTTTCCTGCATGTGATTGAGATTCTGGCTTATCGTGAAGGTATATGTCCCGGCGGGATAGAGGGGTTCACCCTTCGCATTCCGCGCGCTACGGTTCCAGTCTTTCCCGTTTTTCCAGTAAAAGGGAGATTCAGTGATAAAGGGCTGTTTATCGAAGGGTAAAATCACTGTTTGAGAATTTCCGGCGCTTCCGGTAAATATATTGCTGATTCTCTGGCCATAGGAATCGGTCAATGAAACAGTAAAAAATGAATCTGACGGGTTAATATCAGGACGATTTAATGGCTTAAGTGCCTGATAGAGGTTTGTATCAACACGATAGGTAATGTTCGTAGAGACCGGCACGGATTTCCCACTCACATCCTGGTTGTGATCCAGATCCCAGACTTTGATATCAAGTTGCGGCTCAAGAACTTCAAAAACCACTTTTTGGGGTTTTTTATCAACACAATACCATGTGCCCGGATAACTGGTAAAAATCTCCGGGCTGATATTATAATGGTATATTATTTCCGACACCGTATTTATTTCATACAGGGTAATTGTTTTTTCCGGAGGCGCGCTGGTGTTTGTACCATTTTGCCACCATGCTATTGTATGACATCCATTCAATGCTTTGGAGATATCCAGATTGCTTTCACCGATATAAACCGGAGCACCTGGAGCAATTTTCGCTGTACTGCCCGCCACCGGTGCAGCACACAATAAAAAGACGACAAGAGCGATTACACAATATTTTCCTTGCATGGAAAGTAATTTCAAAACCCTTATGATAAACATTATGACATTCATTAAAAAGAGCGCGTGATTTTCCTTATCAGCAGGGTTCCGAGGTAAAGACCACCCATACTATCCGTTCCAGAGCTCAAAGAGTAATACCGGGAAGAGAGGATGCCCATGGAAGAGAACCATACCATCTGGATTGAAAAATACCGGCCACAAAAACTCGCTGATATCGTTGGGCAGGATGAAATTGTAGAGCGATTGTCGTCCTATGTAAAGAGCGGCAACCTTCCTCACCTCCTTTTCACGGGAAGTGCCGGTGTCGGAAAAACAACTGCTGCAGTGACCCTTGCACGTGAATTTTTTAAGGATTCATGGCAGATGAATTTCCGTGAACTGAACGCTTCGGATGAACGAGGGATTGATGTGGTGCGCAACCAGATCAAACAATTCGCAAGAACAACACCTCTTGGCGAAGCAACCTTCAAAATCCTCTTTCTGGACGAGGCCGATGCACTGACCACCGATGCACAGGCAGCCCTGCGCCGGACTATGGAGAGCTATGCACAGACCTGCCGGTTTATTCTTTCCTGCAATTATTCTTCCAAGATAATTGACCCGATCCAGAGCAGGTGTGCAATTTACCGGTTTAAACCTCTGGGACCGGATGCAGTAAAAGAAGAAGCGCACCGAATCGCCGGCCGCGAGGGGCTCAGCATAACAAAGGAGGCAATGGATGCAATTGTCTATATTGCACAGGGAGATATGCGCAAGGCAATCAATGCACTCCAGGGTGCCGCAATTATCAGTTCCACGATAGACGAAAAGATGGTGTATGCAATAACATCTACTGCCCGGCCGGATGAAATTGAAGATCTTCTGAAGCTCTCTCTGGCAGGAGACTTTGATGGTGCCGAATCGCTCCTTGCAAGTCTTCTCCACGAACGCGGGATTGCTCCTAATGAACTGATCAACCAGTGTTACCGTGCGATCGTCAAACGGGATATGGACCGGGGATTAAAAGTGGAGCTGATCGACCATCTCGGTGAAACTGACTTCCGGCTCTCTGAGGGGTCGAGCAGCGATATCCAGATGGAGGCACTGATCGCCCGGTTCGTACTCTCCTCACAGAAGCGCAGGTGAGGTAAAAATATGGATAAAAACCCTGACCTGCACGATACCGATAAGACAGAAAACTGGAGCAGGTTGTTAAAAAGCAAATATAAAAAAGAGATTGGAGAGATCTCCCGTGAATATCCCCACAAACGTTCCCTTTATATAGACTACCGGGATGTTGAACGGTTTGGCAAAGCAGGTATTGCACTCGCTGACGAACTTCTGGAAAATCCCGGAAAGGTCCTCGAAGACGTCTGGGACGCAATAAAAAACAGCCAGCTGATCCGGATCAAGGATGGAAAAGAACCCAAGGGTATCAACATCAGGTTCACCAATCTCCCAAAAAAAGTCGGTATCCGCAATATCAGGTCAGATGATATCAACAAATTCCTCTCAGTTGAAGGTATCCTTCGCAAGACCACGGAAGTCAGGCCACGTGTTATTGAAGCAGCATTCAAATGCCCTGCAGGACATTTCACCATTAAAAAGCAGAAATACGGGAAATTCATCGAACCGGAGGGATGTGCAACTGACGGGTGTTCATTCAAGAAACTGGAACTATTGCCCAAACGCTCAAAGTTTGTCGATTCCCAGAAACTGCGGATACAGGAGTCTCCCGAGGGACTCCGGGGGGGCGAGCAACCCCAGACACTTGATGTGGATGTGACTGATGACCTGTCCGGGAAGGTCGCACCCGGTGACCGGGTGATAATCAACGGTATTCTCCGTTCAATGCAGCGGATCGTAAGAGGTGAGAAAGAGTACCGTCTTTGACATTTTTCTGGAATGCAACTCCATCGAAATTGCCGAGAAAGAGTTTGAAGAGGTGGAGATCGATGAGAAAGATGAGGATGAGATAAAAACGCTTTGCAGCGATCCTATGATCTACCGGAAGATCACCCACTCAATTGCACCCACCATTTACGGAAGCGAGGATGTCAAAGAGGCAATCGCTCTCCAGCTTTTCGGGGGCATTGCAAAGGAGATGCCGGATGGCAGCCACCTTCGTGGCGATATCCATGTATTGCTTATCGGGGACCCGGGTATTGCAAAAAGCCAGCTGCTCCGTTATGTTGTAAAGCTTTCACCCCGGGCAATCTATACCAGCGGTCAGTCCTCAACCTCTGCCGGTTTAACTGCAACTGCAGTCAAAGATGAATTCGGTGAGGGGCGCTGGACACTGGAAGCAGGTGCCCTCGTTCTCGCAGATATGGGAGTATGTGCGGTTGATGAAATGGATAAAATGCAGAAAGAAGACCGGTCTGCTCTGCATGAAGCCATGGAGCAACAATCCATCAGCGTCGCCAAGGCCGGTATAACTGCCACGCTCAAATCGCGCTGCGCTCTCCTTGGGGCGGCAAACCCGAAATACGGCAGGTTCGACATGTATGGAGATATTTCCGACCAGATCAATATGCCCCCCTCCCTGCTTTCCCGGTTTGATCTCATATTCATCATGACCGACCAGCCCGAACAGAAGCGTGATCTCGCGATTGCCGAACATATCCTCAAATCACATGGAATCGGTGAATTGATTGCTCAGCACAGGAAGACACCGATCCCGGGTATAACTGATGAATACATCCAGCAACAGCTCAAGCCGGTGATGCCGGATATCGATCCCCCGCTCTTCCGCAAGTATGTTGCATACTCAAAACGGTCCTGTTTCCCCATACTTTCCACTGAGGCAAAAGATGCACTTGTCAGTTATTATCTCAAGCTCAGGGGGATTGCCGAGCCAAACAAACCGGTACCGGTAACTGCCCGGCAACTAGAGGCACTTGTCAGGCTTGCGGAGGCGAGTGCACGCATACGGCTCTCGAATACCATTGAACAGCACGATGCTGAACGGGTAATCCATATCGTTGATGCCTGTCTGCGCCAGATTGCATACGATGCCAGGACCGGAAGCTTTGATATTGATAAGATAGCAACAGGCATATCCAAGGAAAAGCGCGATATCGTCCGCGTGATTAAGGATGCAATTCGTGACATTGGCGGCGAAGGAAGACGTGCTTCAAAGGATCAGGTTGTCGATCTCGTGGTGTCAAAAGGGTTTTCGCGGGACAAGGTTGAATCGGGAATCGATATGCTTGTACGATCAGGAGAGGCAATGGAACCCAAACTGGGTATCCTGCAGCTGATTTGAGAGGGAGAGAGAATGATACCTGACCGGGATCGGGCAATTTTTGAGGCCGGGATAAAGCTCGGAGCGCTCTACCACCAGTGGGTCGGCACCCCCATTTCACGGAAATCTGCTGCAGGTGTTGAGAGCGCTATTGAACAAGCGGTTGATCCTCCAGCCATACGTAGAAGAGATCACCGTCAGGCTTGATCGTAACCTGATGACAGAAAACACGTTCGGGTACAGTGAACTGTCCGGGCTCATGTTTAACGTGGAAATCGTAACACGCGTTGGGTTTACCTATTGCAGGGCACGACTTGCTCCTCAGGACGGTTATCCCCTCATGCAGATTGTGGAGTGCTATGCAATCACCGAAATTTCCCGTCACTGATGATCATATCCATATTGACCCGGTAAACGGGCGGGGGATAGAGGCAGCAAAAGACTTTTTACGGGCTGGCGGGACACATATCTTTCTTGTCTCAAAACCTTCCTGGTCACTGTCCGTTCATCCGTCCTGCGGTGCAGACTATGCCGCAGTTTTTGATGAAACACTCCGCGTTGCAGGGCTGATTGAAGAGATTGGCGTTGTTGTATATCCGGTTCTGGGCGTCCATCCCGCTGAGATCAGCAGGCTTTCTGAACGCATGCCGTTACCAGAAGCTGCTGATATTATGAAAGCCGGGATTGACTGTGCGGCAGCATACGTAAAGGAGGGAAAAGCAGTTGCCCTGAAAAGCGGTAGACCTCACTATGAAGTGAGCCCGGAAGTCTGGACTGCATCCAATGACATTCTTACCCATGCCCTGAACTGTGCTGCCGAATGCAGGTGTGCATTACAAATCCATGCTGAAAGTGGTCCATGCACCGATGTTGCAGAGATGGCACGAAATGCAGGTTTCCCGGTAGAACGTGTGGTAAAGCACTACGGTTCTCCCGATACTCCTCTCCATCCTTCGCTTATCGCAAAACATGAAGCCATACCTCAGCTGACACGCGAACGACGGGCATTTACCATGGAGAGTGATTTTATGGATGAGAATTCACGACCGGGGGCTGTCATCGGCCCAAAATCAGTACCCAGGTATACGTTCCAGCTGCTCCGGGATGGCCTGATCACTGAAGAGGACTGCTTCCGGATCCATGCCGAAACAGTCGGAAAAGTATATGGTGTGAGAATCACGCTTTAAAATAGTTACCAACTCACCTTTTTTATTCCCCCCCGCCAATAGGTATTCAATGTTTTTGAAGGTTCATTGTTCACCGGGTACGGGTGATATCGTGGCCGTGTGCGATCGCGAATTGCTGAACACCACCATCAGCAACGGCGAGCTTTCTGTTCAAATCACCGAATGGTTCTACGGCAACTGCCCTGCCAGTGAAGATATGGTGAGAGCCGCATTGAAAAAAGCAGGTAACATCAACCTGATGGGCAAACGTTCGGTGAGTATTGCTATTGACATGGGGCTCGTCACTCCGTCAGGCTGTATAATGATCGGGGATATACCCCATGCACAGGTCTACTCGTTATGAGTATCCAGGATTGTTTCTGCCCAAAATGTGGAAAACCCTCAGAACATGAGGGGCTCTGCAACCAGTGCAGGATCGGAAATACTCCCTGGTTTGAATGTGACCGGCGCGTGAAGAGCACCCATTGTCCGAGTTGCGGTGCAATAAAACAGGTAAACACGTGGACAGATACTGAACCGGGAACGGTCTGAGTCTGGCACCTGAACTTGCAAAGACTGCAGTTCACTTTCATCCTGATGTCCGGAAACCATCAATAGTTGTAAAGGTAGAGGATAATACCCTGAACCGCTCAACAGCAACGATTGCCCTGAAGGGATTGCTCTACAATACACCCGTTGAAGGCACATGCAGCGTTGAACTCATATGGCATAAAGAACAGTGCGACCGCTGTAACAGGATCAGTGGGAGTTATTATGAGGGGATTGTCCAGGTCCGTGCTGACGGGCGACCCCCCAGTACTTTTGAACTTCAGATGTCTGCAGGAATTGCGCAACAGGTCGAAGACTCCCTGCAGGCAGGGGGAGAACGTCTCTCATTTATCGTAGATATGAACGAAACCCGGGAAGGACTGGACATCACCGTTGGATCCCAGCATATCGGGACACTCATCTCCCAGGGAATAATCGCCCAGCTGGGGGGCAGGTTCACCACACATCCAAAACTGGTAGGAGAGAAAAACGGGAGGCAACTCTACCGTATCACCTACTCGGTCCGCCTCCCACGGTTCCAGAAGCAGGATATAGTACTGAGCCGTGGGCGGTATGTTGAAGTGGTACGTGTTGAATCAAACCATCTTAAGGTTCTTGATCTCACTGAGGGCATACAACGATCGGTCCGTGAGGATGATGTTGAACGCCTTATAGGGAATTTGCGGAATGCTGAGTCAGCACTGGTAGCATTTGCTGATGATCATATCATGGGTATCCTCGATCCTGAAACATGTCAGACAAAAGAGTTCAGGAAACTGAAGTGGCTTGATGTCAAAGCCGGGCAACACGTGCTTGTCCTTCGTGACGGTGATCATCTCGTTGTGGTCGGGTAAATAATGCGGGTAAGAGCAGTCCCAAAGGATAAACTCAGAGAGATCGGCAACGAGACCTGGATAGATCATACACGGAGACCGTATACTGAGGGGAATATTGCATGGGTACCTGTCAGAGATGAAGACACCTGCGAACGCGAGATTCCCCCGCGAATCCGGTACCAGGGTAAAGGTTTTTTTATGATTGGTGACATTGCAGTCATCCATGGTAAAAAACCCCGCCGGGAGGAAGTTGATGAGATCGTGTGGTTTCCGTCACCCCAGGGGTGTGCTCTGGATTGAATCCCTTCATGATGTGACACGAACCCCAAAAACACACATCCTCTGGGGAGATGCCGGAGAAGTAGAACACCACGAGAACGGGTATACCTATTTTCTTGATCCCGGTAAAGTGATGTTTGCACAGGGAAACCGAAGCGAGAAAATGCGGATTGCGCAGCTCGTGTGCAGGAGTGAAGCAGGTGAAAGAGTTGCTGATATGTTTGCCGGTATCGGGTATTTTACCCTGCCAATGGCTGGCAGCGGCGCCCGTGTTCATGCAATGGAGATCAATCCGGTTGCTTTCGAATACCTGAACCGGAATATACGCGAAAATGGCCTTTCCGAACGGGTTAATAGTTCATTAGGAGATTGCCGGGATCTTTTAACCGGAACCTATGACCGGATCGTGATGGGACATTTTGATGCAATCTCAATGCTTCCGTCAGCGCTTTTACATGTGCGTGAAGGGAGTATCATTCATCTTCACAGTATCGGCACAGTCGAAGATCCGATAAAAGAGCAGGTAGAAGGCGCAGGTTTTTCTGCATCCATTCACGTACATAAAGTCAAGAAATACCGCCCACATGCCTGGCACGTGGTGCAGGACGTGACCATTTCATGACACAGGTCCAAACGCTTGCCGGAAAACAGATCGTAGTTGCCGTCACCGGGAGTATCGCTGCTGTCGAAGTTGTTAAACTGATACATTCGCTTCGCAGGTGTGGGGCGGTGGTTCAGCCGGTGATGAGTCATGCAGCATCAGGTATAATCCAACCGGACGCACTGACGTATGCCAGTGGGAGAGAGACCATCACCCGGTTGTCCGGCTGGGTCGAGCATATAACCTATTGCGGGGATGGGGGGAGTGCCGACCTTTTACTGATTGCTCCCTGTACGGCAAACACGCTCAGTAAAATTGCCTGTGGAATTGATGATACTCCGGTTACCACCTTTGCCACAACAGCACTTGGCAGCCAAAAGCCCGTCATCGTAGTACCTGCAATGCACCACAGTATGTATCGCCACCCGGCGGTAATCGAAAACATCGCAAAACTAAAAACATGGGGTGTGGAGATTGTTGATCCCCGTGTTGAAGAAGGAAAAGCAAAGATTGCCGACTCCGAAGAGATTGTCCTCCGCTGTGAGCGTGCTATCCTTGGAACTGCACTGTCAGGGAAAAAAGTATTGATTACCAGCGGGCCATGCCGGGAACCGGTTGATGATATCCGCATACTGACAACACGGTCAAGCGGACAGATGGGAAGAGCGCTCGCACTCCAGGCGTTCCGGCTTGGTGCTGATGTTACGGTAATCCACCGTGATACATTTCCCTGCGTGAACAATGTTTTTGTGGAAACCGCAGATGAAATGCGATGTGCAGTGCACCGCTGTTTCACAGAGAGCGGTGCGGATATCTACATCAGTGCTGCGGCAATTTCTGATTTTGCACCGAAAAGAGTGAAAGGGAAAATCCCGAGTGGTAAACCAGTAAATCTTTTACTTGAACCTCTCCCGAAAGTACTTACTGAAGTGATTCAGAATTACCATGCTCTGATCATTGCATTCAAACTCGGCAGGACTCCGAAAAAGATGGCAAAAAAGATGATTGCACAAGGAGTTGCAATGGTTCTGATGAACGCACCGGAAAGCATGGGAAGCACCCGTGGTGAATATGTGCTCCTGACGCGGAATGGGGAATTACCGTTGAGTGGTACAAAAGAAGAGATTGCCACTGCGATCTGGAATGCTGTTATTCAGTGATTTAAGCAAAACTCTATCCTCATCCCGATTCCATGTTACGCATAAATAATAGCCTCGTTATCGCTTCTTGTTATACATTGGAAGATTTTTAAAAGGAAATTTTCAGATTCAGTAGAAACGGACATAAATCTGTAACTTCTGGTATGCTCCCTGATTCAATTATTCGATTGACAGACACCGGAAACAAGACCGGGATTCTTTAAAGAGGAAAAACACCCTATCTTCATAATAAAATCGTGCACTCAATCCATGAAGCCAACTCACGTCGTCGCATTCTGTCCGGGTCATATTTCCGGCTATTTCAAAAGAATAGTGGGAGATACTGATCGCAACCACCGGGAGTATTGGTGCCGGGATTGTTATCAGTGAAGGAGTCACTGCAACGGTTAAACCCGCGGATAGAATATCGATCTGCTATCAAACGCAGAAGTTCCACGGGAACATCATTTGAGGTTTCTTCCGGATCACCATTGCTGGAGCATGTCATGGAACATCTTAACGTGACTGCATCTGTTGTTACTGAATGCATCCTGCCGATTGGTGCCGGATTCGGACTCTCGGCTGCAGCACTGCTTGCCACACTCACTGCCCTTAATCATCTTTTTGATCGGGGAATGAATACTGAGGAAATCGCACAGTGTGCCCATGCGGCAGAGGTTGCCCACCGGACCGGGCTTGGCGATGTTGCAGCCTGTCAGGGGGGAGGGAGGGTCATACAGATCCGGCCCGGGGATCCATGGATTGATTGAACGGAGATTTGACATGCCTGAACCATTGTATGCAGTAAGTTTTGGACCAATTCATACTCCCGACAGTCCTTGGGTTCATCAGCACAAATGGAACGTGTATCCTCCGCTTTTCCCAAAACAACACCGGAAAATGTCGAAGATTTTTTTCTTCTCTCGCGCCATTTTGCTGAGCAGAGCGGTCTTATGACACGGGAAGTAAAAAAGGTTATCCGGCGCTGTGATGCTGCAGGAGTACCATCGGGTATGACGATGCTGGGCAATGGTGTCTTTGCGTATGGCAGGAAAGCACGGGATGTGCTTTTACCCTTTGGTCATGTATATGAATTTCATGTTGTCAGCTACAGGTGCACATATTATGGAGGACCTGACATGATACCTGCTGATCACCCCCGCTATCACTCGCTTGTAACCCGTGAACGCCTTGCAGAATGTGCAAAAAAGGGAATTGTTTCATGGGAGGGACTCACTGCCCATGGACGCGGTGAAGCATTTGATTATCTGATTGGAGAGAGGACTACCAGAAGTGCCCTCATTGCTGAGAGGACTGCCGCTGCAATGCTTCTGACAGCCCGCCACCCGGTCATTTCGGTGAACGGAAATACTGCGGCACTTGCAGCGCATGAAATTTCTGCATTCCAGAAGGCATGCGGAGCCCGTGTTGAAGTGAACCTTTTCCACCGGACAGAAGCACGGGTGAACATGATAGAGAATCTTCTTCGTGAATGCAGGAGTAGATGTATTCTCCGGTAAAGCAGAGCAGTTACTGCCTCTTTCCCATGACCGGGCCTGGTGCCGGCGCGAGGGGATGTTCTCTGCTGATGTTGTCCTTGTACCTCTTGAGGATGGTGACCGGTGTCGAGGCTCTTGTCGACATGGGAAAGACGGTGATCGCTATCGATCTCAACCCCCTCTCACGCACCGCCCGATCAGCAACCCTTACGATTGTTGACGAACTGACCCGCGCACTTCCGCAGATAACCCATGCCTGTCGTGAGATTTCTGAGCCTGAAAAAAAGAGTCTCATCAGTTCGGTTGACAATCATTATCTTTTGTCAGAAGCAATACGTGAGATGACTGTGAGGTTATCCCATGCTCTGGATTGAAAAATACCGCCCGGAAAAACTTACCGACATCCTCGGGCAGGATCCGGTAATCCAGCACCTCTCCTCCTTTGCTGCATCCAGAAGCGTCCCCCACCTGATTCTTACCGGACCGCATGGAACCGGGAAAAGTGCGGCGATTGAATGCTTCGCAAAGGTGCTGTACCAGGAAAACTGGGAGTTGAATACATCGGTTTTCCAGACAGCAGACCTCTTTTCACAGGGAAAAACGTACCTTGAACAGGATGATCGATATGCCCATCTCTACCAGAAAAACCAGTCCCTGATTACGAATTTTAAGTATATCATAAAATGGTATGCTTCACTCCGTCCGCTTGATGCGGAATTCAAGCTGATGGTTTTTGAAGATGCCCATACACTCACAAGGGATGCCCAGCAGGCACTGCGAAGGATTATGGAGCGTGCAAGCACTACCTGCCGGTTTATCTTTTCAACAACAAACCAGAGTGCACTCATCCCTCCGGTCACATCCCGCTGCCTGCCACTCTTCTTTTCACCCGTCGACCAGAATGTCATGCTCCGCCATCTCCGAACGATCAGAGAAAGGGAAAATTCAGGGATTCACTCCTGTTCTGATGATGATCTTGAACTGATCGCACAGGTAGCACAGGGTGACATGCGCCGGGCAATCCTGCTCCTCCAGGTTGCTCTTGAAGCGGGACGATGCCAGGATCTCTTTGCGATTGCCCAGTCAGAAACAGCAAATGTAACCGCTTCTGCCATTGATGCTCTCAAAAAAGGAGATGTGCGTAATGCGATCCGCCGTCTTGAGTCCCTGATGATTGACTACGGACTTTCCGGCAGTGAAGTATTCTCTGAAATTCGGACCATTACGCAGCGTGAGTATAATGATCCCTCTCTTGCGATTGCACTTGCCGATGCTGAGTTCCGCATACGCCATGGAAATAATGAATTTGTCCAGATTGGAGCATTTGTCTCCGGAATCCGGGAGGTCTTCACATGAGTGCTTCCCGGCAGAAGAAAATCCAGGAGCATTACGATACCATTGCCGATATCTATGATCACCATTATGACAAGCCACCGGGGACGATGCTATCATACGCATATAAGCACCTCTATCATGAGTGCTCTCCCAAAAGGGGGAAAACTCCTTGATATCGGGTGCGGAACCGGCCTCTTTGTTGAGAGATATATTGAGGCGGGAGGTAGTGCCATCGGACTCGATATCAGCAGAAAAATGATCGAACAGGCACGACGCCGGTGCAGAGCATGCGATTATACCGTCGGGACCGGGGAGAAAATCCCGTTTTGTGACAATTCATTTGATGCAGTCTCCAGTCTGCTTGTGTTCAGTTATGTCAAAGATCCCGAAACGATGCTGAACGAAGCATACCGGGTTTTGAAGCCCGGGGGTGCAATCGCAATCTGCACGCTGGGAAAGAAACTCCTCACCCGGGGAATCCCGGCCATCTACCAGATCAGCGAAAAGATGAAGGTAAACCATGTCGTTATGAAAGACTTCGGGGAGCACTATTATGACGAGGAGGAAATGGATGATCTCTTTACCCAGGCGGGATTTTCAGATATTTCGGTCAAATGGTGTTCCTTTGCCCATATCGACATGATTGATCCACTCTTCCTTCTTGCCCAGAAGATCGAACCATTCGTTGAAAAGCGCGTTCCCCAGCTTGCCTATAACATCTGTGTGAGCGGGAAAAAACCACGGAATTAAAAGTTAAAGGGATTTTTTTCTTCTCCATCAGATTCTTCAAAACCCGCTGTTTTTTCTGTATCGCAGCTTCCGAAGCACGCAAAACTCCCTTTTTCATCTCCTCAAAATCACGCATATCAGTATCAACAACCTTTTTCACCGGTGTATATGCAGATTCCCGGAACCGGGGTGAGAAATCGCATTCCTTCCCGTCAACCATAAGAACCGATTCTGGCTTTCCCTTTTCAACGTACCCGATTTCATGCATCGTCACTCCGGCAGATTTCACTACCCGGCAGATCTCTGCTGATACTTCAGGAGGTGCGACAATGAGGAGGGCATCAAGTGATACCCCAAGATAATCGATCTGTAATGTTTCGAGCATATCCCGGACATGGGGTTCCACTAAACTCCCTGATCGCATTTTCATCAATAATGATACGGCAGCCGGCAGTCTCTGCCATCTCAAATGCATCACCCCTCAAACCGCCATTCGTTACATCAGTCATCGCATGGATTTGCAGGAAGACATCACTCTTCATCAGCGTTTCACAGGCAACAAGGAAATTGAGATTGATGGTCTGCTCCACAACTTCGGGAAATCCTGAATATATTGCCGCAGTCGCAATAGTCCCTCCACCAGCCCCTTCAGTCATCAGCAGGACATCACCGGGCTGCGTTGATTTCCGGGCAGTGAGGTGTTCAGCGACACCCACTGCCCCCACACATCCGGTAAGACGGTTCCCAAGAACCATATCGCCACCGATACGGAGGGTGGAACCGGTGACAAGAGGCACATCCATCGCTTCTCCGACCGTCGTGATACCGGCAGTATAATCAAAAATCTTTGCCACATCACCATCATCAGCAACATGAATATCTGAAAAGAGCATAATCGGTTTTGCTCCCATGACATAGACATCCCGGAGTGTCGCGCGTGTTACATGGAATCCTGCAAGGAACGGATAATCGGAAAGGCGGGAATGCATACCGTCAACAGTACAGATGATATAGTTTCCCCCGGCACAGACAGCACCGGCATCATCCATTTCATCTACCCCGACCGAGGCCGAGGTTTTTCCGATGATACGGGCGATCTGGCGATGGGCAAAAAAATCCCCCTTTCCCCGGGATCCAACACCGAACTCCCCCATATTCACACCAGCAGGTACAAGTTCAAAAAAATCACCTGTCAGACCCTGGGTGTTCTTCACTTCATCAATCACCGCACGGGCAAAAGCGGATGCATAGGAGGGCTGTACATTTTTTATTTCGATGATATGATCAGCCAGACTTTTTTGTAAGGCATCTTCATCTGTTCCGTCCGCAAGTCTTCTGCGAACATACTCCTCAACATCCATAGGTTTCTGTACGTGCGAGAGACATAAAAAAGCGGGGGATAATCTGGCAAAATTCTAAAAAAAATATCTGATTACTATCTTAAAAGAACACCCATAACATGAGAAAAACTTCTTATAGCATCATCAAACTTCCCGATCTTTAAAAGAGAGAGCCCCTTTACCATACCTGCGCGAGCATCCTTCACATCAATGTAATATGCCTGATCAAATGCCCGTGCAGATTCTTCAAGTCTGCCGAGCATAAAGCATGAATTGCTCATCACGACCCATGCATCAGCTATCGTTGGATTAATTTCGAGAGCACTCTCAAGACAATGGATCGCCTCTTCATGTTTCCCGAGCAGACTGAGTGAGAGTCCTTTGCGGTAGAGAGCGTTTGCATTTCCGGGTTCGATGGACAGGGCACGATCGAGAACATCGATCGCTTCCTGATACCGTTTCAGGTTGATCAGGGCTATCCCTTTATTGATCAGTGCAGAAAAATAAAAAGGATAAATTTTAAGGGCCCGATCATAGCAAATGATCTCTTCCTCGTACCATTTCAGCTTGCCAAAGGCATATCCCCTGTTCACCCACGCTGACAGATAGCGTGGCCTGAGTTCCAGTGCCCGGTCACAACATCGGATCTCCGCTTCGAACCTTCCCAGCATCCCCAGAGCAACACCCTTATTATTCCATGCTGCTGCATTCTCAGGGTCGATCTGCAATGCCCGCTCACAACATTCCACTTTATCCTCAAACCGGTCGAGCATCCCGAAAGCAAATCCCTTAAAATTCCATGCATCAACACAGTTTGGATCAAGGGAGATTGCTTTTTCGCAACACTCGATCTCTTCTTCATACCGCCCCAGTTTCCCGAGGGCAAAACCCTTGCCGACCCAGGCGAGTGCACGATTTGGATCAATGTGAAAGTGCTTCAGAAAATGCCAAAAGCGCTTCCTCGTGCCTTCCCTCCCGGCCAAGAGCGAGACCCTCAAGATAATAATCCCCGCCTTTCTCGTGGGACTGCTTATTTTCTGAAATTTCAGGTGATTCAGTCATGTAGAGGAAATCCATGGAATGAGACGGGGTTATTCAACAAATGCTTAGTGCAGGTGATATTTATGTTAACGGATTAAAAAAATATACGTTAGAGACATTCCCCATTGGATGGGTCCCAGCACAAATCAGGTTTCGGCTCGGTAGAATTCCTTTTGCCATACTATGAAATACAAAGCACTGGTAAGATGACGGAGGGGACAGTACCTGTCCCCCCGGAACCGCCCCTGCGCTTAAGGGATAGTGATGTATTACCTGTTCAGGAGTTATCGCATTTTGAAGGGAGCTGAAGTGTTGAGGGTGAAACCCTCGTGAGTGTTTAGCTCGTTATTGAGCATTTCTTTTAAAAATCTCACTATTTTACGAATGACTCCCGCCTCAGGGCCTTTCCGAAGCGCGGCGGGGCAATGAGGTATTTTGTATTTTTATCACCAATCCACCAGGGGCGGCGGCGTTCATCGTAACGGGGAGTATAGAGGTTCAGACCCTCATATCTTATCTGGATTATCCGATTTTCATGGTTCCGGTGTGAACGTTACAGGTTCATGTCCGTTTCTATAGAGCCCGAGATTCCTCTTTTTTTAAAAAACAGGGAGAAGGTTTATTTGTTTAAACAAGGCAATTTCGACAGGGTTATATTCCTTATCAATTTATGTAGCATCATTGTACTCCCAACGCACACATGATGATGCATCATCATATCCAATCGGCGTTATCCTAATGGTTGCGATCACGTTCCTTCTCGCTCTTCTCGTCCTTCTTATGCTCCAGTTTCAGCCATTGGCATGGAATATGGAAAAGGAGATCCCGGTAATTTTCACGATTACTTCCATTAAGAGTGTTGACGAATTAACAGGACATCTGAATTACGATAGTCGTGTGCTTCTTCTTCATTCTGGCAAAGCAGATGTTCAGAATAAAGATCTTAAGGCACGATTCCTAAAAAACGGACAACCGGTATCCTGCACTATCGCAACTATGAATGGGCATGATTTCATCAGCACGTCACATAATGGTGTCCAGTGGATGGGAGGTTCCGGGTGTTCCGGTGCAACATGGAGCCCCGGAGAGCAGATCTGTATTGATTTCTCTGATGGAACATTTCATCCGGGTGACAGAGTTCAAATGGATATTATCGACAAAGGTACAAATGTTACCATCTCGCGGCATGTATACATGAATGACTAATCAACCCGTGAAATGGTCCTTGAAAAAAGATTTAAAAAAAAGGGTAACTACCAGTTAAGCACCTACTTTTTTCTTAGAACTCACTCAGGATACTTCCCTCAGAACACTCCTAGGGACTTCGGCAATGCCTCATCCCCCGCTGTTGCAGCGACCCCATAATGCAATAGAACTGTGTATTCTTTTTGGTGATTATGTAACATCCACCAAAAACACGAATTAATCTAACATCAATTCCATCAGAACCCCCAATAAATCTATCTCTCTATTGTTATACCGCCATTCCATTTCTTTAATATAATAGAGAAATTTCTTTTTAGAGATACCATGATGTTTCATCAACCTCTCTAGCGAAGGACCAGAATCCCTCAATACCGTTGATGTAAACTTTCCCTTGTTTAAATTTGTACCGATGATCAATCTTGAGATGGCGATACCCACAAAACATGAGAGAATCGTATCCTCTCCATTTATCTGTGTAGACGATCGATCCACGTCTAACTTTCTTCATTGTTTCATTCATCAGAGATTCAGCTTTTACATCAGTTACGATACTGACTGATACTTTCCCACCCCTCTCCAGAATTCCAAATACGATCGTCTTATGGCCTGAACCTCACCCTCTCTTTCCTTTTCATTGTCCTCCGAAATAGGATTCATCAGTTTCAAGTTCTCCCTTCAGGAGCGCATCTGACCGGGCAAGATCTTCATCAAGAACTCGTATAAGGAGGTAAAAGACTTTCAGTGCAGTCTTATAGCTCAAAGCTACATTCTTTGCAGATTTCCTGGCTGATACAGAGAGCTCAAACAGCTTGATGAGTGAGAGCCATTGGAATGGAGTGATCCGAAGGCGGGAAAATCTCGTTCTTTTAAGGGGATAGATATCTCTCCCACACCGTTTACAGCGTACCCGCCATCGTCCTAGGAAATAAAAATCCGTCGAACTGCAGGAAGTACAAAGGACGTTTTCATGATTCTTCCAGAGATATTCAAGGGAGATTCTACCGTCTTATACGAGTCTCCCTATCTCCCGAAAATCCATACATTGCATTTGTCCACACTACCTTATGGTTAGTGGTGGACTTTACTCAATCACCAAAAATAATTACCTTGTTGCAACATGGTATAAAAAAAATGAAAACAGTCCATATTCAGAAGAATTATTGAATTTTTTGTTGAGTGGCATAATCCGATACTATAAAACATCGTTCTTCGTCAATCAACCAACAGTCCGAAAGCAGTTTCGTATCACTACTTGTTAATTTTGCTAATTTCTCGATCCTTTTGCAATGCATACACTTATTGTAATCCATTACGTTCATAATTACTAATTTTTATTTTAGTATATAAAATTTCTTATTTATAAATATATAGAAAAATAATGATATATCGAATTTATAAAAAATAAAATTGCCTTTTTATGCAAATAATTGGAAAAAATCAACACAAATTTTTTCCTTAGTCAGACCACGGAAACGATATTGTAAAATGGGTAAACCACTTATAAAACACCAAAAATAAATATCACACTGCGATGTAAAAATCGATTGATACAACTGAACTAAAATGAATTGAAAAAAAGTATCTCATTTTTTTCCGATATTCTCGATGCTGTAAAAAAAGAACACGCAATTCTATCGCATTACGGGGGTCGCCGCAACGGCGGGGGCTGATGTATTGCCGAAGCCCCCTGGAGTGTTATGAGGGACGTATTTTGAGTGAGTTCTAAGAAAAAAGTAGGTGCTAAACTGGTAGTTTACCCATTTTTTATTCCAGCGTGAGGGATAACCTGATCCTTTAATGAGCCTTTTTCTTTTTAATATCAGGGGAATATACCTTCCTGGCATGAACCTGAACAATACGATAAGTACAGGAGGTCTACAGGATGGGCAACCATACGTGGTGTATGCTAAATACTCATTTCACAAATACTTCCGAAACAACGGTGAGTCAAACTATGCCCGTCGTAATCCTGAAAACAAGAAAAGGCCTGTCAAGAGAGCAGAAGCGAAGAATCGTGCGCGAATTTACCCAGACACTGGTCAGCACCACGGGGATCACACCGGAACTCGTGACCATCCTTATTGATGAACACGAGCTGGAAGATATCGGCAAAGCGGGGAAACTGCGGTGTGACTGATACCTAGCACAATCCTGTCTTTTTTCAAATACGGATCTCCTTACGATCAAAACCACTCCCGAAAAAACCGTCGCTGCTCCCTGATACAGGACACGTAGTAAACTTCATTCATAAAGGATGCCAATACCTTTTTTGCAATGTCTGAAGAAAATATGACATCCGAACCGTTTTTCATAAAAACGGTTCCGGAAAAGACGATGTATCTTGCCAGGTGGAGTACACGGTTCTGGGCATTTCTTATAGATATTATCCTGTTCATCCTTTTTTTAAACATTATCAGGGATATTTTCAAACCGATCTGGAAATTACCCCTCCTCTGGGATTACCAGCATTGGGGATTTTTTTCCCTCGGTTTTGAATTTATACTCTTATTTGCCTACTGGACGATCATGGAGGGATACCATGGTCAGTCAATCGGAAAGATGGTAATGAACTTAAAAGTCGTTAACCGCGATGGCACGAAGATCAATTACCCAACCGCCGCAATCGAGAGCCTTGGAAAAGTATTCCTTCTTCCGCTGGACTGCCTGATCGGTTGGCTTGCCATGCCGGGTACAAAATTGCGAGTGTTCAACCGGATATCAAACACTATCGTGATCAAATCCGATTACAAAGAACCGCATGGTATCCTGTACGTCAGGGAAAAAGAATAATCAGGTCTACATCCATTCATTCTTTCATGAAGAAATATACAATTCTGCTGTATCGTATTGATCTCCGGAGCATTGATCTGCGGGTGTGTATCCGTGCCAACCGGCTCAAAAGAGACATCCACCGGTCACCCAGATCACGACAAGTGTCCCGAACACCGGGACGGTTACGGTGATTATTAAAGCAAGGGCTTTTGATCCTTCTACAATCAGCATCAAAGAGGGTACCACAGTTACCTGGATAAACGAAGATTCAATGATGCACCGTGTTGTTCATCTTCCGAAAGTCACTAATGCAGAACTCTTCAATTCCGGACCGCTCTCTTCCGGGCAGAGCTTCAGCTACAGGTTTTTAGAGAAAGGCAGGTATGAATATGGGGACCCGCAGATAGGAGGCGGGAGATCCTCACTCGTCATCGTTGAATAACGTATTATCAGGTACGATGCCGGTCCCGGATCGACGAATCTGAGATGGGGATGAAAGATACGGGAATACCAAAACAGGAAAGAGAAAACGGGACTGATCCCGTGCAGGACAAGGGTAGATCCGGGATCAGCCGGGAAGAGCGGCTGGTACATTTCATCCGGATGCTTGCCGATGATGACGAGAACAGCCGCTGGAAGGCTGCAGAGTCACTGGGAAGAATGAGGGATCCTGGCGCAGTTGAACCGCTCATCGATACCCTCTGGGATGACGATTCCCGGGTGAGACTGAAAGCAGCCTGGGCCCTCGGCCAGATTGGGGACATACGGGCGATTCCTCCCCTCAGACGCCTGTACCGTATGGAAAATGAGGGATTTCAGGAGATTATTACCGAAGCGATTGAAGAGATCAATCTCCGGATGGGCCAGCGATAATACCCCAATGATTTGGTATCCCCCCTTCCGCCACACGAACCCCTCACACCCCCCGCCACGCTGTCACAGGATTAAACGGTGCCAAAGGCAGGTTTATCGACTTTGCCGGTGTATAGCAATTCAGGAAATACCGGTATGGGGGATATCGAATCACTGTATAAAAAAGAAAACGGCAGGATCCTGATCGAGATCAAACTCTCTTCAGTCGCACATCTCTTCAATTCGTTCGATCCCGCACCATTCCATGAAAAAGAACTCGACTCCGCAGCAGAACATTACATTGTCGATACGGTCAAGGACTTCCCGCCAAAGACTCCCTTCAAGATAGTCATTTATCTTCCCCCGGATATCGCCACCACTGAGCGGGCGATGAAGATCCCCCGGCGATCCATAATCATTTCCAGTACAAGATGCTGGTCGCAGAAAGGAAATACCGTTCGCACCTCAGATATGGCAGGAGTACCTTCCTCATCGGTCTCACGTTGCTTACCATCGCCCTGATTGGCCCGGCAGCTTGTGTCATCTCTGGAAAATCATTTACTTGCCCAGATTTTTGCTGATGCGCTCCTGATTATCGGCTGGGTTGCCATGTGGGAACCTATCACCGTGCTTCTCTATGAGCTCTGGCCTATCATCCAGCTGAAAAAAACCTACGAGAAGATCAGCATTATGGAAATCGATATCCTTTCCTCGCCATGAGATCTCAGGGTAGGCAGTGTACTGATTTCAGCATTGAAACGATCGTCCGCGTTCGTTCTGAAGGCATTCCAGGTGCATTCATCGTACCATCAGAGGTAAGCCCTGCAAATATGTGATGGATCGCCGCACCGTGCGACGGACTATATCCTCCCTCCAGCACCAGCGCCAGAGGAACGCTTGCTGCCCGGACAAGCATCCGGGTCAGGGGCTCAAAATCCTGCGGCCGGATCCTCATCCTGCCGATCGGATCATCAAAGAGAATGTCCTGGCCAGCGGAAACGATCATGACATCAGGGGAAAAACGTTCGATCGCAGGGATAAAGATTTCAGAAAAAACAAACAGGTAGTCGGCAATAGTCGATCCTGCCTGCAGCGGCGCATTTATCGTATATCCTTTGCCGTCTCCTGCGCCAACTTCATCGACAGTGCCGGAATACGGGAAAAAATGCTCCTGGTGCACTGAACAATAAAGCACCCGGTCAGTACCATAAAAACTGTTCTGCGTCCCGTTCCCATGGTGAGCATCCCAGTCAACAATCGCAATGGTGTCAACGTGTTCAAGGGCTTTTTTCGCGGCAACCGCCACGTTGTTGATAAGGCAAAATCCCATAGCGCGATCAAACTCAGCGTGATGGCCCGGAGGGCGTACAAAGGCAAAACAGTGTTCACCATCTATGGATCGCTCCACAGCAGCAATCGCTGCGCCGGCAGCGTGGAGGGCAACATCGAAGGAACGGGGGGTAATATAGGTATCAGGATCCAGCCATCCAAGCGTCGCAGTCGCGGCACACCGCTGCTCAAGCCATGAGATGTAATGGGGGTCGTGCACACGCTCAACATCCTCACGCAGTGCAGGTTTCAGCTCCAGCAGCAGGGTAACCTCCCGGGGAATACCAGAACATGCATTTACAAGACGGGCATTGCACTCAGGGTGTGACGGATGATCGTGAACAGCACAGATCGGATCGATGATTGCACAACAGTGTCCCATACGAGATCATTCTCATATATGGTTTGATATGATAGTGAACTATCTTTGGTACGAGAATATCCAATTTGTGCAAAAAAACGGTACTTGTTTTTCCCGACTGCCATGCTCTGACAGGTCACAGGGTCTTAATAATGTTCATAGAGGCTTTTGAATTATACTATAAAACTGCATACGTTTACACGATTACAGTACACCTGGGTTTCTTCAGTTCGCGGTTGCCAGATAAATAAAGCACTGAAAGCGAAGCAGGATATTAATGGGCTGATCAGGTTGTTTGATCACCGTACTGTTGATATCCGGTGGCAGAGTGCAGATGCACTGGGATCTTTGGGGACTATTGCCACTCTGTCCCTGCTTGAAATGCTCCCGCACAGAAACCCTAGTATGAAGATTTGCACAATCAAAGCGCTCGGGACAATCCATGACTAGCGATCCTGTAAACTATGAATCACCCTGCTTGAACAGGACAGGAACGCTGAAGTGCGCTGGGTTGCCGCCCTCGCACTCGGCACCTGAGGTAATCAACCCGCTTGTCATGGCTTTGAAGAATAAGGATCGGTACGTACGATAAGGGGAAGCTCTGGTATTCCACCCAGGTATATCGCCGAGAAGATGCCGGATCTGTGATCCGCCTTATATGGCACTGTTAACCTTGAGCACTTGCACTAAGAGAGGATGGGAACTGTTATCTTTATTAATGCAGAACGCCCTTACCTGGTCGTTTCATCGGGGAGACGTTGGCACCTTTCATTTCACCTTCGGCAAAGTTGAACCGTTCTTTAATACTCATGGGCAGGACAGATTCAGGGATCGGCTCAAAACCAAATGAGCCATAGAATTTCACAAGAGCAAGGGTTGAGTGCATATACAGCGGTTCGCTGCCACACACATCAACAAGCACCTGCACGGCTTTTCGTGCATACCCGCGATCCCGGTAATCATCCGGTACGTAAATCCCGTCCACCTCAAGACCATCAGGATGCCTCCTGCACCGGGCAACTGCAGCAAGCGCACCTTCAACAAATACCCCAAAAATCCTGTCGGTATCAGGATCCACTTTCTGCTGGTGGTAGAACCTCCATACCTGTTCTGCCAACCAAAACTCCTCCTTGCCAAGTTCCCTGACGATGACCGAGAGGCTGATGTGAGGACTCAGAACAAATAGAGGCCGTTGTGCCTTTGTTACAACCCCTGCTGCAACAGATCCAAGGGGAATATTTTTTGCATAGTCCGATTTCCCGTATCTCGCTATCATGATCAGGGACCCGTCCTGCTCATCAGCCACGCGGCAGATTTCATCGACCGGATTCCCTGTTCGGATAATTGAAGCCGTCCTGATGCCCTGCAAGGCGATATCAGCTTTAATCCCGGCCAAGCGCAGTTCAGCATCCCGAACCTTTGGTAGTTGGTTATGATTTTGGTCTGACTCACGGATAACATTGAGGAGGGTGACTTTTCTGATAAAACCCATGCTTTTTATATATTCAAGGGTTTTTTCTGAGGGGATCGAAAAGTCAACCGGGCACAGGACATGGGAAAAAATATTTGTGCAGAATTTTTCGAGTGGGGTATCATCATTGCCCTCAAGACCACGGAAATGCATAACGAGAACATCAATCCCTGCTCTCTGGATTACGCCTTCAGAAATACTCCCGACAAACATCCCGCGGAAAATGCTTTTTCCCCTCGCACCCATGACAATGAGAGAGATGTTTTCATTATTTGCAGTTTTAATTATTGATGCGGCTGTATCCCCACCAGTTCCTTTTACAAGAACGGTTTTTACCGGTAAGCCTGTTGTCTGTTCGAGATAACGTCCCTTCTCATCCAGCATCTGCTGTGCATGCTCTTCCGGTGCAACTGGTAAATAATCAAACACTGATGAATGAGCCGGAACCGGCGTTTTGTTAAGTACATGGACAAGAAATATTTTCTCCATGCCCGGGAATCTCACCAATACACTCCAGAGTCCTGTCAGCAAAATGTGAGAAGTCTGTTGCAACCAGCACCCGTGGGAACATCGGTTTCTCCTTATCTGGTTCTTTTCATTATCCCTTGATAGTCAACAAGTGCATGGGCCATGTGAATATCCCGTTTAGTCTGAAGAGAGAGACCCTTCCAGACGTTCACTGCATATTTTACAAAGCACCTTTTTCTTCCGATCCAGTTCATCGAGAGTGTCAGGTTTAAACATGATGCATTCCCGGTCGTTGCAGTGGTCAAGACCAAGTAGGTGCCCGACTTCGTGCGTACCTTCTTTTGTTATCCGGTCAATGAGGTCGTCATCGTTCCCGCCCCTTCCATAGTATTCGTTCCTGAGCCGTGCAGTCGAGACCACGGCTGCACCGACAGACTGCCGGGCAAGTCCGAATACAAAACTGTTGCCATTCTTAAACAGGTCCTGGTGAACCACGAGGAGGAGGGGATCTTTCATGGCATGGCGGTGTTTGTACGCCTGGATGCTGTCTAACAGTACCTGTGCATCGATCTGTTTGCGCCCGTCCACATATCCCATCATGCGCACGTGGTTCTCCGAGACCGTCGCCGGAATTCCGAGGATTGAAGATATCGTGCGGGTGACCGGTATCTGGAGACCGGGCGGGGACAGGGAATCCCAAAAAATATGGATATGCATCGCTATATTCTGTTTAAATGGACTCCTATAAACATATTGAAACGTGCATCGGGGAATATATTGCGAAACACTATACCAATACCGTTGAAGTCGGGATCGGGGGAAACATAGAGGCAGCACGCATACTCCTTGATGCGG
Source organism: uncultured Methanoregulaceae archaeon (assembly GCA_963699515.1). Lineage (GTDB taxonomy): Archaea > Halobacteriota > Methanomicrobia > Methanomicrobiales > Methanospirillaceae > Methanoregula. Next base: position 253,249 of record CAVOUD010000003.1, on the reverse strand, counting down.
GTGCCCGTATCCGCTGTACCGATATTAAAGGTAGTGACTGTTCCTGAAGGACTCTGCTTTACAATTGATGATGTATTTTCACCGGATATCAGCCTGTACAAAGGTGCAGATGTCATCTACGCGATCCGCCCTGCCATCGAGATGATCCCCCCGCTGCTCGCGCTTGCCCGTAAAATCAACTGCGATCTTATCGTCTATCACCTGGGCTTTGAATCCTATGGGAACGGTGGCGAAAAAATTGACTGCGGTGTTCTCCTCCACCGTTATTATAAGGCTTCAGAAGCCGTCAAACAGCGTTGACTGGGACCGGGGAGGCAGTTTTTTTTCCCCTGGTTCGGGTGATGCACCTGGTTCCTCCAGCTCCCGTTGCTCTGGTTTTTGGACTTTTTCTTTTTTAGGTTTTTTCTCCTGTTCTTTTCCTGCCTTTTCTTCTATTAGCTGGAATTTAATAATCTCCTGCGAGCGCACCCTGTCATGCAGGAAGAAATTGAGCTGATCGGCATCGAACATCAGTTCGCGCACATAGGTGGCCGGATCATGCTCAACAAGCAGGGAAATAATGTCCAGGTAGTTCTCACGCAGCGTGTTCTGCGGGATATGCATGGTTCCGGCGATCTTGTTGAGCGTAATGCTCCGGATGGCTTTCTGCTTTTTTGCCGTTGACATTTTCTGCCATCGTTCAGGAGGCATAATCCGCGTATGAATGCCTTTTCCCTCTGCCGCATACGCAACACCTAGCAGCATAATTGCCGTCGCGTACCGCCAGAGCGTATGGTACTGCCTGCGATAGGTATATCCGAGATATTCATCTGCCCGTGAGAGGTGGCGGTATCCCTCTGCAACCGCTGTTGGTGTGGGCAGCAGGTGCACGTTGCCTTCAACCCACTGCTCGATTGTTTCAGGTGTGTCATCAACATCGTACGAGAGACGCATCAGCTCATCATCGCGTGTAGTGTGGAAAATGGCGGTGATCAGCGAGAAGATCGATACCCGTTCATCTTTCTGGGACGTGTGAACCTGTAAATCTTCAAGCCGATCCCTTCCGATGGCCGAGGCATAGAGCATGTTGACCGCTGACCGGATATCACCCTCGGCACTCTCCGCGATTGATCGGATAGCGGCATCGCTGCAGGTAATCTTTTCTGCGGCGCAGAGATATCTGAGTCGCGGTCCGATGGAACGGGCGGGAATTGCCTTGAACTGGACCGGTTCGCAACGGAACCGGAGTTCCGGGGAGAGACCGTAGAGATCATTGGCAATCAGGATCATCGGCTGCTGCGCTTTCCGGATACATTCGATGATCGCCTTTGCTCCCCCCCGGTCCGCAGTGCCCTGAAGATTATCCGCTTCATCGAGCACGATCAGTTTCCTTACAGACCCGGTGAGACTTGCAGTGATACTCCCGACCCCGGCAATACGCTCAATGACAGCAGCAGTCCGCTGATCACTGGCATTGAGCTCAATGACGTCCCATCCCATATCGTTCGCCAGCGCGTACGCACTGGAGGTCTTGCCAATACCGGGCTTTCCGTAGATGAGCAGCGGCTTGGATTTATTCGTCCAGTTCGTCGCCCACGCCGCAATCTGCCGGATTGCGGTCGTATTGCCGACGATATCTTCAAGCCGTGCGGGACGGTATTTTTCTGCCCAGTCCATACCAACACGTTGACTGTATATCAAATAAATTATCTCTGATCAAATGAAACTACGATACACGAAATAGTGAGTAATCCATTCTTCAGGTGATACCGTGGTCCACAGCTGCTCCACAGAGACGATTGCAAAAGTAGTCAGGGAATATGAGGGGGTCCGGCGGAAGCATTCCATCGGAGAGATGGTCAGGGCTTTGAAGATCGACGCCCCTCATGTTGTCGCCTCATTCGGTGAGGATGCAGCGGTAATCGAGCACAACGATGAGGCTCTCCTCCTTGCAGCTGACGGCATCTGGAGCAGGCTCATGGAAGCAGACCCGTATTGGGCGGGATACTGTTCGGTGCTCGTCAATATTCATGACATCGCGGCGATGGGCGGTCACCCCATCGCGATGGTCGATATATTCTCAATTGCAAAAACCACGATACAGGAACTGGTGGTTAAAGGGATGCATGACGCATCCGCACAGTTTGGTGTGCCGATAGTCGGGGGACACCTGCACCCGGACGCACCCTACAGTGTCATCGATGTCTCGATTCTTGGTTCAGCCCGGCTTGACTCGATCATCTACAGCCATACGGCAAAGGAAGGGGACAGCGTGGTAGCCGCTATCGATCTCTCGGGACGTGTGCACCCTTCCTGCTCTCTCAACTGGGACTCGGTCACCATGAAATCCGCTCGGGAAGTCAGGGCGCAGATTGCAGTAATGGAAGAGATCGGCAAGCGTCACCTGGTAACAGCAGGTAAGGATATCAGCAACCCCGGCCTTATCGGGACACTGGGAATGCTCCTGGAAGTCAGCGGGAAAGGGGCCGAGATCGATCTTGGACTGATCCCGAGGCCGAACCTGGCAGCAAACAACATGACCTTTGAGCAATGGGTACGGATGTACCCGGGTATGGGTTTTATCCTCACCGCGAAAAAAGAACATATCCCGGAGCTTGTCGGGCTCTTTGCCGGTGTTGGAATGACGGCACGGGAGATAGGGACCGTCAACAGCACGCGGGAGCTGCGTATCACCTACAACGGACAGGAGACGCAGGTCTTTGATTTTATCGATAACGGGATCATGCACCTTTCTGACGAGGACGTTGCATGTCTGGCCGCGGTAAAACGTATCGGCATCGGAATCGCAGAAGATGCACAAAAAGTCATTGACAGCGCAAACAGCGTAAGCGGGAATTTTACTATAGTCTGTTATTGCCGACCGGGGATTGTTGATAGAAAAACCGTCATGAACGCCGTTCAGATCGTTGAGCACACGAACCCTGAACAGGCACTCATCGATGATCTCATGGCAGGCAGGATTGATGCTGCCGTACGAGGAACGCTACCCGCAAATTCCACGCTCAGGGCGTTAAAAAAAGCAGAAGGTGTTGATCATCTCGAACGCATTGCGCTGCTTGAGACAGTGCACGGTAAAAAATTCCTTCTCACACCGGTAGGGGTGGATGAAGGATGGACCGTTCCTGAAAAACTTGAACTGATAAAAAAAGGACGACTGATTGCGCAAAAATTCGGTCTTCCCGAAAAAGTCGGCGTCCTTTCCGGAGGCAGGCTGGGGGATATCGGCAGGCACAGTCAGGTGGATGCCAGCATGGCCGAGGCAGAACTGGTCGCACGGCTTGGTGATGCAGAACACTGCGAAATCCTGATTGAGGATGCTGTTGAGACCTGCGGACTGATCATCGCACCAGATGGGATATCCGGCAATCTGGTCTTCCGTACGCTCACCTTTCTGGGAGGGGGGCACGGGCATGGCGCGCCCGTAGTAAATATCAGCAGAATTTTCGTGGATACTTCGCGCGCCTCACCAAATTATGCGAATGCGCTATTGCTCGCTGCTGCTTTGTTGGAATAATTTAAAATCCCTATAATCCATCTGTTTTTTGAATGGAGCGATTTAAAACAGTAAAAAAATTATTCTGCGACATTTTGCGCTTCGTTTTCCGCTTGCTTAACAGGATGCCTTCCAATATCGTAATGCTGGATAAAATGCGGGATTTTCCCAAAAAGTATTTATATATACCAATAGACTTTCTTTTTGAGGTAAGAAAAATGGCAGATTTACCAATCGCCGCAGTTGTAAGGATTGCAAAGAAGAACGGAGCCGAAAGAGTCGGCAGCGATGCAGCTGAAGCCCTTGTTGTCAAGGCAGAGAAGTACATCGCCCAGCTCACCAAGGAAGCAAACAAGCTTGCTGAGCACGCGGGAAGAAAGACGATCAAGAAAGAAGATGTTGACCTGGCTTCAAAATCCTAAGATCAACTCTTTTTTTCTCGTACATTTGAAAGTATGTTTGCTTGTGCTTTTTTGACGTGAGATATCTGTAAAAAATTATTTTTTTTTACTGACTGGTCTTAAAAAAATCGACTTTTAAAATTGCTCGAGAATCAAATTTTCATAATGCTCTTAGGGCTTTTTGCATTTGCCTACGACATCCCTGCTGACGTAGACCCTACGAATGCAGATACCTGTGGAACAAATGGCGAACTAAAACGAATGAAATGAGGTTTTCCAAGAAAATCGCAGTATTCAGATATGATGCTGGGATTGTTACCACTCTATCCATCGAGTTCCGATGAGCGCCGCCGCCCCCGACGAGGCACCCCCGCGGCGAATCGATTTACTGAAAATTCAAAAAAATCTCTCCTGCCCGCTGTGCCTCGGAGAGGCCCTGAGGCAGGTGATCCATTCGTATCAGAGTGAATGATTTTCATGAGTTCGGAATGTGAACCGAATCAATTCAGTATCTGTTCCTAAATAGTAAAAAATAATTAAAGCACCAAAAAAATCTAAAACTTCCCTTTGTACTCCGGATCATTTTTGTATCCCGCTCATCGACAACGCCTTGCCCAAGCGCAATCCCGAATGCCTTGAACACTGCCTCGCACTGGTGGTGATCGTTCTTCCCGGAAAACATGATATGTGCCGTGATACCGGCCCGGGTGCACAGGCTGTAGAAGAAATGCTCAAAGATATCGACCGGAATCGTCCCGATAGTCCTGTTCCCAAAGCTGCCATTAAAGACAAGGTATCCCCTGCCCCCGCAATCGAGCGCGACCGTCGCCAGTGACTCGTCCATCGGGATGATGGCATGAGCGAAACGCTGTATACCCATGCCCGTCACCGATTACCTGCTTTAGGGCATCCCCGAGGACAATCCCGATATCTTCGATCGTATGATGGCAGTCGACACCGAGATCCCCTTTGGCAGTGCAGGTGAAATCGAAACCCCCGTGCTTTGCCATCGCGGTGAGCATATGGTCAAAGAACGGTACACCGCTGTCAACCGATATCTTCCCGGTACCGTCAGGGTTTAGTGTGATCGAGATATTCGTTTCTTTTGTCTCCCGCTTTACCGTAACATTCCTCATTGACTTTCCTCCAGAGCCTCTTTAAGGGTGATCTTCCCGCTGTAAAGGGCAGAACCGAGCACCGCTCCGAACGCCCCGGCATCCCGCAAACCGGCTATATCCGGTCGTGCCGATACACCACCGGCAACAACGACCGGAATATGGACATAATCGATCAGGTGTCTGACCGGCTCGAACCGGACTCCCTGCTGCAGTCCTTCCACATCCACATTGGTATAGAGAAGGGAGCCGGCACCCAGCTCCTCGAAATGTCGTGCCCATGCCAGATAATCGCCCGCCGTCTCCTGCCAGCCATGGACCGCGATCTGCCCGCCTTTTGCATCAACTCCCGCCATCACCCGTTCACTCCCATACTCATCAACAAGAATCCGTATGCTCTCCGGCTTCTGGGTGGCAAGCGTTGAAATAATAATCCGCGAAACACCGGTATTCAGCCAGTGAGCAGCATCTTCTGGGGAACGGATACCCCCGCCAAGCTCAATCTCGACACCGGTTTTTTTGATCAGGTCCGTGATGAGATCAGCATTTTTTGCCGAGCTCCCAAATGCCCCGTCAAGGTTCACCACATGAAGGGCATCTGCCCCCTGGTCGAGCCAGCGTGTTGCACAGGCAAGCGGGTCCCCAAACACCGTCGCACTCTCACGTCTCCCCTGTACCAGCTGAACACACCGCCCTCCGAGGATATCAACAGCAGGAAAAATGCGCATAAGACTCAGCGGATCATCCGTTGGATCGCCATAACGAGAATATCCTTTGCACCAGCACGCTTCAGGGAAGTGATCAGGGAATAGACCCGTTCCTCGTTCACGACTGCGTGCACCGCGACGAGGTTTTCGCTTGATGCGACATCCATTACCGTGGGACCGGAGAGCCCGGGGAGGACACGTTTTACTGCATCAAGGGAAGACCGCTTTACGTTCATCATCAGGTAGCACTGCCCGCGTGCCCGGATGACACTCTCGAGGGCAAGGTGGATCTCATCGATCTTCCCTTTCTTTGTCCGAAGTGACTCCTTGTTTGCGATCAGGTGTGTCGAGGTCTCCATCACCACATCGATAACCCGGAGACGGTTGGTCTTTAAGGTTGTTCCCGAACTCGAAAGGTCAACAATTGCATCGGCAATCCCCAGATGCGGAGTCGCTTCACAGGCTCCACCGACCAGTACAATGTTGATTTTCACATTGTTTTTCGCGAAGTACTCTTGAGTAATCACGGGAAATTCGGTAGCGACTTTCATCCCCGCAAGCTGTTGTACCGAAGTAACCGGTGAATCTTCATGCACGGCAAGCACGAGTTTTGCTTTCCCGGACTGGAGATCCAGGAGATCTTCTACATCAGACTCCCGCTCGACTACCATATCCTGACCGGTGATCCCGATATCAGCAGCACCGGTTGCCACGTATTCAGGAATATCAACCGGGCGGGCAAACAGGATCTCCACGTGCGGGTCGAGCGTCTTTGTAATCAGCCGTCGCTCCCCAATTTCAGGGAGGTGGAGACCGCTCTTCTCCACAAGATCCATAATCGGTGCTGCAATCCTGCCTTTGTTGGGAATAGCAAGCCGTACAATACGCTGAAAAAGAGGGGGGGTACTTTTTTTCCGGCCGGTTTTTACCTGTTTTGCCATGGGTGTTCAGAATGTCTTGAGTTCGCCGCGGATTACTCGTTCGGTAATATCGGTTACGTTCTCAAGCGAGTGATCGACAATCCCTTCAATTTCTCCCTGGATCTTCTGCATCCTGACACCGGACACTGGCAGCACCTGCACGCTCGCCACAAGCGGGCGATCAATAGGTTGTCCGATCTGGGAGAGGAGACGAATATACATCTCTTCAATCCCCTCTACCTGTGCCACACAATCGGTCGCAATCTGGGTCGAAAGCAGGTTATAGATCTTACCGATGTGGTTGATCGGGTTCTTCCCGCTCGTCGCCTCCATACTCATCGGGCGGTTGGGAGTGATGAGCCCGTTGCAGCGGTTGCCGCGTCCGACTGACCCGTCATCGCCCATCTCGGCTGATGTGCCGGTAACGGTCAGGTAGATACTCTCATTCTTGATGTCGTCGCCGGTATTGAGGTGTACAACGACCTTGCGTTTCGTGCTCTTCTTTGCCACTTTGCCGATCTGTTCTTTGAGGATCTCCATGTATTCAGTGTATTGCCGGATATCCGCACAGTATTTATCGACGATGGCACAGGCAACGGTCAGGGTGATAGTGTTCCCATCACGAAGTCCCATGATTTTGATATCCTGCCCGATCGCGGGATACTTCGGCCGCAGTTTTTCATCAATAAAATCGCTGACACTCTTTACAATATTTTCAACATCAGAAAACGGGGCATGCCCGACACCAAATGAAGTATCATTTGCTCTCGGGACTCTTCCGTTGTGAGGCTTGAACACATCGCGGAGATCAGTCGAGCCTGTTCCCAGCCGGCAGTCCATAATCACATCGCGTTCCATGTTCAGGGTTCTGAAATGGGACCGAAGATAATTCCGTGTCGCTTCAACAGCAATCGCATCCGTAGGAATGGATACGTTATTAAACCGTTTTGTTGCACGACCGTCAATCAGGATAAAAATGGGCCGTATGACCTTTCCACCCCCAAACTTCGGGTTTGATTCGCCGGCAACGATCTCACCCTGATCGGTATTATGGTGCAGGACAACACCGAACTCTTCAAGATATTCCTTACAGAGTGCCCTGCTGATAGCTTCAGCAACGCCATCGGCGATACTGTCAGGGTGCCCGATGCACTTGCGCTCGACAACCTCAATCCGCTGTTTTTCCAGAGGAATCTGGGCCAATGCTTCAATCTGGATGTTTCTCTTCATTGATTTCCTCGTAACACTGCGTACTAATAAAAGGGACTGGAATTCATATAACGATTTCTAATTTACAATAGTTTTTTGTTTTTATATGATTGGGAGTAATTCAGACCATTACTTCCTGCATCACTATCTCTTTGATTTTGATGCCAGGTACAGTTTTTTAAAATCATCACCCCCAAATACCATCCTAGGAATTATTACTATATTTTGCCGTAGTAAGGATCAAAGTTGAAAAAAAACGAGAAGGGTTATCGTCTCAGGAATTTGTGGAGAATCGTCATCTCGCTGCCTTTTGGTACCTTCTTTACGGGGGGTTTTGTCGGGACCGGTATCTCATCATCCTTTTCATTCTCATCGATTTCCTCGTCCCGGGGAGATCCTTTCTTCTCACGGACGGGTGCCTCGTGATGAGTCGCTTTCTTATGGTGAGGGGATTCAGGAATCGAGCCAGAGGAAACGGCCCTGTGCATTCCCAGTTTCGTTCCGCACCCGGGACAGAAGTTGGCTGCAGGAGGGATTTTTTTCCCGCAGTTTTGGCAGAACGGCGGAATTTCAGCACCGTTATCCTGCGCTGGTGTTCCCGGTGCTTTTTCCTGGAGGGAAGGACGGCCGGGGGATACTTCGGTATCTGTTGGTTCGGGTTCTTTAAAGGGGGGAGACACCGGTTCTATCACCGGACGTTTTGCAGTTTGAAGGGATGAGGGTTTTAGCGGTTGCATTGCACTCTTCATTGCGACTTTCATTGCCGATTGTACTTCATATTTACGCACCGGGGAGATATCTGCTTTTTTTACCGAGGAAAACTCGTATTCGGATTCCTGTGTTGTCACCGGTTTTTTCACCGGTTCCGGTACCTCTCTGACTTGTGCACGCCGTGGGGGACGGGGGGTTTCCTCAACTTCAGGTTCCTGCTCCTGCATTTTGTGGAACAGGATATGCCGTTTGACCGGCGGTTGCTTTTCATGATCTTTGCCCGGTTTTCTTTTCGGTTGCAGTTCCTGTTTTTGCAGGGGTTTTTCAGGTCCTGAACGGGTTCAGGTTCCTCCAGGGGTTCCGGGATTTCTTCAATTGTTTGTGCAGGAATTTTTTTCGGTTGGCCCTGTTCCTGGAGAAGAGAGATCCATTCATCGATCTCATCAGACCGGTCCATACCATTCTGGATGAAAATAAGTTTCATTGTCTTGATTTCATCATCCGCAGATTTAAGGGAGAGAACAAGAACAGGATCGGAACTTTCCGAATACTCAATGATGCTTCCGGCAATCGTATCACGGGGAATATCTTTTGCGGTAACCTTGACCTTTTTTTCCTGCGTATCGATTAAAAAGATACGCTGGTTGGTCAGATATGCATGGAAAAAAAATTTTTTCACCGCAATATTCAGTGATCCGATGAGTACCTGTTCTCCTGGTTGCAGGTACACAGAAATTCCCCCTTCTTCTTCTTCATCGGTTTCAGGCTCTTCCGGTTGTGTAATTTTCGCCCCTGCCCCTTTTTGCCCTGTACTGCCATTAGAGATATTTGGTCTGCCCGCACCAGAAGGGGATTTCTCTGATTCCTTTGCTATTTTTCCGCCACAATAGCCGCAAACAACAATATTATCCCGTATATTCATTCCGCAATGAGGGCATTTCATCGGTGATCTCCCTTTTCCGATATCCAGAGTAGATAACTATAATGTTCTCACACGATATGAAAAATTCTCTGGTCGGCATCGATCAAGTAATTATATGCAGTTTTCATGTGCATCAGACGGAAATAAATCCTTTCAGTATTTCAGTGATGAGTTTTCGCTCTTCTTCTTTTTCACATGTGTGGATAGAGATTCCCGAAGCGTTTTTGTTATTACAGAGAAGCGCATTCATCCGGCAGCGGGTACTATCCCCGCTGAGGAGACAGTCTTCTGCAGAGATTCTGCCAAAACTATCGTTGATTATGATACGGAATGTGTCCTGGCAGTTGACAGCATGGTAAATTCCCTTATTGACAACAACGATGAGTACCCCTTTTTTATCTGCTTCAGGTGAATCCTCAAGCCGGAAGGTGCCGTACTTTTCATCACCATACGAGTTAAGGAATTCCCGGTAAAAGGGGTCGTGCCGTTCTTTGAGATGGCCTAAAAAGAGCCCTGATTTCATCGGCAGGTAACGGGAGTATTTTGCATTTACCTGGGTGAGCAGATGACTAAATGCGGGATTTTCCAGTATTTCCTGGAGAGGTTTTTGTACCCGGGAGAATATATCTTCCTTTACACCCCCGGAAAAATTCAGTTTTACTGGTTTGAAATAGAGAGTCTTTTCCTGGAACGGTACTAGCAGAGATCCATCCTTCAGCTGCGTGAACCCCCCCGAGGGAAATTTCTGGGACATGGCTGACAGATTTTTTTTCCGTTTGGCGCATGTGCTGGTTTCCTCCAGGACTGGTACCCCGCGCGAGAGCTGACCACGTCTCTGCAGAAAATGTTTCATTCAGGTATTTTCTCCAGAGCGGGTCACGGACGGTAGCAATGGATACTAACCGGAACTGTGTACCGACGGGAATAAATTTTGCACCGCAGTGGGTACACTCGATATAAAAATCCGTGCGGGGAATGCCAAACAGCTCGTTTTCCAACAACCCGGTTTAAAATCCCGGTGCGGCAAACCGGGCACATACTCATCCAGGATAACAAAGAGGTTTCATTATCATTTCCTGATCCCGGGAGCATGACCGTTTGCGCCATTGCTGAGGCTGCATGCCAGGTCCACGGGGGAAGCAGCCGGATTCCTTTCCGGGGCCGGTGAGAAAACCGGTCCAGGATTTCAGTCGTTTCTGTGATACCTGCACTGCAGAGCACATCAACAATAACCGGAACAACGGTTTTTCCCGGGATCTTCAGGCGCTCTTCAATACACCGGTCGAGTCCATCTGGTGGCTTTTCAACCGTGTCTTGCGGGGTGCGGAGTACGAGGGTTTTATTGAATTCGGCATTAAGGCATTCCATGGCAACACCGATTAATTCACCGGTGACCATAATACCGCTTCTTAAAAAAGGCAGTCGTGAAACACGCCTGCTGACCGTTTCGCAGGCAAGTGCGAACATTTCAGGAGTTACGGGGAAATACTGTGGTGCTGGCATTTTGTGTGCTGTTCCTATCGGTTGTCACGCAAAAAGGATAAAGAATCGCCCTGCAGGATCCGTTCATGGATTTCCTTTCAGATATCACGGAATTGTATCAGGTAGCTGGAGGTTCCCTTGAGTTCACATCTCATATTCCCCGTAACCGAAAAATCCATCAGGTTACGAAAGGTAAACCACCAGATGTAGTGGTATACGTATATGACCGAAACTATTGCGTACGAAATAACCGGCCAGATCGGCGAGATCGAGTTCCGGAAATACCCTCACATGGTTCTTGCTACCGTTGAGAGTGCGGAGAATGACAGCGGATTTAATCTGCTCTTTTCCTACATCACCGGGAACAATCATACGAAGAGGCAAATTCCGATGACTGCTCCGGTTATAACTTCAGGCTCAGATATCGATGACTTCCCCGGTTGTTTCCGATGAGCAGTCAATGTCGTTTGTGATGCCAGGGGGAAAAGAAATTGATAAGATGCCAGATCCTCTGGATCACCGGGTGAAGATAACCTCACTGCCTCCGCGTGAGATCGCTGTAATACGGTTCAAAGGTTATGCCACACGCGAAGACGTTCATGATGTTAAGTCACGATTGCTTGATGGTCTGAAAAAATCAGGAATCTCACCCATAGGTCAGCCTGTGCTGATGCGGTACAATGCACCATGGACCCCCGGGTTCCTGAGGCGAAACGAGGTAGGGATAGAGATAACAAGGTAATTACGGGTTGCGGGTAAAAAAAAGACTATTTTGCTCACGGAAAACAGACATGAATCGGTTCGATTCGCAGCCGAACTATGAAAATCGTCCTCTCTACGAAGGACCCCCACCTAAGGGCCTGTCCGAGGCACGGCGGGCAGAGAGTTATTTTTTGATTAATCACCGATCTACCGTGGGGGTGCCCCGTCGGGGGCGGCGGCACTCATCGTACCTGAATAGAGCGGGAACAATCCCCGCAACATTGGTGAATAATACGACTTTTAAAGGAAAGGTTCAAAGAACTTCAACGCTTAACGGGGGTTTCACCCCGCCGCTTCGGCCCCCCCCAAATGCGATAACTCCTGCACCGATAATACATCATCATCGCTCTTGAGCGCAGGAGCGGCGAAAAGAAAGGCACTGGTGTCCCCACCTTCATCTTCCCCGTGCTTTTTATTTCATATCATTATAAGAGGAATTCAATAAAGCAGGAGTATTTTTAATCAGCAGTGGTCCTTAAACAGATCACGCACCATCTGCGGAATCTCCGAAGGGCGGGACGCAACCGGTACACCCATCTTTTTAAGTCGGGCGATCTTCGATCGGGCATCACCCTCCCCTCCCTCCACAATAGCACCGGCATGGCCCATCCGTTTGTCGGGTGGTGCCGATATGCCGGCAATATACGACACGATCGGAAGATCGGTAGATTTTGCTCCCTCCTCTTCAAGGTTGCCGCCCACTTCACCGATCAAAACAACGGCTTTTGTCTGCTGGTCATTCCCAAACCGCTCCAGTACATCGATGAAGGTCTGGCCAATCACCGGGTCACCACCGATTCCGACAACCGTACTCTGCCCGATACCGGCGCGGGTGAGCTCATCCACGACTTCATACGTCAGTGTTCCGCTCCGTGAAATTACCCCCACATTCCCGCGGGAGAAGAGCCCGGCGGGCATGATCCCCATCTTTACTTCACCAGGTGAGAGGAGCCCGGGGCAGTTGGGACCGATTACGCTACAGCCCTCCATCGTTGCATAGGCAATCGCCTTCATCGAGTCATGTACCGGGATGTGCTCGGTAATCGCAACAATGGTCTGTATACCGGCATTTGCCTCTTCCATGATCGCGTCAGCTGCGGCTGCAGCGGGTACAAAAATGACGCTTGCTGAAATATCATGATCCCGCATGGCTTCTTTAACCGTGTTGTAGACAGGGACACCATGAACCTCCTTACCACCTTTTCCCGGCGTCACACCGGCAACCACACCCCTTCCACCGACCTGCTTTGCATAGGCATTCATCAGCCCGATGTGGAACTCGCCCTGTTTCCCCGTGGCGCCTTGCACAAGAATACCGGTCTTCATATCCCCGTAGATCATGCCGCCACCTCCACGGCCTTCTTGACCACAAGGTCCATGGTATCCAGCATTTCGTAACCTTTTTCCGCGAGCATCGCCCTGCCTTCCGCTTCATTGGTGCCAGCAAGCCGGACGATCACTTTCTGGGGGATGTCTGCAACAATAATTCCCTTTGCCACCTCATCGCATTTCGTGATGCCCCCCAGCAGGTTTACCACGATAACTTTTACTGCTGGCACACTGCCGACCAGCCGGACCGCGTGCATCACCCGCTCACTCTCGGCACCACCGCCAACATCAAGGAAATTTGCTGCTTTCCCGCCATAGAACTCTATGAGGTCAAGAGTGGACATTGTAAGCCCTGCCCCGTTGCCGATGACACCTATCGAACCTCCCAGCTCAACATACGAGAAACCATGCTTCTCAGCTTCGCGTTCGCGCTCGGAAAGATCGCGGTTTACGGTAAATCCCTGTCGCCCGAGCGCGTTGTCATCAACAATGAGTTTGGCATCGGCTGCATACATACCCTGCGGAGTGGTAACAAGTGGGTTGATTTCGGCGAGCAGAGCATCCTTTTCAAGAAACACGCGGTATAGTTTGTTGATGATCGGACCGATTTCCTTTGGCGCAGTTCCCACCAGTTCCCGGATCATAAACGGGGGGATATCCCGCATAAGGGGGTTTGGGATCACCCTGCGGATCGCTTCAGGGTGCTCCTTTGCCGTGATCTCAATATCGACACCACCAGCCTCAGTAAAAAGAATCAGCGGCTTCTTGGTTGAGCGGTCAACGGTGATTGAGAGATAATATTCGTGCAGGATGTCAAGCCGCTGCTCGGCAAGAATCTCATAGACAGGGAATCCTTTGATCTCTTTTCCAAACAGGTTCTGTGCGGTGGCGGCAGCATTCTTTTTGTCAGCCACTAATATACCACCGGCCTTTCCCCGCCCGCCAACATCTACCTGGGCTTTCAGGACAATATTCTCACCAAGTTCATTGAGATGTGCCGGAAGTTCATGTACGGACCTGATGAGAAATCCTGCCGGTACGGGTATCCCGTATTCCCGGATCACTTTTTTTGCCTCGTATTCGCGCAATTTCATGGTTGGGTGCTCCCCGCAGCAAGTTCAATACCTTTTTTCATTGCTTTCTGGTTGAGTGCCTCAGTACCCTTCGGTACAGAGTCGAGGATCGCTTTTTCCAGGGCTTCTTCGCTTACGATCTGCGTTGAGGCAACCAGCGCCCCCAGCATCACAATATTTGCCACGATGTCGCGGCCAAGGCTCTGTTTTGCTTCCCGGGTTGCCGGGATCTCGATGCACCTGCACTTCGGGCGGGAGTGGACAAGCGTTGAATCGACCAGCATCACCGCTTTTTTATCTGCACCTTCACCATACTTCTCGAAACCTTCCTGGGACATGATCACGTAGATGTCCGGGTTTGCTACCTTGGGATACAGGATAGGTGCATCATCAATAATTACCGCGCTCATCGAAGCCCCGCCTCTCGCTTCGGGTCCATAGACCTGTGTCTGGACGGCAAACTTGTTATCGTGCATCACGGCTGCCCTTCCCAGGATCACGGCTGAAAGGATGATTCCCTGCCCGCCAAATCCGGAGAACCGCACCTCATGCCTCATGGTTTTACCCCCAGTACCGGACGGTTCCTGCGGGCGAGTTCCCCAATGACAAACATATCGCGTGGAATTTTTTCACCCTGCTCTATCATCCGGTCGCGTTTCGCTTTGAGCATCGTATGCGTGCGCAGATAGTCTACCTGATCACCCACCTGTTTGAACTTGTTCCTGCGTCCAAACGCGGTCGGGCACTGCACCAACGCCTCGATAAATGAAAAACCCGGGGTCTGCAAACCGGCATACACGGCTTTTTCCAGCTCTTTTACATGGTAGGAAGTCCATCGAGAAACATAGTTGGCCCCAGCTGCAATGGCAGACTCACACAGGTCAAACGGTGCTTCTGCACAACCATACGGAGTGGTGGATGAAAGACATCCCATCGGCATTGTCGGGCTGCCCTGCCCCCCGGTCATGCCGTAAATCTGGTTATTCATGCAGACTACGGTCAGGTCGATGTTCCGCCGGCACCCATGAATGAAATGGTTGCCCCCGATCGCCGCAAGGTCACCATCACCCGTGAAAACTACGACGTTGAGATCAGGGTTTGCGAGTTTTACCCCGGTTGCAAAAGCAATTGCACGCCCGTGGGTGGTATGGAGCGAGTCTGCAGCGATATAACCGGGTGCCCGTGAGGAACACCCGATACCGGAAACAAAGACTGTTTCATCCTTCTTCCAGGCCATCTGCTCGATAGCAGCGAGTGTACAGTTAATAATTGTGCCGTTCCCGCAGCCGGCACAGTAGATATGCGGGAGGCGATCCTGGCGGTACCAGTCCTCAAAACTCATCGGTAATCCTCCAGTGCTACGAACAGTTCAACCGGTGTATGCAGATCGCCGCCCAATTTTGGCAGACTGATGACCGGTACCTGCACATGGCGTTCAATCTCGCGGGCTATCTGGCCAAGGTTCAGTTCAGGTACAAGGAATCGCTTCACATTTTTGAATTCTTTCAGTGCGAACTCAGGGAATGGCCAGACCGTCCTGAGCCTTAAAAATCCTATGGTCTTGTCCTTATGATCGTGCATTACCTGTTGCACGGTGCGCACAGGAGCCCCGTAAGCGATGAAGACCTGCTCGGCATCAGGATTGAGGATCTCATAATCCGAGACCTTGTGACGGGCTGATTCAATCTTGTTCACCAGCCGCATAACAAGTGCTTCATGCAGCTTCGGATTTGTTGCACACGGGTATCCGCGTTCATCATGCGTCAGCCCGGTCACATGAACACGGTAACCTTTTCCAAACTGCGGAAATCCCGGGATGAGGTCGTTATCTGCCTTGAACGGCAACATTCCCCTGACCAGTTCCTTCCGCGTTATAAAAGGGACCGAATCCGGTATGATGATCTTCTCCCGCATATGCCCGACAATCTCATCAGCCATAAGAAATACCGGGACCCGGTACTCGTCTGCGAGGTTGAATGCCTTAGCGGTAAGCTCGTACATTTCCTGGACGCTTGCAGGGCATAACGCAATTATTGAGTAGTCCCCGTGGGAACCAAACCGGCACTGCATCATATCACCCTGAGCCCCCATGGTTGGTTGACCGGTGGAAGGTCCCCCCCGTTGCACGTTCACAATCACACAGGGTGTTTCGGTCATCGCTGCGTACCCGATGTTCTCCATCATCAGGGAGAAGCCGGGTCCGCTGGTCGCCGTCATCGCCCGGGCACCTGTCCATGCGGCACCGATGATTGAAGCAATCCCGGCGATCTCGTCTTCCATCTGGATGAACACCCCGCCTTTCTTTGGGAGCTTTGCCGCCATATGCTCGGCGACTTCGGTCGAGGGGGTGATAGGGTACCCGCCAAAAAAGTTACACCCGGCTGCAAGCGCCCCTTCCGCACAAGCAGTATTACCCTGCCAGAATTCAGTACGCGTCAATATTCAATCGCCACCTTGTGAGGTTCATACGGCTCTTCCTCGATCCAGTGAATGGCCTGGTCCGGGCAGGTCAGCTGGCAGACACCGCAGATCTGCCGTCCGTAGAGGTACTGGAGCCGGCAGTTGGCGCAGCGCTCGGGACGATCAAGTTCCGGAATGGCTATTCCCTTGCGGTTGAGCTTTTTCCCTTCCTTAAAAATCTTATACGGGCAAACCTTCGTACAGAGATTACAACCCTTGCACCTGGTCTCGTCAATGGCGAGTTTCATGAGAAGTGTCCTATCGTATACTATTGCAGTTGGGGTGAAAAAAACCTATTCTTTATATTCACTCACGGACGGATTTCAGAATTTTCTCATCTGCTTATATTCCTGTTTCGCACGTTGCATGACCTTATCAAAGAGATCATTTCCCTGTGCATCGATACCAACCACAAGCGGGAGGTGGTCAAGTTCGATCACCCAGATCGCTTCTGCCATGCCAAGATCCTTGAAAAATATACCTTTTACTGTCATATGTGAGGATGCAAGTGCAGCACAACCTCCGGTAAATGCCAGATAGACACCCCGGTTTTTCAGCTGTTCACGCACGAGAGCCCCCATGCCTCCTTTACCGACGAGTGCCCGGACTCCTCGGTCAAGCAAAAATCCGGAAAGATCGTTCATCCGGGCGGAGGTTGTAGGACCTGCAGCAATGACCTTATCATCCTGGATGACCGGGCCGCAGTGGTAGATGACCGCACCCACCGGATCAAACGGGATGCCTTCAACCTTCATCCTGATATGCGCTTCATCCCGTGCCGTATAGACAATCCCGGAAAGCTCGACATGGTCACCGGCATGGAGATCGAGAACTTCTTTCCCAAGAGGGGTATACAGCTGCACAGGAGGAGCGTTCATCGCTTCACTTCCACTGTTGCATGACGGTGTGCCCAGCACTGGATGTTTACTGCAACCGGCAGGGATGCCGTATGGCAGCTGGCAGTCTTCACTTTTACCGCAAGAGCGGTCGTATCACCACCAAGTCCCATCGGACCTATCCCAAGGCGGTTCACTGAATTGCAGATCTCCTGCTCAAACGTTGTCATTGTATCAACGGGCAGCAGGAGAGCTTCTTTTGCAAGCGCTGCTGCACCATCGAATGTACTGCCAATCCCGACTCCGAGCACTACCGGCGGGCAGGGCCTTCCTTCAGCGTGCAGCATAGTCTCAACAATGAACCCTTCAATCCCGTACTGGTGGGATGGCAGCAGCATCGTAATCCCTGATACGTTTTCAGCACCCGCACCCTTGGGGAGGATAGTGACGGTGAACTTGTCTCCGGGCTGAACATGGATCGCTGGCATCCCTGCACCGGTATTGTCGCCGGTGTTGTGTCGCGAGAGCGGGTCTACTACATTGGGACGCAACGGTATTTCCCGGGTTGCACGGCGGACACCGTCTGCAACTCCTTCATACAGGCCCTGGGTCAGGTGAACATCAGGAGGAATAGTCAGGTACACGACCGGGACCCCGGTGTCCTGGCAGAGCGGGACCCCCAGCCGCTCAGCCTCCGCGATATTTTTCAGGATATTGGCAAACTCGCTGCGAGCTACCGGGTTTGTCTCGGCAGCGGCTGCCTTCCGGATCACCTGCAGTACATCCGGTGGGAGACGGATGACGGCCTCGCGGTACGCCTGGAACGTGGCATCAGCAAGCGAGGCTTGGATCGCGGCATCATCCGGTGTCTTCATTGATGTACACTGAGGAGAGCAGGATAATAAGGAGATCGGGCGGTGGAAAAAAACGTGAAGACGGGGATTTTCCCGCGGTTTACTGCTTTTTCTGGTATTCCTTCGATACCTAATGGCTTCTCAGGCTCAAAAAGATCCGATATCCTGACAACCTGCGGTACCCCCCAAAAACAGTGTTCCTTTCGTTGCACCCTACTAAAACCCATGGCACCATCTTTTCCGCCTCTCAAAGAGACCTGAAGAAACATATTTCCGGGTTCACTTTGCAGGAAAATATGTCAAACAGAGAATGAAATGAACGATTCCCAAAATAGAGACATGGTTTTTCACGAAAAAGACAAAAAATGACCTCCAGAGAGAGTAAAAGAAGGCGAAAATGAACAGATTCTGGAGGAAACCCTTGACACAGGTGCTCATCCCGGAGATATCCTGTCTCCGACGGAGGGGGAAATTTCCCCGAGCGGCCCCCCTTCTGACACTCTTTCTTCAGGACTGGCTGGCTGATTTGGCGAACGGATCATCTTTATTACCCTGCGTCGCAGGTACCGAATTGCCGGCGAGTCGCTTTCACCAGTCCGGCTCTGTTCGTGATCCGGTTTGGACGTGCAAGGAGGTTGGGAGAGAGTGCCGGGGGATGTTTCCGTAGATTCATTTTTTTCGGATGCCGGGTTGCTGGTCTTCAGCACCGGATTTTTCTGCCCGACCGATTTCTTCTTGGCAGAGAACCCGGCAGCCGGAAGTTTCAGCGGCTCACCCTGCCGGTCCAGTTCAATCAAACCGGCGTCTTCGACTCTGAAAAACCGCATGGTGCCATAGGGAGACCAGAGCCAGAACTCGCGGGTAATACCGGGAGAGCGCGCAGCCGAACGAAGCAGATCGAGCGATTCGATATTCTGTGCTGCAATCTCGTGCATAGTGCAATGGAGACGGCGGGTCCTCCTGATGCGGACGACTACACCACCTCCTGCATAATTAATCAGGAAATTGCAGGGTGTCCCGGGGTCCTGCCGGAAGAACATCACCTCCCCACGTGCCTGTGCAAAGGGTAGTGCGGCATCAAGTGCCTTCTGCGACGGTATACCCCGGCTCATACCATGCACCCCCGGCGCTGACTGCCTGGAGCGATCTTATTGACCTGCCGTGTGGAGAGGCGGTCCTGCCACAAAGCAAGATTGTGGATCTGGTTCCCCCATCCTTTCAGCAGGCCGGGTGTCACTTTCATAGCTCCGCCTCAGGATCCCGAGGGGATACGGTCTTTTTGACCATGTTCAGCTGGTCTTCGAGTGCATCGATCTGCTGCTGGAGATCAGCAATATGGAGGAGAAGCTCCTCCCCCATCATATCCTGGCGCTCCATGAGGGAGCAGATGAAATCCTTGAACGCGGTTTCGAACGGCTGATATGACACCATCGCGCCGGGACTTTTAAGGCTCTGCATCGTCCGCCTTCGGATTTTTTTTCCCTCCTCTGGTGTGGACGCCGTAATCGTCCCGTGCAGTTCCGTCTTCCGGAAAACAGTACGCACGGGTTGCGGTACCGGCTCCTGCTTTACTGGCTCCTCCTTCACATGCCGCTTTCCCCACTCCAGTTCACTATTCTCCTTCTCTTCTTGTCCGGGTACTTTCTGTACCGGACGCACTCTGGTCCCATTGCAATACCTCGCGGGAAGGTCCGGCCACGCCATCGCTTCCTGGTTCTGAAATCCCCATAGATTTCCCTATTGTTTCCTCTGTGTTGTCAATCATTGTCAGTCATTCCCAATCATTCCCAATTTTTTATTTCTCTGCAATCTCCTGAAAGGAGAGAACATGGCCTTTACCATTGACTTTTTTACCGGTCCCTGACCAGAGCCCGGGTAAGCCGGAATTATACCAGGGGTTTCCCCCAAACGGCAGGTCCCCTCTCTAAAACAATCAATCCTGGACTCTTCAGGCCCGGATTCTACCAAACTATACTATCCGCAGCCGGAAGTGCGTTCATGAAAAAGTTCCGCTGCAGGATTCTCTTTTCTGTTTATCCACTCCGATACTGTTGCACAGGAACATTATGTACATCGAGCACTGCACTGATCAGCACCATCCGGGGGAAAAGGAACCGGGCGAGCCGCTCTGCATAATTACGGGGGTAACCCAGCCGCCTTATCTTCGCCGTGAATCGGGTGCAGAAATCGTTTGGCATTGTGATTATCCATTGAAAGAGAAATGAGGAGAAATAGTTCTTGGTCGCTATGGGTATTTTGGTTGTTATTTATGAAATCCGGCTGCTCAGTAGCAGGCGATTGGTTGCTGAGTATGGCCGGCAGTGAGAGAGAGCGCGGATGCAGACCTATAACCCCAATAATTAATGCGAGGGTATGGTTTCGAACCTCCATTTTTCCAACCACCCCCTCCCTCAGTACCCCACAACCCGGCAACCTAACCATACAGGTAACACCCCCTATCCCGTTCACTTTATACCCCATACGGGTCAACTCACTTCTGCAAATTCAGGAGCCAAAAACGTAGTAGCCATAGATCCCTTGAAAGGAAGGATCGCCTCATATCTTGCATCACCGTAGGGATAGGAAATGATCCGTGATTATCTCTCATCGCTTGAGGGCCAGAAGGCAATCTGTGAGTTTTTTACTACCTCAAATGGCAGAGAGGTAATGAAACAGGTTCTGCCAGGCATCCTCTGGTGTATGTTCCTGCCCTGGGATCTCCAGTCGGCAGTTTCCGAGAAACTCAAAGAAAATCCTTAGAAATAACCCGTTATATCAGGATACCGTCTTTTTACCGTGCTCGTGTCTTCAATGAGCACAAATTCGTCAGGAACGGGTTGCTGTCCCGAAACCTAAAAATCTGGATTTTGATGTAAAAAAAAGAAAACAGGAAAAAATTACTTCTTATCCTTGCCGCCCTTGGCATGAGACGGGCCATGAGCTGCGCCCTTCTTCTCTTCGGCCTTGGCGGGTTCTGCACCCTTTGCTGGGGCAGTCGCCGGACCCTTGCCTGCTCCCTTGCCGCCCTTTACCGGTACCTCGGCGGGTTCTGCTGCGGCCTCCTCGACCTTGGGGGCTTCAACTACTCTCTCACCCACAAGCTTGGGTGCTGCAACTATCCTTCCACTGACCTTGATTTCACTCACTTTCAGGTGGGAGGGTGTCGGGAGCTTGTGGCCACCGTGATTGAGGGCATCTTTTATCTTTTCCAGGTATTGCGGAGTGGAGTAGACTGTCAGGATTTTCTGGTTTGCATCCACGCGTGCTGCGGTACCGACTGCCTTGCCGAATGCAAGACGCATACCTTCAGACACACGGTCAGCACCGGCACCTGTTGCCTGCTTGTTCTCGCGCAGGACATGGTGTGGGAAGATACGGACCTTGAAATGGAAGTTCGACCTGCCGACCTCTTTCATTAACCTTCGGTTGACCGTAATACGGGCTGCCTCAAGTGCGCTGTGCCGGATCTGGCAAGCCTCTTCAACAACCAGATCTACTTCTGTCGGGAATTCCTGAGAGAGGTTGCCCATCTCAAACTGTACGATCTTGCTCCCCGGAACACCACCCATATATTCGCGTCGCGTATAGGCTTTCTTTGAAATGTTCCTGTACATCTTTGCCGGTTTTCTAACCATCGCGTTCTACTCCTGTGAAATATTGTTAAAAGCGGGCATTAATATGCAGATATAACCAGATATTCGTGCCGGTACGCTTCACAAACTGCTTTTATAAAATGGAGATGGGGCGTATTAAACCTTACGAGAAGCTGCACTTTGGCTGGTTGATAAGATCAAGGACATAGCGCCGGATTTTTGCAAACTCCACGCTGGTGCGGTCCCGCGGGCGTCCAAGTTCAATCGGCAGGACCTCGCAGACATGACCGGGTCGCGGGGTAAGGACAACAATCCTGTCTGCAAGGAAGACGGCTTCATCAACACTGTGCGTCACAAACAGGATCGTCTTTTTCGTTTTACCCCAGATTTCAAGCAGATCATGCTGCAGACGGTTCCGTGTCTGGGCATCAAGGGCACCAAACGGTTCATCCATTAAAAGAACGCTTGGATCTACGGCCAGGGCACGGACTACGGCAACACGCTGTCGCATACCACCCGAGAGCTCGTAGGGATAACTTTTGCCAAAACCGGAGAGACCGGCAAGTTCAAGGTACTCCTGCGCAACTTTGACCCTTTCCTCTTTTGCGACACCACGCAGTTCAAGCCCGAACACGATATTTTCATTGACGGTACGCCACGGGTAGAGCGAATAGTCCTGGAAGATCATTCCCAGTTTCGGGTTGGGACGATCAATGGAGACATCATCAATCAGGACTTTTCCGGTAGTCGGGTTTTCAAGCCCGGCGACAATACGGAGGAGCGTGGTCTTCCCGCACCCGGATGGTCCGAGGATACAGATGAACTCCCCGTCATTGATCCTGACATTGATGTCAGTTAAGGAATCAACTGTTTCCTGCCCGTTTTTGGAAAACTGTTTTGAGAGGTGGTCAATGATAAGGGTCATCGCTCAAGCTCCCGCCACTTAAATGAGCGCTGGTCAACCAACTTGAATCCATAATCAATAACGATCCCGATAAGCCCGATGACAATAATACCGGCAATAATTACCTCTACCTGCCCCCAGTTGTAGGATGACATAATCAGGTATCCGATACCGGAATTTGTACCGGGCATCATCTCTGCAGCAACAACGCACATCCAGGCGATGCCAAAGCCAACCCGCATCCCGGTCCAGATAGTTGGTGCCGCTCCCGGCAGGATTACCTGGGAGAGGACCTGCCGCTCACGTGCTCCAAGGATCTCCGCTGCTTCAATCCATGTCTTTTTTACTCCTCTCACCCCATCGAGCGTGTTGAGAAGGATCGGGAAGAATGCACCCAGCCCGATGATAAAAACCATAGAGACAAGACCGATCTTGAACCACGCAAGCGCCAGGGGCACCCAGGCAAGCGGCGGGATAGGACGGAGCAGTTGCATGACCGGATCAAAGACCTCGAAAATGGTCTCTGACCGGCCCATACCAATACCAAGGGGGATGGCAAGCGCTGCAGCGACGAGGAATCCGAGAATAACACGTCCGAGGCTGATCATCGCGTTATCAAAGAGACTTCCGTTCCCTAAAATGTCCTTGAACGGGTGGAGCAGGACTTCAAGCACGGATTCTATGCTGGGGAGAATGAATGGGTTATTGAGTACGATTGATAATATTTCCCATCCGACGATGATCCCTACCGGAAGCAGAAACCGTAAAAACCATTTTTTCCAAAGCGGATTTTTGAAAAGAATGCGGTACATCGAAACCTGGTTCCTGTATTATTTCCTGTATTATTGTAGGTATTCTGACTGAAAAAGGTGTAGGGGATTACCACTTCCCCACACAGAGATCAGGAGGTTTCCTTGTAAGTAATATTGCTGTCTTTCAATGCATACTGGAGCATAACGTCCTGTATTGATCCTTTACCGGGAGCCGCAATCTTTAACGGTTTACCCTCTGCTGATCGTACACTGGCCCATGCAACAAAACTATTCCAGTCCGAAACCGGGGCATTCACATCAACAACAAGTCCTGACCCCTCAGTATTAACGGGGTGGATAATCTTGACCAAGGTTCCCTTATCGATTGCAGCTACCGTTGGCGGTACACCGACATATCCCATCTGCACAATATCGGTTGATGCCATCTGCATAACCTGGGGGCTGGCATCCCCGCCAACCAGCTTGATTTCTGCTACGGGTATACCGTTGACAATAAGATCTGCTACGTCAGGACGGGCCTGGTTCATGTCACGCGGTTTAAGGGATACGCCATAGGTGTCGTTGAAGTACTGCCACTTTTTTAAGGCAATATGGAGAGCTGCAGAGTGCATGTCACCATTCAGGTACCCGATGGTGATCGGTTTGGTTGCCTTGAGAGGAGTCTTTATTTGGCCCGCTGCAAGCTGCTTCTTTGCATCCTCGTACGGTCCGAATGCAAACAACTTTGCATTGAGCTGATCTGAACTCGTATTTTTTAATTCGCCTGTAATATAGCCAAGCTCAATTTCCGTCTTGACAAAGTTCTTTGTTCCTGCAATCCATTCAGGAGAGGGCACGTTTGTGTATTTTACCGTGGGGAACGCATCGTTAAGCACATCAACGGATGAAACCGTGACATTGCCATAGGTGAAGTTACCTTTACCAACAAGGAAATCCGCTTCAATTTCAGCGGCTTCAGACGGGTGTTCATTGATCCATGTACTCGAAGCCTGGGTGAGCGCACTTATGGCAGTCACCAGGTCGGGGTTCTGTGCAAGGAGATCGTCTCGGGCAAAGAGAATACAGCAGGGGTGATCAATGTTGCTTCCGGCGGAGGCAGCTGGTCTGAATACACGACAAGCTTGGCAATTCTGCTCTCGGTGCCGATCGAGACAAACGGCTGCCATGCAATATACCCGTCTATCTGTTTTGTTGCAAGGAGCATCGGCATAGGTCCGACACCTTTGCTGTACAGTATTCCGACATTCGTCTGGGAGACCGGGCCGGGTGTTCCTGCTGGTTGCGTGCAACCGGCAATGAGAACAAAGAGAGTAATGGCGAAGAGCGCCAGTACCGGAATTTTCATCGTTTTCATAGGTGAGAGTTGTTTCGGCAATACATAAATTGCACGATATGGACATTTTTTCTCTCTTTTTGTATTAAATATTTCCTAAAAAGTTTACTTTAAGGTTAAATAATTTTCTATAATTGTCCACAATGAGATATTGTTGCAGAAAAATCAGGGACAAGAGAGGAAATATTTTTCTTGGAATTAACCTTATTGTATCTATTATATGATACAAGTGGATCCAATTGACCGGCTCACGCGCGCCGCACTTGCCTCAGATGAGGAATTTATCGGAACACTGAACGACCTCCTCCGCCACGACCTCCGTATAAGTATCAGGGAGTTATCGGAAAAAAGCGGGATTGCGCAGAGTTCCTTATACAAGATCATGCACGGTAAACGCTCACCCAACCTCTCCACGCTGCGCGCAATAATCCGCGCCCTGCGCCTGCCTCTACCGTACAACTGAAGGGGAGTTCATCGGTCTTATCGTTGCACGGTCGGTCCTTGATACGATTGAAGAACAGACCGCTGAGGTTGATGCACAGCGCGTCAGGGTACGGGAATATCCGGTCCATACGATGGAAGATGCGATTGTAGCTGCTGTCCGGGCTGAGCGCGAGGGTGCTGTCGCCATCGTGTGTGCCCCGATCCTCTCAAGTGTGATTGAGCAGCTTGTCCGCATACCGGTCGCAACCATCATCCCCCGCGAATCCGTGCAGCGGGCGATCGAACTCGCGGCGCGAAAGGCGTGGATTTAATCAATGTACAACCAATAGGTAAACGAATAAAAAAGCGGAGGGTGAACGGATGCGAACAGATGTTGTAAGGTTGGGGCGCCTTTCCGGTGAGAGGACAGGTGAGATGATGCACTTTCTCTCATCAATGCGTTCAGACCGCTGTATTGCTGACGCAGATATTCTTGTGGATCTTGCTCACGTGCTGATGCTGGAAAAACAGAAGATCATCGACCCTGACATCGCAAAGCAGCTCCTTTCAGCACTGCTCGAGCTCTTTGATGAGGGGATTCCCGAAGAAGTGTTTGACGAGCGTTTTGAAGATGTCCATGCAGGAATAGAATCACTCCTGATCGAATCGCTCGGGGCAGACGTTGGCGGGCGTATGCACATGGGACGATCACGGAATGACGAAGTCGCGACATGCATCCGTATCAGGCTGCGGGAAGACATGCTCAAACAGATGTCAGCACTCCTCAAGGTGCGTGAAGTACTTGTTGCCCTCGCTGAGCTTCATATCGAGACCGTGATGCCGGGATTTACCCACCTGCAGCATGCCCAGCCTACCACGCTTGCACACCATCTCCTTGCCTATGAACAGGCATTCTCCCGGGACTTCGACCGGCTCAGGGATGCCTACGTGCGGGTGAACCAGTCCCCGCTCGGTGCAGCAGCCTTTGCATCCACCGGTTACCCCATCAACCGTGAATATACCGCCAGCCTGCTGGGTTTCGACGGGCTGGTGACAAACACGATGGACGCGGTAGCCACCCGGGATTTTGCACTGGAGACGCTTGCCGACCTTTCCATCCTGATGGCGAACACCGAGCCGGCTCTGCGAGGAACTGATCATCTGGAGCACGTCATTTGTAAAGTTTGTCGACTCTTGATGACGCATTCTGTTCAACATCATCCATCATGCCGCAGAAAAAGAACCCGGACACCGCAGAGATCATGCGGGCAAAGTCAGGATCTGTCTTCGGTGCATTTACCGGCGCACTCCTGACCGTCAAAGGACTTCCCATGAGTTACAACCGTGACCTCCAGGAGCTCACCCCCCACATCTGGCGCGGGATGCGGGATGCAAAAGAGAGCCTCCGCCTTCTTATCGATATGCTCTCGAGTGCAACATTCGATACCGAGCGGATGAAAGAAGAGGCAGGAAAAGGATTTTCCACCGCAACCGAACTGGCTGATACGCTGGTCAGAACATACGGTCTTCCCTTCCGCACCGCACACACCATTGTCGGGAGAGCGGTGCAGAAAGGAAATCTCTCCCTTCTCCACGCTTGAAGAAGCTGCGCAGGAAGCAGGGGGAGGAATATCCCTTGTGGCAAAAGGACTCACCCAGCAGAATATCGATGATGTGCTGGATGTTCACTATTCCATTGCTCTCCGGAAAGCTCCCGGAGGACCGGCACCCTTTGCAATCAGGATTGCCCTTGAAGAACGCAAAAAACACCTCGACGCTGGATTCTGCCCATATCGATCAACGACCTCGCAAAACTCTCAAAGGCAAAAGAAGACCTGATCGCAAAAGCCCGGAGGCTGGTAGCATAAGCCCGCATTTCACCTCCGGTGACCTGGTTGAATGCACGTACGGGGGGACAGACAAGGAAAGGAATTTTCATCACAGAACGCGACGGGATGGCAGTAGTGAAACTGGATTCCGGTTACAACATTGGGGTGAATCCGGTTTCCTGCACATTTTTTGGGCATCCTGCAGAAATCCCTGCCAAAAAAATCAGAAGTCCCGCAGAAAAGTGATCTCCCTGCTCTGTCCATCGTATCAACCGGCGGTACCATTGCAAGCAGGATCGATTACCGCACCGGATCGGTCACCAGCCAGTTTGATGCAGCCGATATTCTTACTGGCAATCCCTGAACTGGCAAAGGTTGCACAATTACCGCACAATTCCCGCTTGCTACCATACTTTCCGAGAACATGACACCGGCGATCTGGCAGGAACTTGCCCGTGCTGTCTACAAAGAGATCAAACAAGGGGTTGCCGGTGTCATCATCACCCATGGTACCGATACGATGGCATACAGTGCAGCGGCAATCAGTTTCATGATCGACACCCCGGTTCCGATCGTTTTTGTCGGATCGCAACGATCTGCTGACCGGCCGTCCAGTGACAACGCGATGAATGCTGTATGCGCCGCCAGCGCAGCAACCAGCGATCTCGGGGAGGTCGCCGTCGTAATGCATGCCACCACCAACGATGACACCTGCGCAATTCACCGGGGAACACGCGTGCGCAAGATGCACTCATCACGTCGTGACGCATTCCGGAGCATGGGGATAGACCCCCTTGGTTCTGTTGCCTATCCATCCCGGCGAAGTAACCCTGAAAGACTCACGCAGTACAGACGGGGGAGCCAGAAGCTCGCCCTGCATGACAAGCTCGAAGAACACTGCGGGCTTGTCCAGTTCTATCCCGGGATGTCTCCTGACCTGCTCAAGGCGTACGAAGGCTACAAAGGTCTCGTCCTCGCCGGTACCGGGCTCGGGCACGTGAGTACCACACTCATCCCATCCCTGCAAAAACTGATTGAAAAGCGGTACCCTGGTTGTGATGACCTCCCAGTGCATGCAGGGCAGGGTCTGTGACCGGGTCTATGATACCGGGCGCGACCTGCTTGCAGCGGGTGTCATCGAAGGCGGCGATATGCTTCCCGAAGTGGCACTCGTGAAAATGATGTGGGTGCTGGGCAACGAGCGGGATCCGGAAAGAGCGGCCAGCCTGATGCAGGCAGATCTCAAAGGGGAATGCAACCGGAGGAGCACCCATGGATTATAACGCGACAGGTCTGACGGCGGGAATCGAGATCCACCAGCAGCTGAATACCAGGGAGAAACTGTTCTGCCACTGCCCGACGCTCCTCCGCGACAGCACGGAACATTCCGGTGAATTCTTCCGCTACCTCAGGGTCACGGAGAGCGAGATGGGAGAGATCGACCGGGCTGCACAGGAAGAGATGAAGCGTGACCGGAAATTCCACTATTATACCTATGATACCACCTGCCTGGTGGAAAACGACGAGGAGCCACCGGCACCCCTGAACGACGAAGCACTTTCTGTCTGCCTTACCATCGCAAGGATGTTTGGCATGACACCGGTCAGGCAGGTGCATACGATGCGCAAACTCGTCATTGACGGATCGAATACCAGCGGGTTCCAGCGCACGGCGCTTGTCGCACTGAACGGGACACTCCCGAACGGAGGTGAGATCGAGACGATTTGCCTTGAAGAGGAGGCAGCCCAGCGGGTCAAAGATGATATTTTTTCTCTTGATCGCCTGGGTATCCCGCTCATCGAGATCACCACCTCTCCCTGCATGCACACCCCCGAAGAGGTGCAGGAGGTCGCCGAGTATATCGGCATGGTGCTGCGTTCGACCGGGAAGGTAAAACGGGGGATTGGCACGATCCGCCAGGACGTGAATATATCAATCCGTGGCGGTGCCCGTGTCGAGATCAAGGGAGTCCAGGAACTGGACCTGATCGCTGAAGTAGTCAGGCGCGAAGTGCAGCGGCAGGAAAATCTCCTTGCAATCAGGGACGAACTCCTCCAGAGAAATGCATCGGTCCATGATAATGCAAAGAATGTAACCGAACTCTTCAAAGAGACAAAATCCACCGTCCTGAAAAAGGCGAAACGAATCTATGCCCTCAGCCTTGAAGGTTTTGCCGGCCTGGTAGGTCGCGAGATACAACCAGACCGTCGTCTCGGCAGCGAAATGTCCGACTATGCCAAAAAATGCGGGGTCGGAGGGATTTTTCACACGGATGAACTTCCGGCGTATGGTATCACTGCTGACGAGGTTGCCCGGTTGCGGGCACGTATGAACGCGGGCGTCCAGGACTGTGTCGTGATTGTTGCAGCGGTAAATGATGCACCAGGCTGCCTGTGCCCTTCACCAGGTCATCATCCGCGCACGGCTGGCACTCTCGGACAAACCGGTTCCGGAAGAGACACGGAAAATGCTCGAAACCGGCAGCTCTGCCTACATGCGCCCGCTGCCCGGGTGCAGCGCGGATGTATCCCGAAACCGATGTACTGCCGGTGATCGTAGATGATGAACGCTGGAATGGGATGACAGTTCCCGAGCTGCTGACCGCAAAAGCACAGCGTTATGCACAGGAGTATGCAATTGACCAGAATTATGCAACCCGGCTGGCATTATCAGAAAAACTCCCGCTGTTCGAACGCGCAGTGGCAGAGGGAATAAAACCCAAACTTGCCGTATTCACCATCCTTTCGACATGCACAGAACTCCGGCGGGAAGGTGTTGACAGTGGAGAAGATATCCGACGAAGATTATCTTGCCATCTGGCATGCCGTAGAAAGCGGAAGAGCAGCAAAAGAGGCAATTCCTGATCTCTTACGAGGACTTGCATCCGGTAATACCTTTGAATGAGTGATCGAGAAACTCGCTCCGGCCGTCTCTCGTGAGGAACTGGAATCCATTATCCACAAGATCATTGACAGACCGGTCAGATTTTGTAAAACAGAAAGGACAGAGCCGCGCTTGGTCCGCTCATGGGTGTGGTAATGAGGAAGTAAGAGGATCCGTTGACGGAAAAATCGTGAGCGAAATCCTCAAAAAGGAAATTGCTGCAGCCCTTGCAGCAAAAAAACCGTAATTTTTTGCCCGTATCCGCCTCCCATGAATACAAGGCGCGAACATTTATGAGTGGGGCAGCAGAATTAGATAAGGAGTTTAATTATGGGTAAAACAGGCACTACCATCTGGGCACAGGTAAAAGGCGTGAAGGGACAGATCCGGCTTGTCCCGAAAAGTGAAGGCGATCTCAAAACACCGGGCCCGAACCAGCGGTTCAAAGCCGGTGTGAACATCAAGAAAGTCAACGCGATGGACGAAGAGGCACAAGGACGGGGCGGGGCACGCGGCGGCAAGCGCGGAGGAGAAGACGCGGGGGTGACCGATCCGGAGGATCCGGCCTAAACGAGTCCACGGCAAGTCCGCTCATCCGCAGACGCATGCGCAGGGCAAAGGTCTCTGCACTCGGTGCGAAGGCAAAGGCCACACGGTAATCTTAAAAAAAACCGGGTTACATCCGTACCCGAAATAACATAGGGTGTTAACCCGACCCTGCTGATTTTTTATCGCATATTCTGTGTATTCTGATGGATTCCTTCTCCCAATGCTAATTATCTTTTATTGGCAACATCCATGGTTAGTATGGATCTTGCAACCGCAGTAAAGAGTTATCAGTTTGGTGAACGGGCAAAATCTGAACTTATCATAACCTCCCAGTTATGCCTTGCATTAACCGGGTTTTCTGACAATGAACGTGCCGGTGGGCGACGAATGCTCCTCATGCTGATGGAATCCGGTGAGAAGTGAACTCCAGTTTGCTGCCCGCAGTACCGGGCAGTCAGAATTCAAAAAGGCGATCGATGCTCTCAATGATCGCGATCTCACTCACCGAAAGTAACCAGCCCGAACAGGCATCTGAAAAGATCGCCATGGCAATCAGTGCATCCACGACCCCGGCGCAGGAAGCATGGCAGGTACTTGAGAAACATGGAATCCTCTGATTTTCTGGATTTTCTCAAAAGCCGCTCTTCGGTACGTAGCTACGAAAGTGACCCTCTGACTGAGGAAGAGATTGAGTATATCCTCACCTGTGCAGGTACCGCACCGAGTGCAGGCAACCTTGAATCATGGGACGTGATTGTTGTTACCGATGAAGAAGTTAAGGCTGCACTCGCCCAGGCAGCATTTGATCAGGATCATGTTGAACAGGCAGGTGCAATCTTTGTGGTATGCGCAAACTATGTCCGCTCGATGTCGCGCTATGGGGAGCGTGGGATCCTGTATGGACTGGAAGACGCAACAATTGCCTGCACATACATGATGCTTGCAGCCCATGCAAAAAAACTGCATTCCTGCTGGACAGGATCTTTTGATGATGATGATGTACGCGAAATCCTTACTCTGCCACAGCATATCCGACCCATCGCACTGCTTGCGGTGGGGAGAGGACATCCCCCGGCCGTGCTCACCGGGCGGATGGATACCGGAGGGCATGTGCACCGGGACATCTGGTAAGGAGAGAGAAATATGCCTGATTATGTAGTGACACT
Organism: uncultured Methanoregulaceae archaeon; assembly: GCA_963699515.1. Classification (GTDB taxonomy): domain Archaea; phylum Halobacteriota; class Methanomicrobia; order Methanomicrobiales; family Methanospirillaceae; genus Methanoregula. The sequence goes on along the minus strand of CAVOUD010000003.1, from coordinate 221,522 downwards.
GGAATCGGCATGGATCCTGCGCGACGTCAAATCACTTGACGATGCGATTGGAATTGCCATCAGTGAAGCAGGAAAGCGGCTCAACCCGGCAGCAAAATATGTGGAAGTCGAAGCGGGTTTTCTCACCTGCCCGTATTGTGAAGAGACGCTTTCAAGCGCGATTGTCGTTGCTGACACCGCTCTTGTCGGGCTTGTCCTCGAGATGAAAGTCTTCCGGGCTGAATCTCCGGAACATGCGGAGCGCATTGCAAAATCAGTGGTCGGCAAGGCATTGAAGGACGTGCCGCTGAAACTGCTGGATGTGCAGGCACTATGATCTCTGTTGTCGGGCACACTGCCATCGACCACATCTCACGGGTGCCTCATCTCCCCGCGAAGAACTGCTCGACACATATCTCTGACCGGCAGATCTATTTTGGCGGGGGTGCAGCAAATATCGCAGCAGGAATTGCCACATTAGGAGAACAGGTGACCCTCATATCCTGTATCGGCAGTGACTTCCCCGGTAGCGAGTATGACCTCTGGATGAACAGGATCGGGATCCATCAACAGTTCTTTGTTGTTCCGGATGCTCATACGCCGACAGCATTCATGTTCACCGACGATAACGGGGACCAGATGACGTTCTTTGAATGGGGCGCATCGAAAGCATTCGCCCATTCAGAAGCTCCTTCTCTTCCGTTTGTTCATATGGCAACTGCAGATCCGGAGTTCAATTGCCGGGTTGCTGAAAGAAGTGAGTTCACCTCATTTGATCCCGGGCAGGATGTATTCTGGTATACCAAAGAACAGCTGGGAACAATCCTTGCCAATACTGACATTCTTTTTGCCAACCAGCACGAGATTCGGCAGATGTGCACAACACTGGGCGTAACGAAAGATACGATCATCAGCGCAGGTCGGAACTGCGATATTTACCATGAGTGGTGACGGGAGCACACTTGTATTCAAACGGTAGCAGAGCATTTTATTCCGGTTGTTCCCGTTACCCTTGTCGATCCTACCGGGGCAGGTGATTCGTACCGTGCCGGGTTCCTTTCCGCATATGTAAAGGGATATCCACCACTGACCTGTTGCAAAATAGGTACGGTCACCGCTTCGTTTGTCGTGGAACATGTCGGTTGCCAGACCCACCTTGCCGGACTGGAACAGCTATGCGAATGAGGTACGAGAATAACTTCGGTACACTCGAATCACCAGTTTCCCGGAATGGCTGATCATGAGCTGGGCAGCACTCACTTCCGGGGGAAAGGACTCAATTCTCTCCATCCAGAAAGCGATCGATAGCGGGAAAGGATGTGGAATTTATGGTCACCGTTCATCCGGAAAACCGGGACTCCTATATGTTCCACTCGGCAAACCTCGATGCAGTAGCTGCCATTGCCAAGGTTGCCGGTATGAAGTACAGAGAGATACCTACCCACGGACGCAAGGAAGAGGAACTTGCCGATCTTGAGGCGGGGCTCGCCGGCCTTGATGTAGAAGGCGTGATTGCAGGAGCAGTTGCATCAGTGTACCAGGCAGAGCGGGTGAGGGCAATCACCGACCGGCTCGGGATATCACTCTTTACACCGCTCTGGCATATGGATACAGAGATGCTTCTCAAGGAAGTAGCCAGACGTATGGATGCGATAATCGTTGTCACTGCTGCGGATGGACTGGATGAACGTTTTTTAGGCGCACATTTCGACGATGAGCTTATCGACAGACTAAAACAGTGTCGCTGCCACCCACCACATCAACCTTGCCGGGGAAGGCGGGGAATATGAGACACTTACCCTCAATGCACCGTTTTACTCCCGCCCCATCACCTACACAACCAGCGAAATCCAGTCGTATCCTGACCGCCATGAGATGGTTCTCGGGGGTTTTACCTGATGGACCAGGGCAGTGATGTCAAATTCATGCAGATCTCCCGGTTTATTTTCACTGCCCCCTCATGGAAACGTTCACTTTTTCTTATCATCATCCTTGGTCTTCTGATCGATGGGGCTGGAGTCCGGGCATGGGGGATTCTGCCATTTTCAGCCCTGCCATTCTCGGGCACGCTTGCTTTCACTATCCCGGCCATTGTTGCACTTGTCCTGACAAAGCCAATCATCGAATATAACGGCAAAACGATGACCTGGAACCGGTCAGCACTTCTCGCACTTGCCTGTACGGTTTTTGCCGTTATCATCACATTTATTCCACTCCTGGTATCGGTCAATTTCATCCCGCTGTTCTACGCGATTTCACTGGGTTTTATCTTCGGCCTCCGCCTGCTCGTTCTCGTAGCGATTGCCGATTACCGGGTTCCCCGTATGCTCGTTCCGGCGTTCACCCAGAGTGGTGTTGGTATACTTGCCGGTATACTCCTCTTCTCGCCAACATTCGGTATCTATGCGCTGGTATTCCATGTTGTCTTCGGTCTTGGATTTGTAATTCTCATCTGGATGCTCGAACGTCCGCTCGATCGTGCATTCAAAATTCGCGGGCTTGCATTGCTCAATGCATTTATCGCTCATATGACCGATGGTTCCAAAAGAATGGAGGATTTCTTCCGGGAAATCGGGGAAGAGATATTTGTTCCCCAGGTGAGCTTCTTTTTCCGCAGGGCAAGATAATAAGCCGATAATTTTCACGGTCCCCAACCTGCACCCTGGTCCTCTGGGTGAGATCGGCGGGGGTAATCTTCCCAAAGGATTGCACGATAGTTTTGAGGACGAAACCCTTGTCGTGCACGGTTGCGCTACGCATGACTTCAATCTCGTTTCAGAAACAGAAATCGACAAAGTGATCGATGCACTGCAAAAATCGCGGACTGGTATTACCTATTCCAGTGTCGCCGGAAAGTCAGGGCGCCTCACTTGGGGTTCCGTGCAGGTTCTCTACCAGCGGTTCGGCGACTCTGTCCTTCTTGTCACTACCCGTTCACCGCAACGAACAGAAGACGTTGATTTTTCAATCGGCATGACTATCATGGCCGAGGGACACCGCTGGTTTCCCCATGTTGCCGTTGTCGATGCGCATAACTGCATGACGGATCTTTCTTCACCTGTGCTCCTTGCGACACTGACAGCAACCGAGTACCAGGGTGTTACGCTAGAAGCGATGGACAGATGCCGCACAACACCGTTGTATCCATTCAGGACAGGAGTTGCCCATCTTTTATTACCGTACAGCAGAAAGCAGGGATTTGGGGATCTGGGAGTACAGGTACTGGTTACCGAGGTTGAAGGGCAGCGCACCGCCTACGTTCTTATCGATGGCAACAATATGGCGCAGGGAGTACGCGAGGTGTTGCTTGAACAAATCCTGACAGTCGTTGATAATGCCGAAGTGATGACCACAGACTCGCATGTCGTGAACACTATCACCGGTAAAAATCCGGTGGGCATGCATGTTCCGGCCTCAGAGTTCCTGCCATTTGTGATGCAGGCGTTACAAACAGCAATAGAAAATCTTGAACCATCAGAAGTTGCAGGGAGCACTGCCCACTGTGAACACATTGTCGTTTTCGGTTCCAACCGGATCTCCGAGCTTGCCAGTACGGTAAACGCAGTGCTCGTATTCGTTGCACCGCTTTCCCTTGCAATGCTGCTGCTGGCATTCCTGTTGTCGTTGATAGCCTATTTCGTTATCGTCTAGATAATCTACGGTCGGGGACCGGGTAATATCATGATCTCTAATTTTTATTCCATGGTTTATTGACCAAAAAATATATTCCCTATACCCAGAGTAATATTCAATAAATACAGGAGGATTTGTCCAAAGAGAAAAATAAAAAAGGATTGCTTTGTAGTGTATCGCAGTCGGACTTCCAGACAGAGAGGTGATTGAAGTTCATTTCGCCATTCTCAATGAAATCCACTGAATCGGCGTAGATCTCAATACAACCGGTCACGTGGCAGTTGCTGCTGATCCGAACAGCGGAAAAATTGTCAAACTGGGAAAAAGCATTCATAATGTTCACAATCATGCAGTCAATAACTGCACAAAACTCTGGAAAGAAGGTAAACTCTGGAAATTAAAAAAATACAAAACAAAAGAACGAAAAACATTCAAAACGGCCCTCGCCGCCATCGCCCGGCAGATCGTATCCTTTGCCGATTCACTCGATTCGGGTATCAAGTTCGAAAGGCTCTTTTCTGCCGGATACTCGCTCCATGATTCTCCACTTCATCCCTTTGAATTCTCATTCAATAATGGATCATTTTTCACACTCCAGAAGATGGTAGAGAGACGGGCATATAACCGGGGTATCCCTGTCATCTACGTAAACCCGGCATACACATCCAAACGATGCAGCCGTTGCGGCGAATTTGGCAGGAGAACACGCAAACAATTTGAATGCCTAAACTGCGGCTTCGTGGCGCATGCAGATGTAAACGCAGCGTTCAATATTGCAACAAGCCCGCCAAGAAAGGCTGAACACGAGGATATTTTAAAGATGCTGGCAGAAAATTTTCAGCGATCAAAGAAGCAGAAGATGCGCAGGATGATGCAATGCGAACTTCCTGTACTGTTGATTGAATCATACATGAAGCTTACACCACAACAGTACGGCGAAAATGTACTTCCGGTATGAATTTTGTATTTTTCCTTTTTTTACAGATACCCAGAAAAAGAGGAGGAGTATTTTTAGTAAATGCAGAAATGTTATTCTCTGATGATCACTGACGCATTTGTATCGAAGGGATTCGTTCGCATGGATAATGAGAAGAGGTAGGGATATTTCTTTTTAAGATACTGCATATACTCCAGCCATTCGATCACGAGCTGCCTGTATACCCGGGTCAGATCTCCTGATAAGTGATTATAGTCCGTTTTCGGGAGATCGATGAGACTCTCGCGGGCATTCAACTCCTCAGCAAGGTGAAAAAGTGCATGGAGCAGATCAGTAAACCTGTCGTGCTCGAACAGCTGGGGATTTTCAAGAAGCGTCAGCATAAATCCCTTATACGGGGAGAGGAATGTGTGTAGTTCTTCCAAAGAGATCTCACGACTGTCAAGCCGGAATGGATGCATTTTAAGCAGGGTATGCACTTTAAGAAAATCATCATCCGACCAATGATTGGCTACCACCAGAGCTGATTGAATCCCGTGGATGTCCGGGTCAATTGCGCTGAACTTTTTTATGAGTTTTGTTCCCATTTCGGAATAAAAGACCCCGATGATCATGTTCAGTTTCTCGATCCGCTGGGTCCGTTCCCGCATTTCGATCATATATTCAATAGCATTCGCCACGACACCGACAAAACAGCCAACCCCGGCAAGAATAATTACAATAACCAGCAACTTCCCAAGAGGTGTAAACGGGTGGAGATCCCCATAACCTACTGTTGCAATCGTTACGATAAGAAAATAAAAAGCATCCAGCGGGGAAAAACTTTCGATGACGATTAATCCTACCATGCCAATGAAAAGTACGGCGGCAAGGATTGAAACATAGATGCGGAATCGTAAACTGATGGTTTTCATTATTCACTGTTCTTCAGCATAATGGTATAAAAGAGATATGATTGAAAGAATAGGGATACCCCCGACCAGATTCGAACTGGTGTCGCCGGATCCAAAGTCCTGCATGATTGACCGCTACACTACGGGGGTGGACAATGTCTATTAACCACAGTTCACAAATTTCATTTCTAAAATTTGTTCCATTACTTTTGGATAGATGAGATATTAAATCAACTTGAAACGAACGATATATGCCGATAAAAAGTAAGTGCTTTTTTTAGAGAAAGGGCGATGATTGAACCTAACCGGGCGTCGATATTTTTCTTTTGCATAGCCCAGATCCCATCTTGATGCTTCTCGCGGGGGATTAGACAAATACCCTCTGCACGGTCAGGTACGTATCCTGGAAGGATAAAACATCACTCTGTGGACTGATTCCCTTCATTGCGTCCCGAAAGTTGAATGAATTTTTCATTTTACATTGGAGAAAGAATATTATTCTCTTTGACAATGGTCGGGGGAGAGACCCTACGGATGGTAAGGGCTGTGCCCGAAGGTGATTTGATGATTATCGTGATAAACTGCCGGGGAACGAGCGGAGCTTTGGGATTGATACGGATGACTATCCGCTCCTCGAATTCAAGCCGGTCATTGGGGCTGCCTATTTCGTTCTGCACTTCAAGAATTCCCCACGAGCCCTGTGGAGGATCCCCGTAAAAACCTTCGACAGGAACCAGACTCTCAGTCCGGATTGCATCAGCATAGACAATTGAGATATTCTCCAGGTTGACGGATTTTTCTCCGAGAACTAGCCCGACTGTGAAGGTGATAGTATCGATCGTACCCCGAGGTATACCATTCCCGGTCACATTCCCTATGGTTACCAGTACCTGGCCGGGGAGAACAGCATCCGCTTCGGGTAAAGCCGGGACGGGGATGTCTTCATCAGTGCAGCCTGCTGCAAGAACAGCCACAATGAGAAACACCATCACCAGAAGAGACAGCCTATTCACAAATCAACGCTCCCCTCAATGCGTTGCTGATAATGTGGGAATGATTTCGTATAAAAACACTTACCCATAAGACAAAGACTTAGGGACTCTGCATCGCGATGAACGCGGGGCTCGGATTTACCGCTTCTCCATCCAAGATCAGGATCCTATCATGATATCTTTACGTTTTTCCCCACTGATCTTCTTTTCCGGTTCTTTATGATCAGGTATTTTTATCTCTCCGATTTTATGATTCGGCTCATCGGATTTCTGAATCTGTTTGGGGAAACGCGCCAGGATTTCCTTACTTACCCTGAGGTGTTCTTTCATAACACCAGATAATTCGGCCAGAATTTTGTTCTGATCAGTGATAAGGATCTCGAGTTCACGTGAGGATCCGGAATGAGATTCGGCAGGTTGCAAATCTCCCTGTTGTTTTTTAATAAATTCGCTGCGTCGTTTCCAGATTTTACTGATACTGTCAATTCCTTTCTTTTTATTGGGGAAAACCTGTCGGTATCGTTCATAGAATTCGTGACTGTCATTACATTGGATAACCAGGTCAATTTCCAGATCATCGATTTTTTCGTATTTCCGTTTCTGGACTTTTGGCATATCTGTTCCCACATTATGTCAGCAAATATGAAATAAAGAATTGTGGTTATACAATTATGTAACCTGATAAGTAAATGCAAAAATATACCCTGATTTCGTCAACTACTCGATGAATCAGATTACCCAAGTTGCTTCTTCGGTAATTGGATATAATTGGATTTTTCTGGATTTTTCTCACATCATCACCGGTAAATCCCTGTCCCAAACATTTCGATACCACAGGTTCTTCACCAGAAATTAAATATAATTGGAGTTATCTGGATTTTACTGGTTCTTTCATCGGCTGTTTTCTCAACCGGAAAGATACGACACTTCACCGTCTTCTTCTGTAATTGGATATAATTGGATTTTTCTGGATTTTTCTCACATCATCACCGGTAAATTCCTGTCCCAAACATTTCGATACCACAGGTTTTTCACCAGAAATTAAATATAATTGGAGTTATCTGGATTTTACTGGTTCTTTCATCGGCTGTTTTTTCACCAGGAAAGATACGACACTTCACCTTCTTCTTCGGTAATTGGATATAATTGGATTTTTCTGGATTTTTCTCACATCATCACCGGTAAATTCCCTGTCCCAAACATTTCGATACCACAGGTTCTTCACCAGAAATTAAATATAATTGGAGGTATCTGGATTTTACTGGTCCTTTCGTCGGCTGTTTTCTCACCAGGAAAGATACGACACTTCACCTTCTTCTTCGGTAATTGGATATAATTGGATTTTTCTGGATTTTTCTCACATCATCACCGGTAAATCCCTGTCCCAAACATTTCGATACCACAGGTTCTTCACCAAAAATTAAATATAATTGGAGTTTTCTGGATTTTCCTTATCAAATGTCAGGAGATTTATCTGTTATTAATAAAGGTAATTTGGGTCTTTTGCATTCTTCACCTTGAACCCAGGCAAAGTCTCAGTATTCATAGTCTACCCGTGAGATCCGCACGAAAAATTCCATGAATTACTCCGTGTGAATGCATCATCAGATATTCGTGAAGAAAATTATCTATACTATACTGCAACAGGATTCATCGATATGAATCATCCCGGATAATTTCCGTATCCACCCTGCCTGATTTTTCATTCTGGATGCTGGTGCACCAGAGAAAGCACACGAAATTCTAAAAGCTCGATATAATCGAGAGAGAAAATAATGCCATTAGTGTATAGCATCATATGGTTTATGCTTTAAAAAAATTCAGATGTTTTCCCAGTTTTTTTAGGAGAAATTAACAATAGAAATGTGGTTTAAACAAAAAAATAAGACTGAATTACTGTTATTTGTGATTAAGCGATTCGAAGATTTCTACCATAATTGAATCGCTGTAAAAACTGGAAAGATACTGGCATTCTCAATTTTTTAATAGATCAGCAGCTGGCCATATTAGTTCTCATCGTTGTCGGAAAGCGGGAAATACTGTTGATAGACCTGCCTTCGTTCATCGATATCAGTATGCAGATAAATTTCCGTAGTCTTGATAGAGGTATGACCAAGATTTTCCTGCACAACCCGGAGATTTTTTGATCGTTTATAAAGTTCACTTGCATAACTATGACGAATTTTATGCGGTGTTATCCCCGTGGGTGCATAATGCTTGAAGATATGCTGAATGGCTCTTGATGAGATATTTTTACCCTGCTGACCTACAAAAACAGGCCCGACAATCCTGTTGCCGATGAATTTTAAGATATCGCCAGGGTATCATCATCGACAAAAACAGTTCTGATCTTGTCACCTTTTCCCCGGATTCTGATGGTATGTTCATCAAAATCGATATCTTCGATATTCATATTACAGAGCTCTGATACCCGGACACCGGTAGCATAAATGGTCCTGACAATAAGTTTGTCACGTGGATCTTCAATCGAATCAAGCAATCGCAACACCTGGTTATGCTTGAGATATTTTACATCCTGTTGTTTGATTCTGGGTCGATCAATACCGGTCAACGGATTGGAAGTAACTGCCCCCTGCGTAAACAGGAAGCGGTAGAATGAGCTGAGCGTTGATATGATGCGGTGAAAAGTTTTAGGTTTGTATGTCTGCATGGACGATACAAAGGAGAGGAAATCAGTAATAATTACTGGGGTTACCTCTACATCAGTATCAAGCCGGGCATTTTCAAAGTCTTTCCAGTAGATAACAAGTTTTGTCACATCTGTGTGACGACGCAACCAGACATAATAGGCAAAGTGTTTGATCACCTGCTCGTAGCTGTTGAGCGTGCGGGGGGAGTAATTGCGCATCCTCAGGTAGGTGCGATAGCTTTTGAGCCACTCCGAAAAATACCCGCTTTCCATGGTCTAATCTATCTTATCTCAAATAAATAAAGGTTTGCGCAGAATACCTGTTCTGCGAAATCATCGAAAAAAGCAGTATCTCGATGCTGCTTGGAGTGCCCACCCGCAAAGGTTTATGCAATATATATCGTAATCCGAGACACTCGCGATTGGCGAGCTTATTTTTTTACTTTTGACCTTTACAAAAAAAAGTTCTCAATTCAATTATTAACATGTCAAAACAGGGGTTTTTTCATTAAGTAGGGTAGAATCGATACCCATCCCGATAAAAGCGCTGCCAGAAGACCGCTATTAAGGTTTGTCGTCAGTGGTCAAATAGAGAACCGGTTTTATGCATCCTGGATAAACAGAAGGATCCAACTAAGTCTGCCAAAAAAAATTGCTGGAAATGGTTTGATCCGCTAACAAAGGAGAATCGTGTGTGCTGATAAGGAATGACAATTTTTCCGTGCGATAAAAATAAGGTGGGGTTAAGGAGCGTATTTTTTAACTTATCACCCAGATAGCAGAATTGACCAAAAGCAAGATCATAATCAGACGTAGTTCACAAAAAAATTCCAGAAAACGTCGGAACTTTTTATTCATTATTAATACGGTTTGAGATACTCCGTGGTATCTGGATTATCCAGGTCAACCGAGAGATCCATCAGGATTTATTTAAAAAGGACCACCGGAAAAATTTGTTCGTCACTATCCGCTGTAAAACCTGAATCAGCATAAAAAGTTCCGACGAAATCGGGGGGATTTGATAGTACAAATCCTACAAAAGAATCATTCCATGTAAGCCTCTAAAAGGAAGATCTTATTAGGCAAAATGATGTAAAGACCTGCCAAAATCGTTTGGTGAAAAACACTCAAATTTGAGTCTTTTACCCATAAAATCACTTATATACTTCCTTAAAAGATATCTGAATATTCAGCAAAAAAAATCCGTGAACATAACGGGAAGATTTTATGGTGAAAAAATGAATCTCTGTGTAAAAAAACAGGACTATAAACTAGTTCCGGGTTTTTTTACGTTACTTCTTGTTTTCAGCCTCACACGCACTCTCGTGAAAAATTCCTTGTTCATTAATTATAAATCCCGTGAAAGAGAGTTATTTTTTGGAAATATCGATAAATTTTAGTTTTTCAATAATACTTTCTGTTTACCCATTCCTTCATATAAACCATATGATGCTATATACAAAAGGCGTGTTTTACCGGCTTTTTTCCTATCACACCATTTTTCGAAGAATCGGGTTAATCAGAAAATGGCTATAAAAATACTACTATCAACTTAAGGTTAACCGAACCGGATACCGCAAGGGCCTTTGAATAATTAAAAGGGGCCGAAATACGACACTGAAAGATTCCTTTTTACTACAATATGAAATACAAAGGACTGGTACAATGACGGAGGGGACGGTGCCAATCCCCCCAAACAGTCCCTGCGCTTATAGCGTTGATGACGTATTACCTGGGGGCTATCGCATTTTTAGGGAGCCACAGCGGCGGGGGTGAAACCCCCAGGAGCGTTAAGCTTGTTAGTGAGCATTTCCCATGAAAACGGACATGATTCCCTTTGGGAAACAACCATACAGGATGAAAAAATGATTGCATTTTCATATTAAATCGTAGTATTCAGTTTTGATGCAGGAATTGATAGCACTCTATTCATCTGGTGTGATGAATGCCGCCGCCCCTGACTGGGCTTCCTGTGCGGCGGATCGGTAACTAAAAAATTCCTGGCATCCGTGCCTAGGAGAGACCCGTGAGGTGGTGGTCCATCATAGAGAGTACGATTTTCATGGTTCGAGAGCGACCCCGATGGATTCATGCCCGTTTCAACAGAGCCCGAAATTCCATGATTATTAAAATAAAAAGTTTTCGTGATTTTTTCCGGATTATCCATTATCAGTGAAAGGTATTTCAAGTACCATTGGATATGGCTGAAAATATCAACGATAAAATCAAAAAAGCTCACTGAGATTCCTGAAATTCAAAAAAGACCAGAAAAGGACAAAAAAGGGGCTTTACCTTTATTATTTAAAAATTATTCCTGTTTTCAGACGCATTATTACCATAAAATCCAGATAGATTTATTACAATTTTAATAACAATAAACCATATAATGCTATACATAAAGCAGGCTGATCACGAGTGCGTTCAATTCAGCATACCCAGTTCCTGGATGAACCACCTATTGGACAGGTGTTAAAAAATGGACGATTCACGTATCCGTCAGGAGATTAATAAATATAAAAAATTTAAAAAAGTTGATGGGGCTACGTACCGAAAAGTAAACCAGTTTCTGCGTAAGAGAACCTACATAACAGCACGGGAATGGGCTCTTGCACGGTTATGCACGGATTTCCGTACTTCCGGGGGTGCAGAGATGACCTTTATTGGAAAACATCTCCCGGAACTTGTCCCGTTTATGGAAGATACCTATACTCCCCAGGCTGTCAACCAGGCACGTAACTCATTCAAAAAGAAGGTGAGAAAAGCAAGCGCCACATTTTTCTATGGAGCAATGTGTGGGTTTTTTACCACCGATGAACTTGATGATCTGCTCTTTGAAGCAAGCGAGGTTGCACGGTTTCTTCTCGAGGTTGAAGGAACAACGCTGGATATTGATGAAGAGATTGATATTGAGGACCGTATCACCAAAGTGATGAGAAGCGTAGGAGAAGCAGCAAAAACCATTCTTAAAACACGGGCAGAAGAGGGGGAGTCATACGATCAATTACTCCGTTCCCTCACCAAAAAAACCAATAACGGAAAATAATTCTGTTATTATCAATGCACCGTATTGACAAAACTGGTGAAGATAAAACACCAGAAGACCACGATCTCACACCCATTGCTCATTCCGGAGAAATAATTTATTCACCTGAAGAAATTCTTCCTGAAGTAGATAAAAAAATTGCTCTGGACGGATCAATATCAATGAGATTTATTTCAGGAGATGTCTCCCGTACCCGTAATCAAGAAAAGATTTCAAATAATACTGTGGGAGAAATTAAAACCAAACTTCAGGAAAATAATGGAGCATAATGGTACAAATTAATATTTAATTCAGATCGATTGATGCAGGAGATAAGCGTATGAAAATAATCCAGATTGTCGGAAGCTCAAATTCGGGTAAAACAACATTTATTAAAAATCTTATCCCTGAACTCAAAAAAAAGGGAAATGTAGCGGTGATCAAACATCTGGGAGATCATACCTACAATATCGAGGAGGGAAAAGACACCACTGTTTTTTTTGATGCCGGTGCAGACATATCTGTAGGAATAGACTCCGACAAGGCAGTAGCAACGATACGTAAGAACACTCTGGACGATGTTTTGGGTATGCTCCTCGATCAAGGATATGGACTTTGCCATAATTGAAGGCTTTAAACAACGATCGTTTCCCAAAATAGTTATCGGTAGTTTAACTGCTGATAGCTGTATCCTTACAAATCCTACGGTTAATGAGGTCATAATCATCGCTTAATCTCTTCGAAAATTTTCGCACATAAAAAAAGAATAACTGGAGCAAGAATTCATGCAAACAACAAAATTTCAGAAACGTTTGTTTGGTACCAATGGAGTAAGAGGTATTGTCGGTAAAGATCTGACGCCGAATTTGGTACTCACCATTGGCGAAGCACTCGGAACAATGCGCAAAGGATGTATTGCAGTTGGAAGAGACACGCGGACCTCCGGTGAAACGCTCGTAAAGGCAGTTAAATCAGGCCTGCTTGCAACAGGTTGTGATGTTGTTGATTGCGGTATCCTCCCGACCCCGGCACTTCAGTACCTTATTAAAGAGCAGTTTGATGGGGGGGCAATGATAACTGCATCGCATAATCCACCTGAATATAACGGGGTCAAGATCATAGAGGCCGATGGCACGGAAATGGGTGATGAGGAAACACTAAAACTCGAACAACTGATATTTGAACCTTCATTTTCTCCTGAATCGTGGGAATCCATTGGCCATGAAATACATGCTCCTCATCTCATCAGGAAATACATCCAGGCAATTGTGCATCATTTTCCTGACCGTGTAGGATCAGAAATAACCGTTGTGGTTGATCCAGGATCCGGTCCTGCATGCCTTACAACACCCCAGATCCTCACCGAAATGGGATGCAGGGTGCTCACGCTCAATGGAGTTATGGACGGGACATTTCCCGGAAGGTTACCTGAACCTTCTTCTGAGGGTCTCAAAGGGCTGGCTGAACTGGTAGTCAGCAGTGGAGCAGCATTCGGCGTTGCGCACGATGGCGATGCAGATCGGGCTGTATTCATTGATGAGAATGGACGATTTATTGAAGAAAACAGAGAGTTTGCCCTGATAGCACAGCATATATGTCACCAGAAAAAAGGAACATTGGTTACTCCGGTTAGTACATCACTCGTGGTGGAAATGGTGGCGAAAAATGAAGGCTGCACGATTACCTACACACCGGTTGGAAGTATCTATGTTGCACGAACTATGCGGTCACTTATAGAGAAGTGGAAATGCAGTTGTATTTGGAGGCGAAGGGAACGGGGGACTTATTTTCCCCGATCACCAGTTCTGCCGGGATGGGGGAATGACTGCCGCAATGATGGTTTTCATTCTTGCTTCGACGAGTCAACAACTCTCGTCACTGATAAACGCATTGCCGAAACGCTCTATGATCAAGGATAAAATCAGCACATCACGGGGAACCCAAGTGCTTGAATCCCTTAAAAAGGTATATTCTCAGGATTCAATGGACCTGACAGATGGTGTAAAAATTTTAAGGAAAGATTCATGGGCGCTTGTCCGTGCTTCAGGTACAGAACCCATAATTCGGATTATCATAGATGCGGATTCTCATAACCATGGTCAGATTTTTTATAATGAACTGATGGACCATATCATTAAAATTACCAATAGATAGGTTAACGGATATCCTTATCGTTGGACAATCATGAGAAGGATTTTGTGATCCTTCAATTCAAAAATATCATTTTTTCGGGAGAAGATTCGGGAAATAATTGATAATTTTAGCCGATTGTTAAAAAATAATATGTTTTTTAAGAGATTTTTTGAAAAAAATCGGAAATTTTCTTCTATTATGATAAAAAAAATTAAATTTAAGCGTAAATAAAAACAAAAAATTTAATAACTATTTGAGTTAAATTGTGTTTATCAGCCCATAGTTGTCATATCCGTGATATAAGAATGGTTAATTCTACCGAAATTGTCAAGAAGGTTCAGCAGGCATTATCAGCAGAAGATTGGAAAATTAGTAGAGACTAGTATAGCAGAAATACATCAGGAAAAAGGAAAACGGGCACAAAAGACCCTTATTAAAGAGATTAACAGACTGATCACAACTACTGCATTTAAAAAAAATAAACCTGATCTGTTACTTGCTCTGCCAGATCTCCCGAGTAATGATATCGATGACCTGTTCTCTCAGATAGTACAGCAATTCATAACAACAAAGGATGAAAAATGGTTGAAATCTGTTTATGTGCTGTCAGAGAGGTTAAATAAAAAAAGTCATCAGTCCCGGGTAATTGCGATGATGGCACAAGCCCTCATCAGTGCCGGTGTTCATGAATCTAATGCGGTATTCATCGATCATGGTATAATCCTGCTCGAACGGATCAGTTTCCAGAAATATCGATCGGATATCATGATCGATATTATTCCTCTTCTGATTGAATGGGCAATTACAACCCGGGATGAAAAACTCCTCTATCAATCACATCATATTATTGAGGAGATCAGCGATATATCAAAACGTGCAGTATTGCATGCAGAACTTGCAAAAGCATTGGCAACTGTCGCCATTCTTGAAAAAAACCGTACGTTATTTCTTGACAGTATCCATAGTGCAACCAAAATCCACCAGAAGATCCGAAGACAGGCATGTATTTCATCTATTATTGAAAAGGGAGTGAAATCTGTTTTCGGAAAAGAAATATTGGATATTTCACTCTTTATTCAAAATTTTGATGCCCTTTCACACGAGATACAACTTGAAATTGTGAATGCCCTGACTGAACAGCTTCTGGACCGGGAAAAGGATAAAATCCATATTATCACTATTCTTCAGACCCTTTGTGAAAGAATACCTTTTGTCACCCATACTCTTGTTATCGATCTTCTTAAAAAAGCAGAACTATCGGGAGAATTATGGTACCTTTCGTCTGCTATAAAGCTTCATCAGCTCTTTTTGAACTGCAGAGGCTTATCCTCTCAGGGAACTGGTCCGTGCAGGTATCTCTGTTGCCAAGCATTCAAACAATATGCGTGTCCTCTCGGATCTGATTCCAATTCTTGATAAGCACACCAATCCGGAACGTTTTATCAAGAATATACCTTCAATTTTCCCAGATTATGCTTTCGTATGGGGATTTTACCTCTGCACTCAATATATTTAAAAAAATTAGCCACGAGACAGAAAATCTTCCCCAATATGAAGACAACCTCACCCATATACTGAAAACCGGAATTTTACGCCATAGTATACCGCTTGTCAACGAGATGATCCTCAAACCCCTGAATGAGGATATCGTGCATAAATCAATTTATCGGGCGATTATAGAAGTGAGCACAGATGACCCGTTTAATGATATTATTTCTCACATTCATTCTATTACTGACCTCATCCGCCTGCATCCCCTGCAGGACCACCTGTTCCTCGAAAGTATTACCATTCTCATCAACCGGGGATTTCTCTCATTGCATGACCCCTATATCCTGATTCGAATGGCCGAATTCATCAAGGAACACCACCTTAAGGAAGAGGCAATAGCAAATATCGCCCTGCAAATAGCAAAAATTGGCGTAAAAATTAAAAACCGCGACTATCTCCAAAGAGCGGTAGGTCTCACGTGCGAGATTAATGGTCAGGATATCCGTTCCGTAGCACTGAGTGGAATAATCGATGAGGCCGCAATTTTTGCTGCACAACAGGGGGATCTGGACCTTCTCCTCAGGATGAGAGAATGGATTAACTCCTTGCTTGAAAAAAATCTCGCCGAAAATGCGATGGTGAATATCATTGACGGGGTGATACAATATGCAATCGATAAACATTCTCCTGCTGCGCTTGAACAGGCGTATAAAATAGCTAAAGACATCGGCGATCCCGGGTTAAAAACCCAGCAATTTGGGAGAATTGCTGAATGTTTCGTAAAAATTGGATGCATCCTTTTAAAAGAGCCGCAATCCCGTACAGATGCAGAGGATTTTTCTTCAGAAATATACCCGTTTGAACGAGGATTGTCAATAATAAAAGAGAATGTCAAAAAACCGCGGATATCGCTCAAGATTGCAGGAATGATTGATATTCTCATATCATATTCATCTGTCAGCGATAACCCGGATTATATCATTCCCCTGGCAATGTACGCTGTCGAAATCGAAAATCCTCTGGAAAGAGACGCCATGATGTCCCGGATTATTTCAAATCTTAACTACAACATCACCTATCCGGACTCAACGGATCCCTACGAAATTATGGCATTTCTCCTCCAGAGAAATGAGCACTCGACATCAAATCCACTCATGATTGTTCTGATTTTCCGTTTTCTCCAGCTGATTAATGATCCCTATATGGAGCTTGCCGGGATGTGTAACCTTGCAGAAACGTACATCAAATTACACGATTTCGATCATGCACGGGAAATTTTAGACGATGTTTACCAGTCACTCCAAAAAATTCCGGTTGAATACAAAAAAGTTCTCATCCTTGCTGATCTTACCATGCTGTTTTGTACTTTCGATCCAATTAAAGCAAAAAAATGCCTTGAACAAGGGATCGAACGGTTAAACAACGTTGAGTCTGACAAGAATCCGGTGGCAAGAAAACGGATTGTACTGGCAATTGTCCGGATGTACGGTATTGAACCGGACAGCGAATTGATCAATGTTGCCTTACAGGTTTCATCAAAAATCACCGAACCCGTTGAATATGTTGATTCACTTATTGCCGTATTCAGTATGACTAAAAACGACAGGGATCAAGGTAAAATAATTGTAACAAGTATGTCAGAAGCTGTCGAAAGAATTCCTTCACCGTATGAGAAAGCATCAGCCCTTCTTGATATCATACCGCTTGCACTACAGAACAGCGATGATGATACTCCGGTGATTTTGCTTAAGAAAGCGGATGCATTAACCAGAAAAATTAACATTCCACAAATTGCTGATACAATACGTGACAAAATTGCTCAGATGTATGGAGTGCTCTCCCATAAACACGACAATACAAAATATCTGCAGTATGCGATAGACGTAACAAAAACAATTGAAAATGACGAAATAAGGCTTCATCGCTTTACGCAGATGGGACTTAAAGATACGTATGAAATACCAGCTCACTATGAAAAGATCAAGGCTCTCTTTGAAAAAATAATTGAAGATGGTGCCCATACGAACCAGATCACCTCACTTGAAAAATTGATACGTTCAGTAACGGATCGTGGTAAAGGAGCGATTCTCTTCTGTGATATTGCAGTACTGTTCAGAAAAGAAGGGGCAGAAAAAATATCCAACCGTTTGTTACAGAGTGCAATAAAAGAAGCACGGATAATCCGGCCGCTTTCCCACAGAGCTTTTATCATGTGTGATATTGCGATGAAGACCCATGCTTCCGGTGATGAAAAGACCGCACAGGAGGTTCTTGATCTTGCAATTGACGCTGCAACGAATATCCGGCAATCAACACTTCGTGATGAAGTTTTTGACGAACTTGGACTTGCAATTAAACTTATGCAGGGGATGTAATGGTGAAGACCATGGAAATTTTTATCAGCGGAAGGGTTCAAAAGGTTGGATTCAGGGCATGTGTGCGGAGGATTGCAACCGATTTACACGTTACCGGCACAGTCATAAATCTTCCCGATGGAAGAGTACATATATATGCATCCGCAGAGTCAATGATTCTTGAAAAGTTTATTTCAATGATTTATGGCTGCCCACGTGCTGTAATACGTGATTTGCGAACATCTGATATTTTTTGTATGACTTTTAATGACTTTTCTATCATTAAAGGAGAAGGACGGCTCAGTACCGGACTCTGAATTCCCCTTTATTGGTGATTGCATTAAAGAAACTATAGACCAGTTCATCAATTTTTTCATTATTTATTGTGGAATGAAATAATCCGATCAGCTGGTGGGCGATCTCATCGGAGAGTATACACCGGTTTGGTGTCTGTTCATAATCAGAGGTGGTAAGAGATTCCCTTGCAATCTGAAATACCTCCCTGTCAATCATTTCTGCTTTAAAAGGGTCAATAAAATCTTGAACAAGGCTTCCCTTCCCTTCATAGATCACGCCAAAATCCGGATCGAGTCGGGCCCCGATAAGCGAGACACAACAATTACCAAACAACATCGCGTACCCGAATGAAAGCATTGCGTTGATTGGATCTGACTGGGGACGTATCGTTCTCCTCCTGAATCCGAAATCCGGGGGGGTATTCCGGGACATGATCTCGTAATACATATCTGTAGTCAGACGGTGCAATCTCTGAATTTCGTCCAGTTTGATCAGATACTGCAGTTCTTCCTGAGCCTTATGAAGAAATTCCTGTTCACCTTCATAGAACAGATGAGTGTTCTGGTTCTCCTGAACAGATTGAATGGCAAAGAGACGGGATTTTATTGCCGTTTGTGCAAGGGCTATCGCATACCGATGCCGTGGAATAGCCTGCTGTATTGTATGAATTTCCGTAACACTCCTGTCTCCAAAGGGCCGGATAATTCCTATGGGATTGCCATCGGGTTCAAAAAATGAGATAAATGCACCATTTTTCACGAGATTAACAATCGTTGACGAGCTGATGGTGTGACCTCCCATCACGAGCAGGTTTTTTATCGAATCAAGAGGATATTCCTCGACCGCATTTTTTTTCTGGATAATCAGTTTTTTCTGGGTGGATTTTATATGGACGCCAAAACCGCTCACTAATATCCAGGGATAATCCACCACCATTCACCTCGGAAAAAATATTTTCC
The DNA here is from genome assembly GCA_963699515.1 of uncultured Methanoregulaceae archaeon. Classification (GTDB taxonomy): domain Archaea; phylum Halobacteriota; class Methanomicrobia; order Methanomicrobiales; family Methanospirillaceae; genus Methanoregula. The sequence goes on along the minus strand of CAVOUD010000003.1, from coordinate 202,182 downwards.
TCAACTAATCTAATTACTACTCATTTCCTCTTTGATTAATTCATCGTTTTTTAGCCAACAGACAATTCCCGTTCAAAATTCTCCAATTTTTTTTAAGGACTGTTGTATATGAATATCGTTTACCTACATTCGGTGAATTTAAACCGTAACAAACGCCATATATTGTCTGTCATGCAATAGCATAACAGGGGCAGTACATGTTCTGGGATAAGAAGTTAGAAACAATGAAGCCTGAAGAATTGGAGATGCTTCAGCTCAAACGTCTGAAAACAACAATCAGTCAGGTGCAGCACGTTGCGTTTTACCGGAATCTTCTCTCAGGCACCGGCGTGAAACCATCATCAATAAAAACACTGGAGGATATCCGGAAAATCCCTTTTACCAAAAAACAGGATCTCAGGGATGGATATCCCTTCGGTTTCTTTGCCGTCCCCATGGAAAAAATTGTACGCATTCATACAACCTCCGGAACAACAGGAAAACCAACTGTCGTTGGTTACACCCAAAATGACCTTGACACATGGGCAGATCTCATAGCACGGAACATGACCATGGTTGGGGTTGGCAAAAATGATATCTTCCAGAATATGGTGAATTATGGCATGTTTACCGGAGGTCTCGGATTTCACTACGGGGCAGAAAAAATTGGTATGACGGTAATCCCCAGCGCAACAGGTAATACAAAACGCCAGATCGAAATGATCATGGATTTTGGGGTGACCGCGATCCATTGTACACCAAGTTATGCAATGCACCTCTCGGAAATAGCCGAGGAGATGGGTGCGTCTCTTGACAGTCTCAAAACCGGTATCTTTGGTGCTGAACCATGGTCGGAAAGCGTACGCCAGACGCTGGAAAAACGACTGGGAGTAACTGCCTATGATTCATACGGGTTAAGCGAGCTTTTTGGGCCTGGTGTTGCATTTGAATGCCCTGAACGTGATGGGCTTCATATCTGGCATGATAGTTTTTTTGTCGAGATTATCGATCCAAAGACCGGTGAACAGGTAGCCGATGGTGAACGGGGGGAACTGGTAGTGACCCCGCTGGTCAAGGAAGCAATGCCGTTATTACGTTACCGTACAGGAGATATCACGGTAAAGATGGAGGACGGCTGCATATGCAGGCGGGGACAAAAAATTGCAAGAATCACGGGGAGAAGTGATGATATGCTGGTAATCCGCGGAATCAACGTATTCCCATCTCAGATAGAACATGTGCTTCTTAAAATACCCGAGGTTGGCAATCAGTTTATGGTATATATCGACAGAATTAATCATCTGGATGAGATGACCGTCGAAGTTGAGATCAACCGTGAGTATTTCAGCGGTGAACTTGCAGATCTGGCAAGACTCCAGAAAAAAGTTGTAAAAGAACTTCGGCATGCACTTGAGCTCAGGACAACCGTTAAACTCGTTGAGCCAGGTTCCCTGCCACGGTTTGAAGGAAAGGCAAAGAGAGTGATTGATCGAAGAGAGGTGATTTAATGAAGAGCTGGGATCCACGAATCGAAGAGATGCCAAAAGAAGATCTCCGGAAAATGCAGTATAAACTGTTAAAAAGTCTTGTCTACAGGCTTTACAGTTTCTCTCCCTTTTACCACGACAGGATGAAAGAGCAGAAAGTCCACCCGGATGATATCCGCGAACTATCCGATGTAAAGAAACTCCCGTTCATGTTCAAGCGTGATTTGAGGGATAGTTACCCTGATAAAATATTTACTTCAACCCAGGAGGAACTCGTCCGCTATCACGTTTCGTCCGGGACTACCGGGAAACCAACCGTTGTCGGGTATACCCAGAATGACCTGAATACCTGGACAACGTCGCTTGCCCGTGCCCTGACATCTATAGGGCTTGGCAGGGGAGATGTAATCCAGGTAAGTTACGGGTACGGTCTGTTTACCGGTGGACTCGGGATGCACTATGGGGCAGAACGTATTGGTGCAACCGTATTACCTACAAGCGTAGGAAATACCGAACGCCAGATTGAACTGATGCAGGATCTCGGTGCAACAGCCATTGCCTGCACGCCCTCCTACCTCCTCCATATCGGAGAAGTTGCAGAAAAGATGGGGGTTGATATTAAAAAAGATACCCAACTCCGCACGGGAATTCTGGGAGCTGAACCCTGGACAGATGGGATGCGAACCCGGATCGAAGACTGGCTGGGAATAAAGGCATATGATATCTATGGGACAAGTGAACTTTCAGGACCTATGTTTACCGAATGCCTGGAGCAAAAGGGGTTTCACATCTGGTCAGACATTGCCCTCGTCGAAATTATCGATCCCCGGACGGGTGAGTCGCTTGAACCCGGACAAAAAGGTGAACTCACGATTACCATCCTTCAGAAAGAAGCACTTCCGATGATCCGGTATCGCATCGGGGATATTACGACAATGGATGATGACATCTGTGCCTGCGGCAGGACGCACCCGAGAATCCAGAGGATACAAGGCAGGGTTGATGATATGTTAATCATACGGGGTATCAATGTATTCCCGTCACAGGTTGAATACGCCCTGATGGCAATTCCCGAGGTAGGTCAGCATTTCCAGATTGTGGTTGAACGAAAGGGGGCCCTTGATGATATGCTGGTCCGTGTCGAGTTAACCAAGGGATCATTCAGTGATAAAATCAATGATCTTATGCGGATACAGCAGAAAGCAGAGCACCGGCTCAGGAATTCATTGAACGTGAATGTCAATGTTGAACTCGTTGAACCTGGCTCATTACCCAGATTTGAGGGAAAAGCGAAAAGAGTTATTGACAAGAGGTCGTTGTAAATGGACACACAAAAGTTTGTGATCAGGCAGATTTCGATATTTTCTGAAAACCGCCCGGGGCGGCTAGCAGCAATTGCGCATGCATTAGGTGAGGAAAAGATCAATATTCTTGCCTTCAGTATCGCCGAAGCAAATGGATTTGGGGTAGTCAGGGCACTGGTGGATCACCCCGAAAGAGCCCATGACAAACTATTATCTCTTGGATTTAATGTCGCTTTCACTGATGTAATTGCCGTGCGGATGAAAGACGAACCGGGCGGACTGTATGAGGTTGCAAAGATTCTTGGAGACGCCGGGGTCAATATCGACTATTCCTATGCCTATTCAGGAAAAGAAGGTGCAGTTCTCATTCTCCGTGTTGACCAGGTTGAAGAGGCAATACAAAAGATCAGGAATTCCGGTGCAACACTTCTGGAACGCTCAGTGTTTCATTAATTTACTTCTTTTCCCATTTTATCAGTTCTGCCACTTCTGACAGAGTACTCCCCCTGCGGATCTCTTCACGGATCCGCTCTTCATTTTTCCTGACTTCTAATGCCCTGCGTGCAATTTCATACGCCCGCTCAGCGGGTATGACCACGACACCACTTTCATCGCCGATAATCCAGTCACCGGGACGAACATACTGGCCACCACACTGGATTTCGGCATTGATCTCTCCGAATCCTTTGGGCTCTCCTGCGTTTGGCACAACAGCTTTTGCAAAAAGGGGGAACTTCATTATCCTGATATCATCGACATCCCGCACTGCACCATCAATGACAACACCGGATATTCCTTTTTTTACACAGCTCAGTGTGGCAAGCTCTCCCCAGGGGGCTACATGGGTCGCCCCATCGTTGTTGATCACGATCACTTCATTTTTTCTGGCAACATCAATGGCTTCTACCGGTTTTGCCCAGTCCCCGGCAATTGTCTGGACGGTTACCGCTCTTCCCACCATTTTTACATTACCGCAGATCGAAACGATTCCTGACATCGCCCCTTTCCGGTGCATCGCATCCGTGACATTGGGTGCTGACACCTGCAGGAAAATTAAACGGATTTCTTCGTCGGGTGATTTTTTTTCAATAGTCCGTATCGAAGGATTATCCATCGCTGTACGGATCTTTTTTGTAGAACCGGAAACATCCGCGGAACGGGCGATCCAGCCACCCACAATAACAATATCCGCACCCGACAGCACCGCATCTCCGGCACCCGCCGCATCAATTCCTCCCGCAACCGCTAGAGGGATATGAACCAGTCCTGATAGATCTGCGAGGAGGTTAAGGGAACTCTTACCCATCATCTGCTGGTCGATACCCACATGGGCACAGATGATATCAACACCCATTGTTTCGAGTTTCAGGGCACGCGGAACAGGATCGGCAACATTGATCAGGTCTGCCATGATCCGTATTCCATACAGGCTGGCAGCGCGTACGGACTCTGCAATCACTGAATCATCCGCATCTGCAAGAACGCAAACGATATTTGCACCTGCCTTCGCCGCCATCTCGACCTCCAATGTCCCGGTGTCGGCAACCTTCATATCTGCAACAATTATGGTATCCGGAAAACGATCCCTCATCAATCGGATAGCCTGCATTCCCTCACTTTTGATCAGCGGAGTCCCTACTTCAATCCAGTCAGAACCACCATCAATAGATTCCTGTGCGATCTGCAATGCCCGTTTCAGTTCAAGAATATCGAGTGCAACCTGCAGAACCGCTTTTTTCATGATCAATGATGTGATTGGCCTGATTCTTAATCATTACGAGAAGGTAGTCGTTTTTTGCCGGATAACAAACCGCTCTGCATATACTGTATCGGTAACGATCGACGGGAACCGCTCTGCATATCGATAATCGAAAAAAATTTGGCTTTGGAGAAACAGGTTTGAACCTATCCATTCACCCTGAATGATGAAAAAAAGAACCCCGCTTCAGGACCTCTCCGAGACTCAGCTGACAGGGGATTTTTTTGAATGCTATATAACCGATGCTCTGCAGGGGTGCCCTGTTTTGGGGCGGCGGAATTCATCGTACCAGATGGATCGGTAACAATCCCCGTATCATATCTGAATAATCCGATTTTCAGAGAAAAAGCACCTGTGTCACAGATTCATGCAAACATGATGGATAACCAAGGGTCTTTCATCGCATTTCCTTTAATCATGATATGAAAATTAAGGCACAGATAGGAGAACGAGCGAACAGTGCCGGTCCGCCATTATCACACCTGCGTTTATCGATAATGACATAGTACCTGTTCGGAGGACATCGAATTAAAGGGAGCCTGGCGGCGGGGGTGAGAGCCCTGTAAGTGTTCAGGTTTTTTTAAAAATATTTCTTCACAGTGAAAAAAAATTAGGTGATTATCAATAATCCGCCCCCAAATGAGGTGACAACCACACCATTTGGCATGATTGCCCCCCCTTGCGTCACCAGTCCCCCGAAGGGGACGGGGCGCATTGCGATATCACCAGAACAGGTAATACAGCACTATCGCAAAGGGGGGGTGCCCGAGCGGCGGGGGCGGAGCCCCCAAGAGCGAATTTCTCGTGCGATTAATCTTTTGACTTCAATTGACTGAGTTTTTACATTTCGCGTTTTCTATTTAGGGGCTGATATTTTACAATCACCAAAAATTATTCCTTTTTGAACTCCTCGAAAAACAGGATATGTTTCATTTCCTTTTTCTGTGCGATGGTCATTTCAGACGGATAACCGGCAGGAACGATAGAGACCAGGGTATACTTTTCCGGAACTCCAAGCAGCGACCGAATCGCTTCAACGTACGGTTTCTTTTCCCCAGCCACCCAGCAGGAATTGACGCCATGTGCCTGCAGAGCCAGGATGAGATTTTCCGTAGCCGCACAACAATCCTCGAGATAATATTTTTCTTTTTTTTCCCCAAAAATGGTAAAGCACAGCGGAGCGTCAGCAATAAATTTTCCATAATCGGTAATCCGGGCAATTTTTCCCAGCATGTCCTTGTTTTTGATGACGCCAAACAGCCATGGCTGGAGGTTCATTGCGGTTGGTGCATGAGCAGCACATTCGATTGCATCCTTTATTATAATTTCATTCACGGGATCGGGTTTGAATTTCCGCACACTGTGTCGTGATTTGATAACGGTGGTTACAACGTTCATACTCCGGAATGGGAAACGGAGGTAATAAAAGATTGCGAAGAAGAAAAAAAGAGAGGCGTTATTCTTTCTTCAGGTACATGGCCAGCCCGCAGAGGATAGCCGAAATCACCAGGGTTGCTCCAAAACCTGGAGTTTTTGGGCTGGGTGAAGGGACTACCGTGGCTGCTGTTGTCGGGGGTTCAGTAGGAAACGGTGTTGGAACTGTTGTGCTTACAAAGGTTTGCGTTGTTGCCAGTGGGGTCGCCAGGGTCGTAGTCCTGGTGGTTGGCACAGTCGTTGCTTTCGTAATCAGCGGGTTCTGGCCCTGGTTAAGCAGTCTGATTTTTTTGCTTACCGTTTTGCCGGTAACCTCGTAATTATCCTTCATCCGGTTTACGTTACTCTCTGCCCAGAGGGTATAGTATCCCGGAGGATAGATAGCAGGATTCCCCATATTCCAGATTGAACCTGTGTAAAAGGGGACTGCAGTAACCGGAATATTTACGATTGATGTCGGGGCTCCTCCTGCGTTTCGCAAAGAAGAATAGACCGCGCCTTCCGGTGACTCCACTTTTATGGTAATAAGAGCGGGTGATGATCGTTGTGACGCCATCTGTACCAGGTTTGTGTCTATCCTGAACTGTATATCATCCCCCGATGGAATCCATTGAAGCAGTTCAACATCCACCTGCACCGTGGTATCTTCGACTTTTAGAACGAGTTGCGGATCAACAACAAGAAATGCAATGCCGTCTGATTTTCCAGAACTGTTGAGACGGTACCAGTTGCCAGGATAGCCGTCAAACTCGGATGGGCTGACCATAAAACTGGTGATTCTGCCCGCCAGATCAATCGTTTTTGTCGGGGAGGTCCTGGTGATATCGGCAGCCGAAGCCCACCACCCGATCTGGGTGTCCGGTCCCATGGCAGCAGATATGTCAAGCCCTTGTTCACCGATGAATACGGCATTACCCGGGTTGATTGTGTTGATCGCTGCAGTCGCCGGACCTGCACAAAATAGTGAGAGACTTACCAGAAAAATAAGAATTTTCACCCCATTTTTTATCATATTCATCCATCTTTGTTCCTGATATATAAAACTAACAAACTGGATACATCACAAGTCTTCATGGTATTTCAGGTATTAGGCTCTGGAGAAATGCTCAGAAACAAGTTTTTGTAACGCTCCTGGGGGCTTTTGGCATTTGACCTTGCGCCCGCGCCGCTGTCGCATCCCCCGCGATGCAATATCTGAGGAAACGTTTGGGAAATGAACGAATGGAATGAGGTTTCTTACAGATCCGGGTATTGAGGTTTGTTTCTATGAGATTTAACCTGCTTCTCACCGATGATTTATCAGGAAAACAGGGCAGGTTCAGGAAAGGTTTTCAAGAGTTATCCTGTTAAAGTTTTCAAAAACACGTTTTCCCTCGAAGGTGTGACTGACTTCAGGGTGCCATTGGAGCCCATAGATATGCTGAGCGGGCAGCGCAATCGCTTCTGTCTTACAAATGGACGAATGCGCGAGACAGGCTAAATCCTTCCGGTATCCTTGATACCTCGTCGGCATGGGAAGCCCAGACATTGATCTTGTCTGGAAACCCGGCAAGAATATCATCGTGCTCGCAGATCTCTACCTCTATTGGACCATAACCACCTCGTTGTCCCTGGTGGACCTTGCCACCGAATTTTGTTGCAATAATATGAAGCCCAAGGCAGATTCCCAGTACGGGCAGCCCGAGATCGAGATACTTGCTCGAGTCACCCGCTCGTTCTATCGCTGGTCCACCTCCGAGAATGATCCCTCTGCATTCATTGGATACCTGTTGTGGGGGGATTGAATTAGGGATCATCGACACGTCAATTTCCAGATCTCGTAGCGCCCGGTGAATAAGGTGATTGAACTGGCCGAAGTTATTAACCACGTAGATGGGAAGCATTACACTGATATTTGTATTGAAATCCTATAAGACTGCTCAACAATAGGCGTTCACCGCAGCGAGTATTGTTTTTCTGATGGTATCCGGTGAATGCCCAAGAAGATAGGCAAGACACATTGCACCACCGGCACCCATCCCTTCCTTTACTTCACCGATACAGTACCGGGCAAGTCCTGCATGGCCGATATCTCCAAAACCCGGATCGACATAAATGATTTGAACACCGATCTGTCTGGCAATCTGCTGGACATTCGCCGAAGGATCGTCTCTCACATAAGATGTGGTGACCACATACGGCAGGGATCTTCCCTCCGCTTTTATGATCGCACTTACCGCGAGCATCTGGGTACCACCAGCCAGGATAAGTTCTCCGGAATAGGTCTTTGCAATGCCGACCGCAACCGGCATCATGGGATCCCCGGTATACCGGATGATATCAAGGGGCGATGGTAATTGCATCTGCTTTGATCCTTCCAAGCGCCCGCCGGCAGATTTCTTCTTTTATCGTTACCGGGTTGTTGATAAAACTGCTGCTCACCGATGCCTCATATCCCAGTGCCCGCAGTACACACAGGGCAGTGGTGGTTCCTCCGGGAACGCATTCTCCCAGGACAAGAAGATCGCTGCTTTTTGAGAGGATTTTGCCAATAACTTCTCCCTTCAGTACAAGGTCCTGTGCATAGGGAACCGCATCGCGGAACCGGGGATCATCACCCACCATACCGTACACATCAAGACAAGGAACAGTTGGTGTGTGGCGGAGACCGGTATTGATGAACAGGGGTTGCATACCACACAGTCCCATCATTGCCCGCGTAATCGATGCAGGGGTTGGGCAGCCGGTCGGGGTGTCAGGTCTTACCGGATGGCTCGTAATAGCACCCCATGTAATCAGCTCCGCGTCAAGCACCGGTGTGAGGAGGGTCTTTTCCGGGGTTGCTCCTGCACCGGAAACTCCGGGAACTGTAGAGAGAAGCGTGTTGCCAAGGATACCACAAAAAATGGGTTTTTTAAAGGAAATATCTGGTATTTCCGACAGGAATCCCATGATGATCAACGCATATATTTTCTCTTCATATAAGTTTGAAGATATCGGTTATGCAAAAATAATCCGGCTCCGGAGAATTCTTTTTGCTCTGATTTGAATTACAAAGCACGGGTCCGATGAAGTAGGTGACATGAGCCTGTCCCCCCAAACAGCCCCTGCGTTTAGGCATGATGCCGTAATACCTGTTCAGGTTTTATTGCATCCGGGGGAGCCACAAGCGTGCGGGGTGAAACCGCTGTTGAGCGTTTAGCGGGTAATTGAGCATATCTCCAGACCAAAAATTCCACAACGATATAATAGTTCAGTCACCAGAACACCTATGCACATGTTTGAAATTGAACAGCGATTACGCGATAAAGGCATAACACTTGAGGAAATTGTCGCTGCAGCTATGGAATTATATGTCTCCCATGGGATGCCGGACGACCGGGCAGCAGCAGAAATCAAGAAAAAAATAATAAAATATCTTGATGATCCCAACGTATCCTCGTTGCTTCTCGGGGCAATCCTTCTTGAAGACGAGCTTTACACCAAGCGAAAAGATTCAGAAATCGCTGATGACCCGGTTTTTCTGTTAAGTGATGAGATTATCGGTATGGCAATCGCGGAGTGCATCGGGGGGACCTATGCCCGGTTTGAATTTACCCGGTATGATCAGAAAAAGCCCGGAATATTATCAAAACTTGGACCATTTCTCGATGATGCGATAGCAGGATTGATTGCTGGCTGTACCTCACGCTTATACAGCGAATGTGTATGAAAGCTCTCATCTCCCTGCTCCAGTTCACTACCATACTCCCGCTTGGTAAACCGCAGGATCTCGAGACCTTTGCCCGGCATTCTTACCTCTACCCGTGTGCCGGTTATATCATTGGTGGGCTTACTGCACTACCGGTTTTTTTCATTGCAGACCAGACACTTGCTGCTGCTGTTGCTATAGCGTGTATCCTCCTGATTTCAGGTGCCCACCATTTTGACGGATTGCTTGATCTCGGAGACGGCCTGATGGCTCATGGAGACCGGGAGAAAAGAATCAGAGCCCTGACAGACCGACAGGTTGGAGCAGGAGGTATTGCTGCAGGAATTGCAGTAACAATTCTGTTATTCGCCGGACTGCAGGCATCATCATCCATAATTATTGCGGTAATCATCGGCGAGGTCTGCGCAAAATTTTCTATGGCGCTTCTCACAGCATATGGCACTCCGTTCAGGGAGGGCATGCATAGTTACCTCCACCAGTTCTCACGTCCGTTCTTCCCGTTCATTGCAGCGCTGTTCTGTCTACCGCTTGTTTTTCTTCCGGTGTCACCCCTCAAACTTGCCGGGGCTGCTATCGCGATGGTGGTATGCCCGGTAATTCTCTTTATCATCTCCAAAAGGTTGTTTGGCGGTGTTAATGGTGATATTGTTGGTGCCTCAAATGAGATTACCCGTGCGTGTGTAATTATCACCATTGCACTCATCTGATATTCCTGTCACAACATCATCTTTTATAACCAGATTTCCCTCATTACTGTTTGATGCGTACTGAATTTTGGCGTTCACATGAAAGGCGGGATCATAACTGAACGAGATGCAGATTTTTGTACAGTCCGAATACGAGCACCCGCAGGTATTCTGTCAGTAGAACAGGTGCGTGGGATTGCCACGATCGCAAAAAAATACGGATCGGGAATTGTTCACTGCACAACGCGCCAGACTATTGAGATTCCCCATGTCGATCCGAAATCACTTAAAAAAATCGAAAAATCCCTGGAGAAGAACGGTACACCTGTTGGTTCAGAAAGAGATGAGATTGTCAATATCATTGCATGTCCCGGGATTGAACGCTGTAAATTTGCCAATATCGATACCATAAGTCTTGCAAAAAAGATCGATCATAAATTGTTCGGCAAGGAAATGCCGGTTAAAATGCGGATAGCCATATCAGGATGCCCGAACTCCTGTACAAGTCCAATGCTGAACGAGATTGGAATAATGGGGCGAATTCGCCCGTTGAGAACAGCAGGACTCTGTACCGGTTGCGGTACCTGTGTGGAATATTGTAAGGAAAACGCCATTATCATAAAAAACGGGATTTCAATTCTCGATCCTGCCAGATGTGTCCAGTGCGGTGTCTGCATCCAGTCGTGTCCTTTCGATCTCCTGAAAGCAGATCACCGCCATTACCTTATTCTTGTAGGGGGAAGACGGGGACGACACCCCCGTATCGGGAGGGAACTGCTCACCCTGGAAAATGAGGACCATGTTATCTATGTTATTGAAAAAATTGTAAACTGGGTTTATCGCCGCGCGTGGAGCGGGAGATTGCTTTCTGAACAGCTTGATGATCTCCAGTTTGAAAAATTCCGTCAGGAAATTTTACATGAGATCTCGGAAAAAACTGGAAAGATCTGATTTTTTCTGTAATTTTTAAAATTTACGTGCCCAACCGTCTAATTAGACAAGCAGTTGTTCTATGAAAAACAATCGGTTATTAAAAACCGTCTCTTCTTAAAAAAATAGGGTCATATACCAAATCAGACCCTAAAAATTTTATTCTTACGATGACATGTTTTAAAAAATGTTCGTCACGAAAATTGAAATGAAAAAAGTGACTATGATTTTCATGCATCCCTTTTTCGGGTGATGGACCTAGTATACAAGATTATCGCATTGTGGGGGTCGCTACAGCGGCGGGGGCGGAGGCTTTTCCGAAGCCGCCAGGAGCGTGATAACTAATTATTGGAGAATTATTTACAGCAGGTTTTAAAAAAATTTAGGGGCTGAAATTGCCTGAGTACTTTAATTTTAGCAACCCCTTTAATAAAAAACAAACCCGGAATACCGTGCGAAAGGTGGCTGTCCGGTTGCCTTCACCTTTTTTTAATAGAGACCCCTGAATCCCTGGTTCTCATCATCATCACAGTCCAACGATGACCCATCCCGGATAAGAGTATTAAACATCATAGCAGCGTTCATCAGAGAATCATCATCCGCAGTTCCTTTCTTGAGCTCTGATAGCACCTGTATCTGGGGGGATGGGACAAGTCGTTTTCCCACCCAAATCCCTTTGCAATGCCTGCAGTATGCACAATGACTATACACAGAAATATCGCCATCGGCACATGTCACGGTAACCCGGTTCTTTTTTTCATCCCGCTGAAATGGCAATGTCTTCATAATGAGAAGGTATTCAGGCATCTGATATCATAGTGTCGATGCAATATTTTCATCGGAGAAACGGATTTTTCGAATCGAAATAATTTATATAGATGGGTCTCATATATGTAATACTCGCATAAACTGACTGTAAGCGGACAGTCCCACAACATTTTGGAGGAACAAAATGGCATCTGAAAAGCCCCATATGAATCTGGCTGTTATCGGACACATTGACCACGGTAAGTCTACTCCGTTGGAAGAATGATGTTCGAGACCGGTGCAGTACCTGCACACATCATTGAAGGTTACCGGAAGGAGGCTGAATCAAAGGGAAAGGCAACCTTTGAATTCGCCTGGGTTATGGACAACTTAAAAGAAGAACGTGAACGAGGTATCACCATTGATATCGCCCACAAGCGATTTGATACACCGAAATTTTATTTCACGGTTGTCGACTGCCCGGGACACAGAGACTTCGTCAAGAACATGATCACCGGTGCATCACAGGCTGATGCTGCAATTCTTGTCGTAGCAGCCCCTGATGGGGTTATGGAGCAGACAAAGGAACACGTCTTCCTTGCCCGAACCCTGGGAATCACCCAGATCATTATTGCAATCAATAAGATGGATGCAGTAAAATTCGACGAGAAACGCTTCAATGAAGTCAAAAAAGACCTCTCAGATCTCATCAAGATGGTCGGGTACAAACCGGACGAGACTCTTTTCATCCCGATCAGTGCCCTTGGTGGTCAGAATATTAAGGTTAACAGCCCGGAAACCCCATGGTACAAGGGCCTGCCCATGATCACGGCCCTCGACACATTCAAGTCACCGGATAAACCAACCGACAAACCACTCCGTCTGCCAATCCAGGATGTATACAGCATCAGCGGGATTGGTACGGTTCCTGTAGGCCGTGTGGAAACAGGGATTATGAAAAAGGGAATGAAAGTGTCATTCATGCCCGCCAATAAGGATGGAGAAATCAAGTCCATTGAGATGCACCACGAAGAAATCCCCCAGGCAGTGCCAGGTGATAACGTCGGCTTCAACGTCCGTGGTATCGGAAAAGGAGATATCCGCCGTGGCGATGTCTGCGGACCCGCAGAAGCACCACCAACCGTTGCAGAAGAATTCACTGCACAGATAGTCGTACTCCAGCACCCGAGCGCTCTCACTGTCGGGTATACTCCGGTCTTCCACTGTCACACTACGCAGACAGCATGTACATTCATGGAGCTCAAAAAGAAACTTGACCCCCGTACAGGTCAGACCAAAGAGGAAAACCCGACATTCCTCAAGACCGGGGACGCCGCAATTGTTGTTGTCAAACCAACAAAACCGATGGTCATTGAGACTGTCAAGGAGCTTCCGCAACTGGGCAGGTTTGCCGTCAGGGATATGGGTACAACGATTGCCGCAGGGATGTGTATCGCCATTCAGGCAAAACAAATGAGATAATTTTTTTTGGGGGAAAATAACATGCAAAAAGCCAGAATTCGCCTGACAGGGACTGATTTTAATAAAGTAGAGATGGTCTGTGATAAAATCCGCGAGATTGCAGAACGCACAGGCGTAAATCTGGCCGGTCCGATTCCGCTCCCAACCAAACGGTTGGTTGTACCGATTCGCAAGAGCCCGGATGGGGAGGGAACTGCCTCCTGGGACCGCTGGCAGATGCGCATTCACAAGCGCCTCATCGATATCGATGCCGATGAACGGGCACTCCGTCAGCTCATGCGCATTCAGGTGCCAAAAGATATCGGTATTGAAATTGTATTAGAGAGTTAAAGGTGCGGCGTGCAGCAGGCCGCTGAATTATCTCAGAAAATCAAACATTTTTTTACTTTTGAAAGACTTTTTCTTTTAATTTTTATTCTTGCGGTTTTTATTCGGTTCTGGCACCTGGATCTCAAGTTGCTTCACCATGATGAGGCTATTCATGCATGGTTTTCCTATGAGTTGCTGACAAAAGGCTCATGGATATATGATCCCAGTTATCATGGACCATTTCTCTACTACGTTACCGCCGGCATGTTCTCTTTCTTTGGAGATTCAGATCTCGTCGCCCGGTTACTCCCTTCACTCTTTGGAGCCCTTCTCATCCCACTCGTATATTGTATCTATCGCATTGGATATCATCGATAAGAAACAGACTCTTGTAGCTGCTCTCCTTCTTGCTCTTTCTCCCAATATGGTATACTTTTCCCGCTTCCTCCGGCATGATATCTTTATGCTCTTTTTCTCGTTCCTCCTCCTTGTCGCCATCCTGTATTATTTCGAATACGGGCAAACCAGATATGCGATCATTGCAGCAATAGCTATGGCTGGTGGGCTCTGTTGCAAGGAAGAAATGCCGGTCATCATTCTCATCTTTGCATCATTCTTTATCTATGCAGTCTGGCGGGGAAAATTCAAACTTCCTCACGACTGGAAATATGATTGTATTTTCGGAGCATTCATCGTCATCGCAATTATGAGTGTTCTGTATTCCGCATTCGGTTTCCATATCGAAACGCTTATCGGTCAGAATTTCGCCCTGAATACAACCGGCTGGTATAAAGCTGTTGAGCACTGGACCGCGATGCATAACCAGCAACGTTTGGGAGGGCCCTGGTTCTACTATATCCCGCTTTATTTATTGTATGAATTGCCGATCTTTATCCTTGCAATGATCGGGACTGTTCAGTTCCTGTTTAAAGATTTTGACAGATCCCTGTTCATCAGACGTTTCAAAAACTGGTTTACCTATCGCGGTTCCGTGCTTCCTACTGCTGAACTTGCCGCAATGACCCTGCAGCAGATTAAAACTCAGAAACCTGTGTATTCCAAATCTGATGAATTCTTCGGATTTTGTATATACTGGATGATCCTGATGATGGCATTCTATGCATTTGTCGGCGAGAAAGTGCCATGGTTAATCATCCCCCAGCTGCTCCCGATGTGCTTTGTCGCAGTGTACAAGCTGAACTGGCAAAAGATGGTTTTTGCTGTCATAGGATGTCTGTTCCTCATTCTCATGACGTGGCATGTTGCATTCATTCCTGCAGATATCAATGAACCGATCGTCCAGGTACAGAATTCCGAAGACCTGCGTGACGTCATGCGGCTCATCGATGCTTCCGACCATGTTGTCGTTGCATCAAAGAATTACTGGCCACTTCCCTGGTATTACCGGGGCGATCGCTGGAATAAAATCAAATTTTATGGTGATATCGCTGATGAACAAACACTTACCCAGGATAAACCCGGGGTAATCATACTCCATGATGCCGCCAGTTATCCATCCATTCAGGGATATGACAAAAAGACCTACAAATTGGGTTACTGGTTCTCATTCTATGACAACGAAAACCGGTTGATCGATTATTATCTCCACCGTGATGGCAGAATGGGGAGTATCAATATCGATGTTTTTACCCGCCAACAGGGTTCATGAACGATTCATTTTTTGGCTCTGTAGAAACGCACATGAGTCACAAACTCAGGCAAACATGATGAATAACCGTGGTTCTTTCATGGTAATTCCTTTTACTATGATATGAAATACAAATCACTGGTACGATAAAGGAGGGGACAATGCCTGTCACCCCCCAACCGCCCCTGCACTTATAGCGATTATGAAGGAGGGTAATGTACCAATTCAGCCCCTAAAATTTTTTATTTTTACGACGATATTTTCGAATTAATTTTGTGACTGAAATTAAAAATAAAAAAAGTGATAAGACTTTTCGTACATCAATTTTTAGAGTGATGGAACCTGTATACAGGCTTATCGCATTATGGGGGTCGCCACAGCGGCGGGGGCAGAGGCACAGCCCAAGCCCCCAGGAGCGTGATAACTATGTATTGGAAGATAATTTTCAGAAGATTTTACGAAAAAATCAGGGGCTAAAATAACACTTTACCCATGAAGTATTACCTGGGGTCTATCGCATTCGGGAGAGCCACAAGCGTGCGGTAGTGAAACCCCCATGAGTGTTAAGCTTGTCATTGAGCATTTCCCATGAATCTCGTAGTATGCAGATAGAATACGGGGATTGTTTCTACTCTATCCTTCAGGTATGATGATTGCCGCCACCCCCGATGGGGCTTCCTATGCAGCGGATCGGTGAATAATAAATTAAAAAACTCCCTGCCCACCGTGTTTCGGAGAGGCCCCTGAGGCGGGAGTCCTTCGTATAAAGTAAGATTTTCATGGTTCGAGAGTGAACCCGATTAGTTCATGCCCGTTTCTCCAGAGCCCATTTTTTATAATCTCTCTTTTTTGGTTCTTTACTATTTTACGAGAGTAAAGCAGGTATTACGAGGATGTAAAAGATGGATCTGATGTTCCCCTGCAACCGGATACAATGCATGTCGCCACACCTGAAGGGATACTCTTGCGGCGGTTCAAGTGAAGAAAATTTGGGAGTAAAAAGGAATTAACCGAGTTCATCCCATCGGGAACGTTTGCGGTAGATAATTACACCCACCACAACCAGAATCACTGCAACTACGCCAATAATAATAAACATCGTGCTGTTTAATTTTAGGGATGGGAAGGCTCCATCCCGACATCAGCTGTTTTTGGCGTGCGAGTGCTTCTGTATAGGATTCATTCGCTTTCAAAAAAGCATCCTGTGCCTTTTGACGGGCCAGCGCAAAATTACCCTCGGCAATATGGTCATTTGCATTTGAGACATAACTTACTGCCACTTCACGTTTGGTAATAATGGTAGGGAGTTGCTGGTCATTTGCCGTGCTGGAATTACCTTTAAACCAGGCAATTATGGCATCGACATTGTTGATGGGGACCTGGGCTGCTGCAACTTCGTATTCCGCCCATGCCTTGTCAAGTGCAGTTTCCCCATCCTTAATGGCAGCTGTTGCTGCGGTGAGATCCCCCAGTGCTCCGGCATACTCATTTGATGGGCGGGAACGGGCGGAGTCAACTTTCTGCCTGTGCTTCATTATATTTTACTTCAGCCGCGGCAGTGTCGATACCCAGTGCAGCCTTTTCATCGATATGCGTCCTGTAGACCTGGAGTTCTGCATCAGCGGAAGCGATTGTTGAAGCTACTTCCCCGGTATTGATAACCAGTGCTGTTTTTTCAACCTGTGAACTTGTGACAGGTTTGCCATTTGCATCATATTCTGTAATCCTGACAATGTTTTATTGGATAGTCTGGGTCACAGGAGGAGCAACTCCTTCCAGAGTAGTCCGGACAGACACCTCATCAGAGGGTTTGTAACTCAGCTCAAAACCGCTGATTGCAAGGGTCCGCCCACCCTCCACAGGTCGTAAATTTTCAATACCATTTACAATGATCGTATACGTCCATTTTGGATTATCGAGATCCGTGAAAAGCCGTATCTCGCCACCAGAAGGGAAATCACTGCGTGTCAATCTTGAATTGAACCGTTACGGGAGTACCGGGTGTCAATGACCCTGAAGGATCAACCGTTACAGATGCTACAGAAATATCGCAGACACAGCCTGAATACACACAATGAGAAATAGTATAAGAACAGTCCATTTCATTAATCCCTTCATGGTAAACCTCACTCAAATAAAGGATCTATGCCTTCTTCAAACATAGTTGATTTTTTCTCCTTGGACTTAATAACATCTTCCTTGGTTTCTTTGGCGATATCGAGAAGCTCTTTGATTCTCGGTGCATTTCCAACGGTTGCCAGCATCACTACTGCTGCAACATATTCGCTGTTGACCGGGTAATCCCCACCCCGCACCTCAACACCCGCAATGTTCTCTTCAACCCAGCTCTTCGCTTTCTCAACACCCTTGCGATCCATTTCATCCGGTGGACCGGCAAGCAGAACCAGGGCTCGCTCTGCTGTAGAGTAATCACAGGGAAGGGTGAGCCGTCCGAGCATCGCCCTGCGTACAAGAGCAACAATTTTTGCGGACTTATCCTCACCAAGCAGGACTTCTTCGTTTGCCTCCCGCTTCCCACCGATCTTGTCCTTCAGATTTCTGATGATTCCTCGTTGCTTCTTTGTATGCTTGCTCATCACCTCACTGATTGCATATCCCACAGAAGTGATGCCTCCGCCCCGTGAGTGTGTTGATAATTTCACTGGAGTCAACAACCATCTCACCAACGCCCATTTTGCTTACTTCACCCGCCCGGAAAAGCACTCCGAACCTCCTTACCACTTCATTATTCAGGCGCTGGAATGCACTTTTTACACTTTCACCTTCGTTTTTCCAGGCGCTGTTGTCAAAAATAAAAGTGTTATCGCACTCATTTACAAGCGTGGTCAGACTACGGGCTGCATTATAGGAGTAAAGCCGTCCTTCTTCGGGTGAAGGAATAATTCCCAGTGCATAGACCGGTTCGCGGTAGATGCGTTTAAGATGTCGGGCAAGCACCGGTGAACCACCGGATCCGGTACCCCCACCAAGCCCGGCTACGATCACAAACGCGTCAACATCATGCGTACCCCTGATATCAATGGCACTGATAATGCTGTCAATTTCATCCGCCGTTACACGGGCCCCGGTTACATTGTCGGTACCTACACCATGACCTTTGAGCATGGTCTGCCCGATAAGAATCCGGTCTTTCATATCGACATTTTTTAAACCCATCAGGTCGGTTCGCGCGGTATTGACGGCAATCCCCCTGAAACTGTTCGTTCCGAGTTTTTTATCCTGCTCGATAAACATATCGACAATTTTACCGCCCGCTTGACCAAAACCTATGAAAAACACGCGCATTGTATTGACACCCTCCAATGGGCTGAGAGATAATTACTTTCTTTTAATTCTCTTTAAGTCCTTTTGCTGTTATATACCGTTTATTTCGACAATACAAAAACTTTCTTATAATTTCTCCGAGGAGATTATACCGATTTGCAGTAAATATACGGAGCCTTTTTCATTTCGCCCTGAAAAATACTATAGAATACTTATCATGAAGATCGGCATAATCGGGGGGGGGTTGACAGGACTTGTTGCTGCCCACAGACTTGTGCAGGATCACGAGGTAGACCTTTTTGAAAAAATGCCTTACCTCGGGGGTTGCCTGTCATCCTATAACGTCAACAATTACTGGATAGAAAGATATTATCACCATTGTTTCTCCGGGGATACCAGTCTTTTTGCATTGATGAATCGAAACTGGGTCTGATCTGACAAACTTGAATGGAAAACAGGAACGACCGGTTATTTTGCCAGCAATAAGATCTATCCGTTGAACACACCCCTTGAAATCCTGCTCTATCCGGAACTCTCGCTTATCGATAAAGTAAAACTTGCCAGGACTTACATTCAAAGCAAAAAAAACAGATCTTAAGACTCTTGATAACATCCCGGCTGAGCAGTATATTATCAAACATCTCGGAAAAAACATTTATTCGTCATTTTTTGAACCACTCTTAAAGAGTAAATTCGGGGAACGGAGAAAAGAAGTTTCGGCAGCATGGTTATTCAGCCGGATTGCAATTCGCTCAAACCGTGGTGTTTCCGGAGAACATCTGGGATACCTGAACGGGGGATTTCATCAACTTATCGATGCACTCGAAAAATCAATTACTCTCAACGGTGGGGTGATCCAGAAACAGACCCCCGTTTCATCAGTTTCCCGCAAGAACGGAACCTGGGAGGTAAATGGTATCCGGTACGATGCAATTATTTCTACAATCCCACCCCAGGAACTCGAAAGAATGGGTGGTCCGGCACTGCCCCCTATTCCGTACCAGGGTGCTGCATGCATGACACTTGCTCTTGAACGTGACGTGACTGGGGGTATTTACTGGCTTAACATGAAAGATGCAGCTCCTTATGGTGCTGTAGTTGCCCACACGAATTTTATTCCGTTTAAGAGATATGGGGAACATATTGTGTACCTGGCATCCTACTTTACCGGAACAGTTCCACCACGCCTTGACTTACGGATGCTTGAGGATTTTTGCACCCGGTTTTCTGTCACAAGGGATGAGATCCACTGGTACAAAATGGCAGTCGATCCCTGGGCGGGTCCTGTGTACACAACGGGATACCGCAGTCTCATCCCTGCATATGAACAACAGGGATTATTTATGGCAGGAATGTTTTCCCGGACAAATTACCCGGAAAGAAGTATGGAGGGATCCATACGTGCAGGATCCGAAGTAGCGGAGTGCATCAGGACCCGGAGTACCCATGGCCGGACCTGAAGTAACCGTAATCATTCCTGTTTTTAATGACCTTCACTCACTCGAGATTGCTATTCCCCGATCTATTGAAATCCTGTCCCGGATAACGAACGGATTTGAACTGATCATCGCAGAAGATGGCAGCACTGATGGAAGCGCTGAACTCGTGCGCCAGTACGAACAGAGTGATAACCGCATTCATCTTCTCCACAGTGATGAACGACTGGGTCGGGGTAAAGCGCTTAACCGGGCGATTTATGAGTCCAAAGGGAACATCGTATGTTATTATGATGTTGATCTCGCAACAGATATGCAGCATCTTCCCGAGCTCATAGGATGCAATCCGTGAAGGGGCAGATATTGCAACCGGATCACGGCTGATGCCGGGAAGTGATATCGTGCGGTACCGGGGGTCGTGAGATAGCGAGTCGTTCCTATAATTTTCTGGTCAGACTTTTTCTCGGAAGCAGAATCTACGATCACCAGTGCGGTTTTAAAGCATTCAATAAGGAACATATCCTCCCGATACTCCCATCCATACGTTCCAGCCACTGGTTCTGGGATACCGAGATTCTTGTCCGCTCCCAGCGTCACGGAGCACGCATCCGTGAATTTCCGGTCCGCTGGCGGGCAGGTAAAGGAACAACAGTGAAAATAAAAGATGTTTTTGAGATGGGTTCATCGATCCTGAGGTTGTGGTGGCAGATTCATGTATCGAAAAATTAGTGCAATCGTCATTCCGACCGTTATTGCCATTGGTATTGTCGCCTATATGCTCTTCAGGGTCTGGGATGATCTGCTCATTGCTCTCCAGAATAGTATTCCTGCATATCTTGTCGTGGGCACGATCATCTGCCTTTGTGCCTGGTGGTTACGTGGATGGCGGTACCATATCATTCTCAAAAACCTCAGTTACCAGGTCAGCATTACGGCATCTACTGCCTGTATTTTTGTCAGTCAGACGGTTAACCTGATAGTTCCTGCACGTCTTGGAGATTTTGTCCGTGTTCTCATCCTGAAACACGAATATAATGTTACCTATTCTGAAGGAGTTTCTTCGCTGGTTGTCGAACGGATTTTTGACATCTTCACGGTGGCACTCCTTGGTGCAGTAGCACTTTTCTTCGTTGTTAATGTACCTGCATGGTTCTACACTCTCATTGTATTGCCGCTTGCAGCCGGTGTGATTTTTTTTGTCCTGTTACTTTTTATGGGTAAATTTTCATCAGAAAACCGGTACATCGCGATAATTCTGACGATCCTGCATGAGATAAAACGGGCTTCTCTGTCACTGAAAGCTATTGTAGTACTTGGGTTCTCTTCAGTGGTAATCTGGCTCCTCGACATACTTGTCTGCGTTGCCGTGGTAATGATGTTTCAGCAGCAGATCCCATTTGCCGTAATTGTTCTTGCCATTGTAATTGGAAACCTTGTAAAGGCCATTCCGCTCACACCGGGGGGGGTTGGAACATATGAGATTTCACTGGCAATAACATTCGGGCTTGCCGGGGTTGATCCAGCTGTTGCAACACTGATTGCTGTTATAGACCACCTGATTAAAAACCTTGTAACTCTCGCGGGCGGGATCGTCTCGATTTATTACTTCGGGGACTGGGTCATCCCCAGCATCCGGACTGTCCTTGATTCAAAATTGGAAGGGGGGAAATCATCCTGACCGTGGAACAGCAGATTTTTTCTGTGATAAGCTGGCTTGCTGTCCTTACCCTGATCCAGCTTTCTTTTTACCCGTCGCTGAAAAAAACATTTAAGAGCTTTGCATTTCCGGTATCATTCTCCGCATCACTCCTTGCATTCACCATCCTTTCCTGGTACTGTGGACTTCTCCACATTCCTGTACAGATTGCCCTCCTGCCATTTCTGGCACTTATCTGTTACCATCTCTGGTACCGCCACTATTCCCTGGAAGAGCTCAGGACAGAATGGCGCTGGGAGATGGTATTCCTTGTCTGTTTTTTCCTCATGCTTGACGTGCGGTTTGTCAATCCCACGATATCATATGCAGAAAAATTCATGGACCATGCATTTCTTGCATCAGTGATGCGCAATCCGGTGGTACCACCACTTGATCCATGGTTTGCCGGAGGTTCCCTGAATGTCTATTATTACCTTGGATACTGGATGTTCGGGTGTCTTGGGATTGTCACCGGAGTACCATCGAATATCACATTCAACCTTGCTTTACCAACGATCTTCAGTTTTTCAGCGATTAACCTGTACGCGATAGGGACCCTGATGCTGAAGAAATTCCGGTGGTTACCTCTTATTATTCTCTTCATACCGAATCCATCATTTTTTTATCAGATTGCACAGGGAAAAGCCCTGAATACTGTTTTCTGGGATAGTACACGAACAATCACCAATACCATCAACGAATACCCTCTTTTCTCATTCATCTGGGGAGATGTCCATGCCCATGTGGTCTCACTCTTCAACCAGATTTTTTTGATCTTCTTACTTCTCTATGCCTACAAACGGTGGGAATCACTTGAAAACCGGGCAAAATGGCTTGTCAGTATTTTTTGCGCGCTCAGTCTTGGCTCCATGCCGTTATTCAATACCTGGGACGTTTTGATTTATGCTCCGATCATGCTCCTGTTCGGGGTGCTGATCATCATGGAGAGCAGGAAAAAAACCCAACAGTATTTCATCCTGCTGGCACCTAGCAGCTGTCCCGCCACTTGCCATCCTGTGCTATCTGCCGTTTTACCTCCAGTTAAAGACGACCACCGGGGGTATTTCAATCGTTCATACCCCTTCGAATCCCTTTGAGTTCCTGCTGGTGAACGGGCTTTTTATCGCCATTTTTTTTGCGTTTCTCTGGCGCGACATAGTGAAGCGACCGTATCTTCTCCTTGTCGTGATTCCTTTTGTTCTTACCGGTTATGTCGCTGCCGCAATTGCGGTAATCCCGCTTATCTATTTCATCGCACGGAAACACCACGATCCTTCTGATATCCTTGCCAGTATCGGTCTAATACTTTTGATCTTCTGTGAAATTTTCTATCTCAAAGACAATATGGGAGATACCTTCTTCCGTATGAATACTGTCTTCAAGTGTTATCTTCCTGCATGGATCATTCTTGGCATTGCAGCAACAACAATGATCGGGAAATGGCTTTCTGAATGCAGTTGGATACCGGTTATTTCAGCCCGGAATACTGCCATCATTACCGCTAGTGTGGTCGGCATACTCTTCGTACTCCCGTTTGTCATACCGTTTACTATGAGTTATGGAACAGGAACTCTCGATGGGCTTGCATATCTCAAAGACGCACATCCCGGGGATGCCGGGGGAGTTGCCTATCTGCGGACACTGCAGGGCGATGAGCGGATTGTTGAAGCAGAGGGGGGTGACTATACCTATTACTCGAGGATTTCATCGTTCACCGGAATTCCCGCAATTATTGGTATGCCCTTTCATGAGTACATGTGGCGGGGAGATGATACAGGCTGGTTTAGCACCCGACTGGCCGATGTAAAATCAATCTATGAAGACCCTGAAAAGACTGTTGAGCTCATGAAAAAATACAATGCCACCCTTCTCTACCTTGGTGATAGTGAGCGCGAGCGCTATCGGGTAAATATTTCAGCAAACGGTCTTGAGAAAATATATTCTGTAAATGGAGCGGAAATATACCGGCTTACGGGATAATTAACATCAGAAAGCAGTAATAAAAACCTGAGGTTATTTTTACACTCCCGGCCAGTCCTTCACAAACCTTTATTTCTGCTCCTGATAAAATGATATGGCTGCATCATTGCTGACTGATGAGTAATGAAGGAGCATTCTACTCCTGAATGAGGTGAGTTATGGCAAAAGGTTACGTAAAAACGCAGGCTCCGGACGAGCTTCAGAACAAGGCGCTTGAAGCCCTTGAAGTTGCACGGGATACAGGCAAGATCAAGAAAGGATCCAATGAAGCAACAAAAGCCATTGAGCGCAGCATCGCTCTGCTCGTACTGATTGGGGCAGATGTGGAACCCGAAGAGATTGTTATGCACCTTGGGCCGCTCTGCGATGAAAAGAAAGTTCCGTATATCTTCATCAACAAGCAGAACGACATTGGCGCTGCAAGCGGTCTTGACGTAGGCTCAGCTGCTGCTGCAATTGTAAAACCCGGCAAGGCAAAAGAAACGATTGAAGATCTTACCAAGCAGCTGACCGCGCTGAAGGCGTGAGGATTCTCCTATGGCAGACGACGCAACGCCAGCCGAAGTGATTGAGGTTGTTGGCTCGACCGGCATGCACGGCGAAGCAATGCAGGTAAAGTGCCGTATCCTTGATGGTAACAACAAGGGACGGATCATTACCCGCAACACGGTTGGTCCAATCCGTGAAGGAGATATTGTCATGCTCCTTGAGACCGAACGTGAAGCAAAGAAAATGTCGAGGCGGTGAAGGGAATGGTTGAGCAACATCCCTGCAGCTTCTGCGGCGTTCAGCTTGAACCGGGTACCGGCAAGATGTATGTCAGAAAGGACGGAACCATCTTTTACTTCTGCAGCACCAAGTGCCAGAACAACTACAAGCTCGGAAGGGTCCCCCGAAGGGTCCAGTGGACTGCAGCAGGGAAGAAGGCTGCAAACAAGGAGTGAGATTGTACATGGACCGCACCTTTGTTATGGTCAAGCCTGATGGGGTTCAGCGCGGTCTTGTGGGTGATATAGTATCCCGGTTTGAAGCGAAAGGATTGAAACTCGTTGCAGCGCGGTTTGAGACACTTCCCGAAACCCGTGTAACAGAACAGTACCGGGAGCATCTCGCAAAACCATTTTTTCCTTCCCTCAAACACTATATCATGGGGGGACCCTGTTTTCTCATGGTCTGGGAGGGCAGGAGTGTGGTCTCGATCGCCCGTAAGGTGATTGGTGCGACCAATCCACAGGAAGCAGAGCCTGGCACTATACGGGGTGATTTCGGTATTGATATCGGCCGGAACATCATCCATGGTTCCGACTCCCCGGAGAGTGCAGCCCGTGAGATAGCAATCCACTTCAGGTATAATGAACTGGTTACGTATACGCGGATTGATGAATCCGTCATCTACGAATACTAACATCTCTCTTTTTTGATTCTGCAGAATTCCTTTCATGATGCGAGGATTGGAACCACTCTATCCATCTTGTACGATAATTGCCGCCGCCCCCAAAGGGACGTCCCCGCGGCGGATAAGTGACTTAAAAAGTGTTGTGGAGAAATCCTGGAGAAAACTCTCTTAACGCTCTTGGGGGCTTCGGCAAATAGTGCCTTTCGCCACCGCCGCTGATGCAGCCCCCATAATGCGATGAGACCTGAAACGGTAATACAGCATTATCGCACAGCGCAGGGGCTGTCCGGGGGACAGGCACTATCCACTCCATCAATAGATGTTTTGTCATATCTCGCGAAAACATGGTTTTTCTAATAAAGACCCACGGTTATTCATCATGTTTGCCTGAGTCCATGACTCATGTGCGTTTCTACAGAACATAAAAATGAAAAACTCCCTGCCCGCCGTGCCTCTAAAGAGGCCCCGAGGCGGGAGTCAATCGTATAAAGAACGATTTAATATGAAAATTCAATCACTTTTTCATCCTGTTTGGATGTGTCCCAAGGGATATCATGTCCGTTTTCATTGTTTTGGTGTGAACCGTATCGATTCATGTCTGTTTCTCAAGAGCTCTTTTTTCCCGCCGTTAAAGGCTACCAAAATAATATTACTCTTTAGCACTGCACTATGCTTAATGGAGTACTGACTGTCAGAAGTGCAATTTTATTCTTTTTGGGGGAATGCAACAACCAATGTCCATACTCGAAAGCCAAAACCTGAATAATAGTCATATCATCAGGGTGTGCAGTGCACAGATTACGAGTACCTGGGAAGAGCCGGAAAAGACGCTTACCAAAGCAGAAACATTCATCCGGCATGCTGCTGATTGTGGAGCAAAACTGATCTGTTTTCCTGAACAGTTTGCAACCGGCTGGGATCCTCGTCCCCACAAAAATATCCAGGATGTTCACGGGAGCATCATATCTTCCCTTCAGGCTTATGCAAAAGAGTACAGGATTGGTATCCTTGGATCATTGCGGGAAGCACATGACCCGCTTCCTAAAAACACTGCCATTGCCATCGACAGGGATGGAAGGATTCTTGCAAGCTATACAAAGATGCACCTGTTCTCTTTCTGCCACGAACATGAGGCAAACTCACCCGGTACGGATCTGGGAATATTTACCTTTGATTCGCTGACCTGTGGTATCGCAATATGTTATGACCTGCGGTTTCCTGAACTCTTCAGGCTTTATTCCCAAAAGGGTGTCCATGCAGTTTTTGTTCCGGCAGCCTGGCCACAAAGCCGCATCAGGCACTGGGAGCTGTTCATCACGGCACGGGCTGCAGAAAACCAGATGTATGTTATAGGTGTAAATACCACCGGAAAGACTCCGGTTGATCTGTACTCAGGTGCATCGATGACTGCAGATCCTCACGGTACAATTATCAGTCGCGCTGATGAAGCAGAGCAACTGCTCTTCTCAGATATTGATCCGGGAGAGGTGGAGAGGACAAAACGAGCTTTCCCGGTAGAAAAAGACCGTAAGGATGCACTTTATCACTCTCTTCTTACGAAGAGAAAGTAGTAAGAAAAACATGGATATTCTGTCCCTTCTTTCATGAACTGATGGAAAAAATTCCTGGGGAACGCCGTTTATCCTTTGAGAAAACGCGCTCCTATATGTAATAAAAAGACCAATACTATTCCATGTACCATCTCGTGTGCGTCAACTGTGGAGCCACCTATCCCGCTGACGAGATCCTGTATAATTGTAAAAAATGCGGTCATCTCCTCGCCGTGAAATATCCCCTGGACGAAATCACCATAACAAAAGCGATGTGGGAAAAGCGGCCGCTCTCGGTATGGCGGTACCGGGAACTGCTCCCGGTTCGGATAGATCCCGTCACCCTGCAGGAAGGAGGGACTCCGCTCTACCACTTAAAAAGGCTCGGGCAGGAGATGGGACTTAACCATCTCTACGCAAAACACGAGGGCATGAACCCCTCTGGTTCATTCAAGGACCGGGGTATGACCGTTGGTGTCTCAATGGCAATTCAGCTGGGGAAAAAGAGTGTTGCCTGTGCGAGTACAGGGAATACCTCAGCAAGCCTTGCGGTCTATGCAGCAAAAGCAGGGATCCCGGCGGTTGTGCTCCTCCCTGCAGGCAAAGTGGCGGTGGGTAAAGTGGCACAAGCTCTGATGCATGGCGCTCAGGTGATCTCAATCCGTGGCAACTTTGATCGTGCTCTTGAAATGGTGCATGATCTCTGCCTGTCCCATGGACTGTATCTGTTAAATTCCATCAACCCCTATCGACTTGAAGGACAGAAAACTATTGGTTTTGAGGCACTCGACCAGCTTGGTGAAGTCCCTGACCGGTTTGTTCTCCCCGTGGGAAATGCAGGCAATATATCAGCGGTCTACAAGGGATTTATGGAGATGCAGGAACTGGGTTTCATGGACCGGTTGCCGATGATGACGGGCATCCAGGCCGAGGGGTCAAGTCCGGTTGTGCGGGCAATCCGTGAGAATCTCCCCGAAGTGATCCCTGAACCAAATCCTGAAACCGTAGCGACAGCGATCCGGATCGGGGCACCCGTCAATGCGGAAAAAGCCCTCACGGCTATCAGAATGACTGGCGGACTTGCCGAGTCAGTCACCGATGCAGAGATCCTGCAGATGCAGAGGGATCTCGCACGAAAAGAAGGAGTCGGTGTTGAGCCGGCATCAGCCGCTTCCGTTGCAGGTGTACGAAAACTGGTCGAACACGGTATGATTGACCGGAATGAGCGGATTGTCTGCGTTGTTACCGGGCATCTGCTCAAGGACCCGGATACGGTGATAAAACAATGCGAACCCCCGACAGAGATCAACGCAGATCTGCCATCGCTGCTCTCTGCACTGCACTTATAATCGCGCTGGCATGCTATCCCCTCTGCGGGAGCGCTCTCAGCTGATTATCTGATTTTTCCCAATGGGACAGCGTACAGGGCATCGATTGAGATCGTGGACTCTTCTCGGTATGAGTTTGTCGATGCCGGAATGCTCGGTGAACCTGTACCTCTCACGGTAGGAGAAGTACAACTGTCAGGGAATTGTTCTCCCTGCCGGTTCAACCAGACCGGACCCTCGTTTACCAGCAATGTCAGGGCATTGACATTTGAACGGGGAAATTATACCGTGTCGTATGTTTCGCCCCTTCGTGATAATCACCTTCAGGCATCTTTCAAGAGTCCCTATCACGTCAATATTACCCTCCCGCAGGAATTCAATGTACAAAACCCGCTCCTTGCCGGAATCAGCCCTGGCGCCAATGTTACACGGTACTCAGATAATACAACCCTGATCCAGTGGAATAAGACGGTGTCCGTAGATCTCAGGTTCTACGACCAGGAACGCGAAATGCTCCTGTATTTTTTCCTGCAATTCATGGGGATCATCGCTGTCGTGATGCTGCTGCCGTTCCTGATAACTATGAGAAAGCAAGAGTGATGAGAAGACGTCCTGGGATAAGGACGAGAGGAGAAGAGAGGGCATCCCCTCATTATCCTTTGCCCGGAATTTGCACCAATCCTGCCTCACACCAGCGTCTTCTGCGGATTATTGAGATGTTTTTTTGCAGCGGGCGTGACTTCCCTTCCCTGCGGGGTGCGTTTTAAAAACCCGATCTGGATCAGGTACGGTTCATACACCTCCTCGATGGTCCGGACCTCTTCCCCGACCGAGATCGCGATGGTCTTCGCACCTACAGGACCCCCGTCAAAATCTTTGGCGATAACTGAGAGAATGCGCCGGTCCAGTTCGTCAAGCCCAAGCTCATCGATCTGCATCATCTGGAGCGCTCTTGAGGCAATCTCACGGGTGATGGTACCATCCCCTTTGACAATAGCAAAATCCCTTACGCGCCGCAACAGACGGTTGACAATCCGTGGCGTTCCCCGGCTTCTCCGGGCTATCTCATCAGCACCGTCAGCAGTTATCGGGATCTTCAGGATGGATGCGCTCCGCGTGACAATCTTCACGAGATCTATGGAAGAATACAAATCGAGCCGCGACAAGATACCGAAGCGGTCCCGGAACGGGGCACCTAAGAGGCCTTGTTTTGTGGTTGCACCGATGAGGGTAAAATGTTCAAGGTTCAGCTTGATCGAGCGTGCACTCGGTCCTTCACCGATCATCACATCGATAAAGAAATCCTCCATTGCAGGATACAGCACCTCCTCGACAACCGGGTTTATCCGGTGGATTTCATCGATAAACAGGATATCACCCCGTTTTAAGGGGGTGAGTAGTGCTGCAATATCCCCCGGTTTTTCAAGCACAGGACCGGTCGTGGCTCTGATATCAGCACCCATCTCATGGGCTATGATATGCGCAAGTGTGGTCTTACCGAGGCCTGGTGGCCCGGAAAACAGGAGATGGTCTAAGGGTTCATCACGTTTCTGTGCAGCTTCAATCGCGATCTTCAATGTCTCTTTGACCTGTACCTGCCCGACAAATTCATCCAGCCGGGCCGGCCTGATGGTGAGATCGTCTGCTTCCTCCATGAGTGGCTCGGGTGAGATAATCCTCTCGGTCATGGCATCAGCGTTCCTTCATTGTTACGAGTGCGGCTTTGATGAGCTCCTGCACCGTGGGGTTTTTCATCACCAGTGCCGCAGCATTGACTGCATCTCTTGATTCTTTTTCTGAAAACCCGAGCGAGACAAGTGCGCTTACAGCATCATGAACAACCGGACTGGCCCTGCCGACATCCCCCGGAACCATCGTTTCGCTGACTTTCTTCATCTTGTCCCGGAGTTCAAGGATAAGCCGTTTCGCACTCTTGGTGCCAATCCCGGAGATCCTGGTCAGTGCCTTTTCATCCTCGTTCAGGATCGCCATGACAAAATCCTCGATCCCGATCTGGGAAAGGAGGTTCATGGCAATCTGGGGACCGATCCCGCTCACCCCGATCAGAATCCTGAACATCTCCAGTTCACTCTGATGCATGAAACCGTAGAGCGTTATCGCATCCTCACGGACCGCCATATACGTGAAGAGTTTTACCGGTTCTGACGTGTGTGCCAGTAACTGAAGTGCGGGCTGGGTGACCTGCACCTGGTACCCGATGCCCCCGACATCGATTACCACCCACCTGTCACCCGTCAGGACTGGTTTACCACGAAGATGTGCGATCATTGTACTATCTCAGGATATGGATATGACATAAGGCAATCGAAAGGGCATCGGCCGCATCATCAGGAGCAGGAATTTCATCCAACCGGAGAAGTCTTTTAATCATCTCCTGCATCTGGCGTTTATCTGCACGCCCGGATCCGGTGATGGCCTGTTTTACCTGGTTCGGGGTATATTCTGCGATTGGGATAGTCCGCTGCTCAGCGGCAAGAAGGATGATCCCGCGTACTTCACTTACGCCCATGGCCGAGGAGATGTTCTTTGTGAAGAATAATTTTTCAAGGGAAACATGAGAAGGCTGGTATTTCTCAAAAAGTGCTTCGACTGCAGTATATATTTTTAATAATCTCTCTGAAGCGCGGAAATCCTTGCCGGATGTTTCTATACATCCGTAACAGACCATCCGTATGTCCCCTTTAGTTACTTCAATTACCCCGTACCCCAGTCGGGCAAGTCCGGGATCGATCCCGATAACAATCATTCCGCAGAGACTCCTGAACAGGTATTTGTACCTCCTGTATTATACGGTGAACGGTAAGCGGAGTGAAGGTGCCGGTGAAAACGGGATCCACTTGACCATGCTAAAAACATAGAACAAAAAAATAAAAAAAAATTTACTTCATGAGTCCAAACGACTTCAGCGTCACATCCGTGTTCACAGCACCGACATGATATACAACACCCTCGGACAGCTCGTTGATGACAACCTCTGCAGGTGAGAAAAGGGCAGTATCGATCTTATAGAAGTCGTACCCTGCTTCCTTGAAGATATCATTGAACGGTTTGCCGTATCCTTTGGACTTGCTGCTCGGGATCTTCTCAAGGTAGTCCTTGATCTCGGGAGCATTCATCGTGAGATTGATCCTGCCATGATAGATTGTGGCGTCGTTGGTGACACCCATAGCGAGTTTTGCGCCCCTGACCGGTGGGACGGGTGCAGTTCCCATGGCGGCGATGACCTTTCGTGTATCAAATCCGAGCTCGTTGAGCTTATAGATTGCAGTCTCAACGCAGCGTCCTGAAACCTGGATTGAACCAACCATTGAAGATGTAGGAGCAACGACAGCACAGACATTTGCTACATCCACATTGCAGTCTTCTGCAATTTTCGTCATGACTTCTGCATTCGGAAGGTGATCGCTCTCAAGGCAGATAACAGCCCAGTCAAAATCATCCTCGTATTCAATCACTTCAAACGTATGCTTTGGTTTGAGAGAGAGTGCCCGTGCCGGTCCGCTGCCCATCGCAAAATAGTTGCCGACTTTGACCGTCCATCCTGCTTTCTGTGAACCAAGGCATGAGATGGAAGGAAAATCCGTCATAACGTCGATGAACGGCATGGGGAATTCCTTGATATGCCCCATCCGGAAGTTGACCTCTCCCAGTCCGCCCATACAAATCTCGGTGAATGCGCGGCCAGCTGCATAACCCCCACGGGTGCTTACACCGCAGTCAACAATGCGTGCCCCGTTATCCAGTTCATGGTAGGTACAGTTGAATTCCTCTGGTATTTCGGCTAAATTCTCAAATATCTCCAGTGCCAGTTCATTAACACTCAACATTTACAAAAACCCCTGCATCATAAGAGAGGGTTTGGGAACAGATAATATTTTTCAAACTGATCCGGCGTCACGCGAGATATTCGAGGACCTTTGCCGGGTCGTACCGCAGGGTAATAATCCGGGTTCTGCCTTTCCCGTCACGATACTGCAGGTTTATCAGCCGCATCGCATCCATTTTTTTTATGATTTCATAGAACCGGGTATAGCCGATAGACAGGGATTCCCTGATCGATTTGTACACATCACCGGCATTCATTTCATGTTCTTTTGCACTTCTTTCTGCAAACGATTTGAGAATCAGCCGTTCCTCATCCTTGAGCGTTTTTATGGTATAGGAAAGGTGAAGGTACTTTGAAACTTCGTACGCACCACAGATATCTTCCCGCTCGATAGTGCGCCTGGCTGCACGTTCTGCACTGAGCGTTGCCCGTTTTAAAAGATCGATTCCCACCCGCAGATCCCCGCTCTTGAGGGTCTGTTCAACAACGAGATTGAGCAGTTCTTCGCTCAAAACACCCTGGAAAAGACCCTGCATAACCCTTGCTTTCATTATTTCCATGGATTTCGGCATTATCGTAGGGGGGGAAATAGATCTCGGTAGGACGAAAGACCGATGCGACACGGGCATCGACTGCACGGGTAAGATCCACATCAAGATCGCTGACAATCACAATCACACCGATCCGTGTTCCCTCATAGGTTTCATGGGACCGGAGCAGGGTATAGAGCACCTTGTTTATCTCGTTTTCATAGAGGAGATAATTCGCGTCATCGAGCGCGACAAGCAGCACAATCTCCTCTTTTACCAGGATGCGGGCAACAGCATCGAATACCTGCTTAAAGGATGTGCCGGATGACGGGGGGAGATGACCGGCGAGCTTTTTGTAAATCTGTGATATGATTGCAAATTTGGTGTTATCGATCTGGCAGTTAATGTATACCGGGACAAGTTTTTTTGTCGTTTCCTCGATCTCGGCGAAAAGTTTCCGGATACTCGTGGTCTTTCCTGTCCCGGGAAGCCCTTTGCAGACGGTATTGAGCGGTCTTCCCCCGCGAAGTCCGGGCCGGATCTGGAATGCCAGTTCGCGCATCTGGGTATCCCGGAATTCGAACTGCTCGGGAACGTAATCAATCTCCAGTACCTCGGGGTCGCGGAAGAGTGTTTCATCCCACATCAGCAGGTTCTTTTTCATCTCACTAACCTCTACGCCATCGGTATTAACTGCATTGGATTATTTCCGGATAAAAAGATAGGTTTTGCTGTTCGATCTTAATCAAGGAGCAAATCTATATCATCAGACAAAGAAAAAGAACGAGTCAGGTGCGGCAGATGATGAAAGTTACCCCCACTGAAAATACGATGATGAAGCAGGGGTCTGATGCCGCACTACTCATGAAAACAGGAAGTCGAGGAAGTCCACAGCATTCTTTGTCCCCAGTCCCCCGGACCGGGCTGCCTGTTCCGAGTATCGTTCCGTCGCATCCTTTCCTTTTCCCACAACAACAAAGGGGACCGGATCCCTCGTATGGGTCTTAACCCTGATAGGGGTCGGATGATCGGGAAGCACCGCAAGGACACCGTCAAACTCTTCAAGGATCATGCCGATAACGCCATCTACCCGTTCGATTGCGCGAACCTTCTCTTCAACATTCCCCAGATGTCCGGCTTCATCCGGTGCTTCAATGTGGAGATAGAGGAAGTCAAGGTGCCTGATTGCTTCAAGTGCATAGCGTCCCTTCGCGTCATAATCCGTATCGAGGTAGCCGGTAGCACCCGGGACGGTAATCACTTCCATACCGGCACACCGTGCAATCCCGTTTAAGAGGTCAACTGCTGAGATTATCCCACCTTTCTTCCCGTACTTTTTCTCAAAAGAGGGAAATGCGGGTTTGTGCCCGCCACTCCAGGGCCAGATCTGGGTTGCGGGGGGTTTTCCCGGATTGTCTGTCGTGCATAATTGACCGGATGTTCGAAAAAGATCTCCGTGCTCTTCTCCATACACCGCAGGAGCAGGCCGGCATCCCCTCCTTTTGGGAGATACTCGGCAATATTTTTCCCCACGATATCATGGGGCGGGGTGGAAGTGGCTCCCTTTCCGTCATGCACAACGAGCAGGTTGCGATAGCTGATTCCCGGCCTGAACATCACTCCAGGAATCCTGTTTCCAAGAGAGGAAAAGAGTTCGGCACCCTCAGGACTGGAGATATGTCCTGCAGAGAAATCTTCCATAATCCCGTTTTCCACGGTCACCAGATTACAGCGGTATGCAACATCGCCTGCGATCAAGATCAATTCCCATGCTCACCGCTTCGAGCGGTCCCCTGCCAGTGTAATACACTCTCCGGGGCATAACCGAGAATGGACATATTGGCAATATCGCTTCCTGCTTCAAAGTCATCAGGAATTGTCCGTAGCATCCCGCATGCACCGTTTTGTGCCATCCGGTCCATATTCGGTGTTTTTGCATATTCAAGAGGAGTTTTTCCTCCGAGCTCGTACGAGCGGTTCATCCGCCATGCCATCACCGAGAATAACGATATACTTCATGGGAATCACTGTTCTGTGAGGTATCATTGGTTTGTTTTGCACCTTCATTATGGGATGCTGCCGTTCTTCAAGCATCGCTCTGACAGCAATCCTCACGCTTTCCCGTGAACCGATCTGCGGCTTCCAGCGCAACGCCTTTGATCCTGTCAATCGCGAGCTGCATTTTCGGCACATCCCCGACCCACCCACGTTCACCTCCGGTGAACCTGAACTTCGTATGAGGGAAGATGCATCTCTTCGGTGACAATCTCTGCGATACTCTTCACATCGATCCAGTCCTCTGAACCGATATTGAAGGTATTGACGGTTTCACGGGCATGGCCGACTGCAAAGAGCATCGCGGCAACACACTCGTGCACTTCAAGGTAGGATTTGGTCTGTTTCCCGTCGCCGAGGATCTCCAGTTCGGCGGGATTCTCCTCCAGTTTCTGGATAAAATCGGTGATCACACCGTGGCCACTCCGCGAACCGATGATATTTGCAAACCGGAATATCCAGGCCTTCATACCAAATGAGTGACAGTACGCAGAGATCAGCGCTTCACAGGCAAGCTTGCTCGCACCGTACACAGAGATGGGCTCGAGGGGAGTATAACTCTCCGGGGTCGGGATGACGGTTGCGTCGCCATAGACCGTTGATGTAGAGGTGAATACCAGTTCGGGAACATCGTGCAGGCGCATGGCTTCGAGAACCCTGTACGTAGCCATGATATTGTTCTGCATGGTCGGATCAGGGTTTACAGCGCTCTGGCGGACATCGGGATCTGCCGCGAGATGAAAGAGCCGGTCAGCTCCCTGGACGGCTATCCTGCCACCCGTCGCCCAGCAGGTCTTTTTGCACAAACCGTACCTTGCAGGAATCGATATGCCGTGCAATCGTTTCCTTCTTCCCGGCAGCATAGTGAGTCAATTACCAGAACCTCGTTACCCTGTGCAACGAGAGTATCAACAAGGTGCGAACCGATGAACCCGGCTCCGCCTGTCACGACATCAAACATCACTACATATTATGTTATCCATGCTATAGGATTACTGGTATGTTCATCGGGATCGATCACGGCACAACTGCAATGCGTTTTGCCGGAGAATCGGGAGAGTTCAAGATCTCACGGGAGGCTGCAATAGAGTTCACCATAGAGGATCTCTCGAGGATTTGTCCGGTCGATGAAATTGAAGGCATTGCACTCTGTTATTCGATGGGTGACAATATTTCATCAATCACGCATATCAGCAAGGTGAAAAACCGTGGACTCATCAGCCGTGAGGGAGCAGGGCAGCATATCGGGGGGGGGACAATGGTTTTTGATGAGGTTGCAAAGAGCGGGATCCCTGCCGTTGTCATCCCTGGCCTCCACCGCGGGTCTCCCACGGATCCCCGTTTCAAGGTATATTCACACCAGTCAAGTCCTGAAAAGATCGGGATTGCCTACGAAGTCAGGTGTGTTCTTGGCGATGATGTTGTTGTTTCTGATGTAAGCTCAAACACCGTCACACTGCTTATCTCAGCAGGAAAACTGGTGGGAGCTTTTGATGCCTGCATCTTTGCACCGGGTAGTCTTCATGGTGCACTTGATGTGGACGCGATACGACGAATCGATGCGGGAGAATGCACGGCAAATGAGGCTTTCCAGCATGCAGGAGTAAATTTCTCCCTTCCGGAAGAAGAGCGCATGCGGTCGGTTGCCATGTTTGCCGCTATGGAATGTGCCGCGCTCCTCTTGTTAAACACTCACGCAACGGTAGCTCTTGCCGGTAGTCTTGCACCCGTCATAGCACCTGAAGTAAAAGCACTTCTGGGTCGTGATGTGGCAGTATTTGATGAATGGTGCGCATCAAGGGGTCTGGTCAGGATCGCTCGCGACGTATTCTGCGGAAAAACAGAAATTCTCGGGCTTGATGTAGATCTGTAGATTTATATCGATTAATCATGTAAGATTATTGGGGATTTTTCTTGAGAGAGTTACGTATCCACGGCAGGGGCGGTCAGGGTTCCGTCACTGCTGCTGAACTAATTGCCGTCGCTGCATTCGAAGGGGGTGTCTTTGCCCAGGCCTTCCCGGCATTTGGTGTCGAGCGGCGGGGGGCACCCGTCCAGGCTTTTGTTCGATTTGATGACAAAATAATCCGCAAACGGAGCCAGGTCTATGAACCGGATTATATCATTGTGCAGGACAGCACCTTAATCAAAGACGTGAACGTGTTCCAGGGAGTAAAGAAAGGAGGCATTGTGATTGTGAACACAGAAAAAGTTCCTGACTATAAGGTGCCGGAAGGGGTAAAATTGATCACCATTGATGCAACAACCATTGCATTGAAGGCAATCGGGCTCCCTATCACCAACACATCACTTATGGGGGCTTTTGCTGCTGCATCGGGGGAGATAAAATTTTCCGCGCTGGAAAATGCTCTCAATCACCGTTTCCCAAAGGAACTTGCACTAAAAAATATCGAAGCTGCCCGGCAGGCGTATACCCTTGTAAAGGAGGGCGCATAATGTCGCTGGCAGTTGGATGCAGGGCACGACCGGGAAAATCCCGTGACAACAAAACCGGCTCGTGGCGTGTCTTCAAACCGGTATTATGACAAGGAGAAATGTACCCAGTGCGGGTTGTGTGTGACACTTTGTCCAGAGGGATGCGTCCATGAGACTGAGGAGGGATTCGTTGCGCCTGATTACACGTACTGCAAGGGATGCGGAATCTGTGCCGAAGAATGCCCGGGCGAAGCGATCGCGATGAAACAGGAGGAGAAGTAGATGATGGAGATAACTGAAGGGTCACATGCGGTGGCAGAAGCAGTCAGACTCTGTCGTCCCCAGGTGATCTCTGCTTACCCGATCACGCCACAGACTCATATTGTCGAAGCCCTCGCCGATATGGTTGCAAATTGTCAGCTGGATGCGGAATATATTACTGTCGAGAATGAATTATCAGCGCTCTCTGCCTGTGTTGGTGCGAGCGCTGCAGGTTCCCGCACCTATTCTGCAACTACGTCACAGGGACTTGCCCTGATGTTTGAGGTCTGTTTTAACGCTTCAGGGATGCGCCTGCCGATAGTCATGTCCATTGCCAACCGGGCACTGGGTGCACCACTCTCGATCTGGAATGACCAGCAGGACTCCATATCTCTCCGCGACTCGGGCTGGCTGCAGTTCTATGCAGAGGACAACCAGGAAGCAACCGATCTGCACTTCCTTGCCTACCGCGTTGCAGAAGAACATTCCGTCCTGCTCCCTGCATTTGTCTGCTTTGACGGCTTCATCCTTTCCCATACCTACGAACCTATCGATATGCTCTCACAGGAGGATATTGATCGATTCCTTCCGAAATTCACACCCTACGAACGGCTTGATGCAGCCGACCCTATCAGTTTCGGTATGTATGCCACACCTGATTATTACCTTGAATTCAGGTATGAAATGGACCGCGCCCTCAAGGAATCAAAAGCAATTATCCATAAGGCAGGAAAAGAATTCGGCCAGATGTTCGGGAGGGATTACAGTGCGATGGTCGAGGGGTATCGCCTTGAAGATGCTGACACGGCGATTGTTGCAATGGGCTCTATCTGCGGTACTACCAAGGACGCAATCGATGAGATGCGGGATGAAGGTAAAAAAGTCGGCCTGCTCAAGATCCGTGTCTTCCGCCCGTTTCCCACGGAAGATGTGGCAAAGGCCCTTGCTCACGTACAAGAGAGTTGCCGTGCTTGACAAGAACATTTCACTGGGTGCAAAAGGTGCGGTTGCCCTGGAGGTCAAGGATGCACTCTATGGTTCCGGCATCCCGGTCAAGGATTATATCATCGGCCTTGGCGGAAGAGATGTCAGGAAGAAAGACATCAAAGCGGTTGTTGCACTCGTCGAGAAAGGGCAGGGGGATATGTTCTATGGACTGCGCAGGGAGGTGCTGTGATATGGTCGATAAAACCCTTGAATTGTTTGATTGCGGGCACCGGGCATGCGGAGGGTGCGGTGCTGCACTTGCCGCAAGACTGGTAACAAAAGCCGCAGGCACGGATACCATTATTGTTTCTTCCACGGGGTGCATGGAAGTGTTCTCCACACCCTACCCGGAGACAGCCTGGAAGGTACCGTGGATTCACTCCCTGTTTGAAAATACAGCAGCAGTAGCATCCGGTATCGAAGCGGCACTTAAAAAACAAGGCAGGAAAGAGAAAGTGGTGATCATGGCGGGTGACGGGGCCACCTTCGATATCGGTATGATCTGTATCAGCGGTGCCTTTGAACGCGGTCATGACTTTACCTACATATGCTACGACAATGAAGCCTACATGAACACCGGCATCCAGCGTTCCGGTGCCACACCATACGATGCCAGCACCACAACAAGCCCGGCAGGTAAATGCTCGTTTGGCAACAAACGCCCGAAAAAGGATATGCCACAGATTCTGGCAGCACATGGTGCACCCTACGTTGCTACCGCTTCAATTGCCTATCCCGCTGACTTAATGCAGAAGGTTGAAAAGGCGATCAATACCAACGGTCCGTGCTATATCCAGGTTCATGCACCCTGCTGTACCGGCTGGGGTTTTGAAGGAGAGCAGACTATCGCAATTGCAAAACTGGCAATAGAGACAGGACTCTGGGTCAATTATGAAATGGTTGACGGTAAAGTAGTAAAAGCAAAAAAGGTCGTCCGCAAACCGGTTGAAGAATATCTCAAGACCCAGAAACGGTTCCGCCACCTGTTCAAGCCAAAACGCCAGGATGCCGAGATCGCCGCTATCCAGGCAATGGCTGACAGGAATGCAGAAAAATATGCCATTGATATCAAACTCAAGAAAGAATAACAAATTCACTTCTTTTTTCTGTCATTTTTTCATTCTGCCATCCTGATACCTGTTCCCAGTTTCATACTTTATGCAGGATCAAGAGGCGTCGTTTGGAGGACAGCAACAATGTTAATAGGGTGCAGGGAAACATTAGTAAGAGACCGGGCTCGTGGTCTAGTCGGTTATGACGTCGCCCTTACACGGCGGAGGTCGCCGGTTCGAATCCGGCGGGCCCATGGTATTCTAAACCTGTTTTTTTTTAAAGAATGGCTCTGTTGAATTCCTTTTACTTTGATATGAAATTCAAGATGCTGGTACGATGAAGGAGGGGACCGTGGCTGTCCCCCATACCACCCTTGGGCTTAGCGATGATGATATAGCACCTGTTCGCGGGTTATCGCATCGGGGGAGCCACAGCGGCGGGGTTGAAACTCCCCTGAGCGTATAGATTGTAATTGAGCATTTCTTATGAAAATCGTAGTATTCAGATAGAATGCCGGAATTGCTACCTCTCTCAATCAAGCACGATGAATGCCGCCGCCCGATGGGACGCCCCCGCGGCGGATCGGCGACTAAATATTCAAAAACCCCTTCCCGCCGTGCCTAGGAGAGGCCCTGAGGATGGAATCCTTCGTATTGGGACGATTTTCATGGTTCGGGTGTGAACGTATAGGTTCATGCCCGTTTCTCCAGAGTCAGAAAATTCACCTTTATGCTCTCATTATTGCTATTTTGCAAAGGTTTAATATCAAAAAATTAGTCCCCACTCTTGCCGGGAATCACAAGATCATCTCTAATATTTCGTTTCTGTTAGGCGTGCGGATGCAAACGATCATGAGGGGGTGGCGGATTGGCGGTGGGAGCGTAAGCAGGGGAAACCCCCACACAAGCTCCTCCCCAGCCAGATTTCACGTCTATATCCGACGTGAGATTTTATCCCTCAGGCCCCCAAAACAGGCCTTCCTTTCGTTTTCCTCCTGCTCTAGCCCGTCCGGGAAGCGACCGGCCATCCAAAAGCATCTGTTAGCGTACTTTTCTGAGCCCATTTTATGCCGGATTTAGCCAAACAGAGCACATTCTGAAGTTTTCTAAAATACGTGTGCCGGAATTCACCGAATTTGTGCTGGAAAGGTGGCAGGGATCATTTCTATTCGACAGGGTTAAGACGGAGAAGTGTGTTGCCCGGAGTCCAGGTCACCCGGTGTCCCGGGCCGGAATGATCGATCCCGAAAACAGGTGTTCTTCTCAATTTGACCGTTCTACCCTACCAGCCAAAAAAGGGGCTGCTGCAAGCCCGCTAAATTGCAGGGTCAAAATCCCTTCAAATCAGCCCAATAAGGAAAATAATCATTTTAACCCGTATTTTGTGTAAGCGTGGACACTGTTTTTACTGAGCCAGAAAACACCTTCGTCCGTTTGCCATAAGGAGATTTATACGGGCTTATTTGAGATACAGTCAAGCCTTCACCCATAGTGCCATGTGCGTAAGTCCCGGAATTATCGCATCTGTGGGAATAACAAGGGGATTATGCGGAGAAGTGAATCGCACTATCACGATTGCACTTTATTTATACATTCACAACGCACGTAGTGGTGTTGAATATGTCTGATGAAGTAAGAATTGCAGATGTCGCTGGTAAGAAAGTCCAGTGGGACCCGGCGCAGATGCGCAAGATCCAGGAACACCCCTGTTTTTCCGAAAAAGCATGCCACACATTCGGGCGGTGTCATATTCCGGTAGCACCCAAATGCAATATCCAGTGCAACTACTGTATTCGTGACTTTGACTGTGTGAACGAGAGCCGCCCTGGTGTGACAACAAGGGTACTCAATCCTGATGAATCCATGGATATGGTCAAAAAAGTTGTGGACAAATATGATTATATCAAGGTCGTCGGGATCGCCGGGCCGGGAGAACCTCTTGCAAATGAAGAGACCTTTGAAACACTCCGCCGCCTTCACGAGCAGTATCCCAATGTCATCAAGTGCATCAGTACAAACGGACTATTGCTCCCGGAAAAGATCGACCTGCTCCAGAAATACGATGTAGGCAATGTCACGGTGACACTGAACGCCATTGACCCGGAAATCGGTGCAAAGATCTATCAGTTTATCGATTACAAGGGCAAGCGCTATACGGGAATCGAAGGGGCAAAAATTCTCCTCTCCCAGCAGTTAAAAGGCATTGAAGAGGCAGTGAAGCGACATATGATTGTGAAAATCAACACGGTCTATATTCCGGGCATCAACGAAGATCATATTCCGGAAATTGCAAAAAAGGTTGGCGAGATGGGGGTGTATACCTTCAACGTCATCCCTCTTATTGCACAATACAAGTTTGCCGATATTACACCACCAACACCTGAGATGAAGCGCAAAATGCAGGATGAATGTGGGAAATATGTCAAACAGATGCGCCACTGCCAGCGATGCCGGGCAGATGCAATCGGAAAACTGGGGCACGATATCCAGTCGTGCCTGTACGAGAAAAAATAATCCTATTTTCAATCGGTAAATGAGAACATTCCCGGACTTTTTTTTACCCGGAGCGATATTTACGAACCTGAGCTGGAGGATTTGTTTCATACTGGCAGTTCCAAGTGCGCTCAGGATCCGGTTCAATTCATCAATAACCGGTTGCAGTGAGGGGGGTATTACTGAATCCTCCGCGGTAACCGTTTTGTTATGGTAACTAATGGTGTATTTTATTAAATCGGCACTGCCAGGGCGAGCCGAATAATTTCCTTCAAGCATCGAGAACTGTGACTGATTAAAGAGAGTAATAATCCTGTCAATATCTGTCTTGTTTATCTCAATCTCCTGATTGACAGTCTTGCTTGAAACTACAGCAACACCATTATCGAAGATTACCAGACGGTCATTAAAGCCGGCAATGCCTCCGGTCCGGTAATAATCAACCAGCACAGCAGGTGCAGGGGGACGTGACACGGGAGGGGTTTTCGAGCCAAGACAACCTGATACCACCACGAGAGTAATAATCAGGACTGCGCATATCACCCACCATTTTTTTATAACAATCCCTCCTTTTTTCCCGGAAGTCAACGGTGATTGTCCCTGTTATATCTGAACAACATCTGTCTTTGAAGATTTTGCTGCTGCTTTACGTTCGGGAAGGACCTCTTCAAGAGCCTTGATCAGACTATCAACTTTTTCATTCGTGAAAGCTGCCCTGAATGCGGCAAGTTCCACGGCATTCATGATCATGATCCCTTTTTTCTTCATGGGCAGACCATGTTCACCTATCGGATTAATAGTCGATGGCAAGAGAGGCTGCACGGTTCTTTGTCGCCGGGAGTCTGATGATGGAAACACCTTTTACTGAGGTATTTTTACGCTCCCAATCCTGTCCCTCTTCAATAAATGCTTTAAGCGTTTGCGTTAATTCCATGAAAAGAACTATTGATTTATATATTAAAAGGCTATTCGTTACGATGCGAAAGTAACGTATTTTTTCCCAGGTATATTTCCAAAGCATATATTTCACGTATACTCCGGATATGTTTCCTGCTCCGCTTACCTTGCGTTCCCGATATACCATATATGGGTTGAACAACAGATCTTCTATCAGCAGCGAGGAATATGCCAGATATAACTCTGTCTCATAACCAGCAATTTTCGCTCGACCAGACGCTTGGCTGTGGACAGGTATTCCGATGGGATCGCACCGATGATGGATGGTGGTATGGTGTCATCGGCGAGCAGGTTATCAAGATACGGCAGGTTGGTACTCGGCTTACGTTTGAAGGTGCGCCGGTATCTATTTATTACCCAGCTATTTTTCACTGGATGTGGATCTCCTCCCCATCCTGACATCCATTGATCGCGATCCCTTCATCCATACCGCAATCAGTCAATGCACCGGTCTGCGCTTGATCCGGCAGCCGAAATGGGAGTGCCTTGTATCCTATATCTGCTCGACAAATTCCAATATTCCTATGATACGACGCAGAATTGCTTCCATTGCACAACAGTTTGGCAAAGAGATTGATTTTCGAGGGGAATACATATTATGCGTTCCCTGAACCCTCGTCAATCTCGTGCAGGGAGCATATCCTCCCAGACTGCAGACTGGGTTACCGCACTCCCTATGTCCTTGATACTGCCTGTAAGATCACCGATGTGAACCAATGGGAGGATACGATTTCTGCACTGCCATTTGAGAAGGCACGTCGTGAACTGATGAAACTTAAGGGGGTAGGACCCAAGGCAGCTGACTGTATTCTTCTCTTTGCCTTCCAGAAATACGAGGCGTTCCCGGTCGATGTCTGGATACGCCGGATAATGCAGGAGAACTATCTAAAAACATTGAGCACGACTTCCGCACTTGCAGGCTGGGAATATGACACCATACGACGTTTTGCAAAAAATCATTTTGGCGAATATTGCGGATATGCACAGGAATACCTGTACGCTGCACGACAAGGATAAAAAAATGGATCGGAAAAAATTACCTTATGTCCCGATGTCCCAGCTGCAGAGATATTTCTTCTGTTCGTTTGTCATCTCATCAATGGAGAGACCGAGTGAAGAGAGTTTCAGGTTAGCAACCTGTTCATCGATCTCCTGCGGGACATCGTATACACCGCCTTTCATCTTCCTGCCGTTCTTTGCGATGTAGCGGGTGCAGAGCGCCTGCAGGGCGAAACTTAAGTCCATGACCTCGATCGGATGTCCCATACCTTTGGGAGTGGCGAGGTTGACAAGTCTTCCCTCGGCAAGAACGATGGACTGCTTTTCCTTTGAGCATGAACGTCTCGATGCCGTCCCGCTGGATGACCTTGTCGGCGTGTCTTGTGGAGCCATCCGATAT
This sequence comes from uncultured Methanoregulaceae archaeon, assembly GCA_963699515.1. Taxonomy (GTDB): domain Archaea; phylum Halobacteriota; class Methanomicrobia; order Methanomicrobiales; family Methanospirillaceae; genus Methanoregula. The sequence continues at coordinate 158,038 of CAVOUD010000003.1, read as the reverse complement.
CGATCTCGACATTGAAGTGGCCGGCATTTGAGAGGATTGCGCCATTTTTCAGTTTCCTGAAGTGCCTGGCGGCAATGACAGCAACGTTACCGGTTGTCGTGACGAAGATATCACCAATGGCTGCAGCCTCGTCCATGGTCATGACCATAAACCCGTCCATATGGGCTTCGAGGGCGCGCCGCGGGTCGATCTCGGTGACGATGACTTTTGCGCCAAGCCCGTGGGCTTTCTTCGCAAGTCCCCGCCCGCAGAAACCGTAACCGGCGACAACAAATATTTCCCGGCGATCAGGGTGTTTGTTGTGATCATGATCGAGGAGAGAGCACTTTCCCCGGTCCCGTGGACATTGTCAAAGAACCGTTTCATGGGGGTATCGTTCACGGCAATGACCGGGAATTCGAGTTTGCCTTCAGCAGCCATCGCTCGGAGGCGGTGGATACCGGTCGTGGTCTCTTCGCAGCCACCAATAACCTTCCTGATGAGGTCGCGGCGCTTCGTGTGGATGTAGTGGATCAGGTCCATCCCGTCATCGATGGTGATGACCGGCTCTGCATCGAGCACCCGGTCAATTGCCGCATAGTACTCGTCGACAGAACAGGCACGCTTCGCATAACAGTGGACATTCCTGACGTCATTGAGGGCTTCGGCCACATCATCCTGCGTCGAAAGCGGGTTGCAGCCGGTGATGTGCACCTCGGCACCACCCGCGGCGAGTGTAGAAACGAGGTTTGCGGTCTTGGCCTCAACATGGAGTGCCATGCCGATCGTCATACCGGCAAACGGTTTCTCCTTCTCAAACTGTTTTTTTATGGCAGCAAGCACCGGCATATACTGCGCAGCCCATTCAATTTTCAGCTTCCCTGAGCTCATGATACTCCTTGTCGGGTGTGCTTTACCTGCACCTGCCCGGATACTGATGTACCCTATGAGTAGGCACGCCAAGTTACATAAAAACTCCCAAAAATCCATTCCGGCGAAACACTCCTGACGGTATGGGGAAACGTAGATAGGGATGCACGCCAAGATTTACCTATGGTGCTCACACGACGGATAATCCCCTGCCTTGACCTCAAGGATGGCAGGGTTGTCAAAGGGACACATTTTGTTTCGCTTCGCGATGCCGGAGACCCTGTAGAGCTTGCACAACGCTACAACGAGCAGGGTGCTGATGAAGTAGTCTTTCTCGATATTACTGCCTCCAAAGAGAAACGGGGAATCATCGTTGACACTGATCAAGCGGGCCGCAGACGAGCTCTTCCTGCCGCTGACCGTCGGCGGTGGCATCCGCTCACTTGACGACATCCAGCAGATCCTGCGGGCAGGTGCTGACAAGGTGAGTATCAATACAAGTGCAGTGCACGATCCGGCTCTGATCACCAGATCCGCAGAGTCATTTGGGACACAATGCATCGTTGTTGCTATGGATGTGCGCAGGAACTTTTCACCCAATCCTGGTGCAATACCCGTCCCGCTTCCCAACGGGAAGACATGTTGGTATGAAGTTGTCATCTACGGAGGAAGTAAACCTACCGGCATCGATGCAGTTGCCTGGGCAAAAGAGGCAGAAGAACGGGGCGCCGGGGAGATCCTGCTCACCAGCATGGAGACCGATGGCACGAAGAATGGGTTTGATATCGCCATCACAGCGGCCATATCCGATGCAACAGGTATTCCGGTCATCGCAAGCGGGGGTGTAGGTACTCTTGAACATTTTTATGAAGGTTTTACCGCAGGAAAAGCAGATGCCTGTCTTGCCGCAAGTGTCTTCCACTACGGTGAATTTACGGTCCGCGATGTAAAAGAGTATCTTAAAGCTCGGGGTATCCCGGTACGGCTCTGAGATCAATCTCAAACGCCGCAACAGGATGCTCCAGCTCAAACGCATTCAGCACGGCGGGATGGATCTCGCCAAATACCCCGATCTTTTTTCCGGCAACAATAATATCGGCCCGGCGTCCTCTGATGAATGCCGGGTCTGCTGATTCCTCTACCGTATAGATAACCGAGAGCTCGTGAAGAACTGCATCGGCAGATGCATAGGCTTCCGAGAAATCTGCATCCGGGTGGGTGCTGACGCCGGCTGCCTGCTGGTATGTGTGGCAGGAGTCTACAACATCACCTGCCGTGAAAAGGCGCTGCGGGAGTTCGCGGTGGCGGTTCAGGGTCAGGAATTCAAGGAGCAGGGGAAGAAGATCGGTCCTGACTACGGTATTCTCAATACTGATCGGGTGCATCACACGAAGGACGCCCTCCCGCTCGGGCCGCTGCATCTTTTTATAGAGGATATCCTCGCTCGTAAGCGTGAACGGCATCACTTCAAGATAACCAAGCCCGCAAAAAGCCTCGCGGGCAAGAGCGGCATAGACCTGCACCGGGTGCGGTTTTCCAACCGTGAACGTAGCTTGGCGGGGGGTCCATGATTTTGTCATACCCGTACGCAATCGCCACATCCTCGAAGAGGTCCCAGTCATGCATGATGTCGGCCCGGAAGCAGGGCACCTGCACCTTTACCTGGGCAGTCCCCACCGGCTCGGCACCGAACCGCATCCGTTGGAGTAACTCCGCCATCTGCGGTGCCGTCAGTTCTATGCCGAGCAGCCGTGAGCACTCTTTCACGCTTACCGTCCGCTCTGCGGGAGCCAGGGTCGGGATCTGAACCCCGCCAATTCCGACACTTTCGATCTTCGCACCTGCCTCAGCCATCGCCGTGCAGATGATGTTAACGGCAACACCGACCGCCCGCGTATCGGTGCCGGTTGTATCAAGGAGGATATTCTTCGTGTCGATAGTCACCCGCGTCCGTTCGCCGTTGATGATAGGGGGGAACGAGAGGACGTGGTCGTCCTTGTCCACGATTAACGGGAAGAGCGGGAAGTCCCTTACAATTCTTGGCGTAATCCCTGCCCTTCGGGTGCGTCTCGAGGATCTCCTCCATTGTCATCTCTTCAGTATAATCGAGCGGGATGAACTTCCTGCTCCGCGGCGAGGCGATGTACCGGAACGGTGGTTTGACCGTGTCGAGATCGTGGATACCTATTGCCACCTTGCTCCTGCCCCTGCCGACCGCCCAGTGAAGAGACTCCTGCAGGGACATGATACTCTGGATCGATTCGTCATCGAACGCAACCCCGCGGATGACCGCTGCACCAAGCACGGGGCGGATATTTGCGAGGGTCGGGATCGACGGTGAATGATATCCCTGATGGTTTCACAGGGTACAGGGGCAGCCCGGTCTCGATCCCGAGGTATCCCCGCATAGCCCGGGCAACGCCTTCGGGCGAGAAGAGGTCGGGGCGGTCCGGGAAGAACTCCACATCCGCGTGATCCTCCTCAATTCGTTCCACATCCGAGCCTATGAGGGCGACCTTGTCGAGGATCGTCTTTTTATCGGTGCGGGTGAGCCGCTCGAGATATTTGTAGGGGAGGGTGATGACGGCCATTTCAGACACCTCCCTTCGTAGGGCGCAGGGCAGGGGTCTCCCGCAGGAACGCCACATCGCTCCGGTGCAGGTAGCGAAGATCGTTCAGGCCGAGGCGGAGCATAGCGATCCGGCTCACGCCAAGGCCCCAGGCAAGGACGGGGTAGTTGATCCCGAGCGGAGCGGTTACCTCCTCGCGGAAGACGCCGGCGCCACCCATCTCGATCCAGCCGATGCCCTCGACATACACTTCAGCATCAAGGCTCGGTTCGGTATACGGGTAGTAGGAGGGCTTGAACCGTACACCCTCAAAACCCATGCGGTGGTAGAACTCGCGGAGGATCCCGAGCAGGTTCCCAAACGTGACACCCTCGTCCATCACGATCCCCTCGAGCTGCTCGAACTCGGCAAGATGGGTGGTGTCGATCGTCTCCCGCCGGTAAACCCTGCCGATGCAGAAAGCCTTGACAGGGGGGTTCGGGTTCTTTGCAAGGTGCTGGATCGAGACGCTCGTGGTATGGGTCCGGAGCACGCACTGCTCGGCCTTCTCCTCCTTCCAGACCCCGCCCCAACCAGTCGAGGAGGTTTCGCCGCCGGACTCGTGCATGGCCTTCACCTTCTCGTATCCTTTTGGGAGCGGGAGGGTCTCGCGGAGGTAGAAGGTGTCCTGCATCTCGCGGGCCGGGTGGTCCTGGGGCTGGAAGAGTGCGTCGAAGTTCCAGAACGACTGCTGGACGATGCCCCCGTAGAGTTCCTCAAATCCCATCTCGAGGAGGATCTCCCGCATCTCGGCAATGATTCGCTGGTATGGGTGGATCTTGCCAGGATACACCTTCTTCGGGAGCTTGGTCACATCATACCTGCGGAGGTTTAAGGTCTTCCATGCGCCGGAAAGGATCTGGTCGCGGGTAAGTGTCCCGGTCTCTTCGCGCATATCAAGACCCTGCTTTGCCAGCGCCAGACCTTCGGGTTTTATTGATACAATATTCCGGACTGATTCCGTTTCCTGCAGGATTCCGCGTTTGATGAGGTCTTTTGTACGCTGCCCGCCAGACTGTGGGGTTTTCAGTGCGGTTTCATCAGCGATAGTCGACGCACCATCTGTCTTTGAAACCACACCATTGTTTACGCTTATAAGCCCTTTTTTGCGCAGCTGCCCGAAACCTATCCTGAATGCTGCATGTTTCTGGAGATCGGCCAGCGGGGTATCATTCCGGCAAAATTTCAGGAGTTGTGTCTCGGGAAGTCCATATTTGAGATATTCTTTTCCTTCATCCGTATAAACGAAGGTTTTATCGACAATCCGCTCGAGGCTGACCAGTCCCTTGTCCTCGGAAAGGTGTGCCCACTGCACTACGGATTCCGGTGTTGTATCCAGCAGTGTGGCAAGATGCGGGGCATCCGCTTTATGTTCTTTTACCAGCGTCGCAAGCAACCGTTTCTCGTTCTGCGTCAGTTCCGCCATCTTACACCTCGATCTTATCTGCCGCTGCGTCCATTTTCTCCCTGAAGTCTTTCAGGAATGCAACCACACGTTCCGCTGTCTCCTTCTTGCAGTTGCCGCACATGATCTCGCCCGACACACATTTCCTGCGGATCTCTGCAAGTTCCGCATCATCCGTCACCATATGGAAAAGATTGAGCAGGTACAGGGAACATCTGTCTGGTTCCCCGCCAAGACGCTTCTGTTCCTCCAGCGTCATTCTCCCGCCGGTGATCCCGCTCATCACCTTCTTTCTTACCGTTGCTTCAGGCTCATAGAACGAGATGATACTTTCGGGGATACTGCTGGACATCTTACCACCGGTAAGTCCCGGCATGAAAATATGGTAGGTGGACGAAGGCGTGTAAAAGGCAAAACCCCCGTGCGCACGTTCTATCTGGCGGACCTTTGCACTGACATCAGAGCATGGTGCACCTTTGATATCCACATGCCCCTCGTACTTCTTTGCATGCGGGAATGCTGCTTTTACCGCATCAAGCGCCTGCTCCGGTGCGTTCTTTGACCGGACGCTTATGTAGCCATGCCGTTCTTCGACAGTGAACATGCGGAGTTTGTGGGCAACACCCCGGGTAAGCCGTATGTGCGGGTCCTGGTCAATACCAACAGGGACAACCGTCGGAGCCGGTTCGCGATCGATCTGGGGATACAGGATATCTGCAACCTGCGTGATCACACTGTCGGCATGGGCGAGATCAGTCTCGGGTGAGAAACCATAAATTGCCGTCAGTTCAGAGAAATTTACCTTGGTTGCCGCTTCAAATGCGAGATCTTTCAACCGTTCATTTTTACTCTGGAAATAGGTCTGTCCCTCAAACCCGAGTGCATAGAGACAGGCAAGGTATTCTTTCCCGTATTCCCTGCACTTTTCCCATGACATGTCCCGAACTGCATGCGCCTCACGGTCGGCAATAGTCACGTAGCCGTTGCCACCCTGCTGCACATGCCAGACCACCTCCTTCATGACCATCAGGTGACCGAGATGCGGGTGGCCGCTCGGCATGAATCCGGTGAGGATATGAAAGGGTGTGCAGTTGCGGATCGCACTGGCGATCGGGCGGTAGTCCCGGTGCCCGACAACGATACCTCTTCGCATAAAATACGGGACGTTGGGGAGATCGGGAATTAGCGGGGCGATGGGCTCGATGCCAAAATCGGAGAATAGTTTCTCAACATCGACAGACTGGTTGCTTGACCAGGGATTAATCTGGGGTTCCTGCATGGTGAGCGCTCATAGTTTGATTCGTGCAAATTCGACGAACTGAATTCCGGTTAGTATGTACAGCGCCAAACAACATCTTCTTTTTGACACTGTGTGCCATCCGGACTGATCGCGAGATCACGCTCATAGGAAGAGACGCCTCTTTTTCGACTGCATGCACCAGCATGTCTGAATGTACATTTTTCCCGCAGTAGACCCGGAAATGGTGACCGAATTTGTAGCCAGTCCGTGGAGTGAAATTGTGCCCCCTGAGTTCAGTATATACCTTATCCTTCTCGGCAAGTTCTCCGTCAGTCTCGCTGGCAAGTGCAAAATACTCATCAGTCCTGACAGGATATTTTCCTTTTTAAGGACAATTTTTCCTTTCCCCATCAGGTACAGCAGTTCAACAGGAGCGAGCATGAGACGTTCAACATCAAGCCGTTTGCCAAATCCTGACTGTTCGAGATCTGAATGGGCTGGCGTCAGCACCATCGCGGATTTTCCCACCAGTAACGCTTCATGAGCGGATACTTCAGGGGAATAATTACCGGGTTCTGCCAGTTTCTGGAGTTTGATCTCGTAATAGGTCAGCTCTTCCTCGTCATCGACAACAGCGAGAACATACTGCTTGCGCATGTTTCTTGAGGCAACAACCTCTTCAATGAGTTTTACAAACCGGATCGGATCGCGTTCGGAAAGGACCCGGACAAGATAGAGCGACTCTCCGGTACCGGGTTTTTCACCGCGTTTGAACACCCGGAAATCGTGCGGTCCGGCCTGCACAACATATCCCCGCTCGCGCAGGTCACGGTACACCAGAAAACTGCGCAGGAAATTGGCCTGGTCAGCAAACGCAGAAAACAGGGTGTTGAATGTGTACCCGGTCACATCGATCTTCTGCCGGTGGAGGAGATACAGCGCCTCCTGGTTTGAGAGTTTCACTCCATCCTGATCCAGGCGTCCGTAGCCGCTTTGTTCATAGAGTACACGCCCCTCTTTCCCCACACGCACTACGGTGCCGTCGAATGTTGCCTTCACTGCCAGATCTATTGTGTGTAGAGGATAATAAGAGCACGGAAAAAGTAAGCCCGCATTGTGCACTTGTTTAAAAAAGGATTATTGACACTCTTTGTTCTGAGCACTACACCGCCTGTACATATACCCGGATTATACAAAGATACATTATCCTGCAAGCTCACGCACTTTTGCGATATTCCCGACATCATTCCGTCGCTCATCTACCGGTGTTTCACAAATAAGCGGGAGTGCTGAAAGGACGGGATGGTGAAGAAGGTTCCGGAACCCGTTTTCACCGATGAATCCCATACCGATGTGTTCGTGCCGGTCAAGCCCGCTTCCCCGGTCGCCTTTCGTATCATTCAGATGGATGATTTTGAGATTTCTGATTCCAATCTGGTCATCGAACTGTGCAAGTGTATCCGCGATGCCCGTTTCCGTTCGCAGCTCATATCCCGCAGCAAACGCGTGACAGGTGTCAAAACAGACACCAGTACGGCGGTGATTTTCAATCCCGTCCAGGATTCCCCGGATGTGCTCGAAACTGCTGCCGACACTGTTCTTCTCTCCTGCCGTGTTCTCAAGAAGCAGTATAACCGTAGTGTCTGATTCACCAAGAGCAGTATTAATCGCACTGATGACCCGGGCCCTTCCTCCGGCAATCCCGTCACCAAGGTGATGTCCGAGATGGGTAATGAGATACGGGATACCAAGCCGTCCGCACCGGTCAAGTTCAGCAGTGAGGGCTGCGATCGATTTTTCGTAAATATCCGGTTTGGGTGATGCCAGGTTCGGGAGATAAGGCATATGGTCAACGGGAATTATTCCGGTTGCCCGGATCTTCTCCTGGTAAAGTATCACAATCGTCATCTGACAGTGGCTTGTATCCCCAACCCCGGGGGTTGCGCGAGAACATCTGGAACACATCACACCCGGTTTCCTTTGCGCGATCCACGGCGAGATCCAGAGAACCTGCGATTGAAACATGGACACCAACACAAACCATACTCACACCGTTTTGTATGCATTGGGATTCGAAGGGTATCTATTTAGAAGGTTGCAGTCTTTAAAAAGCCCGGTGAATAGACTCTTTTCAATTTTTTTATATGAGAGAATATAAAAATCGTATTACTCAGCCATGATGCTGGGATTTTCTATGCTCTTATCCATAGGATACGATGAGTGCTGCGTCAAATGGGAGATACGATGAGAGAGTCCTGATCGCGTTCACCTGGCAGGCAGAGTATCAGAAAAAAGAATTATTTCCGTTTCATCATAAGAACAAACCCTGCTAACCCTATCGCCCCGATCACCGCCAGTGGTACCATGCCTGCCCTGGTGGTTGTTGCCGGGTTACGGGGAAGGTGTCCGAAATGTCGCTGGCAGTGACTGCTGCGGTGTCAGCGCTTCGTCAGGCCGGGTTGTTGTTGCTGTCCGGATATTTGTCTGGGCTGCACTGATTGGTGGCACTACTTTGACGATGTACACAGAAATTGCCTGAGGCCCAATGCTACCAGCTTGCCCCGGACAGGTTGTGGATGATGCCTGTCCTTTGACGAATGTGACGGTCACACCCGAGCCGTCGTTCCTTCCATTATAGGTCAACGATTCTCCTGGCATGAGTGTCCTTGCCAGGACTCCGTATCCCTCGCTCTTTACCATGACGATGGCTGACATGGCTGTGCACGTGGTGCCAGAACATGCCGAACAGTCCGGGACCGTTGTTGCGTCCAGAGCGTAATTGCCGATGAGCGGGGTTGGGATCGTGCCAATATCGCCAACTATATCGGTTACCAGCTCCTCGTTTGGCCGTGAGCCGTACAACTTTGCAAGCGTAATCCACGTTTCACCGGGACCGCCAACGCTGGTAGCGACAACCGGATCGCCGTTTTTAAAGACGGTGAATGCAGCTGCATCCGGTACTGTGCCGGTGAGTCCGGTCTTGTTGGTAGGCGTATAGGAACAGACCGGTGCTTCGTTTACCGGGTAATTACATCCATACTGGAGCGGGTGGTCAACCGTCAGGGTATTCTTATCCGGGTTGATGGTCGCTACCGGTCCTTTAACCGTTACCTCCAGTATGACTGCTCCGGCAGGTAAAACGAAACCGCAGAGGAGCAGCACTGCAATAATTGGAATAACGCCTGTTTGTTTCATAATCGTATATTCTCTGTTCAAAATCATATAACGACTTTCCGGAGAATGGGAGGTTGAAATGAGGAAACCCCGTATCTGAACATTTTTGCACCTGAAAACGACAACCCGGTAATCATGAAGGTCACGTTCCTGGGGACGAACGGCTGGTATGATACGGTGACCGGGAATACCTGCTCGGTCCTGATCCAGGCAGAAGAGTATGACATCATCCTTGATGCCGGTAATGGTATCGCAAAAGCAGATCACTATATAACCCAGGACAAGCCGGCATACCTGTTCATCAGCCATTTTCATATCGACCATATTACGGGACTCCACACGCTGGTCAAATTCAGATTCCCGAAGGGTTTGAAGATCTTCGGGCAGGTGGGGACTGCCGCCATCCTGAATACTTTTGTTGCAGAGCCTTTTACGGTCCCGTTCGCACAACTTCCGTATCCTGTCAGTATTGCGGAACTTGAAGAGGGAAAACATACCATCCCGTTCCCGGTTGAGTGCCTCCCGCTCGTACACCCGGCACCCTGCTATGGGTACCGGCTGAATCTTGACGGCAAGGTAATCACCTACTGCACCGATACGGGTGTCTGCGACAATGCTATCACGCTTGCCCGTAATGCTGATCTTCTCATCACTGAATGCGGATTGAAACCGGGGCAGGAAAGCCCGGGCTGGCCGCATCTCAATCCTGAAAATGCAATCCATATTGCAAAAGAAGCGCATGCGAAGCGTCTTGCGCTTATGCATTTTGGCGCAGAAGTGTACAGGACTCTTGACGATCGAAGTGAAGTGCAAAAACGGTTTGAGAAAGACATGCCCGGGTCTGATTGTGGCAACCGATGACCTGACCATTGATATCTGAAAAAAGAAACTATTCCTGGATTTTTTTCATCAGCCATGCCATGTTGGTGCCCAGTGTCTTCATCGTCATAATTCCTTCATCATCACCATTCACATCGCCCGGTGCAAGCCCGATGCCGATATTCCAGTAGGACGAACCCGGAACTACCATCTGGTTGATGAAGAAGAAGTGGTTGATAGTGTCAAATGCATGAATTGCACCACCCCTTCTCACCGCGATAACCGCAGCACCCACTTTTCGTTTGAACATATCCTGGTTTGCCTTGGCCACAAATCCTGACCGGTCTATCAGGGCTTTCATTTCCGATGAGACATCGGCAAAATATGTCGGCGATGCAAGGATGATCCCGTCAGCATCCAGCATCTTTTCGATACAGTCGTTGACAATATCCCCTTTCACCGCGCACCGGTTGTCCTGCTTCTCAAAGCATTTTCCACATGCAGTACAGCCCCGGATCTTCTTTCCTGCCAGCTGGACAAGCTCGGTTGTTATACCCTCTTTTTTCAGTTCCCTGAACACGGCATTGACAAGAATCGCTGTATTCCCATCCCTGCGTGCACTTCCGTTGAATGCAACAACCTTCATTTCTCTCACCTTTTTACTAATCCATTCTCTCATGAACAGATAAAAAAACCGCAGGATACCTTTTTTCAGGGAATACCCTACCTGTCTGAAAGCACGATCTTAAGAACCCTCACAGCAAATGGTGTTGCGATATGAATACTCGTATACAATTTTCCGATTTTCACCTCTCGCGTGAAATCGGTAAAGCAATAGAAGATATGGGCTTTGAAGAGCCCACACCCATCCAGGCACTCGCTATCCCTCTCATTCAGGCCGGGCGTGACGTGACAGCCCAGGCACAAACAGGTACAGGTAAGACAGCCGCATTCGGCATTCCCATTATTGAGAAGATTGATGCAACCCACAGAACTGTCCAGGCAATAGTTCTCTGCCCGACGCGTGAACTCGCGATCCAGATAGCAGAAGAGTTCTCTGAACTCCTTTCGCATCTCCCGCGTATCACGGTGCTTCCGGTATATGGCGGGCAGCCAATCGACCGCCAGTTGCGGGCGCTTCATTCCGGCGTCAATATCGTGATTGGCACCCCGGGACGGGTGATGGACCATCTCAGACGCCGGACACTCTCACTCGATGATGTATCAACGGTAGTTCTTGACGAAGCAGACCAGATGCTTGACATGGGATTCCGTGACGATATTGAACTGATCTTAAAAAAAATCCCGCAGAAACGCCAGACCCTTCTCTTCTCAGCAACACTCCCGCAGCCGATCATCGATATTTCCAAACGGTTCATGAATAAACCTGAGTTTGTCAAGGTTGAGTATGCTGATCTGATCGTCCCGCAGATCGAACAATCGTATATCGAAGTAAAAGAGCGCGAAAAACTCGATGTACTCTGCCGGCTGATCGATATCGCCGACCCGCACCTGTCAATTATCTTCTGCAACACCAAACGCAGGGCAGAGGAACTCGCCGGGAAGATCAAGGCACGGGGCTACCGTGCCGAGGAACTCCATGGCGACATGAAGCAGTCACAGCGTGACCGGGTGATGGGCGGATTCCGGAAAGGTTCAATCGAGATCCTGGTCGCAACCGATGTTGCAGCCCGGGGTATTGACGTCGAGGATGTCGATATGATCATCAACTTCGATGTGCCCCAGGATGTAGAATATTACGTCCACCGTATCGGGCGGACGGGCAGGGCAGGCAAGAGCGGCAGGGCAGTGACTTTTGTCGCACCCAAGGATTTTACCAAACTCCGTGAGATCCAGCATTACGCAAAAATCCAGATCCCCCGCATGCCAATACCAACGCAGAGTGACGTGGCAGAAACACGTACCCGCACGATGCTCGAAAAGGTGCGTGAGATTATTAAGGCGGGAGGAGTGGAGCCCTATATCCGCATCATCGAGCATGAGACTGAAGGTGACCTCAGTACTATTGATATTGCTGCGGCACTCCTCAAGATGCAGATGGAGCAGGGCAGTGAAGAAGCACCGGAAAAGCGAAAAGAGATGGATTTTGCTGACACAGGAGCAGAAGCCGGTATGGTCAGGTTCTTTTTGGGGGTGGGCAGGATGCATAATGTCGCACCAAAGGATATCGTCGGGGCGATTGCAGGTGAGACAGGGATACCGGGAAAAGCCATCGGTGCGATACGGATCCTTGACTCCTACTCCTTTGTCGAAGTACCCCGTGAGCACGCAACCGAAGTCTATACTATCATGAAAGAGCGGACGATCCGGAACCAGCCAACCGGGATCGAGCCGGCATCCGGGAAGCGGGCGTAGTCACCCGTTCCTCATTATTTTTTTTTGGTATAGTCCCATTCCAGCTACAACCGATTCAGTACGATTTATCAAAAATGCTCATTGATGACGCTCCTGGGGGTTTTGGCATTTGCCTCCGCCCCTGCCGCTGTGGCGACCCCGAATATGATGACCCCCGAACAGGTAATACGTCATCATCACTCCAAGCGCAGGGGCGGCATGGGAGGACAGGCACTGGTCCCTCCTTTCTCGTACCAGAACTTTGTATTTCATATTCTAGCCAAAGGATTTACCTTGAAAAACTCCCGGTTATTCATCATGTTTGCCTGAGTCCATGATTCATGTGCGTTTTTACAGTCCTTATTTTGTACATTTTTATTAAGCACCGGGTCGTCTTTGTAATGAGGGAAAAGCTTATCACCACCAACGGTGTGTCTTTTGCTTACTGGTACAGGGAAACACTTCCCACACCTCAGGACACAATAATCAAATACCCACCCGGATAATTATCCGGTATGAATAAGACACTGGTAATTGTATCAGCACTCGTTCTCTGCGCGGTGCTTGCTCTGGCAGCCGGGTGCACGCAACCCGCAACGCCCCCGGCAACACCCACGCCTACACCAGCGGTAACCACAGGTGCAGCAACACCCACGGTATCAAAACCCGTTTCTTCGACTCCGGGACCAACACAGACGCTACCTGAAGCCTGGTACATTGAGATTCAGGTCCAGAGCAATGGTTTTGCCCCGGATCCGCAGATAATCACGACTGTGCGGGGAGGCAAAGGGCTCAACTTTATCCAGCGGATTGATGTAAAAGTCACAAGGTCAGACGGTATCGTGGAAAACGGGAATATTCTTAAACCGCTGAAAGTCGGAGATTCGGTATCATTGGCCAGCACTACCGCACCAGGGTACGCCGACCGGGCAGAAGTCTGGGCGACCGACCCTCAGGGAACTCGAGTTAAGATCTTCGATGACTATGTGCCGTTCCGGACGTACAACTAAATCTCTTTTTTTCTTTTCTTTTCTTACCCAAATCTTTGGATTCGCGGTTCCCTTTGCTCGTCTTGTCATCCGGCCAGGGGCCAGATGTGAGAGATGAAAATGCTACCTGCCGGAGTCGGAAATCTTTTTGTGGTTACTTTTACGGTATTTTATTCATGACCAGGCAGTGTTGCACTTTTTTCCTGACAGTTTCTTCCATACCGGCAATAGTCCGGATATCCTTCACTGAATCGATTCGGTCTATCAGTATCTCACCGGCAGGTGTAATCCCAAGGTTTCTTAAAAATGCCGAAATAACACGAGTGACGCAGGTAAAATTCTCCTCCCCACTTCTTCCCGCAACAGAAAAGATCAACCCCTGCTGTCCTGTCCGCCCACCGGATAGTACCCGCTCTGCATGGTATGCCTGGCATCGGTCAATGAGCAGCTTGAGCCCGCCGGGAACCGTATTGGTGTACACCGGAGCACATACAACAAGAAGCGATGACTCCCGAATCGCACCGATAATACTCCCCATATCATCGTCAAAGACGCAGGAGCCGGTATTATAACACTGGTAGCACCCGATGCAGCACCGGATATCCATGTCATGAGGGTAAATGACCTGAGCAGTCCTGCCGAGTTCATGCGCTGCATCAACCGCCCAGCCCGCAAGGATACCGCAGTTCCCCGAAGCTCGCGGACTTCCCTGGATTACTACAAGATCCGAGGGGAGTGCTGCCGGAAGTTTCGGTACCTGCTGCCGGTGATTCAGGATAAAATCCAAAGGATTGTTCGCGGATTTCACGTTCCCATGCATCCGCGGTCTGCTCTGCCACAGTTTCTGCAGCAAGCGGAACAAGCGGGGAATACTCAAATGAATTGGTGCGGAAAACAGAAATTATCCGCTCCCCTTCCTTAGCGGTCAGGGTATACCTGATCATCCCGGGATAGAGCGCAGAAAAATCTTCAGAATCCAGGGTCAGAATATACCGTTCCTTTCCGGCATTAATTTCAACACTGCGGATTCGTTCCCGTACCGGTTCCATCAGGCATACTATCACGTATGAAGACTAAAATGCTGTGCTGATCGAGGATTTTTAAAAAAGAAGGGTTCAGATAGTATGCTGGGATAAACTGCGCACCAATGACTCTCTCACAAAAGCAATAAGGTGTGCCGCCACAGTTTCCGGTAAATCGGTGAGGTGATCCTTATTTCCTTAACTCCCATTCCTTTGCGCATCGCGGCGCTGACACAGGAACGCAACAGTCTTTTTGAATACTCCCGTGGAACGTCTCGCTGGCGTTATCAAGGAGATAGGGTTCCGGTGCACGTCGTGCGCGAAGTGCTGTACCCGGGCATTCAACGGCCATGTATTCCTGCTCGATCGTGACGTAACCGCAGTAAAAGCACTGGATCCTGCCGCTCTCGAACCTGCCCCTGCACCCGAATTTTGCGACCAGAATGGCATTTTCTACGTTTCCGGATATGCATTACGGACACAGGATGATGATGCCGGATCCTGCTGGTTTTTAAAAAATGGCAGGTGCCGGATTTATGACCGCCGTTTTACCATCTGCCGCATTTACCCGTATATGCTTCATCGTGAACCTGACGAACACGGGGACATTGACTGGCGGCAGTTCTCCGGGCTTGATCAGCACGGGGAGTATGGCGCTGTCATCTCTGATGACGAGAGCCTCGATCTCGCCCGCGAGACCAAGGAGTACGAAAATGCATTCCTCACGCAGGAGATTCAGTTTCTCGAATTCATGCAGGATTATTTCAGCCGTCACCACCTCCGTCATGTGCAGAAAGTATACGATGATCAGTTGAGGCGGTTTAAACGGGGTGAAGAGATCACTGTTATGGTATATTATGATGGTCATCTCGAAAAGCACCGGATACAGAACTAACGTATCAATAATTCCGGTATAACCGTTTTCACATTTTTGAGGCTCAACCGTATTGAGGTTTCTACTCCGTGATACGGAGTAAGGCAAGATCCTGATGCAATAACCAGCATTGCCAGTTCGTTCTTTACTGCACAAGACCCTAAAAGAAATTCATTGTTGCGTGATGAGTGGTAATCCGTTGGGTCATCGGACGCGGTTCCAGAAGATCGTTAATACATTCCAGATCTTTTCCCGGAGCCGGATAACCTGATCATCCGTCTCTGTCGGTGCATGAACAGAAGAGCTCATCAGGTTCATAGAGCGAACGATTTATTTCGATCTGGATCCAGGGGATTCCCTTGTGCCAGAAATGTGCGTTTGCGATAAAACCACCGGAGAAAGGATTATTGATTGCCACCTCCCCGTCACATGAGAACTCCTCTTTAAAAACACCCGCAAGGCTTGTGATCCACTCCACTGAACAGGTGGCAATACTTCCTTTTCTGGCCCTGCCCCGCCGGTCACCGTTGTTTCCAAGACAGATTAACGGGCGTGATTTGCCGGCATCCTTCTGGTCAGCGGAGCCGTGAGGGAGCATCGAATGGCAGTCGAACGCAATCCTGACGGGCTGACGGTCGATGAGCTCATCGATGTGCTGGTGATAGGGGAAATAATGGGTCTTGAGAAGGTGATGGATGAGATTCATATCCGGTAACATCCCGGGCCGGTAGACATTCCTGCCATCGATCGTCCTCACTTTGATAATCCCGTCAGGATCGCGGAGGAGGAAGTGGCAATGGGGGGCGGTTGAGGTCAACAACCATCCGTGAGATGGGAGTATCGATATAGGCTGCCACCCGGTCTTCAAATCCGAATATCCTCCGGGTACAGGGATCGCAATAATAACAGAGTTCAGTCGTTGTCGAGCAGTAAGAGCGGGCGGACGATATCCGGGACTTCTGTACCGCCGTGAGGGACCGATATCAGAAAGGGGTAGCGTTTATTCACCATTTTTCAGCGGATGAAGATATGCGGTAAGATTTTGTTAATATTTGGGTATTTCGTGCCATATTCCTCACTGAAGAGATCAACGACACAAAGAGCCCTGCATTTCACCATCCGCAAAAAAAAGTCAGCATAGGTAATTGCATGTCGTGATGAATAGAGTGACAAAATACTTGGACGGACAGGCAGATTTCTCTTGAGACGGGTCACTTCACTATGACGATCAATTCACCATCAATGGTTACTGTATAGCGTTTTAATAGCATATCGTCATTCATTGCACAATCCGATCCGAATATTTCTTTAATTTTTTTCCGTATCTGGATGGTTTTCCTGCTTTCGTTTGTGTCAGGTCTTTTTATTATTCCGGTTTGAGACAGCATATTTAAAAAAGAGACTCCTGGGAGATATCAAGACATTGCGAACGAAGCGTGAAAGTGCAGAAATCCTGGAAGAAAAGATTCAATCGAGAGGATTCTTTGGCTCTGTGGAAACGCACATGAGTCACGGACTCAGGCAAACATGATGAATAACCGTGGGTCTTTCATGGAAATTCCTTTTACTATGATATGAAATTCAAGATGCTGGTACGATGACGGAGGGGACAGTGCCTGTCCCCCCATACCGCCCCTGCGCTTAGCGATGATGACGTAGCACCTGTTCGGGGGTTATCGCATCGGGGGAGCCACAGCGGCGGGGGTGAAACCCCCTTGAGCGTATACTTATAATTGAGCATTTCCCATTAAAATCATAGTATTCAGATATAATGCGGGGATTGTTACCAATCTATCCACCAGTTACGATGATAGCCGCCGCCCCCCAATGGGACGCCCCCGCGGCGGATTGATGAATAAAAAATAAAAAAACACTCCCTGCCCACCGTGCCTCGGAGAGGCCCTGAGGCGGGAGTCCTTCGTATGAAGTAAGATTTTCATGGTTCGGGAGTGAACCCGATCGGTTCATGCCCGTTTCTACAGAGTCGATTCTTTTAAAAAGGGACATGAATCGATTCAGTTCACCCACGCACCGAAAAATCGGAAGGTGAATATAAATACCTGCCGCATGTTCTTGTTTGCTGAACGAGGAGGATACAACAGTCTTTACGTGCGCAGAAGCTTTGAAGAGCTGAGGTAACAATTATTTTCATGATATCCATGGCTCGATCATCTGATGATCCATTTATCGGTAAAACCGCTCCCGGCTTTTGTCTTCCGGATGCTGAAGGAACCAGCATCTGCCTTGATGGTTTCAAAGGAAAATGGGTTATCCTGTATTTTTACCCGCGGGATAATACACCGGGATGCACCATTGAAGCGATGCAGTTCAACGCAGCTCTTGAGAAATTTGCCGATCTTGGTGCACAGGTAATCGGTGTGAGTGCAGATTCACCGGAAAGTCACCAGAAATTTGCAGAGAAACATAATCTTTCCATCCTGCTCCTGTCGGATAGGGAACATACTGTACTCAAAGCATATGATGCCTGGAAACCAAAAACCATGTTCGGTAAAGAGTTTTTAGGCACGCACCGCGACACATTCCTGATAGATCCTGAAGGGAAGATAATCACAGTCTGGCGAAAAGTCAGCCCAAAAGGGCATGCGGAAGAAGTACAGGCAGTCCTCCTCGAAAAGAGGAAGTGAGATACAGGGACTCACCCCTTATTTTCGAGCAGGAAGAACTGGTACCCGTACTGTGCGGAATATTTTTCGAAGAGTTCGATCTCCTGCCTTGTTAAAGATATAATCGCTTCTGCCCCGGCATTTCCCCTGAACTGCTGCTCCAGGGCAGGGAGCCGGTTAAGGAGCGGGATATAATAATCGACCCACCATGCTGAGGCAGGGAGTGGAAAATCTGCAATACAGGAGAATCCTGCCTGACGGGTTATGGTTTTTATCTCATCAACTGTTTTCATTCCCGGATAGTTTTCCTGCCAGAAAGACCGTGCTTTTTCTGCAGGGGATTGTGTGAACCATGTCGCTTCAGTAAATCCAAGAAAACCACCGTGTTTTAAGAATTTTTTCCAGAGAGTGATACCTGATTCAACTCCAATAATAAAAATGGATCCTTCAGCCCAGATCAAAGGATTCTGGATCACATGGCAGATCATCCATCGAAGCGCGAATTGTCCTGATACGATCCGAAAATCCCGCTGCAATTGTGCGTTTGTTCACTTCTTCAAGAAATGCAGGATAAATGTCAACCGCGGTAATACGGGCTGTCGGGCACAGACGGGCAAGGTCAATTGTCTGCATTCCGGATCCGCAGCCAATATCAAGGATTTCAGGTATTTCCGGCAGTCCGGGCAGGAAGGAAAACATCTTTTGTGTACATGCTGTACTTCCTGGTCCCTGACGGGGAAGACCTTCATGCAGGGTGAAAAGAAATGACTCAGGCATAATCCTGATTGTCTGGAAAGGACAAATACATCTTTTCTGGTCAGGACTTTTATACTTGATAATTCATTTTTTTGGAAATTATCGAAAAATGGTCAACCATCAAAAGATTTTTTTATAATCTGACAGACCCTGATGATGGGTATTGCCTTCGTGACTGTCCGTACCGTAGAATGAATTCTCAGGATGTTTTTTCAATAAAACAAAATCCAATATTTACTTCTTCTGCGCATCACCGGTAGTTCGTAATTACCAGTTCATTGATCTCCCCACGATGAGCACCATTGCAGTTGATACTGCGCTTTGCCGGAACACGTTCGATCGTATAATCCGCATACAGCTCATCAAAGAATGAATCTTCGGTATTCTCATTCCTGGGATCTGAATTGCTGAGCATAATTTTTGCACCTTTTTTATCGATTTCTTTGAAGAATACGGCAAGCCGGCGCTGATCGGCCTCAGAGAACCCGTCTTTAGAATAGGAAGTGAATGAAGACGTGTCACTGAGCGGGCGATACGGTGGATCAAGGTAAATAAAGGTCGAATTATCAACAAATTTTTTACATTGGGCGAAATCACCCAGGATAATTGTTGTAGTTTTAAGCAGGGCTGCAACATCATTGAGATTATCTTCATCCAGGATCCGGGGATTTTTGTACCTTCCGAACGGAACATTGAATTCGCCTTTCCTGTTCATTCGAAAGAGACCATTGAAGCAGGTACGGTTGAGAAAAATACTTTGAGCAGCTCTTATCACCCATTCAGGATCATAGGAATGAAAGTTTATCTCCGGCTTTTTCTTATTGAAGGAATCCCTTATGGCATAAAAAAGGCGTTCCCTGTCATCGTTACTTTTCGATACATATGCTGATTCAAGGGATTCTAGTTCGTGAACCAGTTTTTTTGTGGATTTTTTAATTACACGATAAATAAGAATGAGTTCTTCGTTGGCATCGAAAATTACGCTGTGGTCAAAAGAAAATCTCTCGCCGAGATAAAAAAACATCGCTCCACCACCAACAAACGGTTCAACATAGCGCGTGATCTCCCAGGTTTTCATCTCCGGGGGAAGACGTTTACTCAACTGTGTGAGTAATTGTGTTTTGCCACCCGCCCATTTTAAGAAGGGTCTTGCATGGGGAACTAATTTCAATTGTTGTGCCATGGGAAGACGTTTTTTTCATTACACATTTTTTTAATATACTGTTATCTTCCTACCATTAGAGGGTTCTGTATTGTCCCAAGGGCATAAAGCCAACGCAATCCAGCGATATCTGTATAAACCTCCGCGTTAAAATCCTCTCATCGGTTTTATTAACTGAAAACAGGTGAGTTTTTTGTATGAGCGACATGAAGAAGTACCTGGCTGAACTACTGGGAACCTTTGTCCTGGTATTCATGGGAACAGGAAGCGCTGTTGTTGCCGGAAAAGAAATCGGTGTTCTGGGGATTGCTCTGGCTTTCGGGTTATCCGTCCTTGTTATGGTATATGCTGTTGGTAAGATTTCAGGATGCCACATCAATCCTGTTATAACAATTGCAATGCTTCTCAACGGGAAAATTCCCTCAAAGGATGCCGTCATATACATCGTTGTTCAGTGCATTGGGGCTATCGTTGCATCAGCACTGCTCCTCACTATCATGACCGGTCTTCCCGGGTATGAAGTCGCACCCGCTAACCTGGGAGCAAATGGTTACGGGACTGGCTACCTGGGAGGATATTCCCTGACTTCAGCATTTATCACTGAAGTTGTTAGTACCTTTATTTTCCTGATGGTCATTTTTGGGGCCACAAGCAGTAAAGCACCTGCCGGTTTTGCGGGGATAGCGATTGGGCTCTCACTCGCCATGATCCATATGGTAACTATCCCGATTACGGGTACTTCAGTGAATCCCGCACGGAGCCTTGGACCTGCGGTGGTAGCCGGAGGAATTGCACTGTCACAGCTCTGGCTGTTTATTGTTGCACCTCTTATCGGAGCAGTCATTGCAGCGGTTGCCTGGAAATACCTGTTTGAGGATATCAGTTCACCGGCATGACCGGTATCATATTTTTTTTGGATGAGCGCATTATGGGCACGTATGAGGACGGAAATAACTCCGTTTTCCTGTATTATCCATGCGCTGTTCATGGGATTTCTTATAACCGGAACTTATCAGGAATTGATAGTACCGATCGAATGGGATCTGGCAGACCCTTACGAAGATCGAAGTGCCTTCTTTTGTGTTCTGCCATAAATTGCGTGTTTTTTACATGAAAAAATCCAAAAGAACGCGGATATTATTGATTCAGAAATCAATGCTAAAAATTTCCCTTTTAAGTGAAAATTTCAGTTTGTTTGTTTTAAGATATAAGATATTATTCTGTTTTATTTCCATAATTATTAAATAATGAAAAAATTAATGCCTTGCACCAACGCCTTGCACTCTCTTATATGATACAACAATAAATGCTTGGTTGCACAGCGGGAAACAGAAAATCAGGCAAATTAGTATACCCGAATCAAGGAAGAGTTACCTGTGTGAATCAAACTCCGACAATGCAAAGATTATTGGAAGGGATTTACCCTGTCTCACACGAATAGGAATATTATTTTATTGGCTATCTTTTGTTTCGTTATCATAGCACTCTATCCAATTTTGATATTGAGCCCTGGATATTTACCAGAAGGTAATTATCCATCCACTGAACAGACCACCGGTATGATATCTGTTGTTTCAGAACCCGTTGGTGCTGATACATTCCTTGACGGAATCAGTACTGGCAGTCACACACCCTGTTTATTGACAAAGATTTCTCCAGGCACACATACGGTAATGGTGAGCAAGTCAGGTTACCAAAGTGAATCCGATATTATTGAAGTATTCAAGGGAAAAACCACCGATATCAAATTCATTCTCAAACTGATGAACAGGACATTTCCTGCAACAGGTACTGTGAATCCAGAATCTGATGGAAGTTCCTCCTTTTGGAGTTCCGGTTCAGGTGTAGATTCAGGATCAAGCGATAGTCCCACCGGGGGTTCAGAGTCCACACAGGATGGCCGTATCCGGGTTACCTCATCGCATCCCATGGCGACAATCCATATTAACGGTGCAGTTACTGATCAGGTAACCCCGGCAACCCTGGTGAAATCACCAGGTGTTTATGAGATATCAGTAAGCCTTGACGGTTTCCAGACTCCGCAAGCCAAAACCCTGACGGTTATCAGCGGCCAGCAGGTTGAGGTGGATTTCAAACTTACACCAATTATTAATACACCGGAATTCCCTTCACTGTCTTTCACTGCCATTGCTATTATACTATTTGGGTTTACAGTTTGTGGCATCAGACTTATGAAGGAATAATCAGAGAAACTCTGCATAAACAATGCAATTTTTCCTTTATTGTTTTTTTAAGGAGATCGCGCCCGGCCATGAACGACCCTAGGTATTCCACTGGAGATATGCATATAAATATATAAAATTTAATTTTGGACACAAAAATCAAGATTCCGAAACTGAATCGCGGAAAGGAGATGGTATAATTTCCTGTCCAGATCCACATAGTTGGGGTATTGCAAAACCAACAGGTATAACAATCGTGAATTCTGAGTGTTTCGACCGATTGGGGCTTAATAAGCCATTTGCTCCAGTGGAAGAAAAGGGGTATAAAAGGGTTATCAAATTGCCGGATTGGCTGAATAATCAATATTGTATGATAATAACCTGAAAGCAGCATGCCGGGCAGCAGAATTTATCCTGTCATTTCGTGCTCCTTTCTGACGACTTCTTCCCGATTTACTAACCCAAACAGCCAGGAATTTTGGATTCATGTATTTCAGGGAAGTACCATCTAGCACTGGTGCACATTGCAGGTCTTGGGGGAACCTGATTACACGATGACAAGAAAAAACGCAGAACTCCAGATGATAGCAGATTAGCATCAGGTACCTTCTGATAACAATAAAGGACAAAAATGGACAGCGAAAGATCGATGTAAACTCCCGGTAGGTTTATTCTCAAGAGTTGCCAGAACGTTCTCCTTGTGAGTCTCAGGATTCGAGGATGTGCAGGGAAAAATCTCCCTCGGATTTTAAAAAAATCAATGCTTAAACACCTGTCCGATAATACCCAAGAGATATTTATGCCCTGAAACGAATCCCTGATAAAAGAAAATGAAAAACTACCATCCCATCGATCTGAAAATCATCGCAGGAAATGCGATGAGGAAATATGGTTTTGAACCCCGGTTTCCGGATTCGGTTGTGAGGGAAGTTAATGCACTTCCAGCAACCATGCTCCCGGTCGACCAGAAAGAGGTCAAAGACCTGCGCATGCTTCTCTGGTCATCCATTGACAATCACGATTCCATGGACCTCGACCAGCTGGAATACTGCGAACGCGGCCAGAACGGAGAAATACAGGTAAAGATCGCAATTGCCGATGTCGATTTCTATCGTCCCGAGACAATCGAAGACTGACCAGCATGCAGCCCATAACGGAACCTCGGTCTACACCGGCGTTGAGACTTTCCCTATGCTGCCGGACAGGCTCTCCAAAGGAATAACCTCCCTTCTGCCAGGCCAGGACCATCGGGCAACCGTCATCGAATACACGGTACTTGCCGATGGGAACTTCCGCCCGGGAGATATTTACCGGGCCGTTGTATCCAACAAGGCAAAACTGGTCTATGAGGAAATCGGCGACTGGCTGGAGGGGACTTCCCCCCTCCCCCAAACAGTCCGGGATGTTCCGGGACTTGAAGAACAGCTCCATCCTGCAAACCGAGGCAATCAGGCGCCTGAAAAAAAACCGGAGGGAGCAGGGTGCGCTTGAATTAAACACCATTGAAGCCCAGGCAGTCGTAGAGGAGGATGGCATCGTAAGAGACCTTGTCATCCAGAGGCAGAACATGGCACGGTGCCTGATAGAGGAGCTCATGGTCGCAGCCAATGGAACAATGGTGAGTTTTCTAGGCAATGCCGGTATCCCCATGATACAGCGGGTTGTCCGTATACCAAAATACTGGGACGAGATCGTTGATACGGCTGCGATCTACGGTGAAACGCTGCCCGCTGAACCGGATGCAAAAGCGCTCGCAAAATTTCTCATCCGGCAAAAAGCAGCTGACCCCGAGCGCTTCCCGGATCTGTCCCTGACCGTAATAAAACTCCTCGGACCGGGAGAATACATGATGCTCGAGCCAGACAATGAACCCTACGGCCACTTCAGCCTTGCCGTAACCGATTATACCCACGCTACCGCCCCGAACAGGCGCTATGTCGATCTTATCAACCAACGGCTCTTAAAGTCGGTCCTCGACAGGTGCCCAGTCCTTACTACCCGGGAAGAACTCACCGACCTGTCAGCCTGGCTGACAAGCCGGGAAAAAGGATCCAAAAAGGTGGAACGCTTCATGAGAAAAGCCGCAGCTGCAGTTCTCCTTCAGCACAGGATTGGCGAATCCTTTGATGCACTAGTTACCGGGGCTTCGGAAAAGGGGACCTATGTCAGGCTCATTACACCACCGGCTGAAGGCCGGGTTCTGCGAGGCGAACGGGGGCTTACTGTTGGCCAGAAGGTACGCGTGCGCCTGTTAAAGACGGACCCGTATAACGGTTTCATCGATTTTGAATGCACCGGCAGAGCGAAGAGGTAATGGGCAAAGTCCTTTTTTAAAAAAATAGGTGATTATCAATAATCCGCCCCCAAATGAGGTGACAACCACACCATTTGGCATGATTGCCCCCCCTTGCGTCACCAGTCCCCGAGGGGGACGGGGCGCATTGCGATATTACCAGAACAGGTAATACAGCACTATCGCAAAGGGGGGGGTGCCCGAGCGGCGGGGGCGGAGCCCCCAAGAGCGAATTTCTCGTGCGATTAATCTTTTGACTTCAATTGACTGAGTTTTTACATTTTGCGTTTTCTATTTAGGGGCTGATATTTTACAATCACCAAAAAATATTTTCGACCGATCTCCAGCAGCAGGCAGGAGAAATTAAAATCTTCTATCGACAAATCCGTAGTCTTGATTCGTTTCACAGACAATCCCGCACCTTTCAGCTGTTCCCCATTGCATACTGATAAGATACGCAATGGTCAATTCTCAGTCAATGAAATATACCGCACGACACGTACAAAAATTCCTGAGCGAGGGAAAAATTGATGCTACGCTCTGGACTGCTCACTTTCCCCAGGTGCTGGTATCCCACGTGCCAACCTGCAATGATTGTGAGGATTATAAAACCAAGGCCTGTGAGGGAGGTAAAAATCCGGTAGACTGCTTCCTTGCCAATACAACCTGATACCAGACAACTCATCTGCAGCACAGTCGGATAGTGCCACCCTGAAGGAAAAAAACCAGAAATATTACCGTTGCAGCAGAGGTAATGTCAAGTCACACCCGACAGGGATACAAAAAGGGTACGACCAGTCAAAGATGTAACACCTGAGAACAGTTTGGTTCTGAAGAATTCCTTTTTTTGTACGATGCAATAAAAACCAATGGTATACTGAATAAGGAGAGAAGCGTGCCTGTCCTCCCTTACCGCCCCACTAAGAGTGATGATGAGACAGCAGAGCAAATCCTGAAAAAAAAAAAAGATTAAGCGAAGATTGAGAAGTTGTTCTTGATTGAGATAGCATCGATGATGGGTGTAAGTTTTGCCTCAGAGATACCAAACTTGTCCATATACATCTGGAGGATCTTCTTCTCTTCACCGGCAAGGACGCCATCGGACATGGCAAGATCACACAGGATAGCAAGCGTGGCAATCTTCTGCTTCTCATCAAGGGCGTTTGCCACCAGATCAATAACCCCGGGGAAGGGATTTTCCTTCATGACCTGCATCGCGGTATCAATGGATTTCTGGTCGCCGCGGACAATTTTGGCAAGGTCATTGATTTCTGCTTCATCGATCACGCCATCGGCCGCAATTACGGTAATGGCAGAGACCACAAGCGCTGACTTTGGCGTGAGCGTTGCTGGTTTTCCGGTAAGTTTGTCAAAAATTCCCATGTCTGTTCACCTTTTTTTAGGATTTTCTTTATTATTTTCTGCTTCATGGTAATTGGCTTTTTCGACAAAGTTTTTTATAGGAGGGGATACCAGGATAATCTCCCCGTTCTTAATATCAGACAGATACAGTATACCTGAGTCAGAAAACCAGCTCCCAGTGATACCATGGCATCAAAAACCAGCGAGAATGAAAAACTGTACCAGTGAAAACGATGCCGATGCCATTCAGAAATTCTTCCGGCGCCCGTTTTTCTTAAGTTTCACTATTGGCATCCCCTTTTGTCTGTTTAAACTGCTTTTTGGTGTAACGGCTATCCGGGCAGGAGCACCGGATGATCTTTTTCTTGTGGTTTTTGGGGGGATGGTGATCTTCTGGGCAGCTGCTGATCTCCTGATGAATATCGGTCGATCAACGCTTGACCTCCTGCACCGCCCTGCACCGTTCGAATACTGCATTATCGCCCAGGCAGGACAGATTTTCCATAAACCGATGGTCTTTCTTGCGATCGATACGCTCCTCACGTTTGTGATCATCTGTGCCATGCTCTGGTCAGGATGGATCACAACACTCACCCTCTTTGAATCATACCTGTGGTATGCTGCTACAACCCTGAACCTGATCAGTCTCTCGCTGGTAGCCATTTACCATGAGAGTCGGAAGGAATAACAACGGCTGACAGCGAAGGGTAGCGCCCGAAAAACCTGCTGCTAAAAGAATCAATCCTTTCAATACCACTCACCGCAAAGAAGACAATCCCTCAAGGTGATGCAGCATGATCGCCATCACCCGTTCTGTGAGCCGCCGGCTATCGTTGATCTGCTCACCTGGCTTGTGCCATTCCTTGCAGTCCCGTTCAATGGTAACAACGGGACCTCCTGATCGACCGGCCCTACGAACCTATCATCTTAGTATTACCCGCGCGGGTAAGTCCGTGCAGGTATATCCTGCAATCAAATTATCAAGAATCCGAAAAAACAGCCTTTAAACAGACCTGATCGAAAACAGATCCCTAATAAAATTCACTCTTTTTTTTAAACACGGGCCAGCACCATGATTTCCTGCACTATCCGGGAACCAAGGAAAATACATGAAAAAATCTTTAAAATGGCTAGCATTTGAGTAATTATGCAACCATTCCCTCCGGATATCCTGCAGAACCGATACCGGCTGCAATAGAGAAGTTCTTATGCTCGAGCGGCGTATATAATTGCACAGTTTTATACTGTATGAGTAATACTATGTTTGGATCAAACAATTTTGGCGGCTCCAGAAACTTTGGCGGCCCAAGGGACTCCGGTCCACGAGAAATGACGAAAGTAACCTGTTCAGACTGCGGCAAAGAATGCGAAGTGCCATTCAAGCCAACCGAGGGCAGGCCAGTATATTGCAGGGATTGCCTGCCGAAACACCGGAAACCCCGGTTCTAATTTCAAAAATTTATCAATTTTTCTCATTTTCCTTCCGAATCCACCTCTTCTGACATCCTGTGCTGTTTACGATGAGCTTATCCGGATCAATTCACCCATTATAGCGTTGGATATCCGACCATAAGACCGGGGAAAATAATTCAAAACCCGGGTAATCTATCGACCTGGTACAGAGTGCATCCGTTCATTCCTGCTCTTCACTTAAGGAGATTGATAAATTCCAGGAAAGTCACATATCCTTACTTCGCATCGTCGCCAAGCGCTTCCCTGCTCCGCATCTGGTAAAGAACCATCGGGTCCATTTCCTTGTAGGTATCCCGTGTAGTCCGCAAGATGACATTGGTGATACCGCTGTTCACGATCATTTTCGAACAGAGAAAACAGGGCCAGATCTGGGTCAGGTCATCAGTCCCGACATCAAATCCGGCGAGATAGAGTGTACATCCCCGTGCGTTCTTGCCTGCCTGGAGGAGTGCATTCATCTCGGCATGGACGCTCCGGCACCGCTCATAGTTGGAACCTGAGGGAATATTATGGTCTTTTCTCCAGCAGGTATTGAGTTCTGTGCAATCCATCTGTTTTCGCGGGGCACCCGTATATCCGGTGGAGACGATCGTATTGTATTCATCAACGATAATCGCGCCGAAGTTACGCCGCAGGCAGGTGCCCTGGTGCGCACACCGTGTTGCCAGATCCAGAAAATAGTGATGCCTGTTGGTTCGCATTCAAAGAGTGTATGGAAAAGCCCGGTATTAAAGAAGCATGGTTTGAAGTGTAACAGAGTTACTTTCATCCTGCACAACGAATAATCTAATAAAGCATATCGTTCATGGTGGTATGGTGCTAATTATGGAAGATATCACCATCGTTGAAGTCGCAGCCCGACAGGTGCTGGGGATGAAAAAGACCGGGACCTACACACTGATCCCTGAACTCCTGATGAAGATCTATGAATTCACGGTCAAAAAGAAGATCGAGATCACCGGACCCCCGTTCTTTCTTTGCCACGAGATTTCTCCGGAAGCAGTGATGGAGGCAAACCTGAAAGGGACCGCCACTGTCGAGGTCGCATGGCCGGTTTCCGGGACCGTGAAGGGCACAAGGGAGATGAAAGTCTATGAGCTTCCCGGCGGGAAAATGGTACATACCGTTCACCAGGGACCGTACGAGTCCTGCGAGCCAACGTATCGTAAGGCTCTTTGCCTGGATTGCCTCACAGGGACTCCGTATCTCCGGTCCTATCCGCGAGGTATATCCCAACGATCCGCGGGTAGTGAAACATGAAGAGATCATCACCGAGATCTTTGTGCCCGTCTCGTGAACTTTTTTTTCCTTAATTTTTTCCTCCTTAATCGCCAGTGTTTTAAAGGGGGAAGAAACGGACTTTTTAATTCATGAAATACATGAGAATCCAGTTAAGCATGATAATGTGAAGCATTGCACATACCGGCACCAGATAAAATTTCATTTTCCGGGTCTTATGCCGGAACACCGCCATCGCAGCACAGGCTCCAAAGGGTCCGATAAGAGCAAAAAAAAGTAACCTGTGTTCCGGAGTTCTCCATACGTTTTTTTTCGCTTTGATCTTGTCATGTGCATAGAAAAAAAATACCAACCCGTTGATCAGGAGATAGAATACAACGAACAAGACAAAATCCGGTGTTGAAATCATCGCTCATTACTGGTGTTTTCACTCATTACATATTAATAATCTTTAAAATAACCGCAAGGACGGTGCACTGCAGTAGTGCAGGAAAACAGAGCGAGGTAAGTAACAAGTTTATCTCCCGACCTGACCAGAAATAAAAGCAGCGATGAAAAATTGCAGAACCTGGGGCAATCCACCCTATACCGTTGCTGTTATCCACGGGGGACCGGGTGCAGCAGGGGAAATGGCAGCGGTAGCTCGTGAGCTTTCCCGATCTCAGGGGGTTATTGAACCATTTCAGACTGAACGGACAGTAACCGGACAAGTGGCTGAATTGAAAAAAGCCCTGGCTGATCTGGGGGACCTGCCGGTTATCCTGATAGGACATTCGTGGGGGGCGATACTGAGTTTTATCCTTACGGCAAAAAACCCGGCACTGGTCAAAAAACTCATTCTTGTCAGCAGCGGAGTGTTTGAAGATACCTACGCTGCATGTATCATGATCACAAGGTCTGACCGCCTTTCTCATGAAGACAGAAGTGTCCTGGATTCTCTAGGGACAAAACTGAATGACCCGAAGAACAGGGACAAAAACAGAATTTTTGCAGAATTGGGAACAATTATCGATAAAGCCGACACCTGTGATCCTATCGATCACAGCCGTGAGGTCATTGAATACCGCTACGATATCTATGAAAGCGTCTGGAAACAGGCACAGGAACTGAGGACCAGCGGGGAACTTTTAGAACTCGGCACACATATCCATTGTCCCGTTGTTGCAATTCACGGGGACTATGATCCCCATCCTGCTGATGGGATAAAAATTCCCCTTTCCCGCGTGATAAAAAATTTCCGGTTCATTCTTCTGGAAGACTGCGGCCACCTTCCCTGGCTGGAACGATCAGCACGACACAGATTTTATGAGATCCTCAATGAGGAACTGGATTTTTAGGTGAGTGAAAAATTCTGTGCAAGGATACAATGTTCTATGACCTCAGGTAAAAACGCCACTTACAGAACATATCCGGGGGGTGGACATCAGGAGGTGCAAAAATACATTCGACAACTATGTCAGGATCAATCTCCTGTGCAAAACCCGTAAACTCCGCACAGTGCATTTCCCGGCAGACATATTCTTCCAGGCCCCGCTTCAACCGTGCTTCCTGCGTCGGACACGAAGGCACAGAAAGGATGACCTCATCACCCCGTTCATCGATTTCATATCCCACGATCATTGCCCATGGAAAATGACGAAGTGCCTGAACAAATCCGGATAGCCCTTTTGTTTTAATACCGAACCGGTTCACAATATCTTTTGCCGCCATCCCGGCAACTCGCCCCCATACCTGTTCGTTGACTTTTTCTGCAGCCGGCTGACCGAACTGTTCGGTGATATAAATAAACCAGAATGCATCCACTACCCGGTAATGCCAGAGAAGAAATTCCAGAAACTGGTGTTTATCATCATCGGTCATCCTGTCAAATATCTCAAGGTTCATGGCACTCATGGTAATTCATCCTAAAAATGAAAGATACAACATTTTCATTTTTTTATGCTCTCCCAATACAAGATATATATACGCAAAGAGATTCGCACTCTAGAATAACAAACCGGAGCGGGGCAATGACAGTTGTGCTGGAAGCAAAGAATCTCACAAAAAAGTATGGCGACGTGATCGCTGTCGACAACATCTCGTTGGCCGTGGAGAAGGGAGCACTGTTCGGGCTGCTTGGTCCTAACGGGTCAGGCAAGACCACCATGATCAAAATGCTAACCGGGCAGACCCGGCCAACCAGCGGTTCAGCGACGGTGCTCGGGGTCGACGTAATCAGGGAACCGGTCGGTGTCCGCAGGCAGGTGGGGATCATCCCCGAGCAGGAGACCCCGCCGAGTTTCCTCACCGCGATGGAGTACCTCGAGTTCGTCGCGGCGGTCCGGAAGATCCCGGGCATTGAGACGAAGGCGAACTGGTGGTTCGATTTCCTCGATTTTGCCGACAAGAAGAATGTTCTCTGCAAGGACCTCTCACGGGGCACTCGTCAGAAACTGATGTTCACGCAGGCTTTCATCCACGAGCCGGTGCTCGCGTTGATCGATGAGCCCCTGATCAACTTCGACCCGATCATGCAGGACCTCGTCAAGGAGTACCTTGCGGGATATGTCAAAAAGGGTAAGACGATCTTCATCTCGACGCACATCCTCGAGGTGGCTGAGGAGATCTGCTCGGGGTTTGCGATCCTCCACAAAGGCATACTGCTCCACACCGGCCCCGTCACCGAATTGACCGCACGGGGCGAACACCTGCCCTCCTTCTTCCTCTCGCTCGTCCGGAAGGATCGCCATGTTTGAGCTGTTCACCAACATGGTGAAGGAGGAGTGGCGGGTCCATTCCACGATGTTCGGCAGCCTCTCCTTTGCCCTCTTCCCGGTCATGATCTTCGGGATCGCGTTTATGGGGTCGTTCCTCATCCCCCTGATGCGAACCACCCTCCCGGCCGGCAACCTCACGCTGATCGTCCACGCGACTTACCTGATGCTCGGGATCATGGTTGGCGGGTTCGGGCTGCTGGGCAACGAGGTGATGAACCGGCGGTTCGGCCAGGCTAGCCTGCTTGCCTACTCTGCCCGGAGCCTCCCGCTCTCCGAGAAGTTCATTTTCTCAAATTTTGTCATCAAGGACACGGTCTATTACTTCTTCCTCTGGGTCCTGCCCTTTGGTTTCGGGTATATCCTGGCATCGCCGTTAATTGGCGTCCCCCTTGCAGGCACCTTGCTCCTGCTTCTTACCCTGACGCTCTCGTTCCTCTTTGGCCTCTGCAGCGTCTTCTTTCTCTCGGCAGTCTATGCCCGTTCACACCTGGTACTCTGGCTTGTCCTGCTGGCTATCGTTGTGGGAGTGGGCGGTCTTGCAGCAATGACTGGCATGAACCCCGTGCTCTTTTTCCCGCCGCTGCTCCTCTACAGCGCATTCACGTGGGCGAACTTCCTGTTCTCCTGCGCCATACTCGTGCTCCTCTTCGGGGTCGCGATCGTGCTGTTCAATCCTGAATCCGTGGGATCCGAGAAGATATACAAGGACTCGTTTGCGCCCCTGACGCGGCGGTTTTCGTTCCTGCCAAATCCAGCACTCGCCGCCAAAGATACCCTCGACCTGTACCGGAGCGGGAGCCTGGTAGGCCAGATGATCTTCTCGTTCCTCCTCCCTCTCGCCGTGATCTGGTTCTTCTTATCCCTGCTGGGCCCGTTCTTTCCGCCCCATGGCCTGCTTTTCATCTTTACCGTTACTACTGGTGTAATCGCATCAACGATGTACACGTGGGTCACGATGTTCGACACCTTCGGGCCGTATTCCTGCCTGCCCGTTGCAGTCAGTACGCTGATCGCAAGCAAACTCACTACGTTTGCAATCCTCCAGGTGATCCCGGCCGTCTTCATCGCAGCTGTTGCGCTCCTCTCGGGGGAGGCCGCGTATCTCGTCCCTGCCGTTGTGCTGGGGATCTCCGTCTCGTTTTATGCGGTGGGTGTCATGGCCTGGCTCTGCGGACTCTCCCCCAACGTACTGGTGTATGATGTCAAGGTACTCTTTGTGTACCTCATCCTAGTCGGCATTGTCTTGGCAATCTTCACCGCCGCTGCCTTTGCAAACCCGTACTTTGCTCTCTTTGCATTCATCCTCGCTATCCCGACATCGCTGCTGGTGCGGAAGGCGAAAAATCGCTGGGACGCGGTAGACCCGGGAGGGTTCTGATTTTTTTTAAAAAGAAAAACCAGATTGGGTTCATGCACGTTTATTTTTATTTTCTCCCTGCCGGGAGCATTTCTTTAAAAATTATTTATTCTATGCCACTGATCGGTAGTTTTTTTTCATTTTCATCCCGTCCAAAGTATTCCAAACTTTTACATTCAGTCAAAATCTGAAATCATGGAATCTTACTGGTGTACCTAGAAAAATTCAATTGTTACCCCGATCAATAAGGGAGTATTTTTTTTTCCTACGCTGATACTTTTTTAAAAATCTGAATGCGAAAAATGGAAGAATGGCGAATGCATCCACCTTACCAAAGTTGGAAATCAACGTAATCGAGTTTAGTAGGCACGCTCTTCTACCATTCACACCCCTGCTATTGTGTTCTGTTGAGAGAACAGAGAGTCAAATATATATATTTCTGCTCTGTAGAAAACCTCAATCATTACAAATTGTAAGAATTGGTGAAGGTTACAAATTATCATTTTACACGAGAGCTCTTTCGTCTGGTTAGAGAATTTTCTCGTTTTGAGATCTCCCCCGAACTTTCGTTTTAGGACTGAGAATTTGGTTTCAACCAGAGTTCGTCTATGGTATCGAACTTCATCGAAATGTTCATCCATTTCTCTTCGAAAGATCCCACCGACTCGTTCATTCTTCCAGGAACGAACAGGGATAATGGAATCAGCGTTCAGTTCTTCTCGGATCAAACGGTGAATGCTTTCAGAATCATAACCTTTGTCCATGACATAGCAGGCAGATTTTTTCGATTTGTGACATCGTCTCAACAACAGCCTGGCGTGTCTGGTATCGTGTACACGGCTTTTCGAAGAGATGAATCCGACAATGACCTGTCTCCCGGTATCAACTGCGATAGAGGTTTTTATGAAATGTTTCCGGATTTTTCCGGTTCTTTTCTGAGTAATAATGACTTGCATACGAGCTTGTAAACCCAGATGAATCAATGGCAGTAATAGATATTTCATCGTCGTGAGAGTAGAATAATTTCAGGGTCTTTGCAAAAATAAACACTATGTATCGGGATTTTATTCGGGCTAAAAATTTTTGTAGGGTCGTGAAATGCGGAATGGTACTGAGTCCCAATAGGCTCCGGATGCGATCCATTTCAACAATAAGATCAATGATTTCAAGATAGTCTTTTTTGAGATAATCTTTGAAAAAAATGAGAGCAAGCCGTTGGGGCTGGGTGTATACTTTTTTCGAGTACTTGCAGGAATACAAGGGGAGATGGGATGCTTTAACGGTTGAAAGTGCTGCTTCAACAAACCTGAAATGCCGGCCCGTTGATCTTGTTATTGTCTCCTTGCGGGTTATTAGCATAACAAGGTAAGGAGACACCGTACCTTAGCTCTTTCGGTCGACCAGGTCAGATTTTTCTTCGATTAAATGATTTCTACAGAGCATATATTTCTTAAAACAATTCAACAGCATTTATTATTTATAAAAAATAAGAAATCATTTCAGGAAGATTCGATCTTCTACAACCTTTATCGGGTCTTCTTGAGATAATCATGAGGGATGGAGGAAATAAATGGAATTGACTCAGATAAAACAGGAAGAGGATTGGGTGAAATTAGGAAATATTCATGATAGCCAAGGTCGGTATTAAGAAGCGATAGATTCCTATGATAAGGCACTTCAAATTGATCCCGACGATGCAGACGCATGGTTCGATAAAGGAGAGACCCTGAAAAAAATGGGGAAACTCACAGAAGCAGAGAGGTGCTTTGAAAAGTCAACCAATCTGTACTGTGGCGATTAAGATCAAAATTCCTATTTTCGACAGTATTCGTCGATGCTGAAATATTGTGGTGAAACTGACCCACAATAATTTCATTAGAAAATTTATATAAATCAATAAAAAATATCAAAGTTAGGTTAACGAAGGTCATTCGTGGCTTGCAGGAAAAAAAATGGAATTGGATAAGATAAAGATAAAGCAGGATTTGGTGAAAGAAGGAGATATCCGAGATAGCCAAGGTCGGTATGAAGAAGCGATAAATTTCTATGATAAGGTCCTTCAGATTGATCCTGATGATGCAGATGCATGGTTCAATAAAGGAATAACTCTGAAAAAAATGGGAAAACACTCTGAAGGAACGAGATCTATTGAAACAGCAATCAATCTGTATATTGGTAGATAAGATCTATAATCTCTGGGGTAACATATCAATAAGGATTAACTCTAAATAAACCCTCATATTCGCATTTTTTTGGCATTTCTCCACTATCCGCATATATTTTATTGAGGTAATTTGTCTTTTTTGAACAGTCCGCAATCAATGCACACCCGACCCATGAAAATTATCTCCAACCGATGGATCCCCACTTCAGGGCCTCTCCGAGGCACGGCGGGTAAGTAGTTTTTTTATTTTAGTCACCTATCCACCGCAGGGGCGCCCCGTCGGAGGCGGCGGCATTTATTGTACCGATGTATGAAGAGGTAACGATTCTGCATCATATCAGAATTGTGATTTTCGTAGAAAATACTCAAAAAACCAGAATGCTCAACCGGATTTTACTCCCGACGCTGTGACTCCCCTGGAGGTGATAACTCCTAAAAACAGGTAGTACATCATTATCGCTTTTAGCGCCGGTGAGGTATGAGGGACAGACATGTCTTCCTGTATTTTGATTGTTCCTTTTTTTCATCTCCAGATAAAAGGAATTTTTTCAGAGCCTGATTTCCCTTTTCTTATCAGCTCTCTTCTGTCTGGTGAGCCGGGCAGAAATTGCAGATGGAATAGAAAATCTCTTTTTCCTTGTCCCGGATGAGACAATAATAATCCCTGCCCCGCCGCTCAACGAAAAAACCACCGGGAAAGGGCATACCCACAGGGTGTCCCGGCTCATCGAGAACAAATAGGGTGAACGCAGCTATCAGGTAGTAGAAGAGGCGGTTCTTCGGATTCCGGAAGTAAGGATTGCACTCACTCGAATCCTGCCACGCAAAAACCCCCTCAGGAAGCATATCGCAGAATTTAAGGAAGGTTTCCCGGTCATGAATTAAATCGTTCATCGTGACAAACGCCCTGGTGTGGTGCAGGGCAAGGAGCTGGTGGTGTTTGCCAAAGAGCTGTTCGCGGAAATAGGGGCGGATCGATTCGCGGTACGGGGAAGGGAGCTTATCAATCTCGTTGTTCAGCCTGCCCCCGATGATCTGGAGATCAAACATCGTGAAGCTCTGGATTTCATGGACCAGGAGGTACCCCAGTTCTCCTTTGGTCCGGGCTGTTTTGAGCCGGACAACGATATCCCGGATCACCCTGCCTCTTTTTTCATGAGATTCTGGCGGCTGGATTAATCCCGTCGTTTCCATGGACCCCGTACCTTATGCATTATTACAGTATCTCTCCCGTGCACAAAAAACTGATAGGTATACTATAGTGACGGGGGATATTCCTTTACATCTTCTTCTGCATAAGTTCAAAAATTTCTCTATCGGACGAAAAATTAGTATGAGAATGCAATGAAATTTAAAATTTATTACTATTCACTAAAGATAGTATTTAAATATTATAACAAATAATTAAAATTTACCAAAAAATAAAAGGGGGTTTTTCCAAAAAACGGGGTACGGTCCTTTCCCAACGCACAACAATCACCAGAAACACAATCTGAGCCAGCCGATACGCGAGAACGGCTGGCCGTTTCCTCCTGCCATATGCATATAATTGATACTACACTTTTTTCTCTCTTAGTATTCCCGTTCCCGGAAAACAATTGTTGTGATTTTGGATCTGCAGAATTCCTTTCCTCAGGTAATGAAGTAAGAAACGCCGAAAGGAGGAGGGAAGGGACAGTGCCCGTACCCCCATACCGTTTCTGAGCTGGACGATAGTTCTGTGTTACCTGCTCAAGCCGTATCGTATTTTGGGGGAGCACAAAGCGGCGGGGGGAAACCCCCATAAGCGTTCGGGTTTTTCCATCTCTCCAGAGATGTTATTTTATCTTCGGAAACCTGGATCTTCTAAAAAAATCCACCGTTTTTCCCATTTATTCCGGTAAATCACCGCTGACACCCTGATTATTTACACCTCAAGGGTCATCTGCCGGGCGTCGCACGTATCAAATGACGAGAGCCGGATACCGAGAAGACGGATCTTCCGGCCATCAAAAATGTCGCGGAGCAGGGTATGGGCACACGTTCGTACGGTTGCCGGCTCACCCGTGTAATGCGGGAGTGTCCGGGCTTTCGTCCTGGTGACAAAACCCTGGAACCGGACCTTCACTGTAACCGTCCTGCAGTGCAGGGATTCATCAGAAAGATTCCGGCACACGTCTTCTGCCAGTGCATCAATCGTAGCAGCAATCAGCTGCTCATCATCGGTATCGTCATTAAATGTCGTTTCACGGGAGACAGATTTCACACCCTCACGTTCTTCAACTTCACTCCTGTCAATACCGGCTGCAATCTCCTGTAATGCAATCGCCGAACGCCCGAACCGTGCGGTCAGTGCCTGTATGTCATACACTGAAAGATCCCGGATGGTCCTGATGCCCATCTCGAAAAGAACCGCTTCGGACTTCTTCCCGATACCCGGAATCTTCCGCACCGGCATCGGTGCAAGGAAGGATACCAGGTTTTCCGGCTCAACTACAGTAAGGCCATCCGGTTTGTGCACATCAGAAGCGATCTTTGCGACAACTCTTGTCGGTGCAAGACCGATCGAACAGGTCAGTCCGAGGTGCGTGAGGATACCGTCCTTGATTTGGACTGCAAGATCGGTTGCCGCAGAAAATGTCCCCAGCCGGCTCACATCCAGGAATGCCTCATCGATACTCACCTGCTCGAAAGGTAGACCCTGTGCTTTCAGAATCGCCATAATATCAGCAGAAGCTTTCGCATACCGGGGAAAGTTTGGGGGAAGAAATACTGCATGCGGGCAGAGGACGAATGCCTGGGAGATGGGCATTGCTGACCGTATCCCAAATGCCCGAGCCTCATACGAGCAGGTCGCCACAACCCCCCGCCCCTTCCCCTTTTTCGGGTCAGCCCCGATTACAACGGGTTTTCCCCTGACTTCGGGTCGGTCCTGCATCTCAACCGATGCATAAAAACTGTCCATATCCAGGTGCAGGATGATCCGCGGTGATCTTCCCTGAAAGAAATCCGGATCCATTACACACCCTCTTCCCTGATCACATTCCGGTGATCCTTTCATGGTCGTGTTGCGGTGCTGGAAAGTCACGGAACGTGCACTGCCGCTCGCGGAAGGTGTTTTTGAGCAGGTTACCCTCCTCAATAAACCGCTGGGTGGGCAGGGTGAATTTTTCCGAGATATGGGAAAGGGCTGAACGGATATCTTCAAACTCCTGTGCCGGTTGGCGCATTGCACTTCTCACGTTCTCCCGCACATTGAATACCCCCAGAGGTACATACCCGTGGAGTGCCTCCCGCAGGATAATTGCCCCTGCCTGTTTTTGTTCCTGTGCGAGCGCCTCAAGCACCGCCATCTTGCAGGAGTAATAACACCCACCCAGCGGTGAATAGTCTGTCTTCTTCCTGGTCCCCTCATGATCGGAGAACACCAGTTCCTCATCACCTAGCACGTGCAGGAAGGCTTCTGACCATTCATACTGCCAGCCGGTCGGCATGAGTATGACCGCGTAATTGTTGTGAAGGCTGGAGTATTCATGCACCCGCCACGTATCGAGTGACCGGGCATTTTTTCACCTCCCTGAGAAGCCGGTCGCCGATCATAGTGTCGCAGGCCGTGATCGACCAGCGGGTAGGTACAAGGTGCCGCCCACGGTCCCTTCCCATGGTTCCAACAGAAAATGCTTTCTGGATGCTGGAGAACGGCACCCCCTTTTTGTGCAGGTCAGCAACGGCATCCGCAGATTTCAGGTCGGTATCGTAGTACACTTTCTCCAGGTCCCGGTCCCATCTCCCGTTCCCGATCTCAAACCGCTCGATCGCTGCACTGGGCCCAAAGGGGGTGTGTTCCTCGGAAAATGAGGTTCCGGTCGGGACACTTTCAAACAAGACTTCGCTCTCGACAGAGGTGTCCGAGAGGGATATCTCCTGGAGTTTTTCGACAAACCGGTTATCCAGATCAGCTGCGTGAACCCTGTGCTTTCCCCGTACCAGGTTGAGCCGGTACCCGATGATCTCCTCCTGGGTTTTGTGTCCTGAGATCCAGGATTCGGGCATATCCATGATTGCAGTATCACCATGCAGAGGAGTAATCATCGGACCGGCAAACACATCCGGATAATTCCAGCTCCCGATGAACACGGATGGCGGCGAACTGCCTTCCAGCTCTTTTCCCACTGCCACCGATTTCATCTGCAGGGTAGCTGCTGTCAGCTGTCTGAGATATGCCCCCTTACCAATCATCGCTGTGTGAGAGAATTGCTGAGATCGTTAATAATGAGTGAGGTGCGCAGGGAGAAAGTGAATAGGCGGTCGGCAGACAAGGGAGAGAGACAACCCCTCGCATGAAAGGAGCTGGAATACCGTCATAAGGGGGATGAGAGAAACCGTATTTCAGGGATGAGGGGATCGTTTCATCGGGGAGACGTTGGCACCCTCCATCTCACCCTCTGCCCATGCATACCGCTCCTGGA
Organism: uncultured Methanoregulaceae archaeon; assembly: GCA_963699515.1. Lineage (GTDB taxonomy): Archaea > Halobacteriota > Methanomicrobia > Methanomicrobiales > Methanospirillaceae > Methanoregula. The sequence goes on along the minus strand of CAVOUD010000003.1, from coordinate 118,885 downwards.
TTGAGGGGGGAAGCTCGCTTTCCGTAATGGTGACAAAACCAAAATGGCTGTAGAACCCGGTGAGGTTTTTTACTGAATGCATAGAGAGGGTTTCATGCCCGCAAGCCTCAACCAGACCCCACATTACGGCATGTGAATACCCATGACCACGGTGAGCGGAGGGGGTAAAAACAGCATCAACCTCAAACCCGTCCGGATGCTTCCGGCACCGCGCAACAGAGACGGCTTCACCTTGAGAGAATCCCGCAAATATGCGGTCAGTCCGCGGGTCTCCCTTCGTCTCGTGATACTCTGTCCAGAGTGCTTCTGCAACAGGAAACTCCGCTGCGGGAAGTTCCCTGACGATTATACCGGTCGGGTTTCGTACACCACGGTGACCCGCCGTTGCCGGGTTTGCTAAAAGAGAGCGTACCGGGGCATCCTCACCTGTTCCCTCTATCCGGTATCCATCAGGAGGGACATGGATCACAAACCGTGCACCGTTCCCTTCCCTCCCGGTTTCTGTGATGGTCATACCCGTTACCCCGAGGATCTCGCGGCAGATGAATAACCCCATCCCGGCATGTTCCCCGGCATCATACTCGAATATGCGCTGTTTCTTATCTGCCGGGATCCCGATGCCATCATCTTCCAGGATGAGATCGAGCCCTTCACGGGTCTCATGATACGTGACGATGAGGTTTTTGATTGTGATCCCATGGCTTATCGCGTTTCCGGCAAGGTGAATGAGGACGTCTTTAAAGAGAGGATCGGCATAAATCTCGAGTCTTTCTGTCCAGAACCTCACAGAAACGGATCCCGAGACAAGGGAAAGATTTGCAGATTCAAGAATCTGCTGGACTCCCAGCCAGGCCGGAGGGAAGATACCGAGATTTTTATAGGACTCGGTAAGGAAGAGCTGGCGTGATAAATGGAGGGCAAGCGCCCGCATCTGGTTAAAAAAGCCCCGTGTAACGGTATCGTTGCAGTGTGCATCCGCATTTTTTACCATCTGGACCATCTGGTCAACGGTACGTTGGAGGTGATCGTGTGAGATGCGTGAAAGGAGTTTGAGTTTATCATTGGCGTCTTTCAGTGCTTTTTCGGCATGGACACGACGGGTGATTTCTACAAACGTGATGATTACCCGCTTTTCCGGCAGTAATGCTGCCGAGACAAGAACCGTTTCAGAGCTTCCGTCAGGCAGCGTAAATGCGGTCTCTGTCGCGTGGATGGCACCTTCCCGCCTGAGCTGTGAAAACAGCTCCTGTTCAAAATCCGTGCTCACAAACGAGGTAAGGGGCGCCCCGGTAAGATCAGGTGCCGTCCTGTGAAGGAGTTCGGAGGCTTTGTCATTCACTTCCTCAATGACCCTCCCTTGTGCTGTATCCTGAACAAGAATGCTTCCTGCCTCTGAATGGTAAAAGAGCCCCTGGTACAGGTCCTGGCGCTCACGGAGCCTGAATGAGAGCAGGGCAATAAGCCACCCGATCCCCATGACAACACCTGTCCGGACAAGTGCTTCGATGATCGTGCTGAATGAGTTCCCTGCAACCAGGATAACCATCAGAAAATACGTCCCTCCGATGCATCCTGCAATGTATAATCCCCACTTCGGGTAACGATAGGCGGCAAGCACCACCGGGATATAGAGAAGGTGGGGAAGTGCCACGGTAATGCCGTTGAGGAGTCCGATAAGGTTTAAGGACAGGGCTGTGAAGGCTGATGCACCTATAAGAGCATCCCAGATAAGTTCGCGTTTTGTCAGGTTGTGAGGCAGGTTCACGGGGGGATTCTCTCCTGTTTCCGGTAAGAGCCAGCCGGGTGCCGGCCAACGACCTTCTCATCAATGACGTTTTTTATTCCGGCCATTGAAGTGTCTGCTGCCGGATGCGGACCACTGGTGAAGAATGGTTGCCGGGTGAATTTATTATCATTCCTCTTCTTACCTGGGCAGGACCGGTGTTTTTCTCGCGAACAATACATACCTTCATTGTCCTCCACGTCATAGATATATAGATTAACGGAGTTGTCTGAATTAGACCCAATAATAAAGATGATGCTGATCCAAACGCAGTAAATGCGGACGGGACACCGGTTGTCCGTGTTCGCTTGCCCAAGAAATGGGCCAATGAACAGTTCGCTTTTGCAGACCTGATGATGGGGGCAAACCATATCCGCGTCCGCTGCTATGACGGGGTCACCCGCATGGGCCGGATCAAGGGGAAGATCAAAAAGCGGGTCTGGATCCGGGAAGGAGATATCCTGATTGTAACACCCTGGTCGTTCCAGGATGAGAAGTGTGATATTATTTACCGCTATCTTCCCCCGCAGGCAGACTGGTTACGAAAGAACCGGTATCTCTGAAAATATTATCTTTTACTCTGCAGTGCAGGTAATGCACGTTTGTCAGGTTCCCATTTCAGGGTTTCACTATTCTATGAGACCGGGTATGATAGCAATTTGCACCTGATTTTTTTTAAAAAAGTAATAAATACCCGTATTTTTAAAAAACATCTCTTTATCGTGTCATAAAAGAAATAGTATCTACCGTTATGCAGCCCACTGAAAAGAATATCAGGATAATTCGTGACAAGTTGAGCAGGATCGGCATCGGCGAGAAAAAAATGGATGACGAGACAATTCTGGCATCCTATGGTATCAACAAATTCGGCCAGTTGTGCGCCATTCCAAAAGTGATCCCTCCCGTTCAATAAAACGGGTACCCTTTTTTTACTTCCGTACGGTATAACCAGCGTTGATAAGAATCCTGGTTATCTTCTCTTCCCATATCGCATCATCCGGCTCGTTTAAGGGATCGATACACGTCTTCCAGAGCCGGGTCAGATCAGCATCATCAGAAAAGAATGCACGCTGGTACATGATTCTCCCGGCCCGTAATCCGCGGGAATTCAGGATGAGCAGACGCCAGCACCCGTAATCCCTGCAGATCTCCGGGCGTGTCAGGTGGACGGTACAATAGGCTTTCCTGTCTTTGGGATGATACCTCAGAAAGGGGCATGCCTCCGGCTGCTCCTGGAAAATGCTTTTGTCTGCGAAGAGATTGTACTTGTCCTGATCGACAATGACCACCGTTTTCTCACCGGTATATTGGTTATTGACCAGAAACTCAAACTCGCCCCGAATTTCCTTTATGATGTGGACCTGCCCCATGTGGTGGCAGCACTCACCACACTGCTGGCATTCAAATACCATGGATCTACCCTTTCCCGGATACCAGATAGTATGGTCATTACCCATAATTGCACCGTGTTATCACCCCATTGCTACAATGCAAAGTTTCTCCACAAGAAAAAAACTCTGTTTTCATTCCATGCGGTTGGTTGTGCATTGATTGCGGACTGTTCAAAAAAAAGACACTGAGCCACGTTCAGACATAACACATCTGGGAAAACGGGCTAGAGAACGCGAATAGGAACCTCTGATGTTTTCACTATTCTCATTAGAGTGCCGTGAACCCGGGAGGATGAAGCAGGATGTACAGGTTCGAATTCATTCTCCCGCATACGATACTATCGGATTTTTTCTTGTGGTATCAACCACACTCCCCTCACACTGATTTATTGTTTCCCTCGTCTGTTGATTTCCAGTATTCGCTGTTTCATCCCATGTGCCATTTTGTGGGTTTCCCGGTACTCATCCATGCACTTACGCACATGGAACAAACCCGGTTGTTCGCTGTTCTGCGTCCTCATGATATATTCAGCTTTGTTGATGCTGAAGGTGACCCCGCAGTTCAGGCATTTAGCAAGTACTCTGCCAGGTTTAGGACCTGATGACACCATCCTTAAAAATCCTCATTCCATCAGCTACTCTCAGGTAATAATAAAGTCTGGCAAGGCATCGTTGCAATGCATGCCAGTTATGGTATCTGCCTGAATTCCCCTTCACCGTGCTGTGATTCTGTGGATGGAGATGCACTGCCCATAATTCCGCCTGCCGCCTTCAGTCCTGAGACTTAGTGAAAAAAAGTATTCATCACCGGATGCTTTGCCAGATTGCGAGCCCGAACTCAAGGGCAATCAGGATGATGATCACCCATTCGAGGAAGTTAGAGTGCTGGATACGGACTTCATCGGAGAGCATGGAGTAGTTTTCCCGTATCACATCGATCTTCCGGGTCACACTCTCGCTCCACTGGTTGCTCCGGAGCACTTTTAATGCTGTTGCATACACACGGGCATAATAGACATCCTCCGTGACTTTGATCAGGTTGTCCACTTTTTCAATGACCTCGGAGATCTCGGCATAGGTCTCCATCTGTTTTGCCATGATTGCATGGTACTGGCGGCTCCGGCGAAACGATGAAAGCCTGTCGGCATGTTCGATATCATCATACATCTTCTCCATCTCACGGGTCAGTTCCCGGTCATAGTACCGGAGCTCGAGCACCTGGACATTGGCAAATTCTATCAGGTCAATCAGGTCAGTCGGATTTTCCGGGTTGCAGAGGAGGGCAGAATCCCAGGAGAGTATCGCGAGATCATCCGTGGTATAACTGAGCGAATTTTTGATAATCTCATCCCGCATCTGGGGCGAAGTGTTGGTCTTTTCCCCGATTAAAAGGGGAACGGGATCGATCGAATCATCCCTGAGGTCCGTCACGTAGACCGTGTAGTCCTCAAAGAAATCCGGGTTGATGGCGAAGTTTTTGATATGCGGTTTGATGATCTCCCCGAGCGTCTTTAAGTACTGGACATAGAATTCCGATAATCCTTCCTGACCGGCAAACAGGAATGCGATCTCCTCAAGCGTGGAATAATGTGCGTCCCTGTTTTCATAGATAAAACAGAAGCTGATTGCACCGATATCATAGACACGGGCAACCACCGAGAACTCAAACGGCTTTCCTTCCCGCTCCACCCGGATGGGGTGCATCTGGATCATGAGCGGGGGGTCCTCAATCATGATGGACTTCTGCTTGACCCGGACAAAACTGGTTCTTGCCGTAAAGTAACTCTGGGCGAGGGCTCGTTCCAGCCAGTCGAGATCTATTTCCCTGCCGATATCATAAATCCGGTAAAACCGGAGTGTAATCATGGTGCTCTCCCTCCAGGATGGATCCTTTTATTGAGCAGCATTGTCGTTGATGACGGATAATTATTTTCCACGGTTTAAAAAAGGATTGGAGAATAACGCTAGGAGATAACTCACTACTATAGCCACTTCCTGTGCCCCCCATGCGATACCCCCCGAAGACGTAGCTAATACTCATCATCGCTCTAATCGCAGATGCGGAAAGGACTGAAGGCGGGAGGGTAAGGCCCATCAACCTGTTGTTTTTTGATTTTTTCCCTGATAAAAGGATTTCGACAGAGCCGAAAAAAGCAGAGATTATGTTCTCCCGAAACAAACCATCAGAGTAGTACCATATGAGTCTTCCTGCAGTAAATGGAAATGGTGCAAACCTGGATCCGATAATTCCCGGTACCAGCTGCAGCGCTGTTCCTGACGATTCCAGTATTATCAGGATTGACCACCTTTCAAAAATCTTTCGCGAGAAGAATCGCAGCGTAACCGCTGTCGATGATATCACCCTTGAGGTCAGAAGGGGAGAGATCTTTGGTCTTCTGGGTCCTAACGGGGCGGGAAAGAGCACGCTTATCCGGGTGCTGACTACCCTGCTCCACCCGACAAGCGGCACGGCATGCGTTGATACCTATGATATTATCCGCAACCCTGAAAAGATCCGGAGCATCATCGGGGTCTGCCCGCAGAACAGCACGCTTGATGTCGAACTTACTGCCTATGACAACCTTGAATTTTACGGAAAACTGGTAAACGTTGACGACAGCATCCTGGACACGAGGATATGGCAGCTCCTTGCGATGACAGACCTGACCGACCGTGCCCATATGAAAGTCCAGACATTATCAGGAGGTATGCGACGGAAACTTGAGATTGTCCGCGCTTTTATTCATCATCCGCTCATCCTGTTCCTTGATGAACCGACCATCGGGCTCGACCCGGAGGCACGGCATGAAGTCTGGCAGCAGATTTCAAAACTGAATGAAGAAAAGACAACCATCATCCTGACCACGCACTACATGGACGAAGCAGAAAAACTCTGTAACCGCATCGCCTTTGTGGATAAAGGACGGCTTATTGCCCTGGATATTCTGGAAAACCTGAAGCAATTAATTCCTGCGGGTGACCTGATTGAAATTGGTTTTGATACAATCGATGAGGGATTGCTGCCTGTTTTACAACAGAATACCCATATCAATTCAGTTGAAGTCAAGGCACAAAAACTCATCATCTCTGCAAAAAACGGGAGCAAAGTATTACCGGAAATTGTTGCAGTATTTGAAAAATTTTCCATTCCCATGACATCCATATCGATACGGTCACCTTCACTGGAAGATGTTTTCATCCACCTCACCGGTAAAAAACTGGATGATGGCGGGAATCCTGAGCAAAAGCCTGCACGCGGGGGGCGGCCGTCATGATCCGGGGTGCGGTCGCGATCTTCAAACGGGATTTCAAAAAATTCCTCAGTAACCCGTTTGTTGTCATCATGACCCTCATGATGCCTATCATGTACCTGGTCATTTTTGGCAATGCATTTGGTGGGACCATCAGTCATATTCCTGTCGGGGTTGTCCAGGAAGTGCCACCCTATAAAGATACCCCGCTTTTTACCCAGTCAGTGGTTTTACTCAATCATATCCCCCAGAAAGACGCTGGAAAACTGCTGGATGTCACGGTATACACTGATGAAAATGCGGCCAGACAGGATCTGGCAAAAGGAGTCCTGTATGCAGTTGTCGTTTTCCCTTCTGCAATATCCAATGATCATGCAGTCCGGCTGTATGTTGACAGTTCAAACACCATAATCCCTCCCCTTGTCGAATCAGCAGTGCGCAGGGTTATTGCCCTCCTCGGGACTGATAATCCGGTTATCGTCAATAAAATTTACGGGGATATCAACTACCTGCAGTTTTTTGGCGTTGGTGTCATCATGATGGCAATTTTTACCTCCACCATGTTCGGGGGTGGGATCGCTCTCATCCGGGATCGTGAGGCAGGAATTCACGAGGGGTACCTTGTTACCCCCGTGCAGCGCACCAGCATCATCGCCGGGATCATTTCCAGCGGTACCGTGAGGGCATTTATTGCGGGATTTACCATATTCCTGATCGATATTCTGATTACCGGCATTGTCATCCAGAGCATAGAAGACTTCTTTTTGGTGATTCTCGTCATCCTTATCGCATGTATCGGCGTTACCAGTCTGGTGGTATCCTTCGCATCGCGATTCTCTGCCCAGCAGGAGTACGCTTCAGTGGTCGCATTTCTTAACCTGATCCTGTTCATGACTTCCGGAGCGTTCTATCCCGTGATGGGGATGCCTGACTGGCTTCGCTGGATAACGGTGATTAATCCCGAGTATTATGGCGTAGATGCACTCAGAGGCATTATTCTCCGGGGACAGGGTCTCGATGTCATCTGGACGGACCTTATCGCATTACTGATATTTTCCGGTGCAATGTTTATCCTCGGTATCGCAACCTACCGGCGTACCCTGGAATGAGACAATAAGGGGACCCTAAAATCCCGCTTTTATCAGCATACTTAAATTCCCCAGACCCCAATGACGGAATATCCATGTCGCACACGACCACCCCGGCAGGAGGACGATTCTCCCCGGATCGCAGGATGGTCTGGTACCTGTTCCTGCTGGGTTTCTTTGCGATATTTTCTACTACAATCTCAAAAAATCCCGTTCTGCCTCTCTTCTCGCAGGCACTTGGTGCAAATGATGCGGTGATCGGGCTGATTGCTGCCGTTTCACCGCTCGCCGGGATCCTGTTCTCGTTTCCGGTCGGGGTGCTCTCGGATCATCTCGGGAGAAGGAGGCTGCTCATCACATCGGGGGTGGTGTTTTTGTCTGCCCCGCTGTTTTACCTGTTCATCACGGATCCTCTCTGGCTTATCCCGGTCCGGTTCTTCCACGGCACCGCCACGGCGATCCTCGTTCCGGTCCTCTCTGCTGTCATCGCAGAACGGTTCCCGGAGAACAAAGGTGCAATGCTGGGACAGTTCTCTTCGGCGACATTGCTGGGAAGGACCATTGCACCCCTTGTCGGCGGGATCATCATCTCGTATTTCGTGTTCTGGCCCGGGCTTATACCGTACCGTATTGTTTACCTGGTCGCCGCGTTCGCTGCTGTTCCCGTCCTCATCATGACCATTATGTACCGCGAGAACCGGTCACCACCCCTCCATCTGCCCGTATTCTCACGCTTCCGCGAGAGTTTTGTAACCTTTTTTTCCCATGCCGGACTCCGTGCCACAGCGCTTGTCGATATGGCAACCTACTTCGCGTTCGGGGCGTTTGAGACGTTCCTTCCTCTCGTTCTTGCATCTGAGGGGATCACTGCCTTCCAGACCGGGATCATCTTTGCTGTGCAGGTACTGATCATCGCCGGGACCAAACCGTTCTTTGGGAAACTCGCTGACCGTTTCGACAAACGCGTCCAGATTGCAGCAGGACTTATCATCATCGGTTGTTCGGTTGCCGCACTTCCGCTCGTGTCATCGTTTACCCTGTATCTCCTGGTGAGTACCACCCTCGGGCTTGGTATGTCGCTCTCCACGGTGGCAACCAGCGCCTATGTCGCAGATATCGCACACAAAGAACAGATTGGGGCTTCCATGGGGGCGCTCTCTTCTACCATGGACATCGGGCATTCGGCCGGGCCGCTCGTCACGGGGATCATCATTACCGCCGCTGGCTATACTAGGGGATTCTTTGCGAGTTTCCTTCTGGCTATGGCAGTCACCATTGTTTTTGCCCTCTCGGTGTGGAAACGGGGGTAAAAACAGGGATTAACAGACTCCCTGAGAAATGCGAAAGAACAATCTGTACACTCACGGGGGTTTCACCCCGCCGCTGTGGCTCCCATCAACTGCGATACAACCCTGGCAGGTACTACATCACGATCGCTCTTGAACTCAGGGACGGGGGGGACGGTTCCTGTGCCTGCTGATGTACATCCGGCAATGAATGCTGCAATGAGCATTATTACGATGAAAAGGCTGCGTGCTTCATGATGTATCCGACCATGATGTCCTTAACATAAAAAAAAGTCAGGTGTTTGAACCTGAAACCCCTACCTTCTTGCATTTTCAAAATAAAAAGGAATACCTGAACCTCAACTGCTCTCTGGGGAGAGAATACTGCCGAGGTATTTCTGGATATAGCCGATGATAAATGGAGCCACAAGTGGTATAATCATCGCCTGCATTTCATACCCGAGACCCGGATGGCTTCGTTCCTCTTTTTGTCCGGCACCGTGTGAGGTCATCCGTGTAATAATTACATAAGCAGCTATTCCCCCGACAATCGCTGTAGCTGCTGCTGCAAACGGGTGATTCCTGATCGTTCCTCCGACAGACCCGAGTGCCCGGGAAGGGGCCTGGACAACAGACTTTTTAACCCGGCCATAGGATTCGGCGATTAATGCTTCTGTGACAAGGAGATCATCTTCAGTAATACGTCTACGGCTTTCCATTTTTTATCATCTCCGTCGCAAGAGGTGTCTTCAGAACGATTTTGTCCGACAAGACCATGTACGCGATTAGACCGGCCGTAATAAAAACTGCAACTCCCGTGATCAGCAGGGCAGCCCAGAGAGGCACCACAGTTGCAATTAAAAGAATCACACCCATCCAAAGAAAAAGTGTACCAGCTGCCAGTAACGTAACAATGATAGAAAGGTACATTATCCGTTTGATGAGAAAGTCAAAAGGTTCGAAAACATAGTGCTGCAGAAACAAATCTGTCTTCTGCTGCAGGTAAAGATCAATGAATTTATAGGTCCTGACAAACTCCGATTCTATCGAGGGTTCTTCATTACAGGCAGCTGTATCCATGTGATCCCTCGTTAGTCGCGGACTTTGAAGAGAAGCATACCGATGAGGACACCAATACCGGCTGCGATCAGGACCGAGGGGATAGGGTGATCGGTAATGACGTGTTCTACCGGTTCCACCCTCTTATGGTAATCCGCTTCTATTTTCTGGTACTTGACACCAATTTCTGCCTGGAACTGGTTTACCCTGTCCTCAACATCATGCAGGATGTGCTTGACATCCTCACCCTTCGCTGACAGATCGGCACTCCGCAACTTGCGGGCAGCCTCCTCCAGAGCTTCGGCAGTCTGAATCTTCATGTGATCGGCATCGGCGACTCCTTTTTTTACCATCCGGTCTGTGGTCTCATACGCCATGATTACGCACCTTCGGTTGTGCTTCTATACCTTTTTTGTACATTTTTTCCAACTCCTTTCCCTGATATAATAATTTTTTTACCCATATCAGAGCATGCCACCATATAGTGTGAAAGTATATACCACTAACCGGTTTTTCCAAAATCTGTAACATTACAGAATTTCCGGTGTTTTAGTACAGGAAAAATATCGAACGTGACCATGCACAAAGAACGGGTAAGAATCGCTTCCTGTTCCGGAATAAAGCGTTTGCCCGGTTACTTCAATTGTTACAAAAATCAACCTTGGGAAGGCAGGTTCTTTGCATTTTCCGCCTCTTCTGCAAGTATTTTATACCCGGTCACCGCGAGCGCGACGAGCACCGGGCCAATGATGAAACCCACAATACCCATAAACGGCACACCGGCAAAGATGCCGATCATCATCATGACCGGGGGAATTGCAACTCGTTTTCCCATCATTACCGGCCGGTAATAGAAATCAATCCATCCGCTCAGAAGCGGATATCCCACAAGCAGGGTAATGACTGCACTCCAGGTATCGCCGAGGCTCAGGAAATAGAGGGTAAAGAAGAGGATCATAATCTGGGCACCAATGAGCGGGATCAGCATGGCAAGACCGATCAGGGTTGCGAACAGGAGGGGATCATTCACACCCAAAAGGAAGAAGAATGGGATTGCAAGGAGAAATGAAATCACTGCTGCGGAAATCTGGACAATAATAAGGGCGTAGATGGTGTTGGCGGAAATTTCTGACATCCTTTCAACCGCACCAGAAAGTTTTGGGGAAAGGGTACATGTCAGAGTATCCCATATCTGTTCCCCGTAATACAGCAACATCGATAATGAGAGGAAAAATATGATAATCGAGATAATTGACTGCATGACATTACTGGTCAACGACAGAAGCGATTGCAGCAGTAACTGGATAAGGGTGTCAGGCATATTGGATATCTGTTTTTCCGTGAGTGTTGGCAGGAACGTAGAAAATCCGGTATTTTTAAATCCACTTACCAGTGATGTAACCATGGTCCCGATATGGTCGATATTGCCATACAATAAGTTCGATGAGACCGATAGCACGAGCAGGATTAGGAGAAGAACCCAGACGGTAATGAATGTAACAGATACAGAGGGTTTTACTATACCTGAAAGCCGTTTATGAAAAGACATAAGGGCTATTGCAATTGCAGCCGACCAGATTAGTACGGTCATGAGCGGCCAGAATACCAGGATACAGACAATATAAATTGCACCGATAAGGAGAACCACTTGCTTGTTTTCGCTTACCTTGATACGATCCATAGAGATCAATTCTTTGTTGGGTTATGAAGGTTAATCTGGTATATTCGATAGTTGTTAGATGAAATCGGCAAAAAGGGGTATCTGGAGATGCATGGTATTTTTTCTGTATGTCATCGCCAGATCCTCTATTGTTTTTGTTCCCTTTGGTATCCCGCTATAATATGAACGTGATTATGGCAACAACAACGAAGATTATTACGAGCCATTTTGCGATTTCCATAGTGAAACCGGCTATTCCTTTCATGCCCATGATAAAAAACACCAGAGCAAGAATAAGGAAGATTACCGCAAGATAGATTAAATCAGCCATTGTTCACCTCATCATTACTTCTTCTTTAAATCTGATCCGGCCTTGTGTGCCGCAATTTTTGCATCAGAAACGGCTTTGTGGACACCCATTTTTGCATCATCTGATACATTCTGTGCATCCACTCCTGCGCCCTTGAGGGCATTGTGTACGACTACCGTTGCATCATCATATGCCGCATGTGCTGCCACGTTCGCGTCATCGGCGGCTTTACTGGCTTTTACTTTTAGATTGTCGGTCATTTTGTTTTCAACTCCACTTCTATCAGAGCAAGTCATCATAGAGCGAGAAATGATATAAATCTGACCTGATATTGCAAAATCTGAAACAATCCGGAATTTCTGACTGAACCGGTACGGACTATACTTACCGGCTGAAAAACGTCAGGGCATTGGGGGCTCCTAAACACCAGGCAACACTCTGTCCATGCAGCGGGGTAATTCACCTCCGTTTTTGTCCGGCTAACCGAATGCGTGGGATTATTACGACGGAAAATAACAGTCCTTGTTCGGTTTTTTAAAAAAAAATGGGAAACTATGACGGACAAGAATCAACAGGTTATACGTTTCAAAAATTGTAAACTGGGAGAATCCTTTTTAAGTATTTAAAAAAGGTTTTACTATCCGATTATACCTAAGGACAATCAGCTAAAAACACGTATTAATCTGGTAAAGCAATAATCTAAAAAAATCAGGGATCTGGAGAAATGCGGCGGAAAACCGGGTTGTAGGTTAACAAATCCGGGTTACTGTGAGATGTATAGCCAAGAAGGAGTAAAACCGTGGGCGAATGTAATGGTGATAACGACCGAAAAAAGATAGAGTCCGAATACAGGCTGCGGGCTGTAGAATATGAAAAAATGAACGTAACTCTTAATGAAGAGATCCGTCAACGAAATTTATCCGATTCGACGCTTAAAAAAACCCTGTCACTCCTCAATGCAACTCTTGAATCAACCGCCGACGGTATCTATGTGGTTGACCAGCAGGGCAGGATTACCGGTTATAACCAGAATTTTATGAACATGTGGAATATCCCCCGGGCTTTGCTGGAGTCAGGGGAAAACAAAGCGGTAGTAAATCAGGTCCAGTCGCAACTCAAAAATCCCGAAGAATTTTTAGCCAACATCAAAGAATTCGATACCCACCCGGGACGCGAAAGCTTTGATATGATCGAATTTAATGATGGAAAAATCTTTGAACGCTATTCAAAACCCCAGAAAATCGGGGACATCGTAGTCGGCAGAGTCTGGAGTTATCGTGATGTTACCGAGCGCAAACTCGCAGAAGAGGCAAAAATTGCTTCTGAAATCCGGTACCGGCGTCTCTTTGAGACGGCTCAGGACGGGATTCTCATTCTCGATGCAGACACCGGGAAGATCGTAGAAGTAAATCCGTTTTTGATTACCATGCTGGGATTCTCACGTGACCAGTTCCTGGGAAAGAAATTATGGGAGATCGGGTTGTTCAAGGACATCGTTGCCAGTAAAGACAATTTCGAAGAATTAAAACGAATGGAATACATCCGTTACGAAGATCTACCGCTCAAAACCGCCGATGGGAGGCATATCGCTGTGGAATTCATCAGTAATGTCTACACGGTGAACAATAAGAAAGTCATTCAGTGCAACATCCGGGACGTTACCGAGCGCAAACGGGTAGAAGAGGCGCTACGCCAGAAAAACGAGGAAATGGATGGGTTTTTTACCAACACGCTCGACCTGCTTTGCATAGCAGACAAGGACGGGCATTTCCGGCGCCTGAACAAGGAGTGGGAATCGGCTCTCGGGTACAGTCCTGCCGAACTTGAGGGGAAATGGTTCCTTGATTTTGTCCATCCGGATGATATGGAGGCGTCTCGTGGGGCAATGTCTGAACTGAACGTCGGTAAAAAAGTCCTGCATTTTACGAACCGCTATCGGCACAGGGAAGGGTCGTACCGCTGGATCGAGTGGCGCTTGTTCCCAGCAGGGAACCTCTTCTATGGATCAGCACGGGATGTTACGGACCGCAAGAAGATGACCGATCTGATTGAAGAGTCGCTTGCCGAGAAAGAGACCCTGCTTCGCGAGATCCACCACCGGGTAAAAAACAATCTCCAGCTGATATCCGGTCTGCTGGATATGACCCGGATGCGTTCTTCAGATGATGCAACCAACAGCGTACTAACCGATATCATGCTCAAAATACAGACCATGGCACAGATCCATACCCGGCTCTATGAAAGCAAACAGTTTGGGAAGATCAGTATAACAGACCAGTGCAGGGACCAGGTAACGGCGTTATCAAATATTTATTCTCATAAGGGGCACGAGATCATCTGCGAGATTAATCCGGAGGAAGTATATCTCCCGGTAGACCAGGCCCTGCCCTGCGCACTCGTGATAAATGAAATCCTCTCAAACGCGTACAAACATGCCTTCAAAGGGCGGAAACAAGGCAAAATTGAGATTTCTGTAGTGCAGGAGAACGGCAAGATAAGAATCACGGTCCGAGATAATGGGATTGGGTTACCCGGTGATTTTGATATCAGCCGTTCTAATAGTCTTGGACTCAAACTGATCAGGACACTTGTGCAGCACCAGTTAAAGGGAACGCTGACGTTTAAAAGCCGGAATGGAACTGAAATCAGTATGGAATTTCCAGTTATGACAGCAGGGACATAATTATGGCGAAAATACTTGTTGTTGATGATGAAGCGATCATCACGATGCAGCTGGAAGAACGCCTGAGCGTGATGGGATATACTGTTGCAGGCATGGCTGCTTCCGGTGAAGATGCTGTCGATAAGGCTCGGCGTTTCCGACCAGACCTTGTCCTTATGGATATCGTTATGCCGGGAAAGATGAATGGTATTGAAGCAGCAAAAATCGTCACACAGGAATTGGATATTCCGGTTGTTTTTGTCACGTCGTATGCTGATGATAAAATAATTGAACAGGCAAAAAGTGTCCGACCCTACGGTTATATTGTAAAACCTTTCAATGAACTGGAAATCAAAGCAGCCATTGAAGTGGCACTGTTCCGAAAAGCGACAGAACAGGAGGAGCAGAAATTAAGAAAAACTGCACAGGAAAAAATTTCACCAGGAATGGAAGTCTGATACTCTGGCACAGGAGGGTATTTCCTATCTTGATCTGCCGGAAATAAAAACAATACTTTTAAAAGATATCTTCACCGACATCGTTCTCTTCCTCTACACCGACCAGGTCGCAAAAGACCCCATATTTAAATTTGCACTGGAAGAGGGTATAAAAAAGGGAGGACGCAATCTGTTTGCCTATTTCCAGTCAACTCTCCCGAAATACTTCCCAAAAGAGATCCAAAAAAGAGAACTTTTCACCCACCGGATAAAAAGAAACGAAGTTTTTTCCCTGCTGCCAGTCCTGGAAAAGTGCACTGAATCCTTGATGGATGCAGGTACAACGAATTCGCTGCAAATCCTGCTTGATTTTTCTGAAACCGAAGAGTTCGATGATATTCTTGCCATCAGGAAATTACTTCTTTCAAAAAAGGAGAACAGGACTCCCGTATCCGGGATCATCGCCATGAATATCGGGAAAATTGATCATACCCTGATAAAATCCCTGGCCGATGGCATTCCCAAGATCATCGTATCAACCGGGAAAGAAACAACGCTTTCGTTTGCCCATCATACATTTCCTGCCGAATCTGTTTCTGTTGTCCCCCAGTCAACCATCGATGATGTCGTAAAAAAGTCACTGGAACCGGTGGTCCTTTCTCTTCTGGATAAACCGATTTCGGGGTATGATATCGTTCATGAGATCCATAACCGGTACAAGGTTCTTATTCCGCAGGCAAGGGTTTACACACTCCTCCATGAGCTTCTGGAGAACGGATACCTTGAGATCAAGGTTTCAGGAAAATCCAAATTATATTGTCCTACAGAAAAAGGAAAAAAACACATCAGCCAGAAACTCAATGACTTCAAGCAGGTGTTTCAGCATATCTTAGGAGGTGGAAATGGAATCAATGCGGGTATTCATGATAAAAAATAATGAGAGAGGTCGAAGTCAAACCACATTGAGCGAAAACGGTGGTGCCTGCTCATCTCCTGCAAAAAGATGTGAGGCCTTTCCTCTTGTTTGCGCCAATCCCCGTTTCTTATAAAAAAACAAAGCAAGATTTGTAAAGACCGGTCAGGTTTATCATCTTTCATAAAGAGGTATTCACCCTGTATAGGTTTACCCGCAGGAGGTGGATCGTCATCCTTAAGAAAAAAATGTTCATTCTTACCTAATTTGACCGTGTGGAGGTTGCTAACCGGAATCGACACAATGCCACGCTTACTGATGCATCAGGAAGGATCTCAAACATAGGAGATTGGGATTTTAACCTCTGACATCCGCAAAGAAAAAACCTCTGAAGTTATAATACATTTGATAGCCCAGTCGGTAAGGTTCACTAATCATGCCAGCACTGCAGCAATCCGCTAAATCTGGTTGTATGCCATCTATCGATTGGTTACTATTTCCCTCCGGAACTCAATAAAAATAGTAAAGGGAGAGCAGGAATATGCAAACAGGAAATTCTCAAAATACCAGACCCATTAAAACTATCGAACCAGCAACAACTCTTTTCGATGAAGGAAAATTTCTCCGCATCCTTACAGAACTGCCGGGCATAGCTGAGGAAAAAATAAAAATAGATCTTGAAAACCAATCGACCTCGGTCACTATTGTTGCATCTGATACCGTGTTCCAGTATAAAAAAGTGATAACCATTCCCTGCGACGTAAGATTTAGTAAAAAGCGGTTTTTCAATGGAGTCCTTGAACTAACTCTGGAAAAAAATGGAAAAAATGGATCCTGATACCCTCTGATGACCTGTTGATACATTCCTACGATTTTTAAAAAAAAACGGCTCTATAAAAACAGACATACATCAATTCGGTTCACACCCAAACCATGAAAATCGCATAAATCTTTTTTCCCTGACCTGATGCTGGAAAGTGGGAAATAATATAAAGCTCACCCGTTGTTGCAAAATCCGAATCAACCCGGAAATTGCAATTTTTGCAATAAGACATTAGGTTATTATTGATATTCTTGCAATACACTGTCTTGCTCTGATAGGGTTACAAAAAAGAATATATATTTCAGGATGATTCCTCCATGACATCAAAAAAATTGACCTGTCAGGAAAACAGAAACGGAATTTGACTACAATTGTGATAAGTCTCAAGGGAAAATTGGGTGATTTATATGGATGATTTAACTTCACGGGATGATCAAAAAGCCCGGGAACAGGCAGCAGAAAAGGCACGGAAAGAGGAACAGGACCGGCAGAAGGAACGTGAACAGGCGACAGAAAAGGGACGGAAACAGGGACTTGAACAGGAACGGGCACGGCAAAAGGCGAAGGGAGGTTCGGGAACTGGGATGAAGATCGTCATCCTGCTTCTCGTTCTTGCAATCGCTGCAGTTGTTGTTGCCTGGTTCTCACTGAGCGTGACAGTTACCGATGTAACACCAGGAACCCCGTTACCGTTCACGACAAACTATGCGGTTTCATTCCCGGAAGGCCAGACAATTACCCTCGGCAATTCCCGCATCAACGTACTCTGGTTTGAAAATGAGCTCATCACGGATATTGATGGCGCCAAGCAGAAACTGGTGGTGGGCGAGGAACGTGTTATATCGGAACGGCGAGGGGTGATGAACGCCCTTGGCGCAATTACGCTTATGGATACTAACTATGTAATTAACCTGAAGTATAAAGGTCAGCGGGACAACCGGGCGTACTTCGATATGGCAGTGCACACATCAAAACAGGTACCGGATATGCTCCTCAAACGGATGCTTCCACCTGAGATAGATGTACGTTCCCCATGAGCGGAGGGTTTGCATGAAAATCAGATATACAATCTCATTTCTTGGAGTTCTGTTTATTGTACTCCTATTCACGGGATGCACCAGTACAGCCCCGCCAGTCCAGTCACCGACTCCTGTTCCCACCACCGCAGTAGTGATACTCTCGCCAACACCGACAACTGTCCCATTTCCGAATGCTCTTGCCCTGAATGAGTACGCAACTTTCGGGAGTGCGGAGATGATCGGCCAGGCAACAATCTACGGGTATGACAATAAACCAACCTACAACTGGACATCACCATCCTGGAACAGCCCTCAGGAGCAGGGAGCAGCATCCCCGCCGCTTGACATCCAGCGTGGTTACAACAGGGAAAAACCTCAGGAAGGTAACACATTCCTGTTCGTGTACATCCGTGTCCTGAATACCGGGAAAAATGCAGTGTATGCTCCCTCAGCAAAACAGTTTGTGGTGAATAGTAACGGGACGCTCTACAATTATTCACCGGTCCATGGTTCCGATGTGATCATTGACAAAGTTTTAGGGACGCAGTATGATTACCAGATCGGGCAGGGCGGAACCGTCGGGTACGTTCAGCCCGGAGAAAGTAACAGGGCAGATGGCTATCTCATCTATGAAGTACCGTCAACGTTCTCTCCCAACACAACATACGTGGTAAGCAATCTCGACTATCAGCATCAGGCAGTATGGAAACTTGGTTGAAGGGGAATGTTCCTCAACCGGTAACGGTCATCGGTCTGTGGGGTGGACACAGAAAGTATTCGGTCCTTCACCCATCCGTCCGACCGGTATTCTATCTCCTGAACATACGGCACCGCAACCAAATCGGACAGTGGCCCGTGGACGGAGCAAACAACGTGGAGCGTGACGGCTATGGATGAAAACACTAAGGCCCAGATCTTCATTCTCATGCTCGGCGTCCTCATCGGTGCGAGCGGGTATCTCGCCAACTCGCTTTTCCTCTGGAATACATCGGTGAACAAGGAAAAGAGCGACATCGCCGAGGGTCTCTATCTCGATGTCACATCGATCGAGAACTATCTCGTCGCCGCAGACCGGGAATTCCTCGCGAATCCCGATGACAAATATATCTTTGTCCAGGCTACCCCGCTCTACCCGGACAATGGCCTGTACTTTGCCTACCAGCGGGATATCTCAAGGATGGACCGGAAGATTGCACAGGATACGATCACGTTCTATAATCACCTGCTGTCGGCGGAGCGAGACCGGAACCTGATCTTCGAAATCCAGCGAGTGGGAGACCTGCGCGAACTCACCGCGGCAGAGCTGAGAAGGCAACAGATCCTGACCCAGAGTGCCGCACGCGAAGTGAACATGTCGGTGAGCCTCCTGCCCGCCCTGAAACAGGAGCTGGACGCTGCGACCTGATATGAATCGCCATGTCCAAGGGTTGGAGAGCGCGTATCCGGGTTATGCGCCTTTAATGTTCTTATTGCACTATTTTCAATAATTTCTCTGTCGGAAATCTCCTGATGTTCCAGAGCAGAATTCGACAGATCCGGATCCCTCATCGTCTGAACGTCGTGGTAAACTCCGTCTGTGCGATCGTATGCCCGGTCAGTGCCCAGTCAATGGATTCACGGTCTGCGGTCGGCTGGGTAATGTCCATGTCAACGGCATACAACCTGAACACATACCGGTGTGTTGTCCCGATCGGGGGGCAGGGAGGATAGTATCCCCGTGAACCTCCACTGTTTTGCCCCTGCTGCGCCCCATTGGCGAGCACTTTTGCATTCGGTTGTGCACGGGTGAGCCCTGATGAGTCCGGGGGGATGTTGAACACGAGCCAGTGGGTAAACCTGCCATTTGGTGCATCGGGGTCATCAAGGATCAGGGTGAGACTTTTTGTTCCGGGAGGGATGCCATCCCATGCAACCTCAGGTGATTCGCTTGCACCTTTACACGTGTAGACATCGGGAAGAACTGATCCCGGGGTAAGGGAAGCTGCCCGGATCGTAAACGCACCGGGGGGAGCGGGGGATGATGCCTGCTTTTCCGCAGGTTGTGATGGTATGGGAGATACCGAAGAAGAGGGTCCAGACGAAGTACACCCGCCTGCAAGGACAACAATAATGATGATTACTGCAAGGAGCACAGACCTGTGATTATGCATAACCGGACAGGTGCATACCGGATAATAAGTGTTCCGACACCCCCTGTCAGGTCGGGAAAAAATCCCTAACCCCGCCACCTATATACCCTTTCGGTATCAATAGCTCCTGCAACACACGGCACAAAAATGTCCGCCGGAGTTCTTGAGGCGCCGGAATGAAAATGCAAATTACCCCGCAAAAATCCCAGGACAACGGGCAAATCCCGTTGAGTTTCTGCATCGTCCTCGCTAAGGATGGCAGGATCGACCGGATGGTGGACCGTCCTCTTGGAGAATATCTTACTGCCATCAGCGACGCGAGCATCGCCTGGATAGACTGCAGCACCAGAGATGATGACAAAGAGATTGAGAATATCGCGCCAGCTCGCCGGTTTTTCCCGGATCCCAATCCCGAAACTGACCACCGGTTTTTACTCGGCGTACGAAGATTATGACACCGAACTTGGTATCATGCTGCCTTCGGCAACCGTGCGGGCCGAGAAGATGTCAGTGCACCCGCTCTTTGTCCTTATCCGCGACAATTTCATCCTTACCGTCCACTCTGATGAAATCAACCGGCTCCTGAGGTTTTCGCGGTACGCCCCGCAGTTTTTCAAAAAGATCACAGAAGCACCACTGGTGGATAAAATCACGATGGTCCTTGAACGGATTATTGATGAGAATAATGACCGCAACTTTGAGTACCTCCGCGAGATCGAGATGCATGGTGATGCTATCAGCAAATCACTCATCGAAGAAAACTTAGCCAAGAAAAAGATCGCCCATGACATCTACCGCATGAAGCACGTGCTGATCGATTATCTGAATGTGCTCTGGGCAACCAAAGACGTGGTCGATTCGCTGCGGTACGGGGACTCTGACCTGATCACCAACGACGAGAAACTTCTTGGCCGGATAGGTATATTATCCGACAATATCGATCGTCACATCGAGCTCTCGGAACAGATGTCCAACGTGCTTTCATCCGGGCTTGAAGTGATGCAGAGTATCTATAACAACCAGCTCCAGACCATGAATAACCGGTTCGCACTCGTTACTGCGTATCTTACTGTTCTCGGTACGGCATTGCTGGTACCGAACACCATTGCGACTATTGCAGGAAGCGGAGTAATGGAGGGTACTATGGGGGCACAGTCGTGGTACATACCTTTACTGGTTATTTCCACCATCGTAGCGACGGCAGTTTCATTGATCTGGGTGGTCCATGTCTGGAGAAAGCGGGAAGAGGATTAATTCACACTGCTTTTTCTTTTTTTCGTCCCTTTTTTAGGCAGGAATTCTATTTCCTCGGTTCGAGGCTCCAAAAGAGAGACCCCGGCTCAGACTACTATTAACTTTTACGGCGCTGGAGGATGAACGTTGAGCACCTGGTAAGAACCACAAAAACGGGAGTTTGTTCCCGTTGGTGCCAAAACCAATGTTCTTATATAGGGTAATTGGTAATATTTTACGTTATCAAGGAGCACAGAAATGAAGACAGAAGATGCAAAGAAAATCATTTCAACTGCTATCGACAGGGAAGTCGAGGCGTACACATTTTACCGTACCATTGGCGACAAGGCAAAAGACCCGGCAATCAAGAAACTTTTTGCCGAACTCGCTGGAGAAGAGAAACAACACCGGGAATTTCTGCAGGGGATGCTGACAAAGGATGTCACCAAGATGCACTTTGATGCAAAGAAGGACTACAAGATTGTTAATGCACTCCCAAGCCCGCCACTTTCCGCTGACTTAAAACCGCTCGATGGTATTGTTATTTCGATCAAGAAGGAACTGGAAGCCATGCAGATGTACACCCAGCTTGCGAATCTCTCAACCGATACAGAGCAGAAGCTGCTCTTTTCCCAGCTCGCAAACATGGAGAGCGGCCACAAAGCCCGGCTTGAGGACATCTACACCAACATGGCCTTCCCCGAGGTCTGGTAATCCGACCCCATAGATCAAAAAACATTTTGGATGCATCACGCATCCATCCTTTTTTTCTTACCTATTCCGTTGCTATACGAAATGTGTTTTTCTGCAGAAGATTGCATTCTTAATTAAAATGATAAAGAGTTATGTGTCTGTCTTTCCGGTCTCCAAGAAACAGACAAGAACCGATTCAGTTCATATCTAAATAATAAAAATCGCAAGTATATGATAGACCTCCGCCTCAGGGCCTCTCCGAGGCACGGCGGGCAGGATTGTAAAAAAAAATTTAGCAATTGATCTGCCGCGGGGACGCCCCGTCGGGGGCGGCGGCACTCATCGCACCTGATGGAGAACGTCGTGAAAAACAGCATCAAAGCTGAATGCTACGATCTTCACCGGGTTGGAGAAAAACTGAACCTCGCGGGAGTTGTACGCCATTCGATTTGCTCCCCCAAATGCGATAATTCCTGAAAAGTTACTACGTCATCGTTGTGAAAAGAGCAGGGGGCACGAGCGGGGACAGGTTTTGCCTCCTCCTTCATCGTTCGCGATGTATAAGCCTGAGGAGATTTCTCAGCTTATCATATGCTCAGTGAGAATTCTGAGACCGATCAGGATCAGGATAATCCCGCCAAAAATCTCCATTTTATTGCCCAGGAACGTTTCAAGCCGCTCACCAAGCATGACACCTGCAAAGGATATCCCGAAACAGACGAAACCGATAATGAGCGCCGGGATGAGCACCACCGTCTGGAGCACCCCGAAACTTATGCCAACGGCAAGGGCATCGATGCTGGTGGCAAACGAGAGAACGATCATTGGGACAATACGGATGACTTCAAGGGGGGCTTCATCACCGCCTCCCCGTACACCCTCCCAGATCATTTTCCCGCCGACAATTGCGAGAAGAATGAAGGCAATCCAGTGATCGTACGCGGAGATGAGCCCGATCAAAGATACCCCGGCTACCCAGCCGATAACCGTCATACCAGCCTGGAATGCACCAAAGCAGAGGGCGATGATGGTGGCAGCGTAGACCAGCCGTGTTTTTGTCGTCGTTCCGATGGCAATCGAGACGGCAAAACAGTCCATCGAGAGGCTGATACCGATGAAGGCCGGGGTCAGGAGATCCATCTGTGCCTGTAGGATAAGCGGGGAGATCTGATAAGCTCACGCATCTATCGGATCACCACGAACCAGCCTCAGGTCTTCCCGGGCAATCCCGAGTGCTGCCAGGGCACTCTTCTCCTTGTCCTTGATCTCGAGCATGATATCAAAGTCCGCAGGCAGGGTTTCTCTGAGGAACTGCCGGAAGTCTTCTTCTACGATGTGCAGGGCATGTGCCCCCACCCGTTTCCCCGGTTCCTGTGAGCTGTAATCGATCATCGGTATTCCATCACGGGCTTTCCAGGTTTTCCGGACCGGATCGAGCAGGGCGGTAAACTGCTCCCCGTTATTGCAGAGCGAATGGTGGAATGTGTCCGCGATGACGGGAATACCGGTCCGCTCGTGAATGGCGAGGCAGTCGTTCAGGGTGTACAGCCGTTCATCGTTCTCGATCACCAACCTGTCCCTGATAGCCGTATCGAGCAGGTCATACTGTTTCACAAACCGGTCGATGGCTGCCGGTTTGTCGCCATAGGCACCGCCGACATGGACCTGGACTTTTGCTGAATTGTCAAGTCCCATCAGGTCGAGGAGCTGCACCTGGTACACGAGATCATCAATACTGCGCTGAAATACCCCTTTGTCCGGTGCATTGAGGAGGACGAACTGGTCCGGGTGCAGGGAGATCCGGAACCCGTGCTGCCGGATATATTCGCCGGTTTTTTCAAACACCCCTGCAAACTCATCCTGCCATGGGATGGTGCAGACCGGGTGAGAGGCAAACGGCACGAGATCGGACGTGATCCGGAAGAAGAGCATGCTGTGATGTACATTATAGGCAAGGATTTTTTCCAGGCAGGAGAGGTTCTCCTGTACCGTATCCCTCATCCGCTCTTCGGTGTAGGACGCAAGCCGGAAGGTGCGGGAAGCCGTGCAGCCGATTGAGCGGTTGATACAGGGATAACCTATACGCATGGAAAGAAACTCCCGGGTCAGTGCCCGAACAAGGTGGACACCTCTTGTAAGTGTTTGCGGATCGGCAGATGCTGGGGACAGAGGCTTTCACATACTCCGCAGTCCTGGCACCGGGAGGCATCACCGCCAAAAGCGGTGAAAGCATCATAGGAGAACTTTGCACCGACCGTATCGCAATAGACCGCTGCGTCATTGAAAGCGGCAAAGCACTCCGGGATCTCCACGCCGGCCATGCACGGCATGCAGTACCCGGCACTTCGTGCAGGGTATTTTCATCCTGCTGCGGTAGAAGGTTTTCACGGTTTCATAGACCGCGAGCTCGTCATTAGTGAGCGATAACGGTTTACCGCCTTTCGCAGAGCTCAGGTTATCCTTTACCTGCTGCATCGTACTCATACCGGAGAGCACCACCGTGATCTCCGGGTGGTTCCAGAGCCAGCGAAACCCCCATTCTGCCGCGGTGCGGGAATGTCCCCCTGCTGCCCAAAGCTTCTTTGTCTCTGCAGTTTGTCGTGCCAGCACCCCACCGCGGAGTGGTTCCATGATCACGATACCCAGCCCTTTCTCTGCGGCATAATTCAGCCCTTCGGTGCCGGCCTGGTACTCCTCGTCCATGTAATTGTACTGGATCTGGGCAAACGTCCAGGGGTAGTCATCCACGATCTCTTTAAACACCCGCACTTCATCATGGAACGAGAATCCCGCGTAGCGTATCCTGCCATCGGCAATTGCCTGGTCGAGAAATTCCCCGATGTTAAGGTTCACCATATTCAGCCATGAAGTGCGGCCAAGACCGTGAAGCAGGTAAAAATCGATATGGTCCGTATTGAGCCGGCAGAGCTGCTCATCGAGAAAGCGATCCATGTCGGTAAGGGACTGCACGTCCCATACAGGGAGTTTTGTTGCGAGATGTACTTTTTCGCGGTACCCGCCGGAAAGTGCTCTGCCGAGAAATGGTTCGCTCTCCCCGTTGTGGTACACGTACGCGGTGTCGAGATAGTTAACGCCGCGATCGATCGCGTGCCGTACCATCGCGGTTGCCTTTGGCTCATCGATCCGGCAATCAGCTGTCTGGGGCAGCCGCATGCAGCCAAAGCCGAGGATTGAGAGGTCCGTTGTGGTCCGGTTCATCCGGCGGTAGAGCATCGGGCGGACTCCTGCAGGTTATTTCTTCACCAGTTTTTTTCCGCAACTCCACGCGTCACCGGCACATGCACCTACCGTCCAGTAGCGGTTGTCCGGGATGGTGAGCAGGAGCGGGTTGATCTTCTTTATATCCGGTTTACGATCGGTAAGATACTTCTCTTCTGTGTAGGATGCGATAATTTCGCCGATATAAAAATTATTGGTGGGATTTTCCACGGTGGTCTCCAGCCGGCATTCCAGGGAGAGCGGACATTCGGTGATCATCGGGGCCGTTTTCAGCTCCCCGTAATACACGTCAAAGAGTGATGCTTTGTCAGTATCCTTTCCCGAGACCAGCCCGCAATAATCTGTTTTCTCCATCATCCCTGCAGACGGGAAGTTGATGCTGAACGTTTTGTTCTCCTCGATGCCCCGTACTGAATGGTGGTGCCGCCCGACACCACAGCCGACAGTCGGCGGGTTTGCATTGACACGGCTGATCCACCCAAGCGCCATGAAATCAGGTTTTTTGTCCACCAGCGTGCCGAGTAAGGTCACCGGCATGGGATACATAAACACATTCCTGCCTGCTGAAATTTTCCCCATAGATCCATTCACCAGCTCTGCTATGGGAGGGGCATCGTTAAAAAAGGGTTGTGAAGGGGCAGGCACCCGGAGTATCAGGGAGTCTTGTGGAAGTCCAGCGAGGCCGAGTTCATACAGTAGCGTTTGCCAGTCGGGGGAGGACCGTCATCGAAGACATGGCCGAGATGCGCCCTGCAGCGGGCACAGAGCACTTCGGTACGCACCATCCCGCCCGAGAAATCGGTATGGGTACGGACGTTAAGATCTGAAACGGGGGCATAAAAACTGGGCCAGCCGGTGCCGGAATCAAACTTGGTGTCCGATAAAAAGAGGTCGGTGCCACAGCAGATGCACGCATAGATGCCGTGTTCTTTTAAGGCATGGTATTTACCGGTAAACGCGTATTCCGTACCCTGTTTCCGTGCCACCTGGAACTGTTCGGGGGTCAGCTGCGCTTTCCACTCCGCATCGGTTTTTGTGACGGGCTTTACGTCTTCTGCCTTCCCGGTCCGGGGGTTAAAAATAGGAATCAGCGTCCCTGTTTTTCCTGGTGTATCCATGATTTTGTCCTCACAGAGTGATGGGACAGCGGGGACATAGACCTTTGGATCGGGGGTGCATGGATCTCTGTTTAAAAAACTGAACTATAATCCGAAGAATCCCATGATCCAGCTCTTTGTATTTTTGTGGAAGACCTTTGCCCCCTCCTTGATAGTGCGCACATCCTCTACGGTATAGAGAATATCCGGATGCCGGGTTGACAGCACCCCCAGCAACCGGTCGAGTTCAGTCCTCGGAACGATCATGAAAATGATAGAGACGGTAGAAGAGAAACTCCCGGATCCCTCGATACGGGTCATCCCGTACCCGAGGGTGGAGAGCTCGCTTATCAGCGGCTGGGGATCGGTGGGGGTGATCAGCCGTACAATCACGTGCCCGAGCGAGATCATGTTCTCGATCTGCATGCCAAGCAGGGTCCCGAGACCGTACCCGGCAAGATAGGCAAACAGGTTCCAGTAATCGCCAAGGTTGGTGATGACAATGCCGGTCGAGAGCAGCCAGATACCGGTTTTCACTATCCCTATCCAGCCGGGCAAGGTTTGCATGCCCGCGATTGACGTAGATTGTCCTGACCGTTTCAAGGCTGGTCTCAACGATCCGTGCGATCAGGATAATGAGGGGTAATGCTGCTGCCTCCCAGACTACCGGCTCGATACTCAACCACGCTCCTGATCGTATTAATCGTACCGGATCTCTTGAATAGTTTATGGAATAATGCCGTGCCTGCGTGAGAAGCCTCCCACAACATCTCCCGCAGGGCCGGGCAGGTAATCCCTATATATCCATCCCGGAGAGATACACGCTCATATGGATACGGGAATTCGTGACCGGTTTGTGATGCTGTGGCAGAAATACTGTCCTGGTGCAGAACTGCCCATAACCTTTGAAATCGGTGAAGCGGACGGGACAGCAGAGAAAGCAAAAACCCCTGACGGCTGGCGGTGCATCATCTGTGATCTTGCCCGGGTGAGAAAAGGGACCTCGCTTGTCTTTGACCACACCTCCGTCACCTGCAGTGGCGGACTGTTCTACCTGGGCTATGATACGCAGCGCAGCGAACACTTCCGGTATTTTCTCTCATCGGGAAAACCTGGCGTGGTCGAGGGGGAGCGCTATAAAAGGACACCGGAGATCGTCGATGATATGGATGCCCGGCATGTCTCCTTACCTGCTGAAGGCAGATGCTATACGTTCAGGCGCTGGGACAAGCTTGCCCGGGGGATAACCCGGATGTGGTCATCTTCTTTGCACGGCCTGAAGTGCTGTCGGCGCTGTTCACGCTTGCCAATTTCGACCAGGCTGACCCGAATGGCGTTATCTGCCCGTTTGGGTCCGGGTGCTCCTCGATAATCCACTATCCAAGGCTGGAACAGCAGAGTGACCACCCCCGGGCAGTGTTCGGCATGTTTGATCCGTCAGCACGACTCTGTGTTCCTGTGGATATCCTGACCTTTGCCATCCCGATAAAGAAGTTTGAGAAGATGATCGGTTCGATGGACGAGAGTTTCCTGATGACGAAAACCTGGGACAAGGTAAAAACCAAGATCGCACGAAGCAACGCTGTGCATTCTTCCTGAAGCCCACGAAAAAGCTCTCCGGGTTTTTTAAGGCAAAACCAGGATGAGCAATTCTCTCCCTCCCGTTTACTGTCCGCATTGTAAAGCTCACGTGTCTTTGCAATCCTGATACTGTCACTTAGTGATGCATTTAAGGATATCAGACTATAATCAGAATTACGGTGCAGTATGAAAAACGAAAGAAAAATACTCCTGGATGAACTCCGTGTCGAGCCGGGCAGACACATCGACCTGCTCAGGGATTATGATCCCGGTTACACGGGTAATTTCATGAAAAAAGAGGATACAAGCGAGGCACTCGAACAGGGGATCCGGTTGCTGGCAGAACAACAGGACAAACTGTACGCCCAGAATACCTTTGCCCTGCTGATTATCCTGCAGGCACTGGATGCAGCGGGTAAAGACAGTACCATCAAGCACGTGATGTCAGGCGTGAACCCCCAGGGTGTCGAGGTCTCGAGTTTCAAGGTGCCCAGCGCAGAAGAACTCGATCATGATTACCTGTGGCGGAATACCAGGGTCCTGCCGCGGCGGGGTAACATCGGGATTTTCAACCGCTCGTACTATGAAGAGGTCCTGGTTGTCCGGGTTCATCCTGAACTTCTCGAGCATGAGCAAATCCCGCCGCACTTAAAAGACAACACTATCTGGGAACGGCGGTACAATGAGATCAACTGTTTCGAAAATTATCTGGTGAATAATGGGATAATTGTCCTGAAATTTTTCTTACATGTCTCCCATGAAGTCCAGAAAAAGCGGTTCATAGAGAGGATTAACGAGCCGGAAAAGCACTGGAAGTTCTCTGCAAAAGATATCGGGGAGAGGAAATACCGGGATGCGTATATGGCCGCGTACCAGGATATGTTCAATGCAACGAGCACTCCTCATGCACCGTGGTATATCATCCCCGCGGACCACAAATGGTTCACCCACCTCGCGGTCACATCGGTAATCTCTGACACACTGGATCGCCTCAGGCTCTCGTACCCCTCAGTGAGCAGTGAAAACATGAAAGCCCTGCTTGCTGCAAAGAAGGAGATGGAACAGGAAGACAACGGTCCGGAGACCCATAGCAAGCACAGGAAAAGAACGAACAACGACAAGTGATCGCCCAAATAAATACGGAAACTTTTATAAAAATGAGGATGCAAATGCTCCGTGGTGAAGGGTCATGGCGGAGCTCAAAGGAGATATCGTACGGCTGTCAAAGAAACAGATCGGACAAGCGGCTGCAATGCTCACCCGGGCATTTTTTGATGATCCGAAACTTATCCACCTCATACCGGATATACCTACAAAAAAAGACCTGTCACGGTATCTTTTCGAATTCGAACTCCAGTACGGGATGAACTACGGCGATGTCTATACAACCTCGCCCGCTGTTGAAGGCGTCGCTGTCTGGCTGCCGTCAACCAGATCTGAAGTAACGTTCTGGAGAGCGTTTCGTTCAGGGGGTATGAGACTCCAGAAGCAGCTGGGGAAAAAAATTATGGATCGCCTTATGTCTTTTTCTAACGCAATCGATAATCTTCATAAAAAACATGCTCCCTATCCCCACTACTACCTGTTTTTCATCGGCGTTGATCCCGCATACCAGAAAAAGCGGGTTGCAAGCAGGTTGATCACCCCGATGCTCGGCTGGCTGGATATGCAGAAGCTCCCCTGTTATCTCAATACCCAGAATGAAAACAACATCGGCCTGTACGAACACTATGGTTTCCAGGTGATCGAGCAGCTGGTTTTACCGGATTCAGGCATCGGTCACACGGCCATGCTGCGGAACCCGCGTTAGGGAGCAGGGAAAATACCCCCATCGCTCCTTTGCCGGCACCCGCGAACAGGAGCCTTATCCTCCCACTTTGAAGAGCAGCCAGTCGTTCTTCCCCGCACGTCTGAAGGGGACGAGGACATAGTGGCCGGTCAGCCGGCCCCCGTGGAAGGTGATCTCGATCTTATCGCTTGCCCAGAGTTTTGTATCATAGGTGCCGTTATCCCAGATGGTAACCGTTCCCGCACCGTATTCGCCATCCGGGATTGTACCTTCATAATGCCCGTATTCAAGAGGATGATCTTCCACTGCAACGGCAAGGTGTTTTTCACCTGCAACCTCGGGTATACCCTTGGGCACGGCCCAGCTTTCAGTACGCCGTCGCGTTCCAGGCGGAGATCGTAATGCAGCTTATGCGCATGGTGTTCGTGAATAACAAAGTAATTTCCTTCAGTCATGGTCCTTGGTCCTTCCACTTCGGGGGTAATGGAAAAATTCCGCTTCTCCTCTGTGGCGTTGAGATCCCTGATCACCAATACTCAACAGGATCATTCCCGATAAGGGCAATATGATTCGTGTCCCGGTTCATCGTCCGTATTTTCAGAGTTCATCAAGGTACTTCTCCCGGTTATTAAGGAAATCCCGGTAGATCCGGTAATAATCCGTATCCTCGTACGCGACCTTGTGGATACAACTGCCATCGAAGCTGATAGATCTCCGCATCCGGGTAGGCGAGGATGATGGGGGAATGGGTGGCGATGATGAACTGTACATCTCCCCGGGTGCTGAACTGTCGCAACAAGCGTAACAGTTCGAGCTGCATCCGTGGTGACAGGGCATTCTCCGGTTCGTCCAGCAGGTACAGTCCTTTTCTCTGAAAGCGGGTTTCAAAAAATTTCATGTGGGACTGGCCATGGGACTTTACCACGAGGGTCTCGTCACTGAAATACTGCATGGTGTCAGGGTCAGCCATGCCCCACTGGTCAAGGACCTCGGCGAAATGACGGAAAATTTCCGAAGCAAAGAAGGATCCCGGGACCTTCCCGTCAGTCCACGTGATCCGGAGGGACTGGTGCAGGAGATCTTCATACCGGTTATGGCGGTCTTTTGTTCCCTCATGCTCTTCCCAGATATGGATAGAGCAACTGCGGGCAATAGCCCGGAGGAGCGTTGATTTTCCGGTCCCGTTCTCCCCGATGAAAAACGTCACGGGACGGGCAAATTTTATCAGTTCGGTCTTCTGAAAAATTTCCAGGTTAAACGGGTAACAATTCCTCACAGGAAAGGTATCGCGGAGCAGTTGGAGCGATTGAATATGCATATCCTGATTGATTTTTCCTGACGCGGGATATATATCTTTCATTCCTGGTTTTACCAGGTTACATCCGTATCCACTCCTTTTACCCCAGAAGAATAACCAGAAGGCCGGTACAGGGTCCTGACCCGGCAAACATGAAAACCGGGAGGATGGGTAAAAACAGTAGAAGAAGGGACGCTGTCTGACCTTACTTCACCTGGGCATCAATCTCAATTATTTTTGCAAGAATCGAGGAGGAAGGGCAGGTTTTTTTTCTCTCAGAAAACAAGAGCCTGAACAATTCGAAACCGGAAAGCGCGATGACTACACCAAATGCAACAATAAAGATATACACGAACGGTCGTGCAGGGCAGGTGCTGCACGAAGATAAGAAGATAAGAAGGTACCAGATCATGCCGACAGATACAATGATGTTGCCAAGAGATCCCAGCACCGCCCACAAAGGCGGGGCAGCAGTATCAGACATATAATCTCGTAGTTTAATTTCCCGGTAATTATACTATCTCACTGGGATTATTGAGCAATCTACAAAAAATACTGGTTTACGAGATCCTCCTTATTCATAAGACCGGATGACAATTACCGGCCGTTTCGCGTTCATGACCACGTCATGCACCATGCTGCCGAAAAAGAAGTCATGAAGACAGCCTTTTGCAGCAGATCTCATCCAGATGAGTGATACGTCCTCCTCTTGTGCAATCCGTGAAATCTCGCGCTCAGGTTTCCCCGTCACTACGATAGTCCTGGTTCTGATACCTTTTACCGGAAGATTGTCGCAGATTGCTTTGATCCGGAACTCTGCTGTTTTAACAGCCTCCTCACGGTTATTACCTGCTTCACCCTTTTGAACGACATGGAGGAGAATGATCTCTCCCACACCATGTATGGTGGCGGCAAGATCTGTTGTTTTTACCGAGAACTCTGAGAAATTTGTCGGGCAGAGGATACGGGAGAAGATCATCGGGCAGAACTTTTCATATGTCTTGCTGGTCAGGTCCCCCACGAGTTTATTGGGCATAATCATGACATTGATTTTGCTGATGCGGCAGAGAACTTTCGAGGATACACAACTGAGGAGCACACCTGTCATGATGCCCTTTATATTTGCATGGATAACAATCAGGTTGACACCATTTTTTTCCGCTGCGTCAAGAATCGCACCGGTGATATCGGTTGATGTCGTTTCCTGAAGCGTCACCCGGATAGCCGGGTTGAGCGTTTTGATGTAGGTTTTTGCCTTCTCAAGGTAGATTTCAGCATCCTTGACTGCCAGGTCTTTAATTATCTCCGCTCCCATCGGAATCGCGTAGTGTTTGATTACGTGGAACAGAATTATTTCCCGGATCCGGGAATACTGGTAATACAGCTGAGTTCATTATTTGCGTCTTCTGAAAAATCGGTCGGGAACAGAATTTTTCCAAACATACATCACCACAACGATAGTACTTACGAGATCTGGTAGCGTTCAATTGTGAAAGGGAAATCCCCTTATGTAAATCAATACATACTGCTCACATTATATAATGCTATGGGGATCTTTGTGCGGGATGAAGACCAGGAAAATTGCTCTGATAATTCCTTTTTCAGGATATGAATTAATAATACCCTTAAGACGATGGAGAGGACGATACCAGTCCCCTCTTTTTGCCCCTTCGCTTAAGGCAGTGACGATGTAGTACCTGTTCTGGGGGTATCGCATTTCAGGAGAACCCCAAACGTGCTGATGAAACCCCTGTTGAGCGTTCAGATTGGTATTGAGCATTTCTGTGGAGCCGCTTTTTTGTCTTAATCTTTACACGGGAGCTATTTTGATGGTTTACGTACAATCAGTACACATGACTTCTTATGTCCACCGGATAGAAGTTCACTATACCCTCGATCCCCGGTTAGCCGTCAGGACCGACCGGATTCGCTCGTTAGGCTTCCCGGTCGACAAATTACATCTCATCGATGTCTATACCATAGCAACCAGCTCCCGTGATTTTACCACTGATGAGCTCTCGCAGATTGGCGGGCAGCTCATCAATCCGGTAGTCCAGGAATACACGGTGGACAAAGCAACGAGCGCTGTGTTTGATTACGCCATCGAAGTCGGGTTCCTGCCGGGGGTAACCGATAATGTCGGTACGACTGCCCGCCAGACCATTGAGGATTATTTTTCGATGAAGTTTTGCGAAGGGGAAGCCGTGTATACTCATCGCAGCTTTTTTTGTCTGCGGGAACCTCCCGGCATCAGCCCTGCAGAAACTTGCATCAACGCTGGCAAACCCGCTCGTGAACCGGGTCCTGATCAAAACCCGGCAGGAATACGGGAACAGAGGCATGGATCCGGTCGTTCCTTTTGTCCACCTGCACGAACTGCCGACGGCAGAAACCGTTGATCTTGATCTTGATGACCGGGAACTGGCGAAACTGGGAAAAGAGGGGATTATCGATCCCCTGACCGGCCAGCGGCGGGGGCCGCTTGCGCTTGACCTTGCCCAGCTGCAACGATCCGCGACTATTTCTCGCAGAACGGCAGGAAACCGACCGATGTGGAGCTCGAGTCGCTTGCCCAGACCTGGAGCGAGCACTGCAAGCACACGATCTTTGCCTCGGCCATGGACGATGATGTCCCGGACGGGCTCTACAAGACCTGTATCCAGGCAGCCACCAATACAATCCGGGAGAGAAAGGGGAGAACGACATCTGCGTGACGGTGTTTACGGATAACTCCGGCGCGATCATCTTTGATGACCACTACCTCGTGACCCACAAGGTCGAGACCCACAACTCCCCCTCGGCCCTTGACCCGTTTGGCGGTGCCCTGACCGGAATTGTCGGGGTGAACCGCGACACGATCGGCTTTGGCCTCGGGGCAAAACCCTGCATCAATGTCTACGGGTTCTGCGTCGGTGATCCGGATACGGACCCGGTACTGTTCCGGGGAAAAGACTGCACAAACCCGATCCTCTCCCCCCGCAAGATCCTTGACGGCGTGGTCCGCGGGGTTGGTGTCGGGGGCAACTGCTCGGGTATCCCGACGCCGCAGGGATTGTGCTAGTTCGACAACCGCTACGGGGGTAAACCGCTCGTATTTGCCGGCACGGTCGGCGTCATGCCGCGGGAACATGACGGCAGGAAACTCTACGAAAAACAGGCGCAGCCCGGCGATCTGGTCGTGATGGCCGGAGGGCGGGTGGGAAAGGACGGCATCCACGGCGCCACCTTCTCTTCAGAAGCCTTAGACCCGCAAAGCCCGGTCACCGCTGTCCAGATCGGCGACCCGATCACCCAGAAGAAGTTCTCCGATGTGATCGTCAAGGAAGCCCGGGACCTTGGTCTCTACCGCAGCATCACGGACAACGGGGCAGGAGGGATCTCCTGTTCGGTTGCCGAGATGGCAAAAGAGTGCAACGGCTGCCACGTCTATCTTGACCGGGTGCCCCTGAAATATCCCGGCATGGCGCCGTGGGAGAGTCTGGATCTCGGAGTCGCAGGAGCGGATGACGCTTGCCGTCCCCCGGAGAAACTCGATGCGTTCATGGAGCTGATGCAGCGACGGGAGGTCGAGGCAACGGTGATCGGCAAATTTACCGATTCCGGCAGGTGCGTTGTCGAATACCATGGCAACGTGGTGATGGATATCGAGCTGGAGTTCCTGCACGACGGCCTGCCGAAAAAACACTTAAAGACCACGTATACGAAAAAAACGTATCCGGAACCGGATACCCCCTGCCCGGACCGTCTTGATACAACGATGCTTGCGATGCTCCAGCGGAAAAACCTCTGCTCAAAGGAGTTCATCTCGCTCCAGTACGACCATACGGTGCAGGGCGGCCACGTGCTGGGCCCGGTGCAGGGTATTGGCCGGGTGCAGGCAGAAGCCACGCTGACAAAAGTCGTGCCCGGCTCGAAAAAAGGTGTCGGGCTATCCCAGGGACTGTTCCCCTCGTACTCCGAGATCGATCCGTACCGCATGGCTGCTGCCGGGATTGACACTGGCGATCCGGGGCCTGATCGCGATCGGTGTTCCGCTGGAGCACGATTGCGATCCTCGATAATTTCTGCTGGTGCTCTTCGGATGAGCCGGAACGCCTCGGGCAGCTGAAACTGGCGGCCCGTGCGTGCTATGATACTGCCACCGCGTTTGGCACGCCGTTTATCTCCGGCAAGGACAGCATGTACAATGATTTCTCCGGGTATGATGCCAAGAACAACCGGGTCAAGATCTCCGTGCCCCCCACCCTCCTCATCTCCTCCATCGGGATTCATGAGGATGTGGCAAAGGCGGTGTCCCTGGATGCCAAGATAGCGGGTGACCTTGTGTACGTAATCGGGGATACTCACGAAGAACTGGGCGGTTCAGAGTATTTTGCCCATCTTGGGGGAATTGGAAATACCGTTCCGGCGCTGGATGCCGCAACAGTAAGTGACCGCTACCATCGGCTGACCGAAGCCATCTCCCGGGAACTTGTGGCATCGGCCTATCCTGTCGGTCACGGGGGTCTGGGGACTGCCCTTGCAAAGGTTGCAATCGCCGGACAGGCTCGGTATGGATATCACCATCGCCGGGGAGATGCGGCCTGATTATTACCTCTTTTCCGAGTCGCTCGGCAGGTTTGTGGTCACGGTTGCACCGCACCACAAGCGTGCATTCGAACTAATCGCCGGACCTGATGCGATCCTGCTCGGGCGGGTGAGTGGCAGGGCCCTGCGGATCACGTCCTGCCAGACTCCTGCTTGACCTGCCGGTGGATGAACTCGAAGCGGCCTACAAGGCACCGTTCGGGGGGTACTGACATGACGGTTTCCCGCAGAAGGATAAAACGTATGGCTGTGGCGAAGGTAACGGCCGTGCAGGAAATGATACCGGAAAAAGCCCTCATCATGAGCGGCTTTGGGATAAACTCCGAGATGGAGACGCAGGAAGTGCTCGCCCGGGCAGGCATGGCGTCAGATATCGTCCACATCAACGACCTGATTGCAGGACGGAACCGGCTCTCCGACTACCGGCTGCTGGTCTTCCCCGGGGGTTTTTCGTATGGGGATGACACCGGTGCCGGCAATGCGTATGCAAACCGGGTACGGAACAACCTCTGGGAAGATCTGGAGGAATTTCTGGATGGCGACAACCTGGTGCTGGGGATCTGCAACGGGTTCCAGATCCTGGCAAACCTCGGTCTTGTCCCGGCATTCGACAAACAGTACAAACGCGATATCGCCCTGATGCCCAACCGGGGGGGTGCTGGAATGCCGGTTTGTGACCCTGAAACCCGCAGCGGACAACCTCTGGACCCGGGGGATCGAGAAGACTCTGCTGCCCGGTCGCCCATGGGGAGGGGAATTTTTCCTGTTCCAAAGAAACCCTGCTGCATCTGAAACGCCGGAAGATGATCGCGTTCACCTACTGCCGGGATGACCTGAACCCGGCCGAAGGAGTTTACCCCTTCAATCCCAACGGCTCGGTAGAAGATATTGCCGGTATCACCTCTGCGGACGGCAAGGTGCTGGGCCTGATGCCGCATCCCGAGCGGGCGATGGAGTTTGTCAACCTCTATGACTGGCCGCTCCGGAAAGAACAGATGAAACGCGAGGGTCTGGCACTCCCCACCGAATCGATGAACATGCAGCTGTTCCGGAATATTGTGGATTATTTCCGGTAATTTGGGCATTCCTACCATTTACCAGAACACGAAAAAAGCCTGGACGCAAATTTCCGACAAGATTTGTATCCTTGACGGAGGTCCCTGAGGCTCGGACTGCGTTACGAAACAGTAATCCTGGTTTATTGACGGGCCATCCCTTCCGTGTTTTTGTTTCCGGTTACGAAAAGGGCAGCGGATTGGCGCAATCAGGGTATCGGAAGGCGTATCATTGTGTCCGTTATTTCAGATTTTTACGGCTCTTTTTTAAAAAAGTCCGCAAATTGTATTTTTTTTAAAAAACTGTTTTTTTCATGAATGACAAAAAGAGGATTATCGCATGAACACCATGCCAACTCCCTCAACAAATTTTACCTTTCCGGCTTTTTCCCGTTCAAGCTCGTAAAATGCCTTCTGGATGATGAACCGGTCCTCTTTTGTCTTCTCGAAAATTTTCTCGAACTCGAGGTATTCTACCGAATCAAACTCAGCCAGGATGATTCTTTTTTGCTTCTCGACACGTTCTTTATCAAATTCTGACCGGAAATAATCGACATAACTGATGATTCGTAAGTCATTCTGGTTGTAATAGGTATCACCACTGCCCGAATCGATAAGACATACCGCGACGTTCCGGCTCAGGTATGAGGTACCTGATCCGTCTCCGGTTACCCAGCTGATGACGCTGTCATCCCACCCTGTCGGGGAAGCAATGCCGAGTGCATGATAATAATCACCTGCTTCCGCATGCTGGATAAGGGGGCGCAGAAAAGCCATGATTGCAGGCATCGTTACCGCTCGTGTGTCAAATCCCATGTCAGCATAATCGCTGAGGTTGCAGTAGGAAATGGCTTCCACAACAATTTTTTTGTGACTTTTTCCAAAAAACTTAAGATCTTTTTGTTCAATCGTGTACACAGACCCTGCATTCAACGGCAATACATTACCTGCTGCACCTTTCGTGGTCTTTTCCCCGGCTCCGACATCTCGACCGGAATCATAATGATAATGGTGCTTCCAGTCAGTCACCTTGTACGTCAGATGTTCCTGGGGAGAGAAAATTTTCACGGGATACGAGTGCATCTTCATATCAAAGCGCGCAAGGAAATCAAGTTCGCATGCTCGGGCCTCCTCTGCAGAAACATGGCGCCGGAATTTTTTACCAATGACCTCTTCAACGAGTGAAAAAGATTCAGCCAGTTCATCTTTTTTAATAAATATGAGAGATTTTTCTTCAACCAGGGACTGGCGTTTCTTTTTTAAATTTTCCTTAAGACCTGCAATTTCTTTTAATTCTCCCTCGGCAATCCATTTTACTTCCATATGAAGTGCAGAGTGATACTGGTCCCGTTGCCGGATGAGCGATGCCTCCCGTGCATCAAGGGATGTGAGCTCGGTATCGATATTTTTCATCTGCCCGTCAAGGAGGCCTGCAAGATCTGCATATTTCTTCTGGAGTCCCTCCCGTACACTTACGAGTGCATCAAGTGCTTTTTTTGCATCGTCTTGGGATAATTCCCCTTTGAGCAGCTTTACCCTCAACTGGTGAATTTTTTTCCGGTATTGGGTATTCTGTTCATTGAGTGTATCATACTCAACAAATTTCCCGGTCAGGTGTTTAATCCGGTCTTCAGTTATACTGGTAACCCGCGCCCTTTCATCTCGGGACAAGCGCGTCTGTTCGATGATCTGTTGAGCGGTTTTAAAGACATCGCCCATCTCTCCTTCGTCCCTGAAAAACAGCGGTTCATCTGCCATACCTCTCACTCCCTTACCGTTTCATGAAGTAATCAAGCCGGTCAGAAAACGTATTCTTCATGACATCAAGCTCTTTTTTTACCTTGCGGACCTGCCTGATGATATCAGTTGTTTCTCCCTTGAGAACATGGTCATAGATGAGCTCAGATGTTTTGGTTATGACCTCAAGATTTGTGACGAGCTGCCGGTCAAACTCAATCATATGGTCAATATCCTCATCCGTTACCTTATCCTGCCTGAACAGGGGCGACTGCCCAAACGGAGCATCCTCAATTTCGACAACAAACAGGTCGATGGCTTTGAGCATATCCTTGATGTGGTCTACTACTTCCCGTTTGCCGTCACGGTACGCAAGATCACTCACTTCTTTTAATAACAATGCTGATTTTTTCAGTTCGCGTACCAGTTTCTCTCGTACGGAACGGTCAGTGTTCAGCCGGCTCTTCTTGACACGATAATCGTATCCAGGTATGAGTTTACCTAAAAATTCAAGAACAGATGATGCACTCGGCATACAGAATCAGTACCTCTTTAATGGCGGAATATGTTTTTCCAAGTATTAAAATGAGAGTGGTTAGATCCAGTACGAATGGAAATTTTCGACGTTACATTGGGTAAAAAAATCTATTAATATATCCGGTGTATCAGAAACTGGTGCATATCATGAGGAAGATAAGGTGAAGAACAGGGACTCTGGAGCAATCCTCTGGTTGCGATATTCAAAGTAAAACATTCCTGGTACAATAGTTGTCATTCCCATCCCTCAATTTTTTCAGGTAATGAATACACAGAAGTATTTTTGTAGTTCTAAAAAATTAGTAAAAATCAGAATAAAAGGGAATATCTGTCGCAGCGGTGGCAATAGAACTGATTATATAAGCAAGGGTAATTGATCCGATAATAAATATTATGATATGTCCTATATTTGTTTCAGCAAATGGGATCTGACCGGCATTCATTTTAGTTGATGTCGTATAAGCATCATAGATACCGTAACCCCAGATAATAATTACGAATAAAACAAAAAATTCTCCCCCCGCATTCATAAGTGCATAGAATAGTACATAGAATAGCAGCAATCCTAACCATAAACCCAACCCTTTCTGGAGCTGGCCATTATAGGTCTGACCCAATCCGCACCAGAGGGCTGAAGCAATTGCAGCCCCAACAGCATTTTTTTGCGTTTTTACCGGTACAGGTTGCTGGGCAGCGGGTGGCTGGGCTACTGGCTGTTGGAAGGTCTGCTTTGACTGCAAAGATGCCCCGCAATGTTCACAGAATTTGCCTTCGGGCGTATTTTTTCCACAATTCTGACAGGTAACGATAGTTTACACCACCTAAAAGGTTTAAGATACACTAACCGTCAGGGATTAATTAATGTATCCTTTCAGTTTCTTTTAGATTTACCAGGCACCATAATCCGATTACCGGTTTGACTGTAAAAACCAAATGATAAACGGTGAGAATGATAACGGGTTGCTGAAAATGATGGCATATGCCGTATTTTGCTGTAAAAAACCTGACATATATTCCTCATCTATAAATAACAGTTCGGAGTTAAGTAATCTACAGGGATGGTCATTTCCTATGTTTAATAAGATAAAATGCCGGTCATGTGGGGCGGAGAACAAAGAAAACAGCAAATTCTGTTCACAGTGCGGCCAGCTGATTGCTGGTCAGATCTGTAGCAGCTGTGGTCAGCCAGTCCGGTACGGTGCAGCATTTTGTTCGAATTGCGGGACACCTGTCCAGGCTACCGGCCAGACATCCTCCACCTATCCGGAAGAATTCCCGGATTTAAGCAAGTCAAATGTCTGGCAGAGGCGTCCCAATGACCTGGCGCACCGGTTTGAGGTTGCTGACCTCAATTCATACTTTCTGGGCCTGACCAAAAAGATCACCGTTATGCAGGGTACCAAGGCGATCTTCTTACAGGGGGGGAAATACCTTGGTGACCTTCCCCCGGGGACCTATACCGCTGCCAGTCTCCTGGAGTTCTTAAAAACCCTTAACCTCTATGAAAAAACCACCATCATCCTTGTTGATGATGGTGATATACCGGTTGATTTCTCGATCGGCAGCCTGAGGACCTCGGAAAATTTCAACGCTGGTGTTAAAGGCAAGATGATTGTCAAGATTGACAAACCGGTCCTCCTTTTTGACAACCTGATGAAATCACGGTTGCATCTCGAGACTATTGATCTCCTCTCCAGTATCAGGAATGAGCTCTTAAATGTCCTCCAGTCAAAGATCAAGGGCTGTTCGTTCGAAGACCTGTATGGTAATCTCGAGCTCAGGAAAGAGCTGCAACAGGATTTCGAGTTCAATCTTACGACAACACTTTCCCGCTGGGGACTCCAGCTCGTCCATCTCCCGTACTTTGACTATGACGAATCCTACTGGCAGGATATTATCCAGCAGCGGGGGGCACTGTCTCGCGAACTCATTGAAAAACGCGAGAAGATGAAGCAGGAGGCAGAAATCGGGCTTCTGCCGTACGAGCAGAGAGTTGCTACCAAGGTAAAAGCAACCGAGATCAAACGGGCAGACCAGATGATCGATCGTGAGCGGGAGATGATCGAACGCAAACGGTTTGATGAGATCACCCGACTCATCCGTGAACGGCTCACTGATGACAAAATGAATGAATTCAAAAATGCCGAAGATCTCGAAAAATACCTCTACAGTATCGATACCGGTCGCGTAATTCGCGAGAATGATATGATTGACCTCAAAAAACAGTTTGAGGATAACCGCCAGGACAGGGCATATGCCCGGCAAATGATGATCCAGAGCATCGGGCAGCGTCACCAGCTGGACATGAAAGCAGAGGTGCAGGCTGAAGAAGTCAAAGGACAACGACTATACGATGACTATGACCTTGAAAAACGTTCCAAGACCAGCGGGCAGGATGTAAAAGAGGCGGAAGCAGGGATTGAACTGCTGCGGAAAATGAAAGCCGCAAAACGTGAGGACGCCACCGGTTACCAGGTACTCGAACTGGAGAAAGCCCAGAAAACTGCAGATATTGAAGCCCAGCGCCTGAAAGCCCGTTCAGGTGCAACAGACGAAGCCCAGATTTCCGTTGCTGAAGGAAAACAGGCCGACCAGCTCGCCGAAATTGCCCGGATGAAGCAGGCAAAGGCACTTTCCGAAGAGCAGATGATGGCACTGTCTGCAAAGGATAGTGCTGCTGTTGCTGCTGCTCTCAAGGAAAAATACGGCTCTGATCAGGTCAAGGCAATGTACGAGCAGCGGATGAAGGACCAGGAAGCGTATGTTCAGCGCATGCAGCAGATGGAGGAGCGTTCCATGGACCGTATGGAGAGAGTCCATCACAAGTCACTCGAAGAGATGGGAATGACCGCATCCACCCGGGCAGAACCCGGGGCTGTTCCTGGCACAACCATCGTTACCGGTGGCGGGGGATATGGGGGTGGCCCGGTTGTCGTCGGCAGCGGTTCTGCACAGAACCCCCCGCATCGCGAATATCCTCAAGGAAAGGTCATTCTCTGCAGGAAGTGCAACGCTGAACTGGATCCGACAGAAAAATTCTGTAATACCTGCGGTGAAAAAGTCCAGCCGTAACCGGATCCCTTTTTTTATCCTATCAATAGTGGGAGTGTTGTCATCGGATATTTACCTGCACTGCATCAGCAACAGGAATCATCCGGAATGTGAAGATAAAAAAGAAAGGTATTATATTTCTTCAGAATGATAGAACGGATAATCACGCCTTATTGTCAGAAAAGGGGAGAATGTTAATGAAATTACGAAGTCTGGGAATGGGAACTCTGCTGTTTTTGCTTATCGGAATACAGTTCGTTGCCGGGGTTGTAGTATCAAATCCTGTAATTAACCCGACCGGAGATCTTACCGCGGGAACCAATGTCAGCGTGTCATTTAAAGTCGATATGACACCTTCAGGAAGCGAGACGTTTCCTAAAGGGAATACGCTTCAGTTGTTTACGGATCTGAACAACCCAAAATGGGTGACTACGCTGATAAAAGATGGCGTGGAGAGTGCTTTACCACAGGAAGCGGGTCATAGTGTCTTTATCAGCGGATGGCTCCTTTCCTATCCTTCAACAGTCAGCGAATCGGTCCGCGTGACACTTGAAGGCTCTGTGCCTTCCGTGACAAAATCGATGAATAAAACCATAGTCCTTGTCCAGGAACTGGACGGGAACAATGCGGTGATTCCCGGATCGATCGTTACCAGAGAACGGCTGATCGTAAATCCAACGGACATTTCCCGGGATATCAGCGTCCGGGAATCAGATTTATGGAACTTCCGTATCCACATTTACAATAAAACGCAGATGGGTATCAACACGTCGGCAGCTGAAGCGAAATATGCGGCGGCACAATCAGCTATCCTGACAGCAAAAAATGCAAGTTTTGCCGAAGCTCAAAACGCTCTCAATAACGCAACAATTCTGATAACCGGGGGAGAAGTACTCCTGGAAAAAGCATGGGCTGAAAAAGAGATAGAAATAGCACAGGCCCCGATTAATAAGACCAATGAACTTATTACTTTCTTTACGGTAAACCGCAGCATTAAAAGTGATCCCCGCCTTGCGGTGATTATAGCCAAAAAAGAGAGTGCAGAACAATATCTTTCCTCAGCGAAAGACCTCAGCCAGCTGGGCAACTATGCATTTTCACGGGTGAAATCTAAGGAGGCATTTGACAAAGGAAATGAGACTCTGACGGAGGCAATCAACTTTAAAAATGACCTGATAAAAGCTGACAGTGGCTGGGGGGGCTGGCTGAATACAACAACTCTCATCATTATAGGTGTAATTGTCGCACTCATTGCAGTTGCCGGGTATTTCTACCTGCGTAAGAAAAACCGCTGGGAAGAATATTAATCATTTTTTTGTTCTGGAGGGATTGCCTGGACCAACAATTGAGCTAGGGGGAAAATCAGGGAATTTTCTGACCGCATTGAGGACAGAATTTTATGTTGGGGGGAGGGGGGAACCGCACCAGCCACAGACAACTGAAATTTTTGCACCACAATTCCTGCAGAATTTTGCACCCGGCCTTGCGGTAATCCCGCAAATCAGGCATATATTCTGAATGGATTGCTGCTCTGGCTCTTTTACCGGTTCAACAGGACTTTTCTGAATATTTTTTATCGTCGATGAAGTGATGACACTGTCATGTATCCATACACCGGTATCCGTTGGATCACCTTCCGAATGAATACGGGATTTGGTGATGACGGAATCCTTCACCGTTGTGCTGCCGCCACCCGCTGATTCGATGGCAGAACCCGTAACTACAGCGTCTTTCACAATATTTCCCTGCCCCAGATTAATGGCAGCATCATCGCCGGCATTGATGATGATAGTCTGGGCAGGGATGTCTGCCTCTTTTATAGTCGGGGGAAGGCTGGCAAACCAGTCGAGATCAACCCCGGCAATGGCAATCGCTTCACCGACTTTTTTGGTATTTTCATCCCATTGCTTTTTAAAGTAAATCCTAATGGATTCCCTGATATCAGGATCACCAAGGATTTCATCCATCCGCCGTTTCATGGATATAGAATATTCACGGAGCAATGCAAGGGATTTTTCATCCTTTGAACTGATTTTTTTTGCAATCTCCGTTTTTGAAAGGATCCGGAAATAACTGAGTTTCTCGATTGTTTCAAAGGCCTCCATCTCACGAGCACTGAAATAATCAGATCCTACGAATTGTTCCCCGTTCTGTTTACAGGTCAAAGCTATGAGCAGCAGGGATGCATCAAAACGGGCTGAAAAATGTGCGTTCAGGTCACTAAGAAAGGTGCCGCAGTCTCCTTTTCGGTATCGATCGGCATTTGTATTTATTTCCTGCCAGAGTGCCATCCTTTTATCATAAGATTCATTCCGGATGGCTGAGCCGGTATCCAGAACGTATCTGGATGGCCTGAGAAGATTGTCAATACACTCGCGGTTGCCTTCTTTTAACATAGCTTGTGTTTTCCGTCCTTTTTTCCAGGGTGAGCAGGGATCACTTATTCCAGTTAAAATACTAGTAAGAGTGGGTAAATAAAGGTTCTTTGGACAAATCGCCGGATCTTTTTTTTTGAAGGGAGAGGTTTTGCTGTAACAACAACTGTTCATGAAAATACTGCTATGATAGCACCTTCATGTCAGGGTATTGGTGAAAATCCGCAACCGTACTACATTTTTTTCCCTGTTCAGAAATTTTCAGAGAGTAGTAAGTCCAACCCCGATTTTATGGGCAATAAGGTCTGCAGCTTCAATAATTTCTTCCGGTACTTCATTCATGTTATTATCGAGTCGGCACCGGATCTGCCCGGACAATTCTTTGACCTGGTCCCTGATCTCCCCTTCGGAATAATTCACAAGATCCGTTGCATATTTGTATGCTTCCTTGAGATCTCCGCTTTTCAGGTTGGCAAGGAGCAGTCTGCTGCAATAGTCTGCAGATTGCCGGAGATTTTTTGCCCCGGTACTCATCCTTAAGGATTCCTTGTAGTCGAGGTTCAAGAAGGATGCAAGATCTTTTTGCAGCGCAGCCACCGACTGATAGCGTTTCTGGGGATCTTTTTCAATGCACCGCAAAATTATCTTCTCGATCTTTTTTGCCTCCGGATTGAGATCCCCGG
This sequence comes from uncultured Methanoregulaceae archaeon, assembly GCA_963699515.1. GTDB lineage: Archaea > Halobacteriota > Methanomicrobia > Methanomicrobiales > Methanospirillaceae > Methanoregula. The sequence continues at coordinate 74,119 of CAVOUD010000003.1, read as the reverse complement.
GAGCTACCGGGACTTTTGTGGGGATACTGGCAATAATTTCGATTGCACTGTCCCCGGTAAAGGGTAAGGCACCGGTCACCAGTTCGTACAGGATGATCCCCATCTGCCATATATCAGTCCTCTGATCTTTGGCCTTGCTGGTCACCTGTTCGGGAGCCGCGTAAAAGGGAGTGAAGGACATTGTTGTCGCTGATGACTTGTCACTGATGATTCTGGAGAGCCCCCAGTCTGAGATTTTGGGAATACCGTTTTTTAACAGGATATTCTGGGGTTTGAGATCGCGGTGGATCACGTTGCGGGAATGGGCATACTCGAGCCCCTCACAGACATTAAAGATAATCCATGCCGCTTTTGCGCAGTCCATCGGTTTATTAAGTTTGTCAAGGGCGCTGTCACAGAGTTCTTCTTCAAAATAAGGGAATGGCATGATATTATAATCATAAATTTTGACGATGTTCGGGTGATTGAACTTCGTCCAGTTCTGCATCTCGGCAATGAACGATTTACCCGTAGATTCATCGAGGTCTATCGGTACTTTCACTGCAACGAATACACCATCCCGCCGTTTCGCCTTGAAGACACGTGCAAAACCGCCTTTACCGAGAAACTCAGACTCCTTATATTTTTCAGTAATTTCCGGAGGCAGGGTACGCAGGGTGCCCAATCCCTTCATCCAAGGGGGTAATGATGTACCTGGTGCTGTACCCGGACCTGATGCTTGCTGCGCACCTTCTCCGGAATCGAACGTGCGGGGAGTAGAAGACTGGATCAAGACATCAATCCAGAATTCGCTTGTCCTGAAGTATTCCCGGTTATTCCCGTCTTTATAATTCATACTCACTTCAAGGGGGATATTCCCGAGGGTCTTTGGCAGGATGCCAATTTCGATAATGTTTGTCGCTCCTGCCTCTACTGTTGTGGGTTTGATCCACCGTGTTTCAAAATCGCTCGAGAATGTCAGCGTGACAAAAAAAGCGTGGGCTGTTCCGGTATTTGTTATCCGGACCTCCATCTTGTGCCAGGTCGCATGGGAAAGAGACAAGCTGTTGAGCGAAACCGTCAGATCTGGCGTTGCGGTCTGCAGGAATTTTTCAAGAGATGCTACTGTTTTTTTCATTGATTCCAGATCGTTTGGCATAACATCGGGATTCGGAAGATCACGAACCGTTCCGAACCTCCTGGCCTGTGCGAACAGCTCCCGGGCTTTTTGTCCGAGGGTTTCATCGCGTACTTCCGGACCTTGTAGCTCTGCCCCTCCCCCGCAGGTGTTGCAGAATTTTGCATCTCTGCTCATCACCGCACCGCAGGAAGAACAGTGACGTTGTTTTTGAACCGGTGCCCCACAGTGACGGCAGAAATCAGGATTTCCAAAGATCGGGCTGCTGCATTTCGGGCATGTTCGTTCTGAAACCAGGGATTTTCCGCAGTTACGGCAGAATTGGGGGGTTCCGGTGATAGGGGACTTACAATGGGGGCAGGTTCGCAGACAGGCCAGATCAGCGCCGCATACACAACGTTTTGTTGTGGACAGGACGCTTACCCCGCACGAAGGGCATTTAATATACTTTCCCGTTTTTGCATTGCCAGTGTCCATGCCTGTCCCCGGGATGGTCCCTGTCAATGTAATCTTTATGGTGAGGTAATAATTCTAACGAATGGGAAATTTTTTGTGGGCGGTGATATGAAATCGGCGGACAAATATCTCCTCGATCTCGTACAATACTCCAGAGGCAATGTGAAGGTTCAGGCACAGGAATTATCCGAACAACTTAAAATGAGAATGGAGATGGGAGTAACAGAAATTCCTGATGAACTCATCCAAAAGGCAGAAATCATTGTGCATCAGGTTAGTGTGGGGTTCAGGTACAAGGGTTAAAATAGGGTATTACTTCTCCTGAATTGGTTTGGTATTCCAGGAACCGTAATTTTTTGCTTACCCGCATTGTTCATCGACATAATAAAATATTATCATTTTTTTTATTAGAAGAATAAACTTATTGTATGAACCGGTAATCACACAATAATCAATACGAGGGATTGAAATGGAAAAGGTATGTCCAAATTGTAAAAAAAATACACCAGATGATAAATTCTGTGAACATTGCGGGGCATCTTTGCAGTCAAAGCAGACCTTCCAACAGCCAGTAGCCCAGCCACCCGCTGCACAGCAACCGCAAGGGTCAACTACTGAAAGAACGACCAAAAAGAGATCTACTGTTGAATGGGTTGCTATTTGTGGGGGGGTGATAATTCTACTGATAATTATTGTCAGTATAATCGGTTATGCAGTTTTAGGTGCATCATACTCTAACCCACCACAAACAACATATGCAACACAATCTGCGTTATCTTCAATTAGTGGGGATACAGCAGCACTTGCTAAAATTACTGAGATGGACACTTGGATTAAACCTACCCTTCAAGTTTTTACTGACGTTTTAAATTCAAATGATAAAGTAAAAATTCGTATTCACGCTGCCCTTTTGATTACGTATATTGATCAAAATCTTCCAGAAATGAAGCAACTTGCCGCGGGTGCAACAACAAAGAAATCTGCGGCACAAGAATATGTTGCCTTCCTTGAAGATTTACGGACTGCGTCAGATCTGTGTGTTCAAGCAGTAGACAAATATAATTCAGGGGATATTAATGGAAGCACTGACTTGATTCTTGAGTTCGATTCTTACATAATTAAAGCAACAGCGCATAATCAAAATGTCAATGCGCTTCTGAAGTAAAAAATATTTTAATTAATCAGTTTTTTTTTAGTTACAATGCACCCCAGTCTGTTATTTTCCACCAGAATGCGAATTGTGGTTCATTATTGAGTGTAGTTCAATACCTGCCTTGCTTTCCTCCCCCTTTACGAGAAGGCAGGAATTATCCGAACAAATAAAAATGAGATTGGATATGGGATTGACAGAAATCCCGGACGAGCTCATCCAGAAGCTGAGATTATCGTGCACCAGGTGAGCATAGGATTCAGGAACATCGGATAAGGAGGAAGGAGGGTCTGTCATTGCATTTTCCTGAGTGAATATCTGCTCTGAAAGGGTACCCCAAAATGTGGTTTTCGCAGTGGATTTACCTCTGATTTTGTGAGAGTATTCATCAAAGCAAACCTATATCAGTAAAAAAATAATGACAATCTTTGATGGGATTATTCGATAGAATGAGAAAAACGCCTGAACAATATTATGATGAAGGGAGTAACCTTATATCACTCGGACGGTTTGAAGAAGCAGTCTCATCGTTTGACAGAGCAATTGACCTCAAACCGGATTTCGCTGATGCGTGGAACGACCGGGGGATTTCGCTGTGTCAACTCGGAAGGCATGAAGAAGCAGTCACCTCGTTTGACAGGGCAATTGCCCTCAACCCAGATTCTGCCTCGGCGTGGAATAACCGGGGGGCTTCGCTCACCGAACTCGGGCGGGATGAAGAAGCACTGTCCTCGTATGACAGGGCAATTGCCCTCAAACCGGATTTCGCTGATTACTGGAGAAACCGCGGGATTCCGCTTGCTTATCTTGGACGGCATGAAGAAGCAATCTCCTCATGTGACAGGGCAATTGCCCTCAGCCCAGATTTTAGGGATATTTTAGTTGATGCATGGAATAACCGGGGATTTTCGCTCGGTATCCTCAATCGGCGTGACGAAGCCCTTGCCTCGTATGAAAAAGCGATTGCTATCAATCCAGAGCATATTCTTGCGTGGGAGGGAAAAGCGTACAATTTAAAAGAACTTAAGCGATATGACGAAGCCGTTGCTGCATACGAGAGGATATTACGATTAGATCCACGGAATGAATCGGCGCTTGCAGAAAAAAGAGATTTGCTTACCAAAATTCACAGTGAACAACAACAACAAAAAAATAATGAGAATGATGATAGAAAGACGTTAATTAAGCGCATCAAAGATACAGAATCTTTCGGCGTGCTTCCTTTACCAATAAAGGAATTAATACAGCAGCCGGATAAGCTTGTATACCCGGATGAGGTTATTTCATTAATAAATCAACTCGACGAATTTCTCTCTACTGCCCGTCCTCAAATCAACCTTGCCCTTTCGTGCAATCAAGTTGACTTATTTACGTGGGAAAAAGGAAATATTTCTCTAACAAATGAAGGAGCGGCACATGCAAAGGATGTCGCACTTGAATTTTCCGATGATTTCGACGTCCGTCGCATAAAAAAAACCGTGGATGTTCTTGCCGGAGAGACCAAACAGGTAGAGATCGCAATAAAAACCAAAGTCAAGGGAACTATCCCGCTGGATATTACTGTTACCTATCATGACGCGAGGGGTAAATCATTTTCAGATACATTTGGTTTCTGGCTTGATGTTACAGAAAACGTGAAAATAATTCCAAAGAATGAAGCAGCAGTCGCAGGAAACATCGATCCCCGCCCTCAAATTGTTTACAATGTCACAGGAAATGCCCAGTTTGGGGATAAAATGCAAACGGATATCAAAAATGACGGTGTAATTTTACGATCAAAACTCGGATCAGAAATTCCAGCAGAAAGAAAAATATGTCCAAGATGCCATCAAAAAATTCATGATGATATAAAATTCTGCCCGGAATGTGGGCAAGACCTCAGAAAATAACTTTTATCAGGTTTTTTTAAAATACTATTCCCACCGATAGTATTCTGGCGGCCGATAAGTATCTCCTTGACCTCGTTCGTTATATCAGAGGTGACGTGAAAACTAAGGTGCAGGAATTGTCCGAACAGATTAAAATGAGAATGGACAGGGGGTTAACAGAAATCCCAGACGAACTCACTTAGAAAGTGGAGGTTCTCGTACATAAGGTGAGTTAGGGATTCAGGAATATTGGATAATGAGGGGGAACAAATGATTTATTCCACAATTCCTCTGATTTTTGTCATTCTGTATATATCCTCACCTTATTAAGAAAGATTCCGCACGAAGAATAACAGGTTAGAAGTTCACTCATACATGTATCAGAATGCAGGTCATTTCCTGTGTCCAAAGCTCATCTTTCAGGCTGAATGGGAATAATAAAAAATTCCTGCATCTTTTTTCACGTTTACCGATTTTTTTTTAAAAAAAATTACCTTTTTTTTGAATAATTATTTAAAGTTGTCTCAATAATATCGAGATGAGGATTATATAATGGGATTGATTGACTTTATCACGGGGAATTCTGTTGATCGGCTGAATGTCCGGGAACTCAAGGAAGAAGAGATGCGGCTCCAGAACCATATCGAACTCGCCCGTAAGGACATCTTAAAGATTGAAAAACAGAAAAAAGATTTGTTCAAGCAGGGGGTCGGTGCCGATCTCATCAAGAAGAAAATGCTTGCCCAGCAGATCAAGCATCTCGATATGCAGGCCCAGATGAAGATCAAACAGTTCATGACAATGCACAAGCAGTACATGTTCGTCTCCAACCTTGTTGTTGTCAAAAAATACGAAAAAGAATTAAAACAGAACAAGATCTGGTCGAAGATCACCAGCATCGAACCTTCGAAATTTGAAAGTGCCTTAATCAATGTCAACCTGAAAGGTAAGAGCTTTGAAGAGGTGCTCAATAATCTCAACAATGTCTTTGAGATGTCACTTTCTGAATCAAGCCTTGAAGCGTCTACGGACGAGACCGAAAAACAGCTGCTTGAAGCCTGGAGTGGTGTAGAGACCGGTGCAATAAATGTTGATGAAGCCCAGAAGCTCGTTTCGGTAGAAAAACAGATGGAAGCAAAGGACACTGAGGGGACGTAACCGTGGGATTTTTATCCTCTCTTTTTGGGGAAAAAAATCCTATCGATTCGTTGAGTCTTGAAGACCTCAAAGTCACCGAGATCCAGCTGAATAAAAAGGTTGAAGACATCCACGCGGAGGTCCGCCGCATCGACCAGGAAGTCCAGCGTAATTATGAGAAGGCAAGAGGCTCGGCTTCAACATCTGAAGAAGTCAGCTATGCCCGGCACATTAAAACCCTGTTGTTAAAGAAGGAAGCCAAACTATCCACCCAGGCACAACTGGAAAAAGAGTTTCGGGCTGTTTCCAATATTGTCATCTTAAAACAACGGGAAAAGGATCTGCCTGCCGGTGTCCTTAAAAAGATCAAGGCGATCGATCCGGACCGGATGGAACATTATCTCATTTCGATGAATCTTGATGAGATGGAGAATGATGAGCAACTCACAAAAATTATCAGCATGACTTCGAGCACGATGGAAGTCGGTGTTGAACCTGAAGATGATTTGACTGATATTCTCGCAACAATAAGGACCGGAAAAGCACAGGAAGCCCCCCCGGGCAGTGAAAAATTTGGCGATAATAAAAAAGAACTTGAATAGATCTTCAATCCTGTCTTTTATCCCTCCACCCCGCATTTTGTTCTATAGCGTAATATTGAATTAATGATGATCCCTATATAGTGAATTATGAGAGAAAGGGGAGGGATTTCCTATTAAGATTGATTTATCCGGAGTTCTTTTCGGGAATCTGCAAAAAGCCAAAAATAACTTTGAACAAGCAAAAGCAAAAGGGAATATCGACGAAGCAAAAAGATATGCACGTGAATGTGCGAATACGGAAAAACAACTGGCACAAGAGATTCCCGAACAGATGAAAGCGCATGTGGAGAATGCAAAAAAGTGGGAGGAGATCTCCAAAGGGATGAAAATTGTTCCCAAAAAGAGGATTATCGAACGAAATGACAAAGGTGAGAGAGAAAGCACGGAGGACGATCTCAGCGGTTTTGGAGAAAGCCTTATCGAAAAATCCACGGTCACCTGGAAAGATATCGGGGGTCTTTATGAAGTCAAGGCTCTTATCATGGAGACCATTGTTATTGCCGGCCTGAACAAACCGGAATCTGTTAAACCGGATAAAGGTATCCTGCTCTTTGGCCCTCCTGGAACCGGGAAAACCCTCCTTGCTGCCGCAGCTGCAGGGAGCCTTAAAGCGACGTTTTTTAATGTGAAGATAAGTAATATCCTCTCCAAATATTTTGGAGAATCATCAAAACTGATCACTGCCCTCTACGAATCTGCACGATTGCATGCCCCCTCGATCGTTTTTATCGATGAGTTTGACTCAATCACCTTGTCCCGGGATGGAGACCAGGGAGAGGCCTCCCGTAAGGTCCTGTCAACCCTCCTTGCTGAACTGGACGGGTTCCAGGATAAAAAAAGCGACAGGCTGGTTCTCACGCTTGCGGCAACAAACACGCCAAAGGATCTGGACCAGGCTGTATTGTCGAGATTTCCCAAGCGAATTTATACCCCGCTCCCGGATAAAAAATCCTGCCAGGAAATCATAAAAATCCAGCTCAAGGACCTTGATATATCCTCACTTGATTTTGGAAAAATCGGTGAAATGTGCGTAGCGAACAGGTACTCAGGACGGGATATCCAGAATGTATGCAAGGATGCAATACACAGTATGCTTCACCGGAGCAATCCCGATATTTTTGCTGATATTGAAAAAATTGCCGAACTGTCATTTGAAGAATTAAAGAAACGTACCCTGAAGGTTTCTGCCATCACCATGGATGATCTCACCGGAGCAATTGCCAGGGTCAAAACGCCAGTCACTGCAGCCAGGCTTGCAGAATATGATGACTGGAATAAAAAATATGGTGCGGGATAACATTTCTCGTTTTTTTCGTGACCACACTGGGGGGGTTTCCTTAAATGGTCCATTCCTGAATACTGCGTAAAGAATCCAGGAATATCCGAAGAGTATCCTTACTCCATTTCAACATGATGATTGTGAGGTAATCACCCACTAGTAAAAACCAGTTCTCAGCAAAAGGAGACAGGACTTTCCCTGTCCAGGTGCACCAGCAGGAATTGAGGACTCTATTTAAAAAAATGACAACATTCATTATATCCAAAACAACAGATCATCTTCGTGGGGACACAGTAATGTTTTGCGAACAGTGTGGTACCAAGAACCTGGACACCAGCAAGTTCTGTTCAGAATGCGGCGCCCGGCTGATAAACTACCCGATACAACCTGCACCGCGACCAGCCACGACAGCCAGTGCATATTCACCACCCGAAGAAACCCATTCGCGGCTCCGCGGTTATTCACGGATATGTGTCTGGCTGAAGAAAAAATATTCCGGAAAGGTCGCCGGCATTTCCGATCCGAACCGTATGAAGGGTGAGCTGGAGAAGATGGCAGGCGACAGGAGGTCAGGGATTCCGGCAAAAACATGGACAGGATTCCTGGAATACTTAAAAAAACAGAATTATCAAGAGATGTTAAAATAATAAAAATGTCTGATCCCATCCGCTCTTTTTACCGGAGTCATATACCTGATCTCACGTCTATCACCCATCCTAGATTCCGTCACTTTCGCATCCTTCTGCCGAATGGTTCCTTTTATAAAGTGCAGGACCGCATCCGTAATGGGGAAACACTCCAGAAATGGCTGATCCGGTACCGTCCTTCTGATGTGTATTATTCAACCAGCTGCTGGCTTGCACCAGAGAGCCTGGGACGGCGTGAAAAAACCCCGCTTTCTGATAATATTTTTCTCTTCTCCGACATTGTGTTTGATATTGACCGTTCGCCATTCTCCTCTTTAAACCTTGAGCTGGCCCGAAAGGACGCCCTGGAAGTTATCAGATTTTGTGCCAATCATACAATTCCCGTAAAGTACATTGCATTCTCCGGCAGCAAAGGATTTCATGTCATCTGCAAAGACACCCGGCAGTACAGCGACCCGGATCCGCTTGTCCGGGAGGACCAGGCAAAGGCTGTGCGCAGGGAAATTATCCGGCAGGTTCAGGAGGCAGGTATAGGGATTGATGGAAAAATTACCGGAGATACCCGCAGGATCATCCGCGTTCCAGGAACAATCAACTCAAAGACGGGCTATGTGTGTACAGTGCTTTCTACGGAGCAGCTGGAGCAGCCGATCACCAGAATTCTTAAATACATCCCCCGGGTAGATCTTGGTACCCCGGTGATCCCGGTTACGGGAGATGAAAATACTCTTCGAGTTCGCATTATATCCTGGCTTCGCAACCGATTCGGGGTAAGGTCGAAGCCACATCTTTCTTTTTCCTATGCAACATTCCTGGTAAATGCCGTTCCGGGTATCGATCGCCAGATCCCCTTTTTCACCTACCCCGCTCACCGGAACATTGGGAAAATCAGGGATGAGCTGGCTTTCCTGCAGAACGACTACGGACTTTCGGATATTTACCTGTACCGATCCGGGACCGGCATCTCTGCATTCTGCCTCAGGACCTTCCCTCTCCGGCGACTCGAAAAGATTATCGGAGCTTCCACATCCACGAATTACGGGACCATCCTGAAATATAAACAACTGTTCTTACGAGTGGGGGAAACGAGAGACGAGCGCCAGAATGTGATCGCCGGTTCACCCAGGTATGAGGCAACCCTTGAGGCTCCCGACGCTAATAATGCACATTTCATCAGCCGTCCTCACTTCCGGTTTTTTTCCGGTTTTCCCCTTCCTTTCAGAACGTATCCAAGGATGCATGGTACGGGGGATATTACCCTTGTGCACACCGTTATCGAAGAGGGGTAAATGAAAACTATAACAAAGAATAATCGATAGGGCAGATTGTTGAATCAAAACAATTTTTCCTCAGGATTTCGTCATTCATTCCATCTCCGATACAACTGGTTTGCAAAGATCTGAAAGAGCAGGATAATGATGCAGAGCATGGCAATATTGAGGAGCGGGTTGAAATGGGTATGACCATGATAGGCGGTCTGGATGAGATCATTGCCATAAGTGAGCGGTGAAAAATACGTTGCAACCTGACCCATAGATGCAAGAGACTCAATCGGGATGAAGACCCCGGAGATGAATATGAGGGGAGCTTGACGAAGAATACTCTGATCACAATCCGCAGTTCGTTTTCCGGTCAACATGAGAATGAATTTTACAGATTGCAAAGGACTTTGACTATTCAAGGTGGCAAACTTTCATGGATAAGAAACAAACCAGCAGCTACGCCATACAGAAAACCAACAAATGCCCCCTTAATACCGGCAAGGAGCCCGAAAATAAGGGTAAATCCGAAAACAATGGGCCAGAACCAGAACTTCGCCCTTGTAAAGTCCCAGCTATCATGTATATTTTGAATTTCGTTTTTAATATCGATTGACATTTCCGTTCACCTGCCTCATTCTTCATAAAAAAAATTAGTAGATGAGATTATTCGGAGCAAGAATGGATGGCGTTGTCTTTGAAAACGAATAGGAAGCACCAAGACCTGGACGGATTTCAATATGTATTTTCGTGTCCCGGGGGACTGCGGTTATATTCAATTGGATATCCGTCTGGTCTCCTGAAGTCATGGTCGGTTGAGAAGTACCGACACCATTTTTTAATGCAATAAAGTTTGTGTCTTTTGTTGAAGAACTCTGATTGGTCCATGCCAATATTTTCGGACCATATGTTGGCGTGGTGACAACGATATTCATCTTTTCCAGATTGACATACGGAGTACCCGGGACAAGACCGATCGTGAACCTGATCTGATCAATTCCTTCTGTCGTATTCGAGGCTAATCCGTAAACATTACCTACCAACTGGACGTTAGTCGTCGATTGTTCAACTCCCCTGTACACCGTCTCCTGGGCTTTCTGGGTTGTGAAGAACCCGGCACCAAGAACCACATAGGAGAACACCGATGCCACAACGATAAATGCAATCAGCACAATCGCTGCCTCAAGACCGGTGAACCCTTCTTCATTTCCCTTTCTCTTGCACATAGAACCATCTCAAAATACTGCGGGGACATTGGAATGATCCAATGCTCATTACATAGCAAATTACCATTATAGTATATAATAATATTTATTTTAATCAAAAGGTTTTAAAGACTTATTTTATTTTTTTAACACTTAATATTCGTTAAATAGTAAAAAAATAGACGACGACATAAAAAAAGATATTTCCTTGAACATTGCATCATTTTTCATTGGTTGAAACCCTGTTTTTCAGCTATCCCCGGAAAAAATGACCCTCATATTGGTGTTCTGGCAGGATTTATGGGATCCGGAGGGGGTAAAATATGGGGCAAAATTCAGTTCTGTTTAAAGGGCCTTACAAGCCATTAGGTGAGATGCAAATCAGCCGTATTTTAACAAACAGAGATCTTATTGGGCATATTCTCCACACGAACCGAAAAGGGCGGTTTTACGGGGTTTTCCGGTATTTGCAAATATATCATGAAGGAAAAAGGAGCCCGTATTGGGCTTATTTTACTCATTTTGTGCATAGGAGATAAAAAAAGGGGTGTGACGTGAGTGTTCTTTGGTTTTTATTTTGAAAACGAAGGTACATATTCGCATCTATATGGTGAAAAGTGAGTAATTAAAAAAGTGCTGGATTCAACCAAGCGACAATCGGAGTGCTATCCGCAGATCATCATCGGTGAATGGTTTGAGGATATAACGTGTAGGCTGTAAGGAGATTATTCTTTCAAGGACTTTTTCATCAGAATACGCCGTGAGAAAGATGATAGGCATATTGAATTTTTCTTTTATAATTTTTGCGGCTTCGTGACGATAACGCCCCTACTCAGGACCGCATATACCATGCCCATGTCCCGGTCATTCATTCCATCTCCGATACAACTGGTTTGCAAAGACCTGAAAGATCAGGATAAAGATGCAGAGCATGGCAATATCGAGAAGCGGGTTGAAGTGGGTGTGACCATGATAGGCGCGCCTGGATGAGATCGTTGCCATAGGTAAGCGGTGAAAAATACGCTGCAACCTGCCCTATGGACGGAATGGACTCAATCGGGATGAAGACCCCGGAGATGAATATGAGGGGGAGCCTGACGAGGTTCAGCATGGACATGATATCCCCCGGACTCTCGGTAGGATACGCGGCAAACAGGGTCCCCATGGTGGCAAAGCAGAATGAGGTGAGGATGATCCCGGCAACAAGAGGGACACTACTGATAACCGGTGTCCCGAAGATGAGCAGGCCTGCGACCAGGGGAACGAATGCGATACCCATACTGTAGAGAAAACCGCTCAGGCTCTCCCCGAGCACCACCGCATGCAGGGAGACTGGGGCAGAGATCAGCCGGTCAAAGGTCTTCATCCGCCGTTCGATAGGGATTGATACCGGTTCAATCGAGGACGCGGAGAAGAGTATCGTGATCGCGATGAGCCCCGGGATCATGACAGACGGGCCGGCTGATTTCCCGGCAGCAAAGGCAAGGAACATGAACAGGGGAAACAGTGCACCGGAGACGATGATATTTGGCTTGAGGTAATAGATCGCAATATCTTTTTTTGCAATTGCCCATGCAGCGTTCAGTTCGGCATAGAGCTGCCCGTACCCGTCCACACCGTCAGTCAACGGTGCTCACCCCTTTTGTCCGGATCTCAAGCCCGGTCAGCTTGATGAAAACATCTTCAAGACTGGGGCCGAACGTGTGTTATACTGAGTACCCGTGTGTTGTGCGCCTGTGCATACTCCATGACTGCGGCAATTACTTCTGACGGATCTCCGAGTGAACAGCCGGAACTTGTCCCCTTCTTTCCTGACTTCACTCACCCCAGGGAGTCTGCCGTAGATCATCCTGCGCGAATGGCTGTTGCCCGGTCGAATGCTACTTCAACTGACTGGGCACTCTGGATGGTATTTTTCAGTCGTTCGGGTGAATCGATTGCGGCAATGCGTCCCCGGTTGATAATTGCCACACGGTCGCAGGTCAGGTTTGCCTCTTCGATATTGTGGGTCGTGAGAAAGACCGTAACCCCTGTGGAGGTTGAGGTCCCGGATGACGTCCCGTATGATAAGGTTGCTCTGGACGTCGAGTCCTGACGTGGGCTCATCGAGAAACAGGAGACGGGGGTTGTTGATAAGTCCCATGGCCAGGGTAAGCCGGCGTTTCATGCCTTTTGAAAACCCGTGAACCTTGTCGTTCCGCCGATCCCAGAGCCCGAAGAGTTCGAGGAGCTCTTTTCCCCGCTGTTCGCGTTCCTTTTTTCCGATGGTGTAGAGTTCGGCAGTGAACATCAGGTTCTGCCATGCGGAAAGATCATCGTAGATATTGGATGTTTCGTGCACAATCCCCATCTGTTTTGCGGGCTGCAGTTGTTTCCTGTACGATATCTTTTCCAAAGATTGTTGCCGTCCCGCCGGTGGGAGTGCTGATCCCGGTCAGGATGACGGATGGTTGTGGTCTTTCCTGCACCATTCGGACCAAGAAAACCGAATGTCTCACCTTCGGTCACGGAAAAACTGATCATCGTTTAATGCGATGAGTGTCCCGAAGTGTTTTGAAAGATGATCGACCTCGATCGCATACATACGATCATGGTATTACCGGTATCGGATTTTAAACGATCCTTTTGAGCTATCGCCGGACCCCGTTTCGCTCTTTCATACTCTGCTGGTCCCATCGGGCTGTAGTTCCCCGGCGTATAGAAAAATATTCGGCCGCCCGTTCCTGCTCCCCCAATCCTTTTTACCGTGGCGGACTATTATTCCCTGAAGGGATATCCCATGGCTATTCGTGTCGCGTATTTTTCATGGAAGGGGCATACGCAGAAGGTTGCGACTGCCCTTGCTGAACGGGTGAATGCCGAGCTGGTCAGGATCGAACCGCTCAAAGAACACAACATAGCGATCGGCGGGATGAAAGCTTTGCTGGCAAAACAAGCACCCATCAGACCGTGCAAAACCGACCTTGCCGGCATCGATGTGCTGATCATAGCGACTCCGGTCTGGTCCGGTAAAGTGCCACCGTATGTAAACGAATACCTGTCCGCGGTGACCGGCGGGGAGGGAAAGCCGTTCCACGTGATCGCGGAGATGGGGGGACGCGGATCAGAGAGTGCGATCGCTGTTGTGAAAAAACATCTGGAAAAGAAGGGAATGCGATTTTTCTCATCGGCAGCAACGGTTGAACGGGATGTTGACAGCGGGGCATTTGCCGCAACGGTAGAGACGTTTGCTGCCGGGATCCTGAAAAACCAGGGCGCTTAGGAGATGTATTGAAAACTGGTGAAAGTTCCTGAACGGGTTTGTTTTTAAAAAAAAACGTTACTTATCGCTCTGGATCTTTTCCAGGACCCGGTTCTTGCTTATATCTGCTTCACCATGGGTTGGATGCATCCTGATAACCTTATCAAATTTTGATACTGCCTCTGGAAACCGCCCAAGCTTTTCATAACAGTGTCCCATTTCACAGATTGCTGTCGCAAACTGCGGTGCTATCATCACCGCATTGCTCAGGTATTTGAGTGCTGATTCATAGTTACCTCTCCCCGACATTTCTAATGACTTCCGGTAGAGACTTATTGCTTCCAGGGGTATCTGGTTAAAGGGACTCATTTTTTCAACCAATCTTTCAAATCGCTTCTGATCTGAAGGTAAGAAATATTTTATTTGTAAAATTTTATAAATATGTCGAATTGATTTGAAAATCTGCGAACATCCCGGTTACGATACTGCATCAAACTTTTCTGCAATTCGATCAAAATCCTCTTTTGGAATTTCCAGAAGGCCGAACCTGAACGCATATCCCCAGGATTTTTTATTTCCGATAAAGGTTAAGTCCTGGATCATCGGTCGGATCCTGACTTCCCCGGTTTTTATGTACCGCACCGTTTTCCTGTATGGTTTGAAATCCGGCGATTCTTCCACCTGATATACTTCTTTATCAGCAATCTCCCCGATTGCGGTAAAAGCATGGAGAATTTCATTGCCCTCAAACTGTACTTTCGGTGAATAACAGGCAATCATGTCACCTTTGTGCATTCGTGCAAGTCCGGACCGTTTACCATGCCCGGCCTGGGCTATCCCAAGAGTTACGCCCCGCATTACATGGTCTTTTGATGCAACGATGATCCAGTACTTCATATTAATCTACCAGTAACCGATATTGGTGTTAGTCGTTAGGAGTGCCTTATTAATTTAGTATTTCAAAACAGGAAATGTTACACATCGCACAATGTTTAGATAATGGAATGATTGTGGTAACCGCACTTGTTCCGCATCCTGTTGCACCATATTCAAGGATTGGATTTTCGCTCGAGAGTGATACCCGCGAGGTGGACCACTCCTGTTATGTATCCTGGGAAGTCCTCACAAGATTCACCCGCTCCAGCGCCAGAGCGGTCTGGTTGGCAAAAGCCATAAGTATTCTGTCCTGTTCATGAGTGATGACACCATCGGGTTCCCCCGGTTTCACCCCCATAATCCCAAGCACTCCTTGTGTACTCTGGAGGGGAATGTACCTGAGCCGTGATCCATGGAGCGTATCGGTATCGTAACCGGCAACGGTCCCGTGCTGGTATGCCCATGTGGCAACTGCAATATCATCAGCATCAAGCCGCAGGCCGGGACTGGCCTCACGCATAACCAACTCGTTTCCTTCAGGTAGAAGGAATACACTCTCCCACTGAAAAATCCCGCTGATGTGCTTTGCGACCGCAGCGACAATCGAATTGACATCCATCGCCACCGCGAGATCCTGCGAAAGCGCATACAAGGTTCCGGTCTCTTTTTCCCTGATCTCGGCTGCAATGGCATGTTCACGTGCACGTGCGACAAGCAGGCTGATTAAAGCGCCAACGATGATCATACCGGCAAATGTGATAAGATATTCTGTATCCGAGACCCTAAAGGTAAAATGAGGCGGGATAAAGACGAAATCAAAAGCAAGTACGCCGATAACTGCAGTAAAGATTGCTGGTTTCAACCCCCGTCTGAATGCAATAATCACAACTGCAAGCAAGTATAGCATTGCAAGATTTGCAGGAGAGATGAATGACATTATCAGCCAGCCGATTATGGTGACAAAAAAGACGAGGACTAGGCTAGCGATATAGTCCTGGGGGAGAGTCTGCCGGGAGCAGGGGTTCCATTGGTACGGGTTTCTGCAGTGTTTTTTCTTCACTGCTGATGACATACACATCGATTGTACCGCTGTTGTGGATGAGCTGATCAACCACTGAACCAAAGACAAATTCCTGCCAGCGGGGACGCAGTGTTTTACCAATAATGATACGTGTAATATTATGCTTACGTGCATACTCTATTGCCGTGTTCGCAACATTGATTCCAAATACGCTAACAGTTGTAGCACCTAACTTTTCTGCAAGTTGAAGCGTTCGGGATACCTGCTCTTTTGCCGCCTTTGTAAGGCGGTGATGTGACGGTGTTTCAACATATATCGCACTCCATGGGGCATTCATTCGATCCGCCTGCCTTCGTGCGGTCCTGATCAGTCGCTCAGACAATGGTCCCGGACCTACGCAGACTAGCATGCTCTCCCCGGCAGCCCATGGACCCGAAATTGCACGGGTCTGCATCCATTTGAGCATCTGGCCATCGACCCGCTCGGCTGCCCTTCGGAGAGCAAGTTCCCGGAGTGCATACAGGTTGCCCTCGTTGAAAAACTGCTCGATGGCCCGTGCTGCCATATCGGGGACATACACTTTTCCTTCCCTGAGCCGCTGGAGAAGTTCCGGTGGTGCGAGGTCAACAAGCTCGATCTCGTTCGCCTCATCGATCACACGATCGGGGATAGTTTCCCTGACCTGGATCCCGGTAATCTGGGCAATGACATCATTGAGGCTCTCGACATGCTGAATGTTCAGGGTCGTGTATACGTCAATTCCCGCATCGAGAATCTCTTCGATGTCCTGGTACCGCTTCGGGTGGCGTGATCCCGGTGCATTTGTATGAGCTGACTCGTCTGCGAGAACAAGCTGAGGATGGAATTCAATTATTGCATCGAGGTCCATCTCCGGAATGGTTATACCCCGGTATTCCACCATTTTTCGGGGTATGTTATTGAGTCCCACAAGAAGCGCATCGGTCTCCGGCCGATCGTGCGTTTCAACATACCCGATCATCACATTAATGCCGTCGTGCATCCGGAGATGCGCTGCCTGAAGCATCTCATACGTCTTCCCAACGCCAGCAATGTAACCAAGGAAAATTTTGAGCTTGCCCCGGTGCTTTTGCCGCTCTTCATTCTGTACATGGGCAAGAAGGGTATCCGGATCCGGCCGATATTCAGGCTTGACAAACATAAAAAACCGTTTACCCTCCCATGATCACGAGTAGCATATCAATAATCTTTATTCCGATGAACGGAACGATAAGCCCACCGATTCCATAAAGGAATATATTGTTCCTGAATGCTTCTTCCGCAGTCATCGGGCGGTAGGTCACACCGTGAAGTGCGAGGGGGATGAGTGCAATGATGATGAGCGCGTTGAAGATGACTGCAGAAAGGATCGGATTTTGGAGACCGAGGAGGTTAAGAGCTGCGAGTGCAGGGTATGTAGAGACGAAGGCGGCGGGAATGATAAAGAAATATTTTGCAAGGTCGTTTGTGATGGAAAATGTGGTGAGGGCACCCCGGGTCATCAGGAGCTGCTTTCCAATCTCAACGATCTCGATCAGTTTTGTAGGATTGCTGTCAAGATCAATCATGTTCGCCGCTTCGCGTGCAGGCTGTGTACCGGTGTTCATCGCCACGGCGACATCAGCTTGTGCAAGAGCTGGAGCATCGTTCGTCCCGTCCCCGGTCATAGCGACCATCCTCCCGCCAGCCTGATATTCGCGGATAAGCCGGAGTTTACTCTCTGGTGTCGCTTCTGCAAGGAAATCATCTACCCCCGCTTCAGCGGCAATGGTTGCGGCAGTAAGCCGGTTGTCACCAGTAATCATCACGGTCTTGATTCCCATCCGGCGCAGCTGGACAAAACGCTCCTTGATCCCACCTTTAACGATATCTTTTAGATGAACAACCCCGAGTGCCTTTCCGTTTTTCGTCACGACCAGGGGGGTCCCCCCCGCACCAGCGATGGTAGTCACTGCCTGTCTGAGAGGATGCGATATTGAATTACCGCTTTCGGTCATGTGCAAAAACATAACATCTGCTGCCCCTTTCCTGATTTGGGTGGTGCCGCAGTCAACACCGCTCATCCTGGTCTGGCTGGAAAACGGTATGAACTGCAGTTCAGGAGAAGCCCCGGAAGCCCCTACAGTCCTGCCCCTCAACCCGTACTTCTCTTTGACCAGTATAACTATACTGCGGCCTTCTGGTGTCTCATCAGCAAGCGATGCGAGTTGAGCAATATTTGCGAGATCCATAATATCTGTATCATCAACTGCGATCAATTCGACAGCCTGCCGGTTGCCAAGGGTAATGGTGCCGGTTTTGTCAAGAAGAAGTACATCCACGTCTCCTGCTGCTTCGATAGCTCTTCCCGATGTCGTAATGACGTTGCGCCGGATAAGCCTGTCCATACCGGCTATCCCTATTGCGCTGAGAAGTCCCCCGATAGTGGTCGGAGCGAGACAAACAAAGAGGGCAACAAGTACAGTGATCGTCACCGGGATCCCGGCACTAGCGGCCTTCACGCTGTAAAGTGAGAACGCGTAGAGCGAAGCACAGACAACAATAAATACCACCGTCAGTCCGACAAGGAGGATGTTGAGGGCGATCTCGTTTGGAGTCTTTTGCCGTTTTGCACCTTCGATGAGGCTGATCATATGGTCAAGGAAACCTTCGCCCGGGTTGGCACTTGCCCGGATGATGAGCCAGTCCGAGAGGATGACCGTTCCGCCAGTGACAGCACTCCGGTCGCCGCCAGACTCTCGGATCACCGGTGCACTCTCTCCCGTGATCGCACTTTCGTTCACCGAAGCGATACCCTCGACGACTTCGCCATCGACCGGGATTGTATCTCCAGCCTTACCATAGAAGAGGTCCGACCTGCATAGTGTTGAGGAAGAGACTACCATGAAGTCTGTCGGGACAGGTTCCCTCCCTTTCTCGATCTTATATCCAAGATAGAGTTTCTTTGCCTCAGTGTCCTGCCGCATCCTCCGCAGGGACTCTGCCTGGGCTTTTCCCCGCCCTTCGGCAAGGGCTTCTGCAAAATTGGCAAAGAGGACCGTGAACCAGAGCCACGCAGCTATTGCTCCGATAAACCCGGCGGATTCTTCACCATGCCCCCCCAGTGCCTGCACCCAGAGGATAGTGGTTATCACGCTTCCAATCTCCACGGTGAACATGACCATATTGCGGTACAGGGTCCGCGGGTCGAGTTTGAGGAATGCGTCGATGAGCGCACGCCGGTAGAGGGCGTACTGTTGTTCCGACGATGTCCCGCTGCCGGAATGATCTGCCATTAGATAATCCCTCCGGAGATCATGGTGAGATATTCGACGACGGGACCAAGCGAGAGTGCGGGAAGGAAACTAAGGGCACCGACGACGATCACGACAAAGACAAGCCAGATAATAAAGAGGGGGCTGTGATCGCGGAGTGTGCCATCACTGACCGGGACGATCTTCTTTGTGACAAACGATCCCGCGAGCGCAAGCGTGATGATGGCGATAGCAAAGCGCCCGACAAACATGGCAAATGCTGTCGTGATATTGTAGAACACACGGTTTACCGACAAACCGCTAAAAGCACTGCCATTGTTCTGGGAAGCGGAGCTGAACGCGTACAGGATCTCAGAAAACCCGTGCGGGCCTGGGTTGAGTACCTGCTGATCTCCCGGGATCGGTGAGAACCGCAATGGTTGTGAGACCAAGGATGAGGAAGATTGGGATGAGGATGTGAATCGTGGTGAGGGTCATCTCGTAAGGCTCGATCTTCTTCCCATAGAGCTCGGGTGTACGCCCTACCATCAGCCCGGCAATGAACATCGCAAGGATGACGAAGATGAGCATGGTGTACAGGCCGGAGCCGACTCCCCCGAAGATGACCTCGCCGAGCTGTATATCAAACATCTGCACAAACCCACCGAGCGGCATGAACGAATCATGCATCGAGTTGACGGCACCGCAGGATGTCACGGTGGTGACGACCGAGAATAATGCTGACTGCACGACGCCAAACCTCATCTCCTTCCCCTCCATATTCCCGCCAGGCTGGAGATGGGTAGCGTTCTGGTCAATTCCTAATGGGGTGAATGCCGGGTTGCCATTCACCTCTGACCAGATGGTGATTCCGGCAAGCGGTACAAAAATAATGGTCATCGCGATCAGGATGGCGATACCTTTTCTCGCTGACCCGATCATTTTGCCGAAAGTATAGCAGAGTGCAGTGGGGATGAGGAGGATAACCAGAATCTCGAGGAAATTAGAAAATGGTGTAGGGTTCTCGAATGGGTGAGCCGAGTTGGCATTGAAAAACCCTCCTCCGTTTGTGCCAAGAACCTTGATGGCAATCTGAGATGCAGCAGGTCCGAGCGGGATCGATTGGGTGGTGATGAGTACCCCGGTGCTGTCCCTGACAGGGTCGAGGAGTGGAACGGTCACCGGCCCACTGAACGTCTGAACGGTTCCCTGCGAGACGAGTACGAGTGAAATGATAACACAAAAGGGGAGCAGGATCATGACGCTGCGAATGAGGAGTACCCAGAAATTCCCGATCGTTGTCGCTGATCTGCGCGAGAAACCGTAGATAAATGCGATGAGGACTGTCATTCCCACGGCTGCCGACATGAAGTTCTGAACGGCAAGACCGGTCATCTGAGTCAGGTAGCTGACACCATTTTCACCGGCATACGCCTGCCAGTTGGTGTTCGTCGCGAAACTGACCGCGGTATTGAGCGAGAGGTCCCAGGGGACTGCTCCTGCACCAGCGGGATTGAACGGCAGAAGCTGCTGGACGTTCTGGAGCAGGAAGACTGCAGCGATCCCGATCAGGGAGAAGACCATCATCGCGACGGCAAACATCTTCCAGTCCATCTCTTCGCTGCGGTTCACCCCAGATGCAGAGAGGATCCAGCGTTCGACCGGGTCGAGGATGGGTGAGAGGAATGTCCGCTTACCGGTATACACCGTTTCGATGAACCCGCCGACCGGTATAATCAGGGCTGCAAGAACGACAAAAAAGAGGATCAGCTGGACCCAGTCTGTCATTCTCAGGCCGAAAACGAGCGGGGAGGGAACGTCCTGATGCTTTGCCGATGAAGTTACGGTGGTACGGTTGGTGCTCAGATCGTCCAGTGCGAGGTTGAGGGTAAGAACGTTTATCCGGGGGTTCGCCGAACAGACCGAACTGCTGGTCTTCGGTCTGCAGTTCTACGAGCGCAGTCACGTCGCTCTCGGACAGGTTCCTTTCGCGGGCGATGCGGGGGACCTGGTATTCTGCTGCAGCTGACACTGATATCAGGATCAAGGCCGCTCGCTGAACTGGTCACAAGGTCAACGGGAATCGGTTGGGAATTATCCGGGTCGGCTACATGAAGGGCGCCCACACGAGTCTTCACCTCATCCAGGAGTGCAGGATTCGTGGGGCCAAGGTTCGATCCGCCTGAGACACCGGAATTATAAGGTACTGGACTTGTTGCCGAGAGGCGCCCCCAGAAGTATTTCGATGAAGTGAAGGGCTGGCCGATCAGAGAAGAGCCAACAATATTCCCGTTATGTTCGATGAAGTTCCCATTCGATTGAACGGGAAAGACCAGCTGCGCGATACCCGTAATAACAAGCGGGTAGATGACACCGGCAAGGATGGTGAGTAAGAAAAAGATCACGAGTGCGGGTTTTGCCTGTTTTTTAATCATGGATTGAACCGGTTCAGTTGTCATTCATTGACCGCCTTACCCGTAATGCACTTCGGATCCCTCTGGAGGAGAGTTTACTGTACCAGCGTCATGGTTGCCGGATATTTAATCCCTTTGAGACTCTCATCATCGTGAAAAGTGCCAAACGCATTCTCCGAATCCGATACAATATCAGCTGAATTGAATTTCAATGGAAGGATATTTCCATATATTTGTATATAAATTCAACATATCGCACAGAAAGCAGGTAAAGGCAGCCGCTTTGGGACTGCATGTGTTTCATGTCGGAAAATCAGCAAGGAAAGGCACTGGCTTAATCTCAAGACTTGGGGGTACCATTCCTATGTGGCAAGGGAACAGAAGACCGGTTGTGAGTGTGTATAAAAATTATTCAAATCTCACAAAATGATTACCCGAATAAAAATAAGGGCGTTTGACTTCAAAATTACTCTATTTAAAAAAGGGTATTATTTGTGCTCTGGAGAATTCCTTTTGCTATGATATGAATTATCATGTGCTGGTACGATGAAGGAGGGGACATGAGCCTGTCCCCCCAAACTGCCCCTGCGCTTAGTGATGATGACGTATTACCTTTCGGGGGTTATCGCATCGGGGAGCCACAGCGGCGGGGGTGAAGCTCCCGTAAGCGTTTCGCTCGTAATGGAGCATTGCCCATGGAAATCATAGTATTCAGATATAATACGGGAATTGCTGCCACTCTCTCTCTCAGACACGATGATTGCCGCCGTCCCCTACGGGGTGCCCCGTGGCGGATGGGTAAACAAAATTCAAAACAACTCCCTGCCCCGCCGTGCCTCGCAGAAGCCCTGATGCGGGAGTCTATCATATAAAGTAAGATTTTCATGGTTCTGGAGTGAACCGGATCAGTTCATGCCCGTTTCTCCAGAGCAAAAATTTGTACAAAACAGGGATTACCTAAAAAAGGTATGTCCGGATCGGCACCCCTGCCTTCGTTCTATAGTACCAGGGAATGGGTATCCGGCATCAGTGAATGACCGGAGATAGTGTACGAAAAACCGGCCATGCAAAGAACAAAGTCCCGGCCCATTTTCTGGTACAGGAATACATTGGGATAAAAAGGGGTTGAACAATTATTCTGCCGGATCGATCTTACTTTCCTCTTTTGCCTTCTTCATGTTCTGGGCGAGTGCAATAATACCTGTTGTGTCTCCCAGACCCATGGTATTCAGGACAGAGGAAGGCACGAGTATCAGGACAGAATTGTTTGTTTTGAGTCCTTCGTACAGCATATTCATTCCCCTGAGGTGCAGTGCAGTAGGGTTACCTGCATAGGTCTTTGAGGCATCCTCAAAGCTCTTCGCAATCTGGCGTTCAGAATCGCCAAGGATGACCCGTGCCTGGCGTTCACGCTCTGCCTGCGCCTGCATGGACATGGCATTCTGTAAATTTACCGGGATTTCCACGTCCCGGATTTCCACTGATAAAACATTGATGCCCCACCCGTCAATCCTGCGCTGGATGGTTTTCTGGAGTTCCGCGTCAATCATTTCCCGCCCCGCCAGCATATCGGCAAGCATGGTCTTGCCGATGACATCCCGCAGGGCAGTCTGTGCTGCAAGAAGCACGGAATCCTTGTAGTTCTGCACTTCGAGGGCAGCTTTCTGAACATCAAAGACCTGCCAGAACAGTACCGCGTCGACATCCACGGGTACCGTGTCCTTGGTGAGCGTCTGTTCTGCATTAAACGAGGTCGTGATCACCCGGGTGTCGATGATGTACGGGATCGTATTGAGGAAGGGTATAATGATGATCAGTCCTGGTCCCCGTATCCCCACATATCTTCCCAGGTACAACAAAACCACTCGTTCCCACTGGTTGACAATTTTGATACTCAACGCTAACAGCACCAGAATAATTATCAGGGCTATGATTATTGCGATAATCTGCAGGGGGTCCATTCATATCCTCTTTTTATATACCGATGACTACTCTGCTCAACCCAAAAAAGGTATCGGATGCGGCAGCAGTATTCCGGGGTACGAGATACCACGTCCTGGGGAAACAACAGCATCCACAAAGAATACGTATTTTTTGTATCGGAACAATTCTCCTTTAATAAGTACGGTAAAACAGCATATTGAACCGGAATGCCGGGGATCGTATAACGATGAAAGACGCCCGGTGAACGGTGGGGGATTCTTCTTTTGTTCCCCTCATACCCCAAGGTATGGCATCCGGGCAATCACCTGCCCTTCCCTGACCGGTGTGTACCGGTCAGTTCTTTGTCTGGCAGGATTTTTATCGGATGAGAACAATTTAGATAAAGAGATAAGGAAGGGATTTTCCATCAAGCCAAAAACTGTCGAGAATATTATCGTCATCCTTTTTGAAATAAGTTTTATCGCTCTGGCAATACACGCGAAGAATATCGATGATATCCCCAGGATGAAGATCGCAATAACCTCATTTTTTATGACCATGATTCCCTATATCGCCGAGAAACTGCTGCGGATCTCCTTCCCGCCCGGGGTAAAAAGCATGATACCGTTTGCCCTCTTCATGCATGCTGCGGGAGGGATCATGCGGTGGTACTGGGAGTTTTCGGGAATCTACTATGACAAGATTGCCCATATGATTGGCGGGATTGCGCTCGGACTGGTAATCTTTGTCAGTATTCTGACCGTCATCCTGTTCACGACCTGGGACATACAACAGAGAACCGTCCTGTTCCTGACTGCACTGATTACGTTCCTCTTCGGGGTATTCTGGGAGTTTGAGGAGGCGTCCATCGACACCGTGATGATGACGACCTACTCCGGGGGGTTGTATGACAGCATCGGGGATACGATTGGAAACATCACCGGCATCATCATCTGCCTGTATATTGCAAAGCGGTACATGGATACCGTACCGCCCCATAAGAAACTCTCCTGGCTGCTCAGGAAAGGCCAGTAAGCGGAGCAGGATACCCATGTTCTCATCATGTTGAATTTTCCCGACACGGTATTGAGTAGCAGCAATGGTCACCATCTTCGCCATCATCACCGTCTCCATTCCTGTCGGCATCATCTTTGAGAAGCAAATGGATGCCGAGAAGAGGGCGAAGGGATCGGGTGCATGAAAAAGTATCGTAAGGTGATAAAAGTACACCGCGAAGAAATGAAGGATGACCCGGAACGTTTAACCACGGGTCCGAACAGGTAATCAGTCAGGGAAGATCCGGACAGACATCCCATACCCGAAACACACGTTCAGCAGGGTCTTTTGCTATTTCATTAAGGGTTCATATTCGCGTTCTGTAATTATCGCACAACCATGGTCGTCACGTTATTGTGGGTAACCACAAATGAACTAACACTCCCGATAAGCAGACGATCAAGGTCACTTTTGCCATGAGAACCGATAACAATGAGATCAAATTTCTCCTGTTCAGCAAGAGACATAATCTCTATTCCTGCATCTCCATATTTCATATGAGTGATGACGATGATTCCCTTTTCAGCACAGTACTTTTTTGCGTTTTCCAGTACCGCTTCTCCCTCTTTTTCTAAAATGCGTTCCATTTCCAAGGTATTATTCATCCTGAACGTTGGGTCCATCGAGAGAGAATCCACTACAATAGTTGCCGCAATATATACGGCCTGGAGCTTAGCATTCCATATTCTTGCTTGATCAACGGCTTCAATAAGCGCTCGCTGGCTTACCTCCGATCCATCGAGAGCGACAAGTATGTTAGTAAACACTGGATAACCCTCCAAAGAAACATGATTTTTATAAGATTAACAAATTATTTGCAGTATTACTAATTAAATTGCAGGAACTCAGATGCTCATCATGAAGAAAAGACCGTATTTTCGTTCTGTTGGCAGATCTCAAGGGCAGTGGTACGATTCTATCCCCCTATTAACGATTTTTCTCAATTTTGTAGAGTTCCATTTTATAACAGAAGATTGCTTCTTTTAGTGCTACTCCTTCTCTTGATTTGAAATATGCCCAGACAACTGCTGACAAAATCATAATTAATCCAAAAACATAAAATTCAACACCAAAACCCATTACAGGAGTGAAAAAAATCAATACAATACCAACAAATGCCACTACAA
This sequence comes from uncultured Methanoregulaceae archaeon, assembly GCA_963699515.1. Lineage (GTDB taxonomy): Archaea > Halobacteriota > Methanomicrobia > Methanomicrobiales > Methanospirillaceae > Methanoregula. Next base: position 48,490 of record CAVOUD010000003.1, on the reverse strand, counting down.
GAGGACCATTCTGATGTGCTGTTTTAAGCTTCTTCTCCGATTCCTCAATTTTGTTTTTTAACTTCACAATATCCCTTTCTTCAGGTGTCATGGTTTCCCGGTTTTTTCTCTGTTAAAATTCCCCTTTGATTTTAACGACGATATATTTTCTCATTTATTGTAATAATTGCGTTGATATTCGCGTTCTGTTGGCAGATAACGAGGGGGTACGTTTATAGGCACATATTATTATATAAAAATTATAAGTCATATGAAAGAACCCCCATGAAACTAATTGTGCCATTTGCCCTTTTCATAGCTGCCGGATTTATATTCAGCTGCCGGGTGTGTCAGCTCCGACGAATAATGGTACCGTGAATGCAACGACTGCAGCTGACATTGGCCCCAATTACTATTACTTCGGATACCGGTTTAAACAAGACGATAAATGCAACCACCAATAATGCCTCAGAGGTGAAGGGATCACTGAAAGTGTCCATCAGCGGAATTTCATCTCCTGAAAACCTGTCAGTAATTCTTGATAACGAGACTGTTGGAACGGTTACCCCCACCACACCCCTGTACCTGATGGTTTCCGAAGGGAACCATACTGTTATGGTCTGCAAGAATTTGGTATGTAAGCAAGAGAATGTTACGACCATATTCGGAAGGTACGTGACCGTCGATTTCAGTAAACAGTTACAACAGGATGTGGAATTTCCAAACCCGACTGCGCGAATCCTTGATTATTACAAGAACGGAAATATCATTTCCGTGAATGTGGAGTTTATCAATCCTTCGACAAAAGACCTCCTGATGTCTGTAGTAGTCAGTTGCAGGTACACCTATATTGATGACCGGACCCTTATCAAAATTGAAGATACTTCAACAGATATATCAGAGCAATACGTCAGTGCCGGGCAAAGAATAACAGATCGGCAAAATCTCTATTTAGGCACCGACAATATCTTAAATTATGACAGACCGGTAATAAAAGAACTTACAATAAATTAGGTGATTATCAATAATCCGCCCCCAAATGAGTTGACAACCACACTATTTGGCATGATTGCCCCCCCTTGCGTCACCAGTCCCCCGAGGGGGACGGGGCGCATTGAGATATCACCAGAACAGGTAATACAGCACTATCGCAAAGGGGGGGTGCCCGAGCGGCGGGGGCGGAGCCCCCAAGAGCGAATTTCTCGTGCGATTAATCTTTTGACTTCAATTGACTGAGTTTTTACATTTCGCGTTTTCTATTTAGGGGCTGATATTTTACAATCACCTAAATTAAAATTCCAAATCACTCTCTCTTTTTCCAGGACAACCAATTTCACACCACCATTAGTACTCTCTTTTTTTGTGAACAGTCTGGTTTAGGTCATGGAAACGTATTGGTGCACTCAGAAAAATTCAATGATTGCTATGATTAGCGGCAAAAAATTAGATCTTGCACTAACACCAAAGCAATTGCCATCAGGCCAGACTTTGCCGAAGCGTGGTATAGCCGCGGAAACGCACTCCATAAAGACAAACGGTACAGAGAAGTGATCGACTCGTTCGATAAGGCAATTGAGATCAATCCGGACGATACTGAAACATGGCTCAGTCGTGGAATGGTGCTGGATGAACTCGACCATCATCCGGAACACGTCGCCTGAGGGAAAAACCTTTATCGGTTTTTTTCCTCCCTGGGTAGTATCTGCCTGTTTTTTCGGAACTTTTACGCGAGGACAGCAGGATCGCAACATCCTTGAACCTTGTGCATCAATAAAAGACTGTCTGAATGAAGATCCCGCCTGCCCTTTCCCGCATCATTCCGGGAGGATTTGGGGTTACTCCCCCGGTCATCTCGCTCCTGTGTTCAAATATTATCACTATTGTCCTTGCGGTTGCCGGCAACTGGGACGCCGCCACCGTCCTGTTCATCTACTGGGCACAGAGTATCATCATCGGGATATTCACCATCATCTCGCTCATCAGAGCCGATACCGCAGCGCTGACTGCCGATATTTCACCGTCTGCTGAAAAGAACGTCAGTGTGGGAATGATGAACCGGTACTTTGCCGGGTACTATAAATATTTCATTGCCGGGTTCTTTGCCCTCCATTACGGGCTCTTTCACTGGGGCTATTATGCGTTTATTGTGGATTCCGGACTTTTTGGGGTGGTCGATTTTTCAAGTCCTGAAGTCTGGGCCTCCTGTGGGCTCTTCTTTGCAAACCACCTGTACTCTTCCCTTTATTACCGTCATGATGACCGAAAAGGCGGGGATTATATCGCAGAAGAATTTTTTCACCCGTATTCACGGATCTTCCCGATGCACCTTACCATCATCTTCGGGGCAATTCTGGTGTTGGTCCTTTCTGCAGCCGGGATTGAATCCACGCTGCCCGTAGTGGTACTGTTCCTTGTCCTCAAGGTCTATGCAGATCTGCTTATGCACATAAAGAAACATGCCGGGAAAAAAGAGCCTCCCGTAGTCCCTGATGCATGAGGGCACCGCAACGTTCGTATTCTGATCAGGTTCTCCGGAAAACAAGGAATTTCGGGGCATCAAAATACCCAAAAACCAGCGTACCCTCATTGATATTGAACCGGGGGGACTTTTGCAGCAGGGTGATACTGGTGGTTTTTACCTCATCGGTATCCGGAGTCCAGGGACAGGTATTCCCATCAACCCCGGTGACGTTGGTGACCGAAATCGTCTCTCCCAGGGTTGTATAGCGGCCGGAAAAGCTCCTGCACCCATCCATATATCCACTGACATTTCCCTCTTCACCAAATTTCAGGGTAAGATTTATCCATGGACCGACAGACACTACCGTCTGGTTGCCGCCATCATAGGATACCAGACGCCAGGATGGCCCGGTCAGCTCAGACGGTCCCCTGGCAGAGCGTGCGGGGAAAAGTGAGGTACACCCAGCAGTAAGTATGCAGATAACGACGAGGAGGGCAATCAGGCCGGGCCTTGAATCCATTACAACGGATCGGTTCGCAAATTTATTAAACATATGGAAAAATGGTCCCGGTGCTGCACGGTGAAACAGTCAGGCTGTTCCAGCCCACGTGAATGTCTGTGGCGATGACAGAAATTTCCTTTTTTTGCTGCCACACCCCTGCATACAAAGATTTATGGTTCAGGCAGACCATCGTGTGGTTTGGGACGGGAGGTAGGGCCCGTGATAAAAAAGCCGGACAATCCCAATGGTGACGTCGTTCCTGCTCTCACAGAAATTATTGCAGAAATCCTAATGAACATCCCCGGTAACCGGGGCGTACGGGTCAGGGGTTTTTCCATTTTACCGCCAGGTCCATCTCTACCGCCAATGATCTTCCGGCTGATCGGGGAGGATGACCGACGCAGGTTACCTTTCGAGAGGATCGAAACTGACGATTTCATCTTCATCACGGCCAGGCTGCCATCCGACCTCATAAGTACACCGCATGTTGAGATCATGCAGGATGCACTCCATGTCTTTATTGATGAACGGGTTGCGATCATCATCCTGCATACTCCTGTCGATGTGAACCACAGTCATTATACTGTGCACAACGGGATCCTTGATATTACCGTAAAGAAGATCAGAAAAACCTGAACCTCTCATACGGTAGTCGCTGAAAACTCTTGATCCCCGGGGCCTGAAAGGGACCTTTCATCCTCATTTCTTCTCTTCCTGAATTGGCCTGGAAATCTTCCTGCCGGCGGAATGGTAACAAGGAGATCCGTCAGGAATGAACTGATCACTCCGGTTCGTGTACTCTCTTTTTAGTGTGGTTTTAGATTCAGATTTATTTCTGAAAAAAAGGACAATAATCCGCCCCCCTCTCCGGAGCCAGTCACACATCACGACCGGGGGTCAGGTCACAACCGGTACAGGGAAGACACATGGTCTGCGAGACCTCGACATGCAGATCATATTTTTTCAGGATATCACGCGTCATTTTCGTGAGTTTCAGCAACCTTTCGGCGCTGGGCCGTGTTGCTGAAATTTCCCCTTTCCGGTAGGGAGAAAGGGTGATCGGGCGGAGAACGGCAATGACCCCCATCTTTGCCAGGTATTCAACCCCTTTTCTGACACAATCGTCTGTCTCACCCAGCCCGATAATAATATTGGAAGAGACCCGGTTCTTCCCGAATACCTTCACGGCATCGCGTAACGAGATCGAGAATAAAATCAAGGGAGTGACCTTTTCTTCCGGAACAGACCCGCTCAAAGATCTCCCGGTCCATGGTCTCCACATTGTATTTTACTTCCGTCACCCCTGCCTCTTTGAGCCGTTGTGACGAGTCTTGTGTCGGGGATACCGCAACACCGACGGGAACATGGTATTTTTTCACTGCCTGTACATATTCCACGACCCGGTCGATCTCGTTTTCCGGTGTTGATGCAACACCTGAAGTGAATGCAATCGTCTTTAAGTTCCCGCTTTTTTTTGCCCGTTCAACAATGGCAAGAACCTGGTCAAGGGTCTTGATCTTCCCCTGGAACTTGGGAACGGAACAGAACTTGCAGTCATACACTGCACTGTTCACTGATCGTGATATACGTCTGTTCCGGGACAGTGCGCCACCACCGGGTCAATTACTCCCCGTACCAGTTCCTTGTTGTCTTTCAGGATGACGACATCCCCGTTTTGCTCTACCATCTTTAAGGGGGAATCCGTATCGATCTCCAGACGCACCCGGTGACCCCCGGATTTAAAGAAAATGGATCGCAGTCCTGTACCGGGACCTGCCGTGGAACGGGAAGGTCGTGGCAACAACGATGGCTCGACATCGACTTTTCCCTGCGCCAGCAATTCCGCTTTGATTTCCGCATTCATGTGGGTCATTTCATCCCTTCTCCCGCGGGGTATACTTCTTTTAGTACCTTTCTTTGTGTTTACCATGATAACCTGTTTTTGCCTGTCGCGGGCTACCCGCAGTAAGACACTTCAGTGACTGCATATCTGATCCGGGAATTATTTCCTTTCTAGGAGCCTGAAATTTATATCTTCATCCCAAACAGGTTCGCTGCATTCTTTGAAAGGAGGTTCTCCAGCACATCCGGTTTGTACGAGAACCGCTGGAATTCTTCAAGACTCTGTTTCAGGGGCCGTACCGGGTACGATGAGGCATAGAGTATCCGGTCCCCCAAGTAATGGTTGGCAGCCTCCACCCAGTCCTGGGCTCCCGGAAACCCGGGGATGAACTGGAAGAAATCCGGCAGGACCCAGAGGTTTCCCAGCGGAGCATTGGCAATCATGACCCCGATCATCTCGCTGGTGTAGGGAAATGCTCCATGCACGACAACGATCTGCAGGGTCGGGAAGTCATTTGCCACGCGCTGGATGCGCCACGGTTCGGCATACGAAATATCCGGTCCCTGCATCAGGCTGCAGGTGAGATACAGCACGACCCCCAGTTCCTGGCATTTTGCATAGATCGGGTAAATGCGGGGATCATCGACATACATCGCGGGGACCCACCAGCCGGGGTCCACGGCAATGCCGTTGAATCCCATCTTCTGTTATGGTACGTTCAACCTCTCGGACGAGCAGCGGGTACATCAATCCCGTTGATGCCCGCAATGACAAGGGGAAACCTGCCCGGGTACTGGTCACGGAGTTCGGCGATGTCATCATTGGAAACAACACGGTGTCCTGCCTGCCTGCCCACCAGAATTCCCTTGTCCACGCCGGCTTCATCCATTTCCTGGAAGAACAGATCAACCGATTTCTGGACCATGGACTGCGGGCGTTCGTACCCGCTCACCAGGGGACTGCGTTTGACCGACGGCCGGGCTCCCGGTGCAGGTGCAAGCACCTCTTTGAGACTTTTAAACGGGGGTCTCACCCGTGCATCGAGTATCATTCCTTTCGTTCTCCTCCCATAGTATATTCTCCGGGGACGTTTGCGGTAATAAAGCAGGATCATCGGACATTTGACCGGGATTGTAGTGGTAGGGATCTGGTATACGTATTCTTGATACCAGCACGGGGAAATTACACAATTAATAAAACGAAGTACCCTATAATTGCCGTAATTATGCCCAATCCCGCAATCAATGGATCTTTATACCTATGGCTTCAAACCAGCGGGATTCAAAATTCCCTGAGTAATCATAAGTATACCCGATATCCTTAAAAAAATCTTCAAACTCTTCATGAACGAGCGAACTTTCTTCCGCATTATTTTTTTTGCGGTAAAAATGCGCTACATAGACAAAACTTACCCCATAATCCGGGAAATCTTCCCGTTGCAGGGAATGTATCATAGGATAGCGATCAAGAAATTTCTGCCACTCAGGATACGTACATTTTACTTCCGGGGGAAGGTCTTCAGGTTTTGGAATACAAGGACCGGGTACCTTTTTGTGACGGGCAGGTTGCTTTTTTATTTGTTTAGCATCCTTTTTTTCCGCTTTCCGCCGGTGATTCACCGCTGGATGATCTGCGGGGTCTGAATCCTCCGGCATACTATGGTTATTGAGCCTGCTAAAATATAAAAAATTTGTTATAATTCCCCTTTCTCCCGATCACAATTTCTGATCGCTCCTCCTCTCTGCAGCTGAAGCAAACCAGGGATTCCTGCCATACTCCCCGCACCCTCCACCCCACGTGGCAAAGCCCCGGTTCACGCCAGCTTCACCCATCTCATCCATCCGATCGTTACCCCGTCAGCTCTCACGTCCGGTCACGGGAGTGGCCGTCTGAGGCAATCCGGTTACCGCTTATGCAGGTAGGGGGCATCGGTCAATTTTGCGAAAGATACGGCAAAGAATGCCGGAAGAAATGAAGGTTCGTGGGCCGTACCTTGTTGTTACGGTAGGATCAAAGAATAGTAATTTCGTCATAACATTGGGGAGAGCTTTCCAGGGTATAAGGCAAAGGCAGGCACCTTATACCCTGAATTACCCGCATGAGACTGACGGAATTTATGACCCACAGACATTGGAGATGCCGGGGTATAAGGTGATAAAATACCCTGGCTTTCCTCTCTGGCGATGCTGCTCCTCCCCCACCATGAAAAAAATATTATGCCGTACAACTGTCATGGCGTAAGAATCATCGCAGATTTTTCTCTCATTTCAGTGACGTTGAAAGACGTGCCCGTTGCATACCCCCTGCAGGGAGAACCATTCTTTCCGGGTACTGGTCGTTATATCCCCAATAAAAGATAATAGATAGTTCATATATATATACTTATGTATAAATGAAATCTTATTGAAAGAGTTTTTATTACAAAAATATTTGACAAAATTGGTTATTTGTATTTTTTCCACCGGATATTCCGATAAAGCAAAAAAAGGATGACCCCTTGTACCAAAACAGGAAGATCGAACGCCCTCTGCATATACGATGGACCGGAGGAGAAAAAGGTGTAAGGCCGTAGGATAACCCTGATGTTTATGTTTTTAATGAGTAATTTGGAAAACAGGAGCGATATACAACTGATTGCCGTTCTCCATGAAGGCTCTCTACGGTGTGTCAGACAGAAGGAAAGCCCTTTGCTGACACATTCTGCAGGTCCCAATCAACCTGTGCCGCTTTTTTCAGGGACACGACCGCTGCATTCCCCGGATCAATCGCCAGAGCCCGGTTGTAACATTGTATCGCCTCACCATACCGCATCATATTGTGCAGGGCCACCCCTTTAGCATACCATGCTTCTGAAAAATTCTGATCTCTCCTGAGCGCCTGATCAAAATAGTCCAGCGATTCATTATACCGGGCATACTGGGTACTGGCAGTCAGTCCATTGAAGAACCACTCCCTGGCTTCAGGAGAGGAAGTGGAAATCCCGTCGGTGCTAACCGCTAGTGCAATACTTCTCCCTGACCGCGTGTATGCACTATCAGGTCCGGTGCCGGGCGGTGGCGGGAGTACAGTCTGATCTCCTGTCCCAGCTGTACATCCGCTGGCAAGGAGCACAAGAACCAGATAGATGCTGATCCACACCATCCGTCTCATGTACCAGTATTCCGGTTTTTGCATGATAAGATAGTGAGATACACCTGGTGGGTTGGTGATGTAACCTTCACTCTTTTTTCCACATCAGCGGTCATCGCGGTTCCCACCGTGATGAGGGGATCTTCGGATCGGTTACGGCGATTTTATCGATCATCATCCCCCTTTAGGGTGCAGGGTTTTTTTCCTGCCGGAGGTGAACCGGTATGACCCGGGGGGCACCAGCATCTCAAACCGTGCACCTTTTCCGGGCTCCCCCGTCTCCTGTATCGTTATGCCGGTGACAGAACAGATCTCCGCGGCAAGAAACAGCCCAAGGCCGGTATGCTTTCCGTACTCTTTTGAGAAAATTTTTTCTTTCTCGTGTGCCGGAATGCCAACCCCGTCATCCTCCCAGGAAATGACCAGCCCACGGGGGCCATCATGCGTCGATACCGTAATCGTTCTGACCTTCTGTCCGTGCCTGATTGCATTATCAAGGAAATTGTAAAAGATCTTGTTAAAGATCGGGTCTGCGAAAATCTCAACGTGAGGTAGATCGGCGTGCACGGTCAGTACCGGGGGAACCTGCAACCGGGATATGACCTGGTCCAGCTTGTGCCATTGGGGTTCATGAGACCCAAGATCCTGGTACACCCGTGTGAACTCGATCTGCTCCTTTATCGCCATCGCCGCTGATTCCAGTTTTGCAATATATCCGGCCATGGTGGGATCCGGGGACAGCGTTTTGGCGTGCTCAAGATTTCCCAGCAGGACCGAGACCTTGTTGAGGATATCATGGCGGGTGATGCTGGAAAGGAGGTGGAGTTTCCGGTTGGCTTCTTTCAGGGTTCCTTCTGCACGGGTAAGTTCGTCATACTTTCCCCGTAATTCCTCCTCCGTGTCGGTGAGTTGCTGGTAGGCAGCACGCAGCCGGGTTTCAGCAGTCTTGCGGTCAGTAATATCCAGGGCAGTGAACATGACGCCAGCGCTGACAGCGGAAGGGTCAAGCGGGGTTGAACTGAGCAGGATGTCACGGATGATGCCGTCCTTGCGCATCCAGCGGGTCTCGACTGTCCCGGTCCCCTGTTCCCTGATCATAGCATACTTGACATTCCCCACATAATCATACTCTTCATCGGTCGGGTAGAGGATGCGGGAGTTTTTACCCACCAGTTCGTCCTGTGTATACCCGATCATTTCGCAGATCCGGTCGTTTACCCTGATAAGGACCCGGTCCGATACCAGGCCGATCCCAACCGGTGCAGCCCGGAATATACTGGCAAGGGACGTCTCGCTCTCCCGCAGCGCCTCTTCTGCCTGTTTCTGTTCGGTGACATCACGGCCAACCGACTGGTACTCGGTGAGGACACCGTGTTCATCAAAAATTGCCCGGTCACTCCAGCGCTGCCAGCGGACCTGGCCATCGGCCAGTATGATCCGGTGGGTAACAATAGCCGTGGGATGTTCCCGGGTCAGGGAGGAGAAATGGTCGCTTACCAGGGCCTGGTCTTCTGCCGGGAGGCGGGGGATAAATTTTTTTCCGATAATATCATCGCGGGATTTATTGAAATACCGGCAATAGGCTTCGTTGACAAAGACATGGGTCCCGTCCGGCAGGAACCGGGAGATGAATTCTGTCTGGTCTTCGACAACATTCCGGTAGCGCTGTTCGCTTGCTTCCAGCCTTTTATTCTGGATATTTAAGGCTGCTTCACTGGCTTTTGCCTGTTCAAGCGCAACCTGCACCTGTTCGTATGCTCCCCGTAACTCCTCTTCTTTTTTCCGGATCGAGGTAACATCCTGGAGGGTCTCAATAGCCCCGGTAATGTTCCCGGAGGGATCGCGGAGGGGGGCAGCAGTGAAAAACAGCCATGTCCCTCCTTTCATGGCAGGGAAGTAATCGGTTGCTACAAAATTATCCGTCATAACCGGGGATTGTGCCTGTTTTCCTGCGTACCAGCGGGCAATCCCGTCGATATTCTCATCCACGATAAGGTCAGCAAGGCACGGGCGCCGGGAGGGATAAAACGCCTTCCAGTGATCGGTTGTACCGACGATATCTGATGCTGCAATGCCGCTGTATTCTTCCAAAGCCCGGTTCCAGAAAACGACCCGGTGATTGTTATCGATGACAAACTCCGGGATAGGCGCACCCTGCACGAGGTCCTGCATGGTCTTTTGTGCTATCTTGATCTGTATGGCCTGCCGGATCTTATGTGCAAGTTCGGCAAACTGTGCTTTCGGGTCACCTCCCTTCTGGAGATAGAAGTCAGCACCGCTGTTGAGCGCCTCAATAACCACCTCTTCCCTTCCTTTACCGGTAAAAATGATGAAAGGTGCGATATTTCCTTTGAACGGACGGTCTTTAAAAAGACAATACCGTCCATGATGGGCATCTGGTAGTCGGATATGATACAGTCATACGAAGTCCTGGTCAGGGTATCGAGTGCTGCCGGAGCGGAAGTGACCGTGTCAACCCTGAAATCCCCGGTCCTCTCAAGAAAGATTTTGGCTAATTCAAGCAGCATTGGTTCGTCATCGACGTAAAGAACTGAGTACATATGCTGGGGTAATCCTGGTCTTCTTCCTTATTCCAGACATAACATCAGGGAGAAAAGAGATATACATTTCTAAAGAGGGTCTGTTCTGCTGAACCCTGCACTTCCTGCATCCCGGATTCGCTTTGTGCTACCGGGTTTCCTGCAGTGATATTCCGGTTTTTTTTAAAAAAACATACACAGTTGACCGGGAAAAAAGAAAAAATGATGATTCCCGTCCTCTCTACCCCGCATCGGGGGTGTTCGGACGGGGGAACTGTGAATCAACAGATATGAAGCTCGTCCACCAGGTATCTATCCTATCCTGGATCTGGTGTGCCCGTCCCCGATAAGGGGTTTTATCCTGCTGCGCTCCCGTCCCCCGCTCTCAAATGGGGGCATGGTGAGCGCAACGGGGACTTGAGAGTTCCCCTGAAAGGCTCATAGAAGCGTTCTGATGGCAAAAATTATTGTCAATGAAATCGGGTGAACTTTTAATGATTGGATTGGATAATTTTCATACATAATCACCGTTGACCGTGTATTATTTAAAAAAAAACCTGTTGCCTGCCACCAGCACTACCGCCAGGTGATCTCGAGCGGGTTGCGCCGCGGGATCCCGTAGGTTTTATACCGGGGGTGGCCAAACATCAGGGCATAGGCGTACTTCCGTCCTGAGGGGAGGGCCAGGACTTTTTGCAGGGGTTCATAGACAGAGGCAGCCATCGAGAGGAACCCGGCCCAGCAGGTCCCGACGCCATACGCCGGTGCAGTGACATCGAAATGGGTCAGGGCAATGATGGCATCGATGGAGGCGACCGGGTTGCCCTCCGGGATATGGGCGATCACGAGGTGCGGAGCACCCCGGCAGACCGGATCAAAACCACGATCCCATGCCGCGATGAGGGAAGGGACATATCCCCTCAGAGGATGGTCACTGTTCAGGAGGGTTTTCATCCATCCGATAGTCAGCCCGGCGAGCTTCTGGACTTCCCCGGGATCCTGCACAACCAGCCATTGGACCGGCTGCCCGTTTCCCCCGGACGCTGCGTACCGGGCGACATCAAGTATCCGGATAATGGTATCCTTATCAACGGGTTCGGGAGTGAAATGCCGGACTGACCGGCGCTTCTTCAGGTACATGCTGAGGTCCAGGGGAGAGAGGGTGCCGGCACCGGCCGGGATGGGCACCTTTTCATCCGGCAGGAAGTTGAGGTTGATTGCCTGTGAGGGGCAGGACACTTCGCAATGACCGCAGCGGATGCACATCATGGCTTTGGCTTCGGGGACAAAAGGGAGGGTATTCTCATCCACAGGACCAATTATTTTCATCGGACATACAATCGGACAAATACCGCACCTTGTGCAGAGATCCTGGTCAACAAAAAGGGTTGTCATTTCCTGCCCATCCTTCCCGGATCATTCTTCCCGGGTCCTGTTAAATTCTTTCTTTTTTGCGCTCCGTGCCTTTTCGGGTTTCTGCGAGTCGCTGACAAAACTGCCCGTATACCCACTATTCTGCAGCACGCTGCCCGTTCTCGTGGCAAGGCCCTGATACCAAAACCCCACCGCCTCAGACCATCTCAAGGGCTCTTCGTGCTCATGAGGTGCTGACCTCTTTTTTTGTGTACCATGCTCTCCGTTGCCGGGGATCGGCTATGTCCGGTGCTGATTCTCTTCTCTGAGCTGGTATGCCAGTCCCCGGACCTTCCGGTTCTCGAAAGTTACCTTTCCGTCATAGGTGATAAGCAGGATACGGTGATACGGTACGGGTTTTTCACCATCGGGTGTCCAAATGCCCAGGTAGTAGGGCTCAAGGCTGATGTCGGGACCGCACGCCCGGGAATGGTCGTCTGGTGCACCGCGATCGATATACCACACCCAAACTTTGCCAATGTCGTAGCGGTCATCGTGCCAGGTACTGCTGCAGGAGTGTATGGCTGGTTAACATGTCAAAGAAACGCCCCGAATTGTTATCATGGCTGAAAGATAATCCACTCTGGCAGGTGATAAACTATGGCGACGATGCCGGAAAAACTGATACACCTGCTGACGGAATGGCATACGGTTCCGGTAGCGACCATTGGACCGGAGGGAAAGCCCAATGTTGCGGGTAAATCGGTCATGGTCATGGATCCTGAAACAATTGTCTGGGGAGAGCTCTATTACAGGCAAACGTATGAAAATCTCAAAAAAGATCCTCGTGCATCAATCTGCGTCTGGAAAAGAAGCCCCCCGTTCACGGCATACAAGGTGAACGGGAGGGTAACAATGCATGAAAATGATGAGATTGCAGTTCAGCTGGATGAACGCGTCCGTACCGGGCATGGCATGGAGTATAAGGCACGCCGGAAAAAACTGGCTGCGATCTATTTTACGGTCGAAGAAGTCTATGACCAGACACCCAACCCTGAATCTGCAGGAAAACGGATTGCCTGAGACTGGTGCACTTCTTCTTCCCCCTTTTTACCAACGATACCGGTATCATCCCGGCCCGGGTGTACATCCCAAACCGGCATGTTTCTTCCGCCCATGAAAAAATTATGAAGTATTCCGGAGGAACCTTCTCTACCAGGCAGTAGCGTACCGATCTTTGTTCGCGGCAGGAAAACGGTAACCGCTGCACGGCTGTTCCAAAAAATATTTATTCCGGGAAAAAACAGTGAATTTTATTTTGAGGAACATACAGGGGGAACAAGGTGAGACGGATGGTACGAGGTGAAAAACCGTTGGGGCACCGCGGTGGAGAAGGCTACACCGGCCGTGGTGTCCGGGGAAGCAATGATGAGCGGTGGGATCCCGCAGAACCGGGGAATGATCCCTTCCGTTATATAAGGGACGAGGAGGAAGAACTGTCCTATCCCGCCAATGATGAGTATATATGGCCCACGCTCGAGGACGAAGAGGACGATTGAAAATAACTTCCTGATAATCAAAAGATACTGATACAGGAAAAGGAGAGGAGTGATTCACCCGGGAAAAACCGTGATTTCCTAGGGGGGAAAACCCGATTCACTTTTTTGATTCTTCACGGGAAAGATTGTGCCGTAACTCTGTTTTTTTGGAGAGGATGCCTGTTCATTAATAAGAGGATTATGACCCTGCATTACTACCGTGCGAAAAACCCGGATGTGAAAAATACATGCTCTGGAGAAACGCACACGAGTCCCAAACTCAGGCAAACATGATGAATAACCGTGGATCTTTCATCGTAAAACCTTGTTTTGTCGATAAAAGACAAAACATAGAGTGATGGAGGGGACAAAAGCCTGTCCCCCTGACCGCCCCTGCGCTGTGCGATAATGCTGTATTACCTTTTCAGGTCTAATCACGTTAAGGGGGCTGCCTCAGCAGCGGGAGCGAAAGGCAACATTTGCCGAAGCCCTCAAGTGCGTTAAGAGATTTTTCTCCAGGATTTCCCATGAAAATCATAGTATTCAGATATAATACGGGGATTGCTGCCACTCTCTCCCTCAGACACGATGATTGCCACCGCCTACAACGGGGAGCCCCCGCAGCGGATTGGTAAGTAAAATTCAAAACAACTCCCTGCCCCGCCGCGCCTCGCAGAGGCCCTGAGGCGGGGGTCTGTGGTAAAAAGTAAGATTTTCATGGTTCGGGAGTGAACCCGATCGGTTCATGCCCGTTTCTCCACTACAAAAATAAAAATAACGCCTGATTGCATGCCCATCCGTTACGGAGAAAACCAATGCATTTGCCGTTCGTTGACATATTTCAGATTCTGTAACGTGGGGATCTCTTTTTAACCAGAGAGGGAGAAAGGATGCATCATGGCATCAATGGTTGGTACCCTGCTGGCATTTATTATCGCATTGATCATTTCAACACTCATAATTTATGTCATTGTAACGTTTTTTGGTGAAAAAGAAGGTATAACCACGGCATTTATCGCTGCCCTGATTGGCACGATAGTCTACACTATTATTTACGCTCTGCTGGGCCAGGGACTGCTCGCTGCATTTATAGCGGGAATCGTGTGGCTGCTGGCATTGCAGATGCTGTACTCAATCGGCTGGATCAAATCCCTGGTCATAGCGGTTATCATATGGATTGTGGCATCCATTGTCGGATGGATCCTGCCAACGCTCACCGGTCCCTTGTGATTATAGGTGCCCGCAACGGGGACTCCATCGAAACGTTCATAGAAGAACTCCAAATCAAAATAAGAACATTAACAGCTCTGAAGAAATGTTCAATCACCAGCTAAACGCTCACGGGGGTTTCACCCCCGCCGCTGTGGCCCCCCCAAAATACGATAAACCCCAAACAGGTACTGCGTCATCATTACTCGCATCGCAGGGGCGGTATGGGGGGACAGGGGCCTTCCCCTCCGTCATCGTACCCGTGCTTCGTATTTCATAGTATAGCAAAAGGAATTACCCGGAGCCGAATTTCCCTATTTTTTTTACCCACGGCCCATTATTCTGCAAAGACCGGTGTGCAGAACCGGGCTATTCTTTCAATATCGATGATCCGAAAATATTTCCGGGCTAATCTTTCAATAATTCTTTCTTCAACGCCATTTTTTTGATTTTTGCATTGATATTGGGGCTGTTCTCCATACGGTGCCACTCATCGTTGCTCATCCCCATAAAAAAATCGCATGACGAACATTTCATCCAGGCTTCAAACTGGTCAGGGAATTCTGCGTGGATGGTTGATTCTCCGCACCGGGGGCAGGTAAGTTTCTCCTGGCGGATCGACAGGGTAACAGTACTGTCCCGGTTGTGGGGGACGACCTTTGTACCACCCAAACCATGCTGTGCTTTCACGCCGGGATCTCTGGACAGGTTCTGTGCGGTGACGTTTGCATCAGCATATTCGGTTTTACCGGCCTCAGGTTTCCCTTTTTCAGCCATGTTTTCTCAACTCCTTTCCCTGCTATGATTATTTGTAAAGAAACTATCATCAGAGATAACAAAATTTGTCCTGCAATCTGAGATAACCACCATAGGTCGTAGAAGTATATCCTTTTTTATCTGTTCCGGGCATGCCTGAATTTCTCTCGTCTTCCCTGCCAGCAGGATTTTTTTTATTTCGTATCGTTTTCTT
Organism: uncultured Methanoregulaceae archaeon; assembly: GCA_963699515.1. Lineage (GTDB taxonomy): Archaea > Halobacteriota > Methanomicrobia > Methanomicrobiales > Methanospirillaceae > Methanoregula. The sequence continues at coordinate 32,966 of CAVOUD010000003.1, read as the reverse complement.
CACAAAAGTTTTTGATTGCTGAGGTAAAAACCAGGCCATATTTTTCCAGTTTGATCTCCCCCACCCCGCCGATATTCCGAAAATGTTGTAGATTGCCGGGTTTCGTGTGGGCCATCTCCCTCAGGCTTTTATCCGGAAAAATGACATACGGCGGCACCCCGGCCTGGTCGGCAATGGATTTACGCAGCGTTTTTAGGTGTAAAAATAATTTTTCTTCGGTAGTTGTGGTGACCCCCTGCACTGGGGGCAGGGATTTTTTCATGGTCCCCTGTTCAGGAAGGGAGAGCTTTACCGAAGTGTCTCCCTTTCCTAGGCTGTCGCTTTTATTGGTCAAGCGAATGACCGGATATTTATCGCCCGTCCTTGCCAGGTATCCCTGCCGGATCAGTTCCCCGATCCATGTCCTGAACTGTGATTTGCTGTATTCTCTGCCCGTAGCATATGCAGGAAGGTTGTTCAGGTGATAGTGCTGAACTCTGGAACTTTCAGAGCCGGTCAGGATCTCGGTAATAAGAGCGACTCCATACGGTGATGGCAACTGCTGCACGCACGCAACAATTTTTTTTGCAACTGCGGTGCCGTCAATCATCTCTCTGGGGTGATCGCAATTGTCGCACGATCCACAATTTTCTTCAGCGTATTCTTCCCCGAAGTAGGCGAGTAATAATTTCCGCCGGCATGAGGGCGATTCGCAATAGTCAGCCATATCCTGCAGTTTGCGGAGGGCCAGCCGTCCGAAACGCTCATCGGATCCGTCACTTTCCAGCAGCGAACGGATTTTGCCCACATCCCCCCTGCTGTAGAAGAGTATGCATTCACTGTCCCCGCCGTCCCGCCCGGCTCGTCCGGTCTCCTGAAAATACGACTCGATGCTCTTTGGCACATCGTAATGAATCACGAAGCGGACATCCGGTTTGTCGATACCCATACCAAATGCAATCGTCGCACAGACAATAGCTACATTGTCATGAATGAATTGGTCCTGGACGTTCTCTCTCACCTTTTTTGAGAGCCCGGCATGATAGGCACGTGCCTTAAACCCGCTTTTCCGGAGTTTTTCTGCCATATCTTCGGTCTCTTTTTTGCTGAGGCAATAAATAATGCCGGAATCATCCCTGTGTTGGCGTACATAGGTAAGGATGGTGTTCAGCGCATCTTTCTTTGGGAGAACGCGGTACTGCAGGTTTTTCCGGTTGAAACTCCCGACAAATTCACGGGGTTCTGATAATCCCAGTTGCCGGGAGATGTCCTTTCTCACGGCAGGTATGGCAGTAGCGGTTAATGCAATAAGGGGAACTGACGGGAAGTGCTTTTTCAAAGCAGATAACTGGCGGTATTCCGGCCGGAAGTTATGACCCCATTCTGAGATGCAGTGTGCTTCATCGATGGCAAAAAGGCAGACCGGGGATTTTTTGAGGAAGTCAAGGAAATCCGGCTGCATGCACTTTTCCGGTGATATAAATAAAAGCCTGATACGGTTATTTGTTAAGTCTGTCTCGATCTTTTTCCGGTCATGGTATTCCAGTGAACTGTTGTAGGCAGACTGCGGGTATTCCCCGTGCATTGAGATCGTCCACCTGGTCTTTCATGAGCGAGATCAGGGGGGATATGACGATGGTCAGGCCATTGAGGCACAGGGCGGGCAGCTGGTAACAGAGCGATTTTCCGCCACCCGTTGCCATGATCGCTATCGTATCCTGACCGTTCAGCAGGGATGCGATGATCTCTTTCTGGTGCGGTAAAAAAGAAGTATAGCCCCAGTATTTTTTCAGGAGTTCATCGACCGTATCCATTGCTATCCAGTACTACGACTTTGTTGAATGTAAATGTTGATAAAAGGTGACGGATTCTTAAAAAAAATCCTCTGGATTACCGGGATTTATCTCCCTGTTCTCTTAAATCCAGGGGATATTGTACAGACGAGGCACGATACCCAAAAATCCTGATGCCTTGCACCGATGCCTAGCCAGCGTTTATTATTATACGGGGAAAGGTTGTGATCAACAAAAAGAGATGATGTGTTTGGGCATGGTGTCATTAAACTCACGAGATCTCGGCATGGATCATTCATTCGAACTGACGGGAACAGATGAGCGGGAAGTCATGAGAAAATTTATCGTTTATGCTGAAACTGAACTCAAAATGCCTGTACTGACCGCCGATACCATTTACCGGGTACAGATGGCGATAAAAAAATAACGCTCTTTTCAATGGTTAATATGTTGTAATAAAAAACCCGGCCGCTCCCTCACGACCTGATGATGTATACGATCTTCCCATTCCGGAAAATGGAGATCTGGCCACCGCTCTGCGAGACGACGACCCCGATTGATGTGGTGACCCTGGTGATGCCGGCAACTGACAGGTGCCGTGAACCCATTCCACCGGGAAGGTTCACCTGGCTCATGTCCACGGTGATACACCTCCCTGCCGCCTCGACAACCCCGCTGCCCGTGATGAGGAACGCCCCGTCCAGCTGGGCAAACTCCTTGATAGTTCCCTGGATCCCGGCATCGGTTATCTGCCGTTCGGTCTCCTGGTGACCATGGAACGGGTTTAAAACAAACTGTTTTGAATAGTTCAGGACATTTTTTGTGTCCCCGACCACAAATGCTGTCCCGATTGCCTGTCCCTCCCGCCCTTCCCGGGCAATTTCCCCGGCGACCCTTATGACCGCGTCAAGCACCTCCGGCTCAACGCCGGTCCCGGAACATATCGTTCTGAGTTCTTCTGGTGAAGGCCGGTTTTCCGGCAGGGGACCTGATCTTGCCTTTTTGGTATCCTTAGCGACCGGCGTTTCTTTTCTCCGCTGGGTGATCAGGACGACGACCACGATGACCCCCCCCGTGATCGCCATGGCGATGATGATAAAATACGCCTGCAGGTCATTCTGGGGGGGACCTGACGGGGTCGGTCCGGGAGGAGAGGGGATCTCATCTTTGATCTCCAGAGCGATTTTTCTGGTGGTTGACAGGCCGTCAGACTGGTTTCCCGTGACGCTCACCGTGAAAATCCCGGCGCCGGAGTACCGGTGCGCTACCGGGAGATCGGAAGATGTTGTAATGGATCCGTCATTCCAGTCAACGCTCACCGATTCGATGGTGGCACCCGGTGAACCGGCATTGAGATTCCCGTTCAGCGTTACATTCATCCGGTCAATCACCGGCTCAAGGAGGGTCAGGACCGGTGCATGTACCATCATGACGGGTCCCCCCGGTGCTGTTGTAACCAGCGTTACGGGAACCGTAGGAAGGATGATCGGCTGCCCCACAGAAATCTTCGTGGCTGCGGTGACCTTCTGCCCGTCGGACTGCCGGGCAGTGATCGAGAGGGGGTAGGTACCGGGACTGCTGTAGGTATGCGAGTTTGGGAACCCATGGGATTCCAGTGTATGGCTGTCCCCCCAGTCCCAGAGGGTGCTTACTACCGTTACGTTCCCCGATCCGGGCTCGACAATCCCGTACAGGGTGCAGGTCAGATTATCAATGAGCGGTGTATCGAAGATAAGGAGCGGGGGAGGGTTGACGGCATCGGTCGCGTTCTCCAGGTAGATGAACACCAGCGGAACCGGCGTTGTCGGCAGGGGAGTAACATTCGTGACTATACCCGTCGTGTTCATCGGAGGCCGGGGGAGCGGTGGGAAGCGGTGTTGCCGGTATGCTCGTACCATTCGGTACGATGCCGCTCGTGACCTCCACGCCAGGAGTAGGAGTATCCGGGGTCTCTGCGAAAACGACACCCGGCAGTACGAGGATGAGGATGCATACAACAGCCATGAACAGCCGTATTCCGGAAGTTACGTCTCGTACCCTGCGCATGGAAGAACCGTTCGTTTGCTCAATAAATATCGTTACGATTGTTCTTAAATACGGTTGTTTCCCCACCGATTGCAGGTCAAAGGGAACCGTCAGAATCAGGGAACAACACGGTATTTCCTTCCCGGAATGTTACCGGGAACTCTGGTCATCCATATTATCGAAAAAGAACTACAACAAAGCATTAAGGATGGATTTTAAGATTTTTGACAGGATATATGAAATACAATAGTCTGAGAACAGACGAAAGACAGCGGGTAGTTTTTGAGAATTCGCGGTCATTAGTAAAAATGACATACCATTACAAAACAGTGCGGAGAAGGGCAAAAATGCGAGACAAGAGATTTATTGCAGAACACCGGGGCGGACCCCTGAAAAAGGAACAGCACGGTCAGGTAATTACCTGGGCTTGCGACTGTGCGGAGCATGTATTGCCTCTCTTTGGTGAAATAACAGATGAACGACTGAAAAATGCACTCCATGTGGCAAGAGAATGGGCAAAAGGAAACGCTTCAACAGGTGATGCGATGAAAGCTTCAGTAACCTCACATGCTGTGGCACGGGAATCTTCTCATCCGGCTTCAGTTGCAGTAGCTCGTTGTGTTGGACACGCTGTTGCAACTGCTCATATGGCTGACCATGCATTAGGAGCAGCATTGTATGCTTTGAAAGCCGTGAAACATGCAGGTGCATCAACCGATGCAGAAAGAAGATGGCAGGATGAACAATTGCCCTCAGAGATTAAGGATCTTGTCCTGACTGCAAGGAAAAGCAGAAAAATGTAATGGGTAATATGCTATTTTAACACCTGAATCAAAGAAAGAATTACGAAGTGAAAAATGGTAAAAATTGTATGTCCAAAATGCAATTCAAAAAAGACAAGTAATTGTGGGATCACGTGATGTTGAAAAATCAAGATTATTTTATACAATAATGGAAAAGTTCTCAAGACTAAAGGAGGGGACAGTGCCTGTCCCCTCCCTTTACCCACCCCTGCGCATTGCGATAGTGCGTTATTACCTGTTCTGGGGGTCATCGCAATTGGGGGCGCCATAGTGGCGGGGGCAAGCCGAAGGTGAAGCCCCCTGGAACGTTATGAGTGGGTGTTAAACTGGTAGTTTACCCAATGTAATAATATGATGAAATTGAAAATTACAGAAATTGCATAGCCCCTGAATTATTCCTCATTATCGTGAATCCGCCAGTCTCCGGTATTCCGGTGCTGCATCCTGCATATCATTCCAGAGCCAGACCATCCGGTCAGCAAACCACAACTTGCCCAGATATGCCATCATCGTCCCGAACAGGGTGGGCCATGGATCAAACACGAGAACACCCCCTAGGATAAAGAGCAGCCCGAGAGCGGCAACTGCTGAAAGAACATTTGGCACCTTCCGGTGGTACACCGGCACGGGAACAGCATCACGATTCAGCCAGACCCGTTCCCCCAGGACTGCCTTTGACATCCAGTGATCGAGCGATTGGGGAGCCGGGAAGATGCGGGGATTATACCAGGTCCACAGGAGGGCAAGGGCAACAGGGATGACAGCCCACCACCCGAGCCAGAGACGGCTCCAGAATGCAACGATAAGAGCGGGAAGCGCTGTGTTGCGCAGGATACCGCTCCACGGATTGGCGTGCCGCAACCAGGTTGCATCGTCCATCCTGAACAGATGCGCAATCGTTCTCTCAAGGGTCATATGGTGTAGTATGCATTTTTTGTTAATAGTCTCACCACCCTGGTGACCACCTCTGCACAGATGAGATGAAATACCGCTATAACCAAAACAGGGGGGTTACATCATTCCCCAAAATCATGCCAGATGCTTTTGAAAAAATGCAACCTGGTCTTGTACACCCTGCTCAAATCCAGTGCCCGTATAGATATCAAAATGGCCGAGGGGGTAGTGTTTCACCTCTGCAAGATTCCCAAGGATAGTAGCCGTTTCTTCTATGGAGCTGACAGAGGCAAGGGTGTCGTAATCGCATATCTGCAGGAGAACGGGACATCGCACACGGTGTGCGTACGTGATCGGCCGGTATTTATCGCCGCGTATGATGATGCGAGCACAAGCTTCATTCACATAGGTATCGGGAATGAGCGCTCTCAACGAATCAAAGGCATCCGGCGTATTCATGAGAGCGATCGTTCCGGGTTTTCCGACAATGGGGATCTTATGAGGAGAAAGGCCGAGCCAGGAACGGACGAGATCCCGCTGGCCGTGCATGATCATGCGGAGCGAGTTGCCTGTTCCCATCCGTTTGAACGACTCCCACGCTAAGGCATGGCCATCCAGGCCCGGACACTGGGCGGATACACAGGCGATCGCGGGATCGTGAGCTGCAGTTACCATCACATGTCCCCCGCTCAATGAAGTCCCCCAGAGGGCGATTCGGGCCGGGTCAACCACTTTCTGATCCCGGGCGCAGGCGATGGCAGCCGACCAGTCCTCCAGCTGGGAGGGAATCCAGATCAGCCTGCCGGGTGTACCCCCGCTCTCCCCAAAATACCGGTAATCGAATACCGGTACAGCAAAGCCGGCATTCTGGAAGCGGACAGCATACGGCTCCAGTCCTGTGTCCTTTGTGCCCCCCAGCCCATGGCCCATGATAATGCAGGGAAACGGAGCTGGCAGATGCTCCGGCAGGTACAGCCATGCACTGAGAGCTGTCTCGTTTATAAAAAATCGCACTTCTTTTCTCAATCGTGAAGCCGGTGAGGCTTCTTTTTCAGTGGACCGCTGCGCTTTTTCCAGAGGTTGTGGGGGGACCTCAAAGCCGGGGAGGAGCGCAACCACCAGGAGTTCGACCACAAACAAAACGATGAGAAGACCGATCCCGTACAGGATCTCCACGAGTACCATCCAATCCTCCTCTCCCCTTCCGGGGGCTAACCTACCGGGAACTAAAATTCCGTTTTTGTGTTCTCCAACTACAAGAGTGATTATTATTCATTGAGGATATCTGGTTTTCCTTCACAGGTAAATAAAATCGCAGATCTCCAGACCGATTGCTGTGTAAAGGAACAGAATATCATTGTTTTTTGCATAAAATCCGCCATTTTCCGTCGTCATTTTTCTTAAAATATGCACCTTTTATCAGGCGATTGACACGCATTGCAGGATCCGTTTCACATCTCCAGGAGATCATACTATCTCCCTACTTTTTTGCTGATGACACGTACTCGATCGAAACCTTCAGGATTTCCTGATCCATCCGGTAGTCTTCTGAACGTTTTCGGTTAATCTGGATCCATTCTTTCATCGGTTTTCTCCCCATCGGCTGGAAACGGACAATTCCCTGCCGGCCGACCAGTGAACCGGCAACCTTCTCCGGGACCTTAATACCAACTCCCTCCCCATAGATACAGGCAAACAGTTTCCGGTTGGTGTAGTAGGCCGGGTAACCAAACATCGTACCGGGAACCACCCCGGGAATCTGCAGCAGGACAGAGTCAAGGACTTCCTTGTGCTTACGGTTAAACGTTGCCGTGCTCATGATACTGACCCCCAATCAGATCCTTTTTCCCGCGGATGAGTTCGTCTGTGCTTCTCCTCTGGGAAAAAATGGCCACTCGTTCAGACCTCTTGTGCAATTTTATAGAACATGTCCGGGGGAATGGTCTCCAGGGTCTCGGTCCGGACCGTCCCGAACTTCGCGACAATCGCAAGGAACTTTACCAGGCTCTCCTTTGACGGCATATCGATGATCACCACAAAGTCATACCGCCCGAACGTGTAAAACAGGGAGAGCATTTTTCCCCCCAGCGATTCGATGATCTTTTTTGCTTTCTGGTCCCGTTCTTCAATGCTGTCAAATTTTTCAAACGCAGCACTTTTCAGGTTCCCGAGCATCACATAGATTGTCATGTGTGAACCCTATCACGCAGGGTTGTAATAAAAATTGTGTTGCCGGAACCGTGACCGGTAAAAAAACGAACTCCGGAATCCGCATTCTGCCAGGAGATCTCCCGGAGTATTTGCGTGACGACCAGCTGACCTTTAACACCCGCACCCGCTGGTGAGTCCTCCCTGCCTGTTCATCATTTTTTTGCTATCGACGAGAGCCAGGCACGGGGTCCTTCTGCCCGGGTGCGGCTCTCGAAGACCGCCGGCCTGATGTAATTGATGGTCCACCCGTCAGAGAAGCTCTCCTGGATCTCTCTTTTTGTTATCCTCCTCGGGCCGTACCCGGCGGGCTCCAGGTTGGAAAAGCAGAGCATGAAGTAGTTCCCGGCCGGGGCGATGACGGCAGCAAGGTTATCCACAAAGAGCGGGCGGTCTTCATCAGAGAGGGTATGGAAGAGCCCGGAATCGGTAGCGGTATCGAACTTCCTGTTGAGCTGAGAGAGGTCCAGTGCGTCCAGGACACAAAAATGCACCGGGAGTCCTCTTTTTACCGCCTTCTCCTGTGCCTGCTCGATCGCCAGGGGTGCAGAGTCGATCCCCCACACGTCATACCCTTCCGCTGCAAAGAAGAGGGCGTGCTCACCGGTCCCGCATCCAATGTCAAGAACAGATCCCGTGATTTCCCCGCTCCGCACCAGCTCAACAAACTCCTTCTGGGGGCGGCCGATGTCCCAGGGAGGGGTGCCTTGGTATGCCGAGTCAAAGAAGTCCATACCTCACCCTAGCTCCTGACAGGCTTATCATTATTTCTTCACGACACTAACACCACACCGGGGCACCGTTATGCAGGATAGTCCGGTCAGGGAAGTACCTTCACTTTTCGGGATGCCCCTGGAGAAGGGGCGGTGGGTGCTCGTCGCATCAGGTCTGATTATCAACCTGTGCATGGGTTCGATCTACGCGTGGAGTGTCTTTGTCGAGCCACTCACCGATTATTATACCGGCGAGCTTGGCCAGGCAGTAACTGCAAATGATATCCTGATGCCATTCTCCGTGTTTCTTGCAGTCTTTGCAATTACCATGCCGTTTACCGGGAAGATCATCGACCGGTACGGGCCCCGGAATGTGACGATCACTCGGGGGTGTGCTGACCGGCCTTGGCTGGCTTCTGGCTTCCTTTGCGTCATCTGTCCTGATGCTCTCCGTAATGTATGGTGTGATCGGGGGCATCGGTGTGGGTATTGCCTACAGTGTGCTGGTTGCTGTTTCAGCACGCTGGTTCCCTGACCGGCGGGGCCTTGCGGTCGGGCTCACGGTTCTTGGCGTCGGGTTCTCCGCGTTCTTTACCGCTAATATCGCAGGATGGCTCATCGGGGCCTGGGGTGTGATGAACACGTTCAGGATCTTTGGTATCGCGATTATTGTTCTCACGATACTGCTTGCGCTACCCCTGAAATTTCCGCCCCCCGGCTGGGTTCCGCGCAGGGTGGACACCCCCTGCACTGAAACCCGGTGAGGAAAAACCCTGCGAATGCAACCGGTCCCTGATGCTCAAATCGTCATCATTCTACGGGCTCTGGGCCTGTTACTTCATCGGCTGTCTTGCCGGCCTCATGGCAATCTCGATCGCACAACCGGTAGGCACCGATGTGGGAATTGCGGCAGGGCTTGCCACATTCCTCGTCGGGTTCTTTGCGATCTTTAACGGGGTCGGACGTCCTGTCTTTGGTGCACTCACCGACAGATTAACGCCCCGGAATGCTGCCATGGTATCGTTCATCCTGATCGCACTGGCATCACTTCTCATGTGGCAGATCCCGATCGTACCGGTGTACATCCTTGCCTTTGCCCTCCTCTGGGGATGTCTCGGGGGCTGGCTGGCCATCGCACCGACAACCACCGGCAGTTATTTTGGCACCGGCGACTACCCGCGGTGTTACGGGGTCGTCTTCCTCGCGTATGGTGCCGGTGCAATTGCCGGGCCGCAGCTGGCAGGGTTCATCAAGACGTCGACGGGATCCTATCTCGGCGTATTCCCGTATGTGCTCGCGCTTGCAGTAGTCGGAATTATCATTGCGTTCACCATGATGAAACCACCAAAACCGGACAGCAGTCAAAGCGTGAAAGAGTAGTGATTTTTTTTCGTAAAACCACGCATATTTTCCTTGTGCATCTTTTCGTATGGGGTATAATCAGCCGGTATATCCTCACTCTCCGTTGTATGAAAAAGGATAGATGCTTTTTATTGGCGAAACTCGTGTCAGATGTCCTGAAGAATGGGGAACAGGAAAAAATAGATAGGTAAAAACGAGGATGGTCAGAACCTCAATGGCCAATTCTTAAATACAATCGTTCATAATAATGAACATATGTTCAAAAAATTGAACATTCTTGTAACACCCTCTTTTCATACACTGACGTTCCTCGGCCGGCATTACCGGGAAAGTTTCTATGTCAGGGAACTTGCAAAGACCCTTTCCATCGGTGTCGGTTCCGCAAGTGCCCAGCTCCGTGAATTGTGTGAATCGGGCTTGATCACCAGCGAGCAGAAAGGCAGGACCCTTCTGTATCGTGCGAACATCTCCAACCCCCTTGTCCGTGAAACCAAGATTCTTGCATCACTGCTTGAACTTTCTCCTCTTATAACCGCTCTGGAACCTCATGTCTCGCGAATGATCCTCTTTGGGAGCTGTGCACAGGGCGAGGATTCTGTTGAAAGCGATATCGATCTTTTTATCGAAACCGCTATCCGTACTGCTGTCCAACACCAGATTTCACGAAATGAAAAAATTCTTTCCCGCAAACTTTCCCCGATTATTGTATCACCGGAAGAATCAGCCCAGCTCAGGACTCGTGACCGCCCACTCTATGAGAGGATACGGCTAGGGAGGATTCTTGCCGGTGAGCAACTATGAGATACCGGTTTGAAGAATGCCTCGAACGGGGTAAAATCATCACGATCCCTGTTGATCCGGCGCTTATCGAAAAGGAACTCCATGAGGCAGCAGCGGACCTTGCTGCAGCAGAACGATCTCTTGCAGACCACAACGAGAAATGGGCAATTATCCAGGCATATTATTCCCAGTTCCATTCACTCCGGTCAAAGGTACTGGGGAAAGGATACCGTGAGAAAAGCCACCGTTGCCTCAAGTATGCAATCGAAGCCCTGCTGGTCGATGAGGGAATACTGGATCCTAAAATTCTTGAGCATTTTTCTTTTGCCATGGATCTTCGTGAAGGTGCCGATTACGGGTGTATTTATTCGGGGGATTCATCTCGAATCGTGGTTGCGTCTGCGCGAGAAATATTTGAAACAATCACAAAATGAAATAATCTTATCCAGATACGCATTCGATTTTCACCTCTCTTTGGAAAGGAAGACCCCTCCCGGTAACCCCCTTTCCGGGCCTGATCTTCCCTCATGAACCATAAAATGCTCAAAATGGCAATCGGGAGTCAATTCGGGCATATTCATTTTGTAGCCGGGCCCGGGTAACTGGCCTGAACGGGGCGTTTTTGATCACATTTTCTCTGATTACTTTAGTATGTGCGTAGAATCGGGAATACTCGATTTTAACGGCAGAAAAACCGGCCTGTTTAAACCCGTCCGGTTGGCGAATCTTCATTTTTATGACCTGGAGTATCGGGAAGTGGGAAAAGGGCTGTTTTGGGGAAGCAGCACATCTTCAGCAGATATGCTCACTTTTCAGAGGAGTGCATGTATATTCGTAAACGGTAGCAATGCACCGTTGCCTTGCCAGATTTTATTGGTTTGTATGACCAGGTAACCGAGTAAGGAAGGTCCGGCACATACTACTATGATAGTCCTTCCATCGGATCTTCCGCATCAAATACGTATCGTATGATACACCATGACGACAAAAACGCAGTATTTCGTAGTACCCGGGCGATTCACTTTAGATTCATCGTTTCTGATAAAATTTAACGGCCACTATTCGTATTGGGGGAGCAGGTCCAAAAAATGGATACGTGATCCAACTCTTGTAAAACAGTATTGGATTGAGGAATATTTTACACCCATCACCGAACGGGAGGCAAAAAAAATTATCAAAGAAGGCGCACCGCCGTCGGAGTACAGACATAAGAACCCCCAACTGACACTACGGTAATTTTCTCAAAGAGGCTTTTTTTCGGTTCTTTCTGTAACGTGCAGAGGCGATGAAAAACAGGGTGATTTTTTTTATGACGGGAGCAGTTTCTTTATTTTGTCTCTGTCGGCAGGAGGAAAAAGCAGGAGCATGAGCAGGCAAAAGCAGACTTGATAGTGATCTATTTTTAAAAAAGCTCTCATTTCATCTCCCGCTGCACGCAATGATAATACGCACCAGCTGCACCGGTTTCCGGTATAATACCACTCGAGATGAGAACATCAACTCTTGTGCCATGACCATGAGATTTTCCTCTATCTCCTCCAGGGGTACGAGACAAAGACTACTAAGGAAGGCAACCACTCCTTTTGGGGCACTGCATGAATGCGGTGGATGAGTCCGGGGAAGGATATTAAGATCTATTTGCGATATTCCTTTGTTGTGAAATTACCATGAAAACACCAAAGGATGATTCGCAGAGAGTGGATGATACGGAAGAAAACCTGGAGAAGTGCATTTGTAAACTGTGTCCGACATTCAGGGAGAACAAGCTTGCAGACTATCCTCCCGGTGCCCTCTTCTGTGGCCGGGGAAGATCAAGGATTCCCGAAAAAGTAAAAATGACCAAGTGCTATTGCCTGGGGTGTGATCTCTTTATCAAACACGGGCTCGTCATCGATCGCCTCTGCGTTAACCAATAAACAGGTATTCTCTTTTTCCGATTTATTGTGTGCCTGCCAGACAAAGAAAAAATACCGGGTGATCCCCGATAAATCAGGAAACGACTGATCGCCAGCACACCCGGGTGCCATGGAAACCAAAAAACAGGCCGTCCCTTACATTTTCGACTGATCCTTTGGCTTGGCCGTTTTGTGAACGTTCGGCCCTTTTGCACCAAGGCCGAGCATGGGATCCCGCTTCTTCTGCCGGTGTTCCCGACCCGGCTCATCTGCAGGTGCTTTACCGAGGAAACACTCCACCGGGTCCCGGCCACCTCACAGTTCAGGTCTTTCAGTTCCGTGCAGTCATCGCAGGCCGGACCTGGGTGGGCAGGAGTGTGGGGAAGTGGTTCTTCCAGAGGGAAGCGTCAATCCTTCCTGTCTCAAAAAAACGCTGGAAATGCCGTGCCATTCACTTCAAAAGAGTAGTGTTGGTGGGGGTGTGATTTATGGAATTCGGACGGGGCAGATGGGGTATAAAACCTCCTGTAATTCGTTGATCTTTTACTTGTCTCCTTACGGGATATGAGCGTAACACTATAAGGAGACTCCGTACTCAGGATAACCATCGATCAGGTTCTTTATCTCGCCGAAAAGTTCGTCCGGCTTCTCCTCCGGGACAAAATGGCCGGCATCTTCAAACCGCACCACCTTTGCCCGGGGAAAAGCGTTCATCCACGTCTTCAGCTCTTTTTCCCTGAACCCTATATCCTTCATGCCCCAGGATATGAGGATCTTTTTTCCCCGTAACAGATCACGTTTATCCCATAATGACTGCAGCCAGTCCGAAGAGCCGATAATCTCTGCGGGAAATACCCAAGATCCTTTGCGCTCATCCGGCTTAGCAAGCGGCATAAGGTAATGTGCATGGATCTTTGGTGTCAGCCTGCTCTTGTCACCAAACAATGCCCTGACAATGGTATTTGCAAAGAAATTGTGGTTCCTGATGAGCCACCTCCCGAGGGGTCCTCCCACGAATGCACTGAATGCCTGGTAATACCAGTCGGATCGTACTGACCAGAGCCAGGTATTGGTGATGACGATGTTTTTGATTTTTTCCGGATGATTGAGTGCATAGGACAACCCGATCGGACCGCCCCAGTCCCCGACAACAAGGGTGATAGTGTTCAGGGGTAATGATTCGAGAAAAAGATCAAGTATTTTCGCCTGTTCTTCCGGCAGGTACGACCATCCGGCAGGTTTATCAGATAAACCGAACCCGATCAGGTCCGGGGCAATACAGCGGTTCGTTTTGGAAAATTCCTTGATCAGTTTCCTGAACTCGAATGACCATGCAGGATTGCCATGGACAAAAACGATCGGCTCCCCGGTTCCTTCATCCACATAATGCATAGTTCCGGCAGGGGTTTTAAAAAAATGCGGTTCAAACGGGTATTCCTGTGTGTCCAGCCATTCAGGAGTCGTCATTTTTTTTAAGTATAAACCATGGCTGTAAATAGGTTTCCCTTATGATGCAAAAACGGTCAGTATCTATCATTTGGTATCCCGCTTTTCCCATCCGTTAATAATTCGCAGGCAGGGATTTTTCCTCAGATCCTGGACCTCTCCTTACTCACGATCCTATCAGCAATTCGTCATTCTTTGCTATGGACGAGAGCCAGGCACGAGGTCCTTCTGCCCGGGTGCGGTTCTCGAATATCGCCGGCCTGATGTAATTGATGGTCCACCCGTCAGAGAAGCTATCCTGGTTTTCCTACCGATTGAAAAACAGGTACCAATAATAAAATTGTATCAGGGTTGAACAACCCTGATGTTCACGTTATAAGCAGTCTCGTTACCGGTCACCGGCTCCCAGGAACGCTTGTAGATAGCGGAGAATTTCTGGTCTCCGGGCACCTTTGCGACCATGACCCAGGTATGGGTTCCACCTGCACCCGGCCTGCCAGCCGATGCGTCATCCTTGTGATAATCTGACTGGAGCTCAAGACCCGGCGACAGGGTTGCATTCCAGGTGAACCCGGTGGAGGGATTTTCTGCAAGCACAACGGCGAACTGGGTGTTCTGGGTAACATTCCCTGTTTTTCCGTTATCCACTTCCGTGAACGTGACCATGTTCTTTGCCTCAGCCGTTGGTGTCGCAGTTAAACCAGGTTTGCACCCCTCGCCCCGGTAGAGTGCCCACTCCTCGCAGGATGTCCCGTTCTTAAAGGTGCACATGCCGTACTCATTCCCAGTTGCATCTTTTTTAATCTCGACGGTGCCTCCTGCCTGGCCACAGGCGACCGATGCCGGGTTCGCCATGCCTGCTGACGCCTGAGTGACCGTTGGAGTTGTCGTTCCTGCAGGAGTTGCCGCCTGCTGGGTGCAGCCACTGACAAGCAGTACCAGCACCAGCACGATACCTATCCCGATAAATCCTGACATGAATTTTCCATGACTTCCTGATGATGTCATACTATCCCCCATATGATCCCGTATTTTAATAAAATACCTGTTTTTTTTTTAGAAAAAAATGCAGTTATTGCACCAGTACCTGTCACCAGTGGATCGGAGAGAGTAAAAAAAACAGACAGAATGAATCTTTCTCTCATTTTTTGATTCAGAGACGGTTTTATTCCTTCCTCCTGGGTTTTACCCTGCTTTTTTTAAGGAAGCCTTACACCGGATGTACCATCCTCAAAAAACCCCGATACCTATTGAAGTATTCTTTTTTAAAAAGAAAAACCCGGCATTCCGAATCTTTTGGACCTGTTTCATCAAAGGGTATTTCATTCCATAATTATTTCCCAAAAAAACCTGATTTCAATTTCAATCCCGGATTAAAAGGAAAAAAATAATCTCTCATAGGATTATGCATTTGTAATGCAGGATTCCGAGTGATACCATGAAATTTCTGCCAAAAGGTCGTTTGGATGCATTCGCTGACGGAGTGTTTGCGATAGTCATTACATTACTGGTACTCGATCTTTCGGTTCCAGAGGGATCCATAGATATTATATCAGGTCTTATGCAGGAATGGCCTGTTTTCCTCGCTTACATCATAAGTTTTGCCTTTATCGGAAGCGCCTGGATATCACATTCTTCAATTACGCATTTGATGAAACAGGAGACCCCCCATTCGTATCGCCTTACTCTCCTGATGTTGTTCTTTGTGTCGCTCCTTCCCTTTACCACGAAGCTCATGGCTACGTTCCTCGGGCATCCCCCCCCTATTCCGGTATCAATCTACGGATTAGACCTGCTGGCTGCAACGCAAATGATAAACGCGATCACGAGATCGGTGATCAGCACGTCGGTTGTGATTTACGGATTAAACCTGCTGGCTGCGACGCTGGCTTTGGTCGCGATCATACGATCAGCGATCAGCACCCCCGATGTCGTTGTCGACAAATCGGCTGAAAACGAGCTTACTGCTTTGTTGCGAAGGGAACAGTTGGGCGCCGCTCTTATTGTATGTTCAATTATACTTGCCGTCTTCTTTCCATTAATTGCAGTATCCGGGTACATTGTTGTATCGATACTATTCTTTCTCACTCCTACAATCTCCACTGCAAAAGCGACATTGCGGAATAAATGAAATTATTCTTAAAAACATTATTTTTCATTAGTATGAGAGGTGAGTGGCAGCTTTTTTCCCCTTCGGGTCTTTTTATTTAAAAAAAGCGTGCACCATCTGATGTCTTCCAGGTCAGAGTATTTTATTTTTCTCGACACCTCGTGTGCATTTTATTAAAAAAAAATTACAATGCATGTATCGGTTCTTGCAGGTGGATGTCCCGGAATTCATTTGGTAATCCTTAAAAGTTTTCCAAAGGGTCCTTTCCACGTATCAGCTGATTTCAAAAATGCAGCGTATCCATTTTTTCTTATGAATTCATTCGATTCCTTATATTTTCCGTATTTGTAACCTTTTTTTTCATAGAGTCCGGAAATAATTATGCAGGAAGTAAAATCAGCACAATCAGCACAAGGTTTCTAATTTTCTGTCCCTGAAACAACACATTTGATTTTACATCTGGCCTTCTCAATACTCCTCTCTCCATTTTCATATCCCAGTTTACAGCCTTTACAGAAACCCTGTGTAAATGCACGACATGTCCTGCAATACGCGCCACAACATCCGATATATTTTTCTGAATCGGGAATGTGGTCTGTCTTTGGACGTTCCATATCACATCTATCATTGTGATAATCGTATTAAAAAATAGGTGAGCTTATGGGAATGAATCTTCTCAGGCTCTACGTGGTTTTTAATTTTTGAAGTTCGGGTGCAATCCTTTTCAGAATCTCACTGGTATAGGGTGTTACATACACCAGATGGTTCCCGATAATGAAAAGTTTCCCGACAGGTCTGCCCCGCCCAACCGATTGTGCGTTGTAGACCTGGATGGCAGCATCCCGGGACGCGGCACTATCGAAAGACTGACTCTGAACAGTGTAAATATTCCCGTTTTCGTCCGACAGGGTATAGGTTTTTCCCCCGGTTGCACCGGTAACCGGCCACGTGGAATCGGTGGCACTGACCACGGTTATGCCGGCAGCCTGTGCTGCATCTCTCAGGGGTTCACCACGCACCACATGATAAGGTTCAGCCGCATAGAACACCAGCATCCAGCCAATCGGGAGCAGGAATACCAGGATGAGAATGAGGATCACTGCCCATGATCCATTATCCTGATTTGTCATAGATACCCTCCGCTTGTAGCAGGGGAACGAAACGCAATCATAGCGATTTATCCCTCCTTTATGCTGGTCTCAATCCAGCCGGGTTTTTTCATTTTCAGGAAGATCAGCGGGGGAACTGCAAGGAGGAATGTACCGAGCAATACGCCAGCAACATACGAAACTGCCTCGCTTGACGAGAAATCACCGGTTGGCATGAGCCCGACAATGAACGCAAAAATAACCCCGAATGCACCCATGCCACCAATCAGCCAGATGCCCGCTATACCACCGGGAATTTTGAATGGCCGTGGTGCATCAGGTTTGCTGTACCGGAGTTTGATGAGTGCAGCAAAGACCAGGAGATACACAATGCACAGTAATTCAACCGTCATTGCAGAAAGGATCCAGTATGCCTGGTTAACTGACGGCAGGAACACATAGAGGAGGGAGATGAATGTCCCGATCAGTGCCTGGATAAAAAGTACTGCCACCGGTGAACCGTACTTGTTGGTACGGTTGAACAGGGGGGGCATATTCCCTTCCTGTGCCACGACCCCGAGACCGAGAGCCGGCCCAATCAGCCAGGCTGCAAGGGACACGACCCCGCCAATCGTGATCAGCACCGCCATCGGGGCGATAGCCCCGGGTATATTGAGTGCGGTGAAGAAATACTGGATTGCCTGCATGACACCCGCTGCCAGGTTGAGCTGGTCTGCAGGAATGACAAAGGCAATGGCAAGCGTTGCCATTACCGTACAGAAGAATATGATAACTGCCGATATTGCCATTGCCTTTGGATAATCCGTGCTGGGGTTCCGGGTCTCCAGTGCATGGAATCCTGCCATCTCCATACCGGCAAACAGCAGGATAACCGTAGCAAAGAACGGCAGGGTGGAAAGGTCAAATGTCGGCACGATCTCCCCCAGGGAAAACGGCGGGAGGACGATCGCTCCACCGGAAACAACCCAGTATACCCCAAGCCCGATGATCAGGATGGAGGGGATGATGCTCCCGAGAATCACCCCGTAGTTCTGGAACTTAGTCGAAACATTCTCCCCGAAATAGGCAATCGCTGTCGTTCCCCAGAACGCGATCATCATCACGACAAACAGGTAGATCGCATTACTCCCAAGTTCTGGCGAGATGGCAAACGCAAGGGTTGATGCGATGAAGGCAAGCACCGTCGGGAACCACACCAGGTTATTTGACCATTCGCAGAAAATGGCAACAAAACCCCCTTTTTCACCAAATGCCTCTTTGCACCAGGCATATACTCCCCCGCCTTTGTCTGACAGCATCGTTGCCAGCTCTGCCCCGGCAAGGGAGAACGGGATAAGAAACAGGACTGTCCCGATAATATACCACCCGATGCATTCCCATCCATACATTGCCATGGACGGAAAATTCCTGATACTGAGCACCGCAGCGACGTTGATCATTGCAAGGGCAAAGATCCCCAGCACTTTCTGGGGTGCCGGACCTGTTTTTTTGGACGAGACGGAATCTTCGCTCATGTTCGTCCCTCCCTGATACAATACATCATATATTCACCTTTGACATTCTCAACCCCGTGGGTATCATGTTCGAATCCCGGGAACTGCTTGTCGAAATCCTGCATGGATTTCAGGTACTGGAGCAGGGGTCCGTTCTGTTTCCCTGTCCGTTCCCCGGGTGCCAGGAGCGGGATACCCGGGGGATACGGAACAATCCCGGTCGCCACGATCCGGTTTCCTGCCTTTGATACCGGGACATGTTCGACATCTCCCCGCACAAGTGCCTTGAATGCATCGGCATAGCTGACGGCAGGGTCCGGGAGAATGGAGAAGGCTTCCTGCAGCAGTTCGCACATCCGGTGTTCCTTCTTGAATGTGTGCATCTCATCGGTGAGACTCGTAAGGGTCATTCCGCCATACCGTTCCGGATACGCATTCGTGAGATCCGGGAAGATCTCCTCAAGGGGGGTCTTCTCATCATAATGTCGTTTGAACTCGAAGAGCTCGGTAATCAGTGTCCCCCATTTTCCCTTCGTGATCCCCATCGAGAAGAGGAACAGGATAATATAGTCGCCTGATTTCTCGTTCACGATCCCCCGGGTATCAAGGAACTTGACGACCACCGCAGCCGGGATTCCCCATTTGTCCAGCGAACCGTCATCCTTGACCCCGGGCATCACCACGGTGACCTTGATCGGATCGAGCATGCAGTAGTCATCGGGGAGTCCGGCAAAACCGTGCCATTTCTCCCCGGGGTGCAACACCCAGCAGGACGGGTTGTCCCGGAGGGTTTCAATCGATGCATCCGCAAACGGGATGTTCTTTTTCGTCTTTGGATCGGTGACGGTATCGGGCTGCCACATCCCGAACCACCAGTCTTTTTGTTTTTTGGTCCCACAGACCTCCCGATGGATCCGTGCCATGGTCCGCCGGAACCGGATCGCCTCTTCGATCGATTCCGTGGTGAGGACCCGTCCCGCCGCCCCGTCCATCATCTTTGAGGAGACATCCAGGGATGCCATGATGGTATAGAGCGGGGATGTGGAACTGTGCATCATGAACCCTTCATTAAACCGGGAGTGTTCTATGGGGATCCGCCCGTTCCTGACATGGACCATGGATGCCTGTGAAAGGGCTGCCAGGAGTTTATGGGTGGACTGGGTGGCAAAGACGGTCGGGTCCTTTGGGATCTTTCGCACCGTCCCGCATGGCGAACCGTTCGCGGTACAGCGGGTTGAACCTGGCATACCCGTACCATGCCTCATCGAAATGGATGCTGTCCACGCTTTTCCCGAGAAGGTCCTCAACCCGGGTTGCATGGTAGCAGAGACCGTCATAGGTTGAATTCGTGATAATGGCGTGAACCGGTTTTTTACTCTCGATCCCTTTCGTCAGCGGACATGCATCAATCTTTGACTTGATCATCTCAGGCGTCATCTCGTCCGGCGGGATCGGGCCGATGATCCCGTACCGGTTCCGTGTCGGGATCATGAAGACCGCAACAGAATGGGTCATCGTGAGGGCATGTTCGGCAGACTTGTGGCAGTTCCGATCGACCAGGACGACATCATCCTTTGTCACCCGGCCAAAGAAGACGATCTTGTTTGCCGTGGATGTCCCGTTCGTCACAAAATAGGTCATATCTGCGCCAAAGACCTTGGCCGCATAGCGTTCGGCCTCACCAAGCGGTCCGGAATGGTCGAGCAGGGATCCCAGTTCCCCCACCGAAATGGAGAGGTCGGACCTGAAGAGTTGTTCGCCGAAGAAGTTGTAGAACAGCCGGCCGGCCGGGGACTTACGGAATGCCGTGCCTCCGGCATGTCCCGGGGTATGCCATGAATATTCAAAATCCTTTGAGAATTTGACCAGGGCACCGAAAAACGGGGGATACAGGCTGTCCTTATACCGGTTTGCTGCAGCAATGATGCGCCCGGCGATAAACTCCGGGGTATCATCCATGATATAGATATACTCGTTCATCTCCCGGATCGTATCGACCGTGAGAATGGAGGAGGTATCCTCCATCGGTTCTGCCATCAGGAATATCGGAATATCTTCGTTACGCTGCCTGATCTCATGGATGAGTTGTTTTGCATCAGCATTCTTCTTCGAGCTGGTGCCTCCGAGGTTCAACTGATCAGGATACAATCAACTTCCGGAAGGTTTGCATAGGCCGATCGTGCATCTTCAAGCGATGCAATTAAAACAACCTGGATATCAAAATCAGAGAGCCCGTTCACGATCCTTTGTATCGTACGCCCGTGCGGTGTATCGGTATGTACCGCGTCATCGATAATCACTACCATCAGTTTTTCTTCCGGGTTCATGTATCCCTCCGGCATCCCTTGATTATACTTTCATTGTTCCGGGCGGGTTTTTTTCCAGATCCAAACCATGTTTGCACGTTCACTTTAAGATTCCTCCAGATTGGTTCTCATTTCCTGAAAACCAGATGAAATGAACCTGGTATCAGGTTGTTTGCTGCGTAAGCCCAGGCGAACTGAGTGAGAATGTTTAAAGAACTCCTGAACCTTTCGGAAATGCCCTCACAACTTACGAAAAGATTCTCTTATAAGATAATATTTATATATTCCCAATTTCATTTTAGGAGTATTTTAAAAAATATACAATGAAAAAGAAGAATTACTTCTCTACCTTTGCCAGTTCCGCGGTCAAATCCTGCGAAAGATCGGCTCCGGTAAATGCACCACTTGTCGGCAGGATCATATGAAATTCCGGTGTTATGTCATATTCGACTGTCGTGTTTTTCGGCACGGTGAAATCCAGAATATGGCCACCGGTCTGCCGGTCATCGCTGATAAAATGGAGGTGGAATCCCACAACGTTGATCCCTTCAAAAAAAACCGGGGTAAAGAACCCGACAACAGAACCCGTAGTATTTGTGTAGGTAGAGACTGACTGGTTCTGTGCCGCTTCCGTCAGCGTGGGGTAGGGTATCTGCTGCGCCGGAATCGACCGCACTTTCATCGAGGGAAATGATCCATGCATCCGAACGGCATAGACCATGTTCTGTGAGGGCAGTCCCCCGGCCATCGATGATGAGAAGACGGAAAAGTTCATCGGTTTTTCGGTCGTGGCCGTACGGTCGCGATCAAAGTATGTTACGGTTGCAAAAGGGGTGGTGAGGCTGTCATTGACCCGGTAGACGTTGCCATCCGCCTTTGCCTGGTAGACGACCCCGTCCAGTACGATCATCTCGCCATCCAGGGCATCAAAGGTACCTATCCCGAAATCACCGTGGGTTTTCAGTTCCCCGACCGGCTGGATCCCGTCAAACACACCCTGCATCAGGGCATCGATGGTGGAGACCTGGTAGAGCGTCTCCTGGTCCACCGGAAGAGTGGTATCCCCGCCAAACCGGGAATACACCGACGCTCCGAAGAATACCAGTACGATAGCAAGCCCGATGCCAAGGAAAAATTTCAGGTTGTCCATCGTATCAACGTGGTATCTCCTTAAAATAAAAAGGTGGTGGAGAGGTAATCAGACATCCCCCTTGGAAATGAGGTCCAGCTCTACCCTTCTGATTGCTTCCAGTCTTCTGATCGCTTCCGGGGGGATACGATCCTGATCGACCATCTCCACCCCCGAATTGAGGCAGGCTTTCTTTAACGGGACAGCCCAGGTGTTTTCGAATACCAGAATGCCATATGAGCTGTTCTTCGGTAATTCTGCTGCAATTTCTTCAATATCCCCGATTGAGAACCACTCGCTGGTTGCACGGGAGAATTCACCGAACGCATCCCCTGCTTTACCTCCCAGATCCTTTGGTTTCCTGATCACCACAACGCCATCTTTATCCTTTACTACGAAAACAAGATCAATAATCCGGATAATACCATTTCTTTCCAGATTCGCAAGCTCAGGGGCAATCTCGCCACTGAACCGGTTTCCGGGAAACCTGACCAGAACATAGTCTAC
Organism: uncultured Methanoregulaceae archaeon; assembly: GCA_963699515.1. GTDB lineage: Archaea > Halobacteriota > Methanomicrobia > Methanomicrobiales > Methanospirillaceae > Methanoregula. The sequence goes on along the minus strand of CAVOUD010000003.1, from coordinate 10,414 downwards.
CGGACCCAGGATCTTACCGGGTTTTTTTTGAACATTTTTTGTCATAGTACTCCTCTGATATGCCTTTTAGTTATAAGAGCATGAATAATTCATTGACTAAAAATTATAAAAAGATGCTGAGAAAAGATGACGGGATTATTACTTTTATAAAAATGCCTGAAATCCAAAGGAAAAACACCCAATGTGACTGAATGGGAAAACTCATGATTACTGAGAAGACGACATAACCTTTTTTTCATCATGTGACTGCTCCCTTGCCGGATTATGACTGGAACCGGATAGGGTGATTACCTTGAATTTTCACGTTGATATGGAAGAAACACCATCATCTCTCCACTCCAGGTCCCGGTGGGGACATTGTTCGTCTTCTCTTCAATGAAGGAGGAGAAATAATAAAACGCGGGAAAAAAGGGACAAAGCGATTCGATCAAATGTAGTGGTATTTAAATACTCCCTTGTTTTTCATCTATACAGGAGACCTGCGATGCCCGAAGATACCAGCAGTAAAAAGATCGATGAAGCTTCTGATTCGCTGAACACCGGAAAGTTCTACATTCTCCTGCTCTTTGTTTCCCTCATCGGGATTCTTGGCGCCCTCATGATGATCGCGTTTGTTTTCCTCCAGGACATCCTGACAGATATCCTGTGGAAAGACATACCTGTTGACTCCCTGACACCGGTTTTTAATCCCACCATTCTGGTTATCTGTGTTGTTGGGGGGCTGGGTGCGGGAGTGATACGGCATTATTTTAACGGTGAGATTGCCATCATGGCAGAGGATCTCATCGAGTTTAATGAGAAAGGGAGGTTTACCCTGAAACGGGGTTTTGAGCTCTTCTTACGGGGACTGGTCTCCCTTGTCTGCGGTGCTCCGCTCGGCCCGGAGGCCCCGCTTACGGTTGCTACCGGGGCAGTCGGTGGCACCATCGCGGAAAAAGCCCGCATGCCACCCCCGGTGGTGACCCTTTCAGCGCTCTCTGCCATCAGTGGTTTTTTCGGGGCATTCCTCACCTCACCGTTTGCCGGTGCCCTCATCTTCATTGAGACCACCCTGGAGAAAGGAATCATGACCTGGAAGGCGGTACTTCCTTCGATCGTGGCTGCCACGGCAGGATTTGCCGCGTATTTCCTGATTTCAGGTTCTTTCATCGGCAGTATGTTTACCCTGCCTCCCTACGGGGGATTTAAGGACATTGACCTCATCTATGCAGTCGGTCTTGGCCTGATCGGCGGGGCATGCGGGATTTTCTTCATCATCCTCTACAAGAAAATGCGGGCAGTTTTTGAGCCGATGGAGAATAAGCCGGTACTCCTTGGCCTCATGGGTGGTCTTGGATTAGGGCTGGCCGGCATGCTCTTTCCCCTCACCCTGTTTATGGGCAATGACCAGCTCCAGGTCCTCATCAACAACTCTCTTGAGGTCAGCCTTGTCCTGTTATTCCTCCTTGTCCTGGTAAAGATTGTGCTTGTAACGTTCTCCTTTTCCACCGGTTTTGCCGGGGGATACATCTTTCCGGGCTTCTTTATCGGGGGAACCCTGGGAATTCTGGTGTTCCGGCTCTTCCCCTTTATCCCGCTTGCGGTCTGCCTCGTCTGCGTGATTGCCGGTGTCAGTGTTGCCCTGCTCAGGAGTCCCATTGCCATTGCTCTCATCATCGCCATTGTTTTCGACCCGGATCTCGTCCCGGCGATGGCCATCGCACTGGTCATGGGATTTGTCGTGAGTTACCGTTTCTCCCTCCCGTACACGAGGAAGGGTACAGGAAAGATAGCTGAAAGTTCATCCACCACCAGGGTATAACCGAGCTGCACGGGACAAAACAGAGAACCGGTAAAAAGAACACGGGAACCTGCTGTCCGGTGCAATAAACAGACAACAAAAAACGGCTCTGTAGAAACGCACATGAGTCACGGACTCAAGCAAACATGATGAATAACCGTAGGTCTTTCATGATAATTCCTTTTCCATAGATATGAAATTCAAGATGCTGGTACAATGAAGGAGGGGACAGTGCCTGTCCCCCCCATACCGCCCCTGCGCTGAGCGATGACGTAGCACCGGTTCAGGAGTTATCGTATCGGGAGAGCCACAGCAGCGAGGGTGAAACCCCCTTGAGCGTATGCTTTTCATTGAGCATTTCCCATGAAAATCATAGTATCCGGTTTTGATGCAGAAATCGTTAGCACTCTATTCATCTGGTGCGATGAATGCCGCCGCCCCAAAACAGGGCACCCCCGCGGCGGATCAATACCTATTCAAAAACCCCCCTGCCCGCCGTGCCTCGGAGAGGCCCTGAGGAGGGAGTTCTTCGTATTCAGACGATTTTCATGGTTCGGGTGTGAACGTATATGTTCATGACTATTTCTACAGATTCCAAAAAAACGGTATTGTACTGTCTTGGTATTAAAAAAACGGTGTTTGTTATGACGACCGGGCACCCACTGTTCCGCTCCCTGGTGTCCTGTCACAACCGAGGTGTCTGATACCCGTCCCGGGATATTCAGGCACCCGATCCCTTCGCCTTCTTCTCTGCATCCATCCGCTTCTTGAAGATGATGCCGACGAGAATGGAGACGATGATGATGGCAAAGATGGTGACCATGAGCACCATGAGGAGGACATCGTTTGCCATGTCGGTGAAGCTCTGCAAAGACCACCACAAGAGCGGCAGTGCTGTTCCGGAAGCCGGCCCCGAAGGCAAGGTCCTGCCTGGCATCTTTTTCGAATCCCCCGACAAGGTACGTTAAACCAAGAGCAGCCAGCGTAAACACAATGGCCACAAAGACCGCGATGGAACCTGAGCTGGAGTTCACGATCTCCCTGAGCCGTGAGAGGAAGATGACGCCGAAGGTCATGAAGATGACCGCGATGGAAATATTGGAGGCCCAGTCCATGACCGGCCTGATGCGGGCAGCGAGGGGCTCCGACCGGCTTTTGATAATGATCCCGAGAACGAGGGGGATCAGGATCATGACCACGAGGTTGGCCATGACCGAGAGGGGATTGGCCTGAGCTCCTTCCAGGATGAACGGGACTAAAAACGGCGTGAGGATAACGGTGATGATGGTCAGGATGATGGTCAGCGAGACCGCCCGGGCCACGTTGCCCCCGGTGAACTGTGCCACCTTTGCCGTCGATGGCGCACCGGCAGCGATGCTCACGAGCAGCAGGCCGGCCGCCAGCTCCGGGTTCATGGGGATAAGGAGGATCAGGGTGACAGCGATCAGGGGCACAAGGAGGAAATTCGCAAAGAGCGAGAGACCGAGGAGCCGCCGGTTGTGCAGCGGTGCGACCAGATCCCCGACAGTCACCATGAGACCGGTGAGGAACATGCTCGAGAGGATAAAGACATAGATTGCAATAGTGCCCAGATTGTAGAGGAATGAGGCCATAGCAGTTGAACCTGCATGAAACGTTGCGAACGAATCTCTATAAGGATATCGGGATCGTATCGGGAAGATAGCGTGGTTTCACCACGATACTGCTCCAGAACTGTGCCTGAATACCATTACTTTACTATTTTCAAAAAGTACCTTATAATCTTCAGAATCAGCAAATGATGAGATCACATATCCGTTTTCAGGATATTTGATAATATACACATGCGTGTAGTTGAGATTGTATTTACTGGATACATTCTCAAAACAACGGGTATCTTTACATGTGCTTAACTCAAGGTCAGCTAACCATAACTGAGGCCTGTTTGTCCATTCGTTCCCATAAAAGGTATTCAGAGTTTTCCTGTGGGTTATGGCAGGAAACCAGTCTCCGATCCAGAACCGGTTTTTTTGTTCACTTGCAATAACATCTTTTACGATAAAAGTACTCGTATTTTCAGTATTCTGATATATCCAATGCATCGCTTCGAAATTTCCCTGTTCGTCATCTTTAAGAGAAGAATACCTGGATTCAAAAAAATCCCGGTTCTGCAGGTAACTGCCACCAAGAATGAGGGTAAATATCAGAAGTGTAAAAAATAAGAGTACAAGAGTTTTCCCTGGGGTATCAGCGTTCAGGATATACTTCAGAGCGGGAAATATAACTTTCACCATTCCTACAGAAAAAAGGATGATTATCACTATCAGAGGTATACTCACAACACCGTACCCCCCGCTTATTACCAGTAACAGGAATAAAAGAGGTAAAAAAAATTCCTTTTTCATGATATAATAAAAAAGGCCAAGCAGGCAGATGACCATTAAAGATAACTGATAATTATAAAAGTTATATAAATAAATATTGATAAACACGTCAAATACAGCAGCTGGTTGTCGCAGCATAAACCCGTTTAATAACATATTTATTCCATGATTCCGGATAACCGTAATCCACCAGGGAGAGCTGATTAAAGCCGCGATAATCACCATAAACGCCAAATCGAGTAACGTTTTTTTCCGGGGACTGAGGAATGCAACGGTGAGCAGGACTAACCCATAGGCAAAGGCACAACGAGGACTGGATACCAGTAACAATCCAAAAAGAATTCCTATAAAAATAATAAATGTATCGTCCTTGCATTTCATCCATCGAAGAACGAGAATTACACCAATAATAAAAAATACCGTGCCAAAACCATGAACGAGGAAGAGGCCTTGTGCAGAATACGCTATTAACGGTGGGTAGAGGGCAAAAACTACTGTACTTACCAGGACGAGGGATTTTTCCGGGAATAATTCCTTTACCAAAAAATAAAACGCAAATATGCAGACTATGCTGATTATCGTAGGGCTGTAAATCAAAAGAGTCAATAAAGAGACAGGGAACAGTGTGCTCATCAGTGCTAACAGGTAAAAGAGTAACGGGGGGTACGCAAAGGGAATGCCATTTTCGGTATAAAAGGGAACAGTGGTCGGGTATGAAAAATTATTCTGGGCAATCATTTCTGAAAAAAACAGATACAATCCACCGTTATTGAGGGGGAGATTTGAGGAAAATCCCATAACTATATGGGGTAATAATCTCAAAAAAATCCCTAAAATTATGGAACTTACAAGAACAACAGTAAAAAAAAATTTCGTGTGTATGCATGAATAAAAATCTTTCATATCAGTTCAGTCTCTTTTTTTTGAATAAAACTTACCTTTACGAGGGGGAAATTTCAATTTTTTTTTAGGTTTTACTGTGCGGGATGTAACCAGTATCCCGAATAATCGAAGGGTAAATGTTACTCCTTCATGTATTTTGCACGGGTATATACATTAAGTAAGTTTCTTACTACGAATAGATTATTGAGAGTATCAGATACTTCGAGAGAGAAATTATAAGGAATGATTCCACGTAATTCTTTTGATTCATCATTACCCGGCAGTAATAATCTGGTGACAGGCACAGGTAATAACCCTACAATAGAATGGCTCTGGAGAAACGGGCATGAACCTGTACGTTCACACCCGATCCATGAAAATCTTACTTTATACGAAGGACTCCCTCCTCAGGGCCTCTCCGAGGCACGGAGGGCAGGGTGTTTTTTGAATTTTTTTTATCACCGATCCGCCGCTGGGGTGCCCTGTTTTGGGGCGGCGGCAATCATCGTATACAGAATGGAAACAATCCCCGTATTATACGCTGAATACGACGATTTTCAGGGGAAATCCTCAATGAAAAAAAGAATCGGGAATATCAGGTATTTTTACGTTCATCTCTCTTGTATCGGGTCAGGACGTTATGCCAACGTCCATTTCGCTATTCGCAAATCTGTTGATACAACCTTTTATGAACCGTTTTCATGTGGTCAGCATCCATCTTGATCACCTCGCGATCATACGTCAACAGGCCATTGACCTCACTTTCCACATCCGTTGTCTGTGTATAGACCGCAGCAGAAAGGCCCTTTGCGACCAGTGGACGAAGGTTGTTCAGTAACTCCCCGTAGGCCGCCGTCAGCTCCTGGCTGTTTTTGCAGCTGCGATAGCCCCAGTTCTTTTCTTCCTGCCACGTATGCCCTGCAACAGGAAGGCCAAGACCGCCAAATTCACCCAGCACCACAGCGCGTTTTTCTTCTACGTCCGGCATTACCGGACCGGGATACGCATGAATATCCTTCACGCCACCAACCCCTTTATCCGTCCACCCGCTTGCGTTATTGACCAGGCGGGTCGGGTCCGCATCTTCGGTCATTTTAACGATTCGGGCCGTATCAAACTGCCCCCAGCCTTCATTGAATAAAACCCACATGACGATACTGGGGTGATTATACAACGCACTGATGATTCTCTTCCATTCCTTCTCAAACTGGGCGGCGGATGTTGGGGTTCTCCCCCTGAATACATTGTTATAATCGCTGCCGGGCATATCCTGCCAGACAAGGATGCCGAGCGTATCGCACCAGTAATACAGCCGTGCTGGTTCCACTTTGCCATGCTTTCGCAGCATATTCATGCCAATAGTTTTGAGCACTGCCACATCCGATTTCAGTGCCTCATCGCCCGGTGCAGTATAAAGACCATCCGGCCACCATCCCTGGTCCAGCGGGCCGTACTGGAACAGGAACTGGTTATTGAGCATGATTCGCATGATGCCCCTGTCGTCTTTGGCAAGACTGATTTTGCGCATACCAAAATAACTGCCAACGTCATCAATGACGGTGTCTCCTTTTTTGATCTGCACCTTCAGGTCATAGAGAAAGGGAGAATCCGGCGACCACAGTTTTTGATCGGTGATATCCAGCACGAGCTTGTTTTTTGCAGAAGCGGCCGAAGCCGAAAAGCCTGGAGACCTGGCATCGGCACTATAGGACAGACCTTCAGGTTCGCCTTTCACCTCCACAACTACCGTCACCGTCTGGTTATCCACATCCGGAATAATCTTCATGGAATCAATATACGTCCGGGGAACCGGTTCCAGCCAGACGGTCTGCCAGATGCCGGTCACCGCGGTGTACCATATCCCGTGGGGATGGTCACATTGTTTGCCGACAGGCTGCCTGCCTTTATTCGTGGGATCCAGAACACTGACCACCAGCTCCTGGGGACTGGTCGCGTTCAGCGCACCGGTAATATCATACCAGAAGGGATCATAGCCACCCTGGTGATTGCCCAGCAGCGTGCCGTTGACTAAGACATCGCAATCCCAGTCAACCGCCCCACAATGCAGAAGAACGGTTTTATCTTTCCACGCCGCAGGGACGGTAAATGTTCTGCGGTACCACAGTCTGTTCTTCTCACCGACTTTCTTACCGACTCCGGAAAGTGCCGATTCGGCCGCAAACGGAACAAGGATTTTACCCTGGAATTGTCCCGGCATGGGCTGGGTTTTATCCACAATGGCATAATCCCACAAACCATTCAGGTTCAACCAGTCGAGCCGGACCATCTGGGGGCGGGGATATTCCGGCAGGACCTTTTCCGGATTTATGTGTCCGGCCCACCGGGTCATTATTTTCCCTTCAACAGGCCTGTATTCAGACGTTCCCTCTGCTGACAAACCGCTGGATACAGAAAGCACCGAATTTATTAACATCAGACAAACCAGTAAAAATCGTCAACATTGACTTTTGCCAGCCTGATAACTCCTTTGAGTGTACCAGGTTTCAACTCGTGATGATCAGGAACAACCGTGCCAGCTTTTCCTTCGCCCGTTATTTTCGAGCGCCGAACGTGGCTTCCTGTTCGTCCTGAAATCACAATACCGAATCTGTTGCACAAAATTCTGATGGTGAGATCCCCGGAAACAGGTTTACGATGTGGCAACCGATGACACCTCAAAGGTTGTCAGGATTGCCCTTCTATTTTTCGTCAAAGGAAATTCTTCGAGGTAAAGTTCGGTTGCTTCCTTAAGGTTACTGACCGCTTCTTCAACAGAACTTCCCTGGCTGACCGTACCCACTTCGGGGCATTCTGCCACATACATGTCATCCTCTTTGTGGAGGACCGCGGTAAACGTTGACATGAAATTCTCCTGAATCTTATTGGATTGTTCTGTCCTAAAATCTTTGTTGAGGCTTCCTCCTCGATGTTTCCAATAGCCTCAAGAATATCATCAAGATACTGGAGCACCGTTCTATGCATAGACGACCTCGCCAAGAATATACTCCCTGAGCCTGGATTTGATCACCCCTTTCATGACAAGGTCCACGTTTCTCCCGAACAGATCTTCGAGACAGCACTTGCAGTCCATGTAATGATCGAACGTCTCTTCCCCTTTCGGGAATGTAACGAGCACATCCACGTCGCTTTCCGGCCGCTCCTCTCAGCAGACATAGGAAACGAATATGCCGATCTTCGCCACACCGAACCGTTTTTTCAGGGTTGGTTCGTGTTGCCGGAGCAGTGCAAGTGCATCCATTGCTATTATTCTGGTATGGTCGTGCACACTCTTACCTTTGCGGTCAGGAGAAGGGTGTGGAATCTAAGAAGAGGGGGAAAGCCGGGCGGGGTTGAGGGTTACGAGAGATTTCCGGGAAACCGGAAGATTCGCAAACCTCCGAAGATCTCAATACATGTATGGGGTTCCGCGAAGTTGAAATCGTCCCGGGTGCGTGATGCTTCCAATTATGTAATCCTTCGTTTTTTTCCTGCACAGGTCCGGTCCTTAAATTCCCCGCAGTCATCACAGGCCGGCACCCGGGTGGGCAGCAGTGTGGGGAAGGGAAAAAAGGGGCTGTTTTCAGATGTCTATTTTAAGGTGTTTGTCGGCGGGATTATAGAGATCATTTTCACGTCAGGAATCTGAGCGGTATTGACTACCGATCATGCGGATAAAAATAGGCAGGGCATGCCGGGGATCATCGAAGAATAAAAATACGGCGTAAAAGGAGGTTACATTCGTCGGCCAGATCACGAGTAATCTCACCGATCTCCCCCTCTATGAGATCCTTTGCTACGGTTGCAATCTTATCGAATTTTATCACAGAAGAAACCTTGAGTCCGGTAGAAAAGAATGAAGGATGATCCATTGCTATCGGGAAATCGGAATCCTGGAGATACCCGGGAATTTTTGACGATATAAATGCCACAACCACATCATGTTCACTCTCATGAAGAACCAGTGCTGGTCGAAGTTTGGAGTCGGTCAGATCCGTAAACGGAAAATGGATCAGGACAATTTTAGCTTTCATCGGTACCTGACTTTCAGATCCGAAACTGAGTAAATGTCGGGCTCATTTTCCAGAAACCCGTAAAGAGAATGCTCTGATACAGCATAAAGGACGTTTTTTGCTTCGCCTTCATGTGTTTTTTGCTGAGCGGCAGATTTTTTCTCAGGATGATCTTTTCGCACCCGGGGTGCTGCCTGGACTGTCATCATAGCTTTGTCGTTGTCTGTCTCCTTTATAGTTTCGATAGGGAAGAAGGGCACCCTGGGGACCCAAAAATCCAGGCCATCCCTCACATTTTCGATTGATCCTTAGGCTTGGCCGTTCCGTGAACCTTCAGCTCTTTTGTACCAAGGCCGAGCATAGGATCCCGCTTCTTCTTTTTGTGTTCTCCCTCAGGCTCAGCTGCAGGTGCTTTGCCGAGGAAACACTCCACCGGGTCCCGGCCCCCTGCACAGGTCCGGTCTTTAAATTCCCCGCAGTCATCGCAGGCCGGCACCTGGGTGGGCAGGAGGGAGGGGAAGTGGTTCTTCCAGAGGGTAGCGTCAATCCTTCCTGTTTCAAGGAAACGCTGGATATGCCGTGCCGTGTATTTCATACGAGTACCGTTGGTGGCGGTATGATTTATGAAATTCGGATGGGGCAGATGGGGTACTGAGACCCCCTGTCTTCCGGCCGGATCTCCCTCAAAAGGGATCTTTTTGTGTCGATTATGTGATGGTAGCCGAATAACCGTTCCTGAGCATCTGTGGTCAGTTGTTCTCTTCGGGGAACGCAGAACCTGATCATCGCGAACATAGTGCAGCCGTATCGCCAAACTGGATCACATGCCCTTTCATCGCTGTTATCAGCTCGTGTTTGTTGGATCCGGCAGTGAGATCAAGCATCGCATCCAGTCCATACACCCTGAACAGATACCGTATCATCTGGCCATGCGGAGGACACGGCCCCGTATAGCCGATGGTCCCATAGTCCGTGATACCCTGCACAGCCGGAATGGGTGAAGTGACCCTGCCTCCGGGCGGGATTCCGGGAGGGATCTGCTGCACAGGTGGGATGTTCCAGACAATCCATGGGGTGAAAGAACAACAGGATTTTTCAAACGGGTTGAAGATCATAACAGCAACTGAGGATGCATTCAATCCCTTGAGGGTAAGGCGGGGAGACAGATTTCCACCATCGCATGTATGGGTAGGTGGGAATTCAAGAAAATCCAGTGAGACTACAAGTCGGTCCATTACTATAAAATCGGACACGGGACAATAAACCTTTCTTTTCCTGCAGACAACTCCACCTCGTTATTTTTCCTGACTGCTCTTTATACCAAGTCCAGCCACACATCGTCCATATCGATAGGAACCCAATCAGATCAACCCTCACCA